>JANXSM010000136.1 GCA_025352665.1 Rhodospirillales bacterium | reverse complement strand
GGGAACCACCCCCCCGGGGGAAGCACCACTCATCACTCAGAGACATGCCTTAACGAATGGCGTCCAGAGGCCCTGCCTCTGGCAGGTCCAGGGCAGAGCCCTGGTCGGGCCGAAGGCCATCCGGCGGAGCCGGAATTGGCTTTCGGGTTGCACCCTCGCCTCAGCGAAGCTCGGCCGAGATGGCGCGGGCGGTTTCGATCAGGGCCTGTCGGATATGCGCCATTTCGTCTGGTCGCTGAGGAAGCGCACTGATGTTAACCACCGCAGCCATCTGATCCTCCAATGCGTCGAAACGACCGCACGCGCTCAGAGAATCAGGCTCTCAACGCTTTGGGAATCTTCATGAGTCAGGAGTTGCGGCGGTTACTACTATCCATCCGCAGATCTGCTCGCGGCTTTTCATGGCATCATCAAAAAACCGCACACGTTTAACTAGAAGAGCTTGGAGCTATTTTGAGGTCAAAGTGTTTGTAAATATCAAATCCCTCAGAGTATCTTGAGCACTTTCTCCCACGTGAACGGCTGCGGTGTGACTGCCGATGGCACAGGCGCAACATCCTGAAATAGCGACGCCTCGCTATACCAAGCCTGCCGCGGCGGCAGGCCCCAGGGGCGATTGCGCAGCTAGCTCGCCTCCCAGCGCACCGGCTCGTTCTTGATGTCCATTACCTGGTAATGCGTGGCGAACAACTCGATCCGATGGCCATCTGGGTCCCGCAAATAGACAAACATCGCGTGCCCCGGTCCATGCCGGCCGGGGCCGTGTTCCAAGGCATCGCTGAAGCCATGACTGCCCGCCACATCGCACGCGTACAGCAGATATGCCGCATCCGGCACTACGAACGCGAAATGGTGCAGGCGCGGGCCAGTGCCATTCGCGAACACGATATCGTGCGGGTTGCCCTTGCGTTGCAGGAACCCGAACACCGGCGTGTCGGTGCCGTCGACAGCCATGTATTCCGACAGCCGGAATCCCATGTCCATGTAGAACCGCACTGCATCGGGAACGTTCGGCGTGAACAGCTGAAAATGATCGAGGCGCAGCGGCAGCAGCCCGCGATGCTGTTCGAATTTGCCGAGCATGCGCGGTTGAACACGCATGGTGGCGCAGAATTCCAGCCGGGTGCCGACAGCGTCGTCGACCTGCAGCGTGCGGCCCTGGTGTGCGAGGGTGACGAATGCCGCGGGTTAGCCGGCTGCAGTGAACCAAGCATAAGCGTGGTCGAGATCCGTCTCGGTATAAACACGCATACCGATGCGGACACAGCTCGGAGTGCTGGCCTTGTGGAGCACGCGACTGTGGTGACACGCCTCCTCCATGCCGCGCAGCCAGACCGCGTCGGCCGACGCCTGCGTCACCACCAGGCCCAACGCGTCGGCATAGAACCGGCGGCTGCGGTCGAGGTCGGTGACATCAAGCACCACATGGCTCGCGCGAGTGACCTTGAACGGAGCGGGAAAGGCGGTCTGGGGTATGCTCACGCCACGCTTTCCTTCAGATCAGTCCGGGATAGGAGCCGCCGTCCAGATGCAGGTTCTGGCCGGACATGAAGCCGGCGAGGTCGCTGCACAGGAAGGCGCACGTGGCGCCGAATTCGCGTGAGTCGCCCAGCCTGCGGGCGGCGATCGATGCGACCTGCAGCGCGCGGGCCTAATGGTAGCTGATGCCATCCCGCTTCATCGCCAACTGGGCCATCTGCTCCTGGCGCGCGGTGTCGAAGCGCTCGGGCAGCATGTTGTTGATGGTCACGTTATGGCGTGCCACGTCCAGCGACACGCCTTTCAGCACGGCCGTGAGCCCCGCGCGGCTGCCCGCTGACAGCGTCATATGTGGGCGTGGCGTGGCGACCATGGCCGAGGTGATGTAGACGATGCGGCCGAACATCCGTGCCACCATCGCCGGCAGCACCGCGCGGATCAGCGTGAGCGGAGCTATCATGTTGGCGGCCAGGATGTCAGGCTGGGGACATACCGCGAGCAAGGTCTGCTGCCCATCGAGCGAGGCCACGTCGGCCGCGATGGCATGCACGACACCACCCGTTTCAGCACGGATCTCAGCAGCGGCCCGCGCGACGACGTTCTCCTGGCGCCCGTTGACGAACACGATGACGCCTTCCTGGGCAAGCGCCGTCGCACAGGCCCGTCCCAGCCCGCGGCTGGAGGCGCAGACCAACGCCGTGCGGCCTTCGATGCCGAGATTCACGAAACCGCGGCCTTCAGTTCCGGCACATTGGCCATGACGTTACGCACCGTTCCGCGAATGTGCAGTTCGGAAAGTTCGCAGGCGAGCGCAACATCGCGGGCCAGCACCGCATCCGCCAGGGCGCGATGCCCCACCACCACGTCACGCGGCTCGCGCCGGTAGAGCCTCCCGAGGCTGCGGTAGCGTTCCGCCTGGTCGAACAGCACGCCGCGGAAATGCAGCAGCCATGGCGAGCCGCAGGCTGCCACCAGCGCGTGGTGGAACCTGCGATGGCGCACGGGCCGGGCCTGCGAGCGTGTGCCGCCATCGGCGGCACTAGCCTGCTTCACCAGCAAATGCAGAGACGCGACGATCTCGGCCTCCCAGGTATCGCCGACGCGCTGGATGGCGTCCGTCACCGTCTGGCGCTCAAATTGGAGCCGAAGTTCGGTGATATCATTCAGGTCCGCCACCGAGGCCGGGGCAACGGTAAAGCTGCGATTGGCCTCGGTGCGCACAAGCCCTTCGCTGACCAGTTGCAGCAATGCCTCGCGCAGCGAGCCCATGCTGCCGCCGAAGCGGGCCCGCAACTCTTCGAATTTCAGCTTCTGTCTGGGGTCGAACGTGCCGGAGACAATCGCCTCTCGGATCCCACTCACCAATTCGAACCCGGCAACCGCCTGACCCGATCCATTTCCAGGGGCGCTGGTTGGGGCATCGTTGCTCACGGCATGACAACGTAGTTGCCGAACCCGCCGTTGCGGTCCTTCAGGCCGGAGATCGGCTCGTTCACATTGGCGAGCGGAAAGCGATGATGCTGCAGCACCGGTAGGTCGAGCACGCCGCTGCCCGCCATCGCCGCCAGATCGCGACCCTGGGCGGGGGTGAACCAGTTGGACCCGATCACCTGGGTCTGCTCGTCCATCAGCCATTTCATGTTGATCGCCCGCGCCTCGGACACTGCGCCGACATTCACGAACTTGCCGCCCCGACGCAGCGACTTCAACGATTGGTGCATCGTCTCAATGGCAGCCCCTCTGCCCAGCGCGCTGATGACGTGCAGATGCGCGGCCTTCATGGTTCTGCCCATCGGCGTGCCTCCCCAGCATTTCTCGGACAGCATCAGAGCATTTTCGAAAATTTGGTCAATCGCGTAACTTTCGTGATTTTCGATTTACCGCCGTGAACCCAAATCCTTTGTCTTCATCCAAGGCTGCTCCGCCGACAAAGGGCGCCGCAATTCCCAAAGGATGGCGATGGCCAATCATTCGATCGGACGGCGAACGCTGCTGCAGGCCATGTCGGTCCTGGCGCTCGGTGAATGTTCGGTGCATGCGCAGTCCGCAGCGCCCTCCGGCGCGCCAATCCGCGTCGGCGGCACCTTGCCGCTCAGCGGTCCACTCGCCTCGGTGGGTCAGACCCACAAGATCGCCGGCGAGATCTTCGTTGACATGATCCACCGGCGCGGCGGTCTGCTCGGCCGCCCGGTGGCATGGGTGTTGCTCGACGACCAGTCCCAGCCCGCCAACACGCGCACCCAGTACGAGCGGCTGATCACATCCGAAAAGGTGGATCTGCTGATGGGGCCGTACGGCACGTCTTCGATCCTGGCCGCGATGGGTGTGTCGCAGCGCTACGGCAAGCTGTTCATCCAGAGCAGCCTGGGCAACCCCAGCCTGGGCAATTACGATCTGCAGTTCCCCGCACTGCCGCTGAGCCCCGACCCGCGTATGGCCGATGCTCAGATCGTGTTCGATGCCTATGCCGCAACCAAAACGCCACCCAAGTCCATCGCCATCGTCACCAGCAAGTTCCCCGGCGCCCTCGATCTTGCCACCGGGGCCAAGGAGATCACCGAGCAGCGCGGGTTGAAGCTGGCGCTGTATCTGGAATACGAGTTTGGCACTAAGGATTACGGCCCGATCGCCGCCCGGGTGAAGGATGCTGCTACCGACCTGCTGTGGATGGGGGCGCTCGGCCTCGAGGGTAGCGCCTTCCTCGATGCCAGCCGCAAGATCGCCTATGTGCCGCCGCGGCATTTCTGTCTTTCCCCCGCCCCGGGCCCGATGGCCGCCAACCCAGCCGCCGAGGGGACGACCAGCCTGACGTTGTTCGAGGAGCAGGCGCCATACCTGTCCAACAAGGACGCGCCTGCGTTTGTAGTCGAATTCGCCGCCTGGCAGATCTTGGAGGCGGCCGCCATTGACACCAAGGGGCTGGACGACAAAGTCATGGGCGCCTGGCTGAAGGCCAACAAGGTCGATACAATGATGGGCCAGCAGACCTTCACCGGCCCGAACAATTCAGGCCCCGTCGGCACCGCGCTCAAGCAGATACAGAAATTCGGCTGGACGGCGGTATGGCCCGCCAGCCTGCGCCTTCCCGGCATCGTGTTACACACCCCCGTGACGCGGATCATCCCGTGAGCGCCACGCTGTTCGGCCAGTCGGTCATCGGCGGCATCCTGATCCGGGGCATCTATGGGCTGATGGCGCTCGGTCTCAGTCTCAGCTGGGGACTGCTTCGGCTGGTCAACATCAGCCATTTCGCGCTGGCGTTCTTCGGCGCCTTTCTCGTGTACCAGCTGGGCATGACCAATCATATCGCACGCTGGCGCCGTCCAAGATCAGCTCCTGGATTGGCGTGATCTTCGCCATCGTGATCATCGGCGGACTGGGCAATCCGCTGGGCGCATTGGGGGCGGGGGTGCTGATCGGTGTCACCGAATCGGTCGCCATGGCCGCGTTCAGCCCGGCCTGGGCACCACTGGAGTGGTTCACGCTGCTAATCGTCATTCTGATCGGAAATCCGAAATGGCTTTGACCCGTAACCAGAGTGCTGCCGGAATCGTGACGGCGGCGGCGGCCTGCGCGGTGCTGCCCAGACTTGGGCTGCCCGATTACGCCCTGTCGCTGATGTATCTGGTGTTCTTCTGGGTGGCGTTGTCGACCTCCTGGGGCCTTTTGAGCGGCTATGCCGGCTATTGGAGCTTCGGTCATGCGGCGTTCTACGGCGTGGGCGTCTATGCCACCGGAACGTTGACGACGCGGCTGCATGTGCCGTTCCTGCTGACCATTCCGATTGCGGCCGCCCTCGCCGCCCTGCTGGCGCTGGGCATCGGGCTGGTTGCGTTCCGCAATCCGCGGCTGCGCGGCAAGTTCTTCGCGCTCCTGACCCTGTCGATGACGTTCGTGATCGCGACGATCGTGTCCAACACGCCTCTCGACAACGGCGCCGGCGTGAATTTGGCTGATATCCGCCTCTCAGACATCGCAGGCTCGGTTCCGGCGACGCTGTACACGCTCGGGCTCGGACTCGCCTTCGGCGCCATGCTGATCTCGTTCCTGGTGCGCCATTCCGCGCTGGGCATGGGGCTCGCCGCCATCCACGACGACGAGGCCGCCGCCGAGGTCAAGGGCGTGCCGACGCTGCGCTACAAGCTCGCCGCCTTCATGCTCTCCTCCGCGATTGCAGGTGCGGTGGGCGCGGTCCACGCCGTCTAAGTCGGCTACGTCACGGTCGGCGAGACGTTCGCGATTACCGTGCCGCTCTATCTGGTGCTGATGAGCATCCTGGGTGGATCGCGCCACTGGGCGGGGCCTGCGGTGGGTGCTGCGCTGATCACGCTGGCGCTCCACGCGTTCACCGGCGGGTCGTAGGCCGAACTCGGCCGCGCAGGCGTGGCGCTGGCACTGGTCATCGTTATCCCGGTGTTGCCGACGGGCGTGGTGCCAGCGCTGCTGGCGCGACTTTCGGGCCGCGCGGCACCGACGCCGATGCCCGCACCGATCCCGTTGCCAGCACCGGTCAACGTGCCGAACGCGCCGGGTTCGGTGCTGCTCGATTACCGCAATGTCGAAGAATCCTTTGGTGGGCTTGAGGCACTTCGCGGCGTCACCCTCAGCGTGCATCAAGGCGAGATCCTCGCTTCCGCCTGACTTCCGGCACGATCGAGCTGGACGGCGGGTCGATCGGCAACCTCGCCCCGCACATCATCGCCCAACGCGGCATTGCCCGCGCCCTGGCAGTCCGCGCCCGCCTGCTGCTGCTCGACGGGGTGCTGTGCAACCTCATGCCGACCGGGGCCGACCGTGCGGTCGAGCTCATCCGCGACATCCGCGGCGGCGATACCACCATCGTCTTCGTGGAGCACCTGATGCATGTCGTGGTCAATCTCTCCGACCGCGTAACTGTCCTGGACCAGGGCCGCCGTGCGACGAGTGGATCGGCTGCTTCGGCCTGACCGAGCCGGATGCGGGCTCCGATCCCGCCGGCATGAAGACACGGGCGGAGAAGGCTAAAGGAGGCTATTTGCTCAACGGCGCCAAGATGTGGATCTTGAATTCGCCGATCGCTGATGTCTTCGTCGTCTGGGCGAAATCAGCCGCCCACGGCAATGCCATCCGCGGCTTCGTGCTGGAGAAGGGCATGAAGGGCCGGTTCGCCCCGAAAATCATGGGCAAACTGTCGCTGCGCGCTTCGATCACTGGCGAGATCGTGATGGAGGATGTTGAGGTGGGCGAAGACGCGCCGCTGCCGAATGTGTCGGGGCTGAAGGGCCCATTCGGCTGCCTCAACCCCGCGCGCTACGGCATCTCCTGGGGCGTGCTGGGGGCGGCCGAGGATTGTTTCCATCGCGCCCGCCAATACACGCTCGACCGTCGGCAGTTCGGCCGCCCTTTGGCCGCGACCCAGCTGATGCAGCGCAAGATGGCCGACATGCAGACGGAGATCGCACTTGGCCTGCAGGCTTCCCTGCGCGTCGGCCGGCTGTTCGATGCGGGGCAGATGGCGCCCGAGATGGTCTCCATCGTCAAGCGCAACAACTGCGGCAAGGCGCTCGACATCGCCCGCATGGCGCGGGATATGCACGGCGGCAACGGCATTTCACCCGAATACCAGGTGATGCGCCACGCACAGAACCTGGAGACGGTGAACACCTACGAAGGCACGCATGATGTGCACGCGCTGATTCTTGGCCGCGCCATCACCGGACTGCAGGCTTTCTTTTGAACCTTCGGGGAAGCGCCAGATGATCATACGGCGCGTCGTCACTGGCCATGATGCCGCTGGACGATCTGTTTTCCTGTCCGATGGCCCGAGCCCTCGTGCGAAGTCGATGACGCACACGCCCGGTTTCGTCTCGAACCCGGTCTGGATGCGAGATGCGGACGCGCCGCCAGCGACGGACGATAATCCAACGCTGCGGGCGGTCTCGCTGCACCCTGCACCTGGTGGCTCGACGCTGCTGGTCGTCACGTTCCCACCGGACTCCGTGATGGCTGCGCTCGAATTCGACGTCGCTGCGTCCGTTGCGGAGCATCTGGCAGAGTCGCCGGGCATCGCGGACCGCTTCGAACCCGCCGCTCCCGGAATGCACAGGACCGATACAATCGACCACGCGATCGTGCTATCAGGCGAGATTACCCTGGAGTTGGACGACGGCGCGACACGCAACCTCGCAGCCCACGACGTGGTGATCCAGCAGGGAACCCGACACGCCTGGCGAAACACTGGACCAATCGCTGCAACAGTCGCGTTCTGCCTGATTGGGGCATGGCCGAAAGCTTGCCAATCGGATCAGCACCACTTATTTGAATAGAACAATGTTCCACGCAATCATGCGGCATATCATTGAGCAACCAGTCTTTATGACCGACATGCTCACGAACGGGCACGAAAATATGTTCGCAAGCGGGGGACTTCTCTGATGGCTCTGACAGGCCAAGCGGTCGTCGCAATCTGGAACGACATCGCGCCGGAGGGGCGCGCCAATTTCTATGAGTGGCACTACCGCGAACACATGCCCGAACGCCTCGGCATCGATGGGTTTCTGCGGGGCCGTCGCTACATCGCCGTAAACGGCGAGCTGGCCGGTTCACCCCAGTATTTCACCCTCTACGACGTGCGGAATGCAGAGGTGCTTGGCGGCACCGCTTACCTGGCGCGGCTAAACAGCCCGACACCATGGACGACTGATACCGTCAGTTACTTCCGCAACGTTGCCCGTTCGTTGTGCCGCAACGACATTTCGCTGGGCGCGGCGTCGGGCGGGTTCCTCGGCACGTTGCGGTTCGATTGCGATGCAGCGCGCGACAAGGCCCTAATGGAGCGGATGGCGGTGGTCTTGGCGGAACTGGCGCTCGCGCCCGGGGTCGTCGCCTGTCACGTCAGTCGTGCCGATGTTGCGGTCAGCACCACCAAGACCGCCGAGCAGGCCGGCCGTCCCGAAAATGCGGTGCCGCGCTGGGTGGTGATGATCGAAGGCTCCACGGCCCACGCGATACGTGAGGCATTGGCGGGACCGCTCGGGGCCGGCGCCCTCGAATCCTTCTCCCTGCTCGATGTGATCAGAGGTGTGTACTCGCTGCAGTTCGACCTGCTCGACTCAGGCGGATCGCGCCCCTCATGACGTGGCACGGCCGCCGGAGAGATCAAACACCGCACCGGTCGAGAAACTGCATTGCGGGCTGCACAGCCAAGCCACCATCTCGGCCACCTCCGCAGGCTCCATGAAACGGCCAAGCGGGATTCGGGCCAGAAGATCGGCGCGGCGTTCGGATGTGATCGATTGCTCCATTGCCGTCCGAACCACCGTGGGGGTGACGGCATTGACCAGAATGCCGTCGGCGGCGAGTTCCTTGCCGAGACATTTGGTAAGCGCGATCAACCCTGCCTTCGCCGCAGCGTATGGGCCCGCCAGCGCCGTGCCCTCCTTGGCCTGCAACGATGACATGATGACGACGCGGCCCCGGTCCGGACCGGCGTTGGCACGCATATGCGGGATGACCGCACGGGCGGTCAGGAAGGCCGACGTCAGGTTCACGTCGAACACCCTGCGAATATCTGTCGGGCTTGCCTCCCAGACCGGACCGACCGGTCCCAGAATGCCCGCATTGATGACCAGCGCGCGGATTGTCCCGGCGCGGTCGATGGTCTCTCGTGCCGCACGGTCGAGGGCCGCGTCGTCGGTGACATCGACGCAGAGTGCAAGGTCCGCTTCAGATGCTGCGTCCGACAAATCCCAGCAGACGGTGCGCAGACCGTCCTCACGCAGCCGGGCGAGAATGGCACGGCCGATCCCGCCGGCGCCGCCGGTGACGATCGCAACTCCATTCGATGTCATCTGGCGATCCGGGCCGCCGGCTCGGCGGTCATGGCCGCAGCATCAAGCCTTGAGGTGTTCCAGATCAGCATCATCGACTGTGCGGCGCGTTGCAGTTCCGGCAGGATTTCCGCGATCCTGGCAGGGCCGAGGCGGCTGACCGGGGCGGCGACGCTCATAGTTCCGACTACCTCACTGCTTTTGCCAATGGTGACCGCGATCGCGGCAACGCCATCCTCGGCTTCCTCGAGTGTCAGGCCGAAGCCGCGCTGGCGTGTCGCCACCAGCTCGGCGCGCAAGGCCGCTACGGTCTGCACCGCCTTGGGAAGATCAGCCCGCGCGCCGAGACCGGCCTCCTTCGCAATGCGAATGGCGCGGTCGACCGGCAGCGTCGCCAACCATGCGCGGCCGTTGGCGGTGGCGAACGGCACGATGCGCTCTGTCATGTCGGCCTCGTAGACCAGGCCAGAGCGCCGGCCACGGGCGGAGCCGATCCAGATCAGTTCGTCTCGGCGCAACTCGGTCAGCCGCACGAGTTCACGTGTGCGTCCGGCCAGCCGTTCCAGAACCGGTTGCCGCAGGTTCGTGAGGTCGAGCAGCGCCAGCATCCGTTGCCCCAGCAGCGGCATACGCAACGTCAGCGCGTAGCTGTCATTGTGGCTCTGCTCGACCCAGCCGCGATCGCCCAGGCTAGTGAGAATGCGATGCACTGCCGACTTTGGGATACCAAGCCGCTGGGCGATCGCAGACAAACGAAGAGGCGCATCCGCCATCCCCAGCATCTCGATGGCGCCGATGACGCGTTCGATGGCATTGCCGGGCGGGATAATCTCGAGCTCTGACATGTGCTTCAGATTGCTTCAGTGCCGCTGCAACACGCCGCGCGAGAGAAAAATATCGGTGATCTCCTCGCTGCGCCGCAAAAATTCCGGGTGGCGCCGCGCGTGCAGTCCGCGGGTGCGGGGAATGCCGATATCCAGGATCGTTTCGACCCGTCCCGGACGCGGGGTCATCACGATCACCCGGTCGGCGAGCAGCACGGCCTCGTCGATGGAATGGGTGATGAACACGACGGTCATCTTATGTTCGAGCCAGAGCGCTTCGAGATCGACACGCATTTGTTCGCGGGTCAGCGCGTCGAGTGCTCCGAACGGTTCGTCCATCAGCAAGAGCTTTGGGCGCATCAGCAGGGCACGGGCAATGGAGGCGCGCTGCTTCATGCCGCCGGAGAGTTCGTGGGGGAAGTTTTGGGCGAAATCCTTGAGCCCGACACTCTCCAGCAGTTCCAGCGCATGCGGCTTCAGCGCGTTGCGGTCGCGGCCGGTGATGTCGGCGGGGAACAGCACGTTGTCGAGAATGCTGCGCCACGGGAGCAGCACATGGCCCTGAAAGACGATCCCCATGTCGGGCGGCGGCAGGTTCGACGTTTCGCCGAATACCGAGATGCTGCCGGTGCTGGGTTCGGCCAGGCGAGAGATCAACCGCATCAGCGTGGATTTGCCGCAGCCTGAGGGACCAACGACGGCCACGAATTCACCATCGCCGATGTCGAGATCGACCTGCTCCAACGCCGTGACGCCGGCGCCCACCGGGCCGAAGCGCTTGGTGACGCCTGCGATCCGGATACCCGACAGCGGCCCGACAGCGGTTTGGCTCATGGTCGTTACCGTCCTGCGAGTTTGGCGTTGACACGACTTATAGGTAATTTAGAACACTGTTCCATCAACTCGCGTCAAGCTTTAATGCGACGCGAAGCTGTCCAAGCAGAACACGCAAGCGGTCAACCGCTTCGCAGAGATGGGGGAACGCGGATGAGCCTCGCAAATCGGGCCCGCAATGGCCTGCACGTTGCAGCAAGCCTGATCGGCGCGCTGCTGGTCTGGGAAATCGCGGTGCGGCTCCTGCATGTGCCGGAATATATCCTGCCGGCGCCATCGCACGTGCTCGCGCAGTTGTTTCGTAATTTCTATATCGTCGGTCCCGCGGCTCTGTACACGCTGCTGCCGATGGTGCTCGGCTTCCTGGTGGCAGCGCTGCTCGGCGTGGCGATGGCGTTGCTCGTGGTCTATTCCAAGGCGTTCGAGGCAGTGTTCTACCCGCTGCTGGTGGTACTGCAGATCATCCCGAAAATCGCGATCGCACCGCTGTTCATCATTTGGGTCGGCTTCGGACTGCCCTCGAAGATCCTGCTGGTGTTTCTGTTGTCGTTCTTTCCGATCGTGGTCAATGCGATCGTCGCGTTCAAGTCCATCGAGCCAGACGTGTTCGATCTCGCCCGCACCTATCGCGCCAGCCGCCTGCGCATCTTTTGGCAGGTCGAACTTCCCGGTGCCCTGCCCTCGCTGTTCGCCGGTTTCAAGGTCGCCGCGGCCCTGTCGGCAACGGCCGCCGTGGTGGCCGAGTTCGTTGCCTCCGACAACGGACTTGGCTATCTGCTGCTTGGCTACAACGGCAACATGAACACGGCGATGACGTTTGCTGTCATCATCGTCCTGAGCGTGCTCGGGCTCGCCCTTTACGGCACTGTGGAAGCCATCGAGCGCATCTGCATCCCCTGGCACGTCTCGCAACGTCGCGACGAGCTCAGCCTCGGCAAAACACCAACCTGATCATTGTCCGATCCATAAAACCAAAGGAAACGTCAAATGAAAATCGGCCGGAAATCACTGCTCGCCGCCGCCACGGCCTTCGTGTTCGGTCTCACCGCCAGCGCCGCGACGGCCGAGGCATCCGACAAGGCCAGCCTGCGCCTTAACTTCTTGCTTTCAGGCGTGCACACCATCTTCTTCTACGGCAAGGCCGCCGGCGCCTATACCTCCGAGGGCATCGACCTCGATATCGGCGAGGGTCAAGGCTCGGTGCGCACGGTGCAGACGGTGGCAACGGGTGGTGACACGTTCGGGCTGGCAGATGGCGGCAGCGTGATCGCCGGCGCCACGCGTGGTGCGGCGGTTGTGTCAGTGATGGGAATTCTGAACAAGTCGCCTTATGGCATTTCGTTTCGTGCCGATGCGGGGGTGAAGTCGATCAAGGATGTCGAGGGCAAACTGATCGCCGTCACTGCCGGCGAGGCTTCATTTGCGCTGCTGCCGGCGCTCTGGCAGATCACCGGCGTGGATGCTGGCAAGATTCGTACGCTCAACGTCGACGGGGCTGGTAAAATCGTGGCCGTTCTGCAGAAGCGCGTCGACGGTCTGCTCGCCGGCCTGGAGAATCAGGTGGTGGTGCTCGACC
Organism: Rhodospirillales bacterium; assembly: GCA_025352665.1. GTDB lineage: Bacteria > Pseudomonadota > Alphaproteobacteria > Acetobacterales > Acetobacteraceae > CAIQQQ01. Next base: position 28,176 of record JANXSM010000136.1, on the reverse strand, counting down.
AGAAGGGCCTGGATCAAAAGGTGTTCTCATTCGCCGAACTCGGCCTGAACACTGAGGGCCTGACCATTCTGGTGAGCAAGGCGACACTGGACGGCAAGCCCGATCTGGTCGCGCGCTTCGTGCGCGCCACGCGCAAATCCATCGAACTGTCGCGTGCAAATCCGGACAAGGCGGTTGCCGCGACAATGGCGGAAAAGCCGCAAGCTGACGCCGATCTGCTCAAGGCGCAGCTGCTCGCCTCGCTCGCGTTGCTTGAGTCGCCGGACAGCAAGGGGCACACGCTCGGCTATATGGCGCCGTCCGATTGGGCCCGAACGCTTGATCTGATGAAAAAGTATCAGGATGTCTCGACTGACATGCAGACCACGGCGTTCTACACCAACGTTTTCGTCGAGAAGTAGGACCCTACAGGTAATTACCCACCCCAGGAGATTGGATTTTGCAGCCCGCGCCACTGTTGTTCGAGAACACCGACGTTGACGTCGAGGGGATTGGCGCCCTTGAGCCGCGCGGGTTCGATTGTGGTTCGCACGTCCGCGTCGGCCTCGGCCGCCCACATGGCGCGGGTGCCGTTACGGCGAGCTGCTTTTCCAGATCTCGTTTTTTCCGCGCAAGCGTTGACGCAGCAAAATCGGCAATGGCTTCGGCTTGATCTAAGGCTTTCCCGAGCCAGAGATTGAACCGGAAGGGGAGGTCATCCAAGCCTTGCTCCAGTGCAAAAGCCTTGTCGCGTGCCAGATGCGCCAGGCAGGTTTGATGCCATTAGCCGTGCGATTGCTGGGCTAAATAGCGATCGGACATCCAGACACGACGCGGGCGGCGCGAGAATAATCGGGCTGATGCACGACCGCGTCCTTGCGGTGGAACACACAATGATACGCGTTCGTGCCCTCGATCCGAACGTCGGTTTCGTCGCTGGCGACGACCCGAGCGGCACGAAGGGTGGCCCGGGCTTTCTGTGCATCGATCTTGAACCGCGGGTGCGAGCGGATGAACATGTTCATCAGCGCGCCCTCGCTCACCGCCAGGCCGAACGCGCCTGGAACAGGACGCGTAAGCGCTCGTAGGACAGTGCCTGGAAACCCTTATGATAGATCGCCAGCGCATGGATGCGCGGTCCAAACGGCGTGGGCATCGCGACCGTCGGCGCCAGCGCTTTCTGCGCCACGCGGCGATGACGCACGATATATGGTTTGACCGGCGGTCTCTCGATCTCGTCGTATTCAACCATCAGTTCAAGCGTCTCGTCAGGGGAAAACGCGCCGCCGCATTGCCTGCAGAAATCGGGGATATGGTCGTGAAATTCGTCGGGATGATCCGCCAGCCGACGGCTGTGCGGCGCGTGCCCGGGCTTTGCTCCGCCAGGCCTCGCGTTCTCGCGCTTCTCTTTCTCGTCCGTCGACGGGAGCTTTGCCGAAGTGTGTGAATTCTTGTCCGTCCGCTGAAGCCGAAGCACCAGGTCGATCAATTGCTCCTTGCTGAGCTACTGCAAATCATCGCGATCCATTCGCCCATGGATTCGGACTTTACCTCGCGTCGCAAGGTGGTGGATAATTGCTGAGGTCGTCATTGGACTACAGCCGAGCCTGCAACACCACATTTGCAATCGACTGTGCCTGGATCCGCTCCCAATCCCACGAAATGCCGAGACCAGGCCTTGTCGGCGGGATCGCGTAGCCTGCTTCGATTGTTATGCCACTGTGCGTGATGCCGTCGAGTTGGGGGATGTATTCCACCCAGCGCCCGTTGGGCACCGCGGCCGATAGCGATACATGCAACTCCATGAGGAAATGCGGGCTGACCGGCAGGTTAAACGCCTCGGCCATATGCGCGACCTTCAGCCACGGTGTGATGCCACCGATGCGCGCGACATCGACCTGTACGACCGAGCACGCGCCTTTCTGCAAATAGTCTCGGAAATGGCCAATCCCGTAGATCGACTCACCTACCGCTACAGGCAGGGTGGTCGCGGCGCAAAGCCGCACATGCCCGTCGAGATCATCGGCCGGCAGCGGTTCCTCGAACCAGGCGAGATCAAGCGGCTCGAACAGTCGCGCGCGACGGATCGCCTCATCCACCGCGAAGGCCTGGTTGGCGTCGACCATGATTTCGAAATCGGGACCGACGGCTTCGCGCACAGCCGAGAGCCGCGCCACATCGTCGTGCGGGCGGCGGCCAACCTTCAGCTTGCAGCCGCCGAACCCGGCTTCCTTTGCCCGCAGCGCATCCTCGATCAGCGCTGGAGTCTCGATATGCAGCCAGCCGCCCTCGGTGGTGTACAGCGGCACGCGCGACTGCGCGCCACCGGCCATGCGATGCAGAGGCTGACCGGCACCAAGGCAGCGCAAATCCCACAGTGCCGTGTCGATCGCAGCCAGCGCCAACGAGGTGATCGCACCGACGGAGGTCGCATGCGTGGAGAACTGCAAATCGCGCCAGATCTGCTCGATCATCGCTGGATCTCGCCCAAGCAGAAGCGGCGCCAGATGCCGCTCCAGCAGCGACACCACCGCGTGCCCGCCGGTGCCGATCGTGTAGCTATAGCCGGTGCCGATCGCCCCATCCGTGGTGCGGATCCGAACGATCGGCGTCTCCTGCGAGATGAAAGATTGAATGGCGTCGGTTCGCCGTACTTTCGGCTGTAGATCCACCATCAAGATCTCGACCTGGTCGATCCGGCTCATTGGCGTCTCCTCATGCGCAGCCCATGGCGCGTTGCATGGCGCGGGCAAAATGCACCTCCAGCGCCGCCTCTGCCACATTGGCGTCACGGCGGGCGCAGGCGGCCAGGATATCAAGGTGCTCGATCATCGTCCGGACGACCAGCGGTGCGGACAGGCGAAAAGCACGGTCGAGGCGGATCAGTCGGTCGAAGCTGTGCGCCTGACGGTAGGTGGTCTGGATCAGCGGATTCTGCAGGCAGGCGACCACCCGCATATGAAAGCCGAAATCGATACGCTCGACGGCCTGCGCACCGGCCGCAGAAATCTCCTGACCCTGGACTGCCACGATGACGGCCTCGGCACAGTCGGTGAGCTCCCCGATCAGACCGATCTCCGCGATCTCGGCGAAGCTGCGGATGGCCGCGCGTTCAAGGATCGCGCGGAGCTGGTAGGTATTGCGGATCATGCCAAAATCCGGCTTGGCGAGCGCGATGCCGGAGCGGGCGTGGATGGTGAGCAGCCCTTCGGTCTGCAACACGCGCAAGGCGTCGCGCAACGGGGCCAGCGGCACATCGAGGATGCGCACGAGATCGGCCTGCGACAGCGTGGCACCAGGGGTGATCCGACGGTCGAACAGCGCGTCAATGAAGCGTGCATAGGCGACATCGCTGAGGCTGCGCGGGCCGGTCTCGGTCTCCCGCAACGGAGCGTAGGGGGCGGACAGCACCTCCAACGCGTCACTTGCCGTCGCAGCCGTATGTGATCTATCATCCATGACAACTGATATATCAGAGTCTCGAACAAGGGGCTACGCCCGCGGCAGCGGCGACAAGGGGGAAATATGCGGGTCGACGGCTTCCGTCTCACGCGCTTTCAGTTTCGGCGCGACCGCGTGATCGGCGACAGCCAGGTGCGCTTCGCCTTTGCCCACATCGCAGCGCTTGAGCTCATCGCCGATGACGGCACTGTGGGGCTTGGGTTTTTCAGCAGCATCGCGCATGTTCTGCCGTCGTTGGCCGAGATCGAGCGACTGTTCCGCCTCGAGGCATGGGAGCGTATCGAGGGGGCGCCCCCTGCCGGCGTCATCCATCGTCTTGCCCGGCCGCGCGGCGGCAACTGGCGGAACACAAGCCTCAATTTCGGCGAAGCCATCAACCAGGCGATGTGGGACTTGGCGGCGAAACAGGCCGGCCTTCCGCTCTATCGCATGCTTGGCGGCACCGACGCCCGCGTGCCCGCCTATGCGAGCGGGCTCGACTACCACCTGTCGGACAAAGACTACGCGAGCCTGTTCGGCCAAGCCGCGGCGCTGGGGTTTTCCGCCTTCAAGATCAAGGTCGGCCATCCCGACGTCGCCTGGGACATCAACCGGCTTGAACTGCTGCGGACAGCAGTCGGACGCAACGCGACTATCATGGTCGACAGCAACGAGGCCTGGACGCCGAAGGAGGCGATCCGTCGGCTCGGCATTTACCAGCGCGCCGGCTTTGAAATATTTTGGGCCGAGGACCCGATCCTGCGCGATGATTTCCGGGGCCTGCGCGAAGTTCGCGAGGCCTGTCCGCGCGTGCATGTGAATTCCGGCGAATATCTCGACCTGCACGGCAAGCGTCTGCTGCTGGAGGCGCGCGGCGCGGATATCCTCAACGTGCACGGCCATATCTCTGACGTGATGCGCGCCGGCTGGCTGGCCGGCGACCACGGCGTTGAGGTCAGCCTCGGCAACACCATGGTCGAGCTTGGTGTCCATATGGCCGCCGCAATTCCGGAGGCGCGCTGGATCGAGTATTCGTTCCAGAACACCATGCATCTCGTCGAACAACCGATCGTGTTCGACGCCGGCTTCGCAATCGCCCCGGAACGGCCCGGCCACGGACTCACTCTCAGCGCCGAAGCCCGCGCCATGGCCGTCCCTGATGTCCTCGAACCCGACACGCTGCCCCCCGCCCCGAACAGCACTCCGATCACGCTCTGACCGCAACCCGGGAGACCACCATGCGCCGCCGCACCGCCCTAGGCCTGCTCGCCGCCCCCTTGATCGTCCGCCCTGCCACAGCCCAGACGGCCAGCATCACCTATTGGCACCACTTCACCTCCACCACTGAATTCCAAGGTCTGGAGAAGGTGATGGCGCTGTTTACCAAGAGATATCCGTCCATCAAGCTTGTGCAGGAGAACATCCCCAACCCCGAATACATGGCCAAGATGACGGCTGCCACCATGGCCAACGCGAAGCCCAACGTGGCCATGGTGACCGCCGAGCGCGTGGCCGATCTCGTCGCCATGGGCACGCTCACCGATCTCTCCCAGCGGGTGAAGTCCTGGTCGCGATATACCGAATACCCGGCGCAGGCCTGGTCCGGTTGCACCGTCGGCGGCAAGATCTATGGCGTGCCAGCCTTCACCTTTGTCGACTGGATGTATTACCGAAAGGATTGGTTCGACGAGGCCGGCCTCAAGGCGCCCACAACGATGGCCGATTTCGCCGCCGCCGCGGTGAAGCTGACCGATCCCGCGAAGAACCGTTACGGCTTCGGCCTGCGCGGCGGACCTGGCGGCTACAAGTTCATCATCGATTTGTTCGAGGCCTGGGGCTCACCGATCGTGGTGAACGGGAAGCCGGCCATCGACCGCATCAAGGCTGCTGAAGCGCTGCGCTTCTATACCGAGCTGCTGACGAAGCAGAAGGCGGTGCCCGCCAGCGCGCCGGGCGACGGCTTCCGCCAGATCATGGATGGGTTTAAAACCGGCCAGACCGCGATGGTGTGGCACCACACCGGGTCGTTCACCGAGATCGCCGCAGCCCTCAAGCCCGGTACTTGGGCGACCTGCCCGATCCCCGCGGGTCCCGCCGCGCGCGTCGCGCGCATGTCCTACCAGTTCAACGGCATCGCAAACCCGGCCCAGGCCGACGCGTCCTGGAACTGGCTAGGCTTTTGGGGTGAACCCGACGCCGGCATCGCCTTCCTTGAGGAGACTGGCTATTTCCCCTCAAACCCTATCGTGGCCGCCGATCCGCGCATCACCGGCAATCCGCTGTATGCCGCGGCGATCGAGACGACAAAGTTCGGTCGTCTGCCTCAGGGTTTCACAGGTGTCGCGGGCTGGTCGGACAACGTGGTGCAGCCCGAGTTCCAGAAAGCGCTGACCGGCCGTTCAACCCCTGCCCAGGCTGTGGATGCCATGATTGCAGGGCTTGAGGCCACGCTATGAAGGCACTGCTCGCCCAGGATGTCACTCGCTACCAGGCGGAGGGGATCCTATTCCCCTACGCTGTGCTCACCCAGGTTGAGCAGGTCGCGATGCGCGCGGTGGTCGCCGATCTCGACCGGCTACCGGCTGAAACCCGCGCCGCGGTGCTGCGCCACAAGACGCACGTGGTGTCTCGGCGCCTCGCCGATCTTTGCGCCCATCCGGCCATCCTCGACCGGGTCGAATCGCTGATCGGTCCCAACATCCTCGTGTGGGGGGCGAATTTCTTCCTCAAGGAGGCACATTCGCCTGCCTATGTCGGCTGGCATCAGGACGCCACCTATTGGGGGCTGGAGCCAGCCGACATCGTCACCGCCTGGGTGGCGCTATCGCCGAGCACCGTTCAGAGCGGCTGTATGCGCGTCGTGCCGGGCTCGCATCTGTGGCCAATCGTAGAACATGTCGAGACATTCGCTGCCGAAAACATGCTCTCGCGCGGCCAGGAGATCGCCGTCGAGGTGGACCTGGCGCAGGTGCGAGATGTGGCTCTGAAGCCCGGCGAGATGTCGCTGCACCATGTCAAGATCGCGCATAATTCCGAGCCCAACCGAGCCGATCACCGGCGCATCGGCTTCGCGATCCGCTATGTCGGCGCCCACGTGAAGCCGGCCGGTCCGGATGTGGCGATGCTGGTGCGGGGTACCGATTCCTGGGGCCATTTCGGCCCCGAGGCGGGGGCCGCGGGCGAGTTCCTCGAAGCCGATATCGCCCGCCACGCCAGTTCCATCGCAGCCTCGCGCATCGCACCCAGCCGGAGCATGTAAACGTGCAGATCACCGATATTCGATGCTATCTCGTCGAGCGTCCCGACCCGCCGCATCCGTTCCGCTGGAGGAACGGTCTGGCCGGGTCAGGCGACGGCACGCCGGCGGGCAAAACGCCGCTCGCCGCGATCTTTCGGATGGACACTGATGCCGGTGTCACCGGTGCCTATGAGATCGAGGCCGGGCAGCGCCATGCCTGGGCGGCGTTGAGCCTGACCGAGCGGCGGCTCAAGACCCTGATCGGCGAGGACCCGCGCAACACCGAGCGGCTCTGGAAGCTGATCTGGGAGATCGACCGAGTTGAGGAGATGTCGATGACGCATCTCGGCCTGATCGACATCCTGGCTTGGGACGCGAAATCAAAGCTTGCCGGCATGCCGCTTTGGCAGATGCTAGGGGGCTATAACCCCAATGTGCGCGTTTACGCGTCGACCGTCACATGGAATACGATGGGCGAGTACGAACGCCACATCAAACATTGCATCGACGTTGGGTTCACCGCGTTCAAGCTGCACGCCTGGGGTGACCCGCGCGAGGACGCGATGCTGTCGCGCAACCTGCGCAAGTGGACCGGCCCAGATGCGGAGCTGATGTTCGACGGCTCGGCGGGCTGGGATTATGTGACTTCCATGAAGTTCGGCCGCGTGCTCGAGGGGGAGAATTTTCTCTGGTACGAGGAACCGATGCGCGAGTTCGAGCTCGGCAGCTATCGCAAGCTTTGTGACGCGCTCGACATCCCTGTGCTGGCCGCGGAGACTTCGGATGGCTGCCATTGGAACATGGCAACCTGGATCCAGATGGGCGCACTCGACATGACGCGCACCAATTGCAACATGAAGGGCGGCTTAACCGGCGCGCTGAAGATCGCGCATCTCTCGGAGAGCCACGGCATGCGCTGCCAGGTACACGGCATGGGGCATGCCAACGCGCAGCTTTGCGCTGCCATGCCGAACAACGATTTTTATGAGCAACTGGTGATCGACACCGTGCAGATCGATCAATTGCGCAACAACGGACCGCTCTCCATCCAAGGCGGTGTGATGCGGGTTTCCGACACGCCGGGTCTCGGCTTTGACTATGACTGGGACGCGATTGAACGGACCGCGGTCGCGAAGGTTTGAGAATGGGTCTTGGCACGCTGTCGGAACGGCGAGGCTGGGTCTGGTTCCTGTTGGTGCCGAGCCTGCTGCTGATCGCAGCCGTGGTGCTGTACCCGACCTTTTGGGGCATGAGTCTGTCGTTTCGCGAAATGCGGCTCAACCGGCCCGATCTCGGCACTGGCTTCGTGGGATTCAAGCACTATGTCGCGCTTTGGAACGATCCAGTGTTCTGGCTATCCTTGCGCAACACGCTCGTCTGGGTCGTGGGGGCCACGATGGGCGAGTTCCTGCTTGGCCTGACGACGGCGCTGCTGGTCGATCGCGGACTGCCAGGGTTTCGTGCGGCCTCGGTGCTGATCCTGCTGCCGTGGTTCCTGCCCAATGTGGTGGCGGGCCATATCTGGGCGCTGATGCTCGATCCCAGGCTTGGCGTGATCAACGACATTCTGGTCCGGATCGGGGTGCTGGACAGCTATTTCGCCTGGTTCGCCAATCCCGACACGGCGCTGGGAGCGGCCATGGTGGTTGAGATATGGCACGGGTTTCCGTTCTTTGCGCTGCTGCTGCTCGCCGGGTTGAAGGCGGTCCCGCTTGAGCTCTATGAATCGGCCGAGATAGATGGCGCGGGGCCGTTTGCGCGGTTTCGGCATGTCATTCTGCCACAGCTGCAGATGATCATCGTGGCCACAGTTGTGCTGCGGGTGATCAGCTTGGTGAACGCACCCGACATCATCCTCATCCTCACCGGCGGCGGGCCTGGGCGGGCGTCGCAGGTGCTGTCGCTGTATGCGTTCCTCAAAGTCAGCAAGGAGTTCAACTTCGGTTATGGATCGGCTCTGGCGATGGTGCTGTTCGTGGGGCTGATGGGGTTCTCGTATCTGTATGTCCGCCTGTCCAATGTGCTGAAAGAATGATGGGGGCGAAGCATCGCCGGTTGATCGGCAACCTCCTGGCTTATGGCGCCGTGATTTTGATCGTGGCGCTGTCGGTACTGCCAGTGCTGTGGACATTCCTCATCTCGATCAAGCCTGACGAGGAGGTGATCACCGCCACGCTCACCTACTTGCCGAAACGCCCGGTCTGGGACAATTACGTCTCGATCTGGACCCGTTCGGGATTCCCGCAGCTGATCCTCAACTCCGCCATCACCACGGCGGTGACGGTCGCAATCTGTACCACCGCCGGAACACTGGCAGCCTACGCGGTCGCGCGAACCCGTTTCGCCGGGCGGCAGAAAATCCTGTTGCTGTATCTCGCCGTGCGGATGTTTCCCGCAGTCATGATCGTCATTCCGTTGTTCATCACGCTCCGCAATGTGGGCCTGCTCGACAGCCGTTTCGGCCTGGCGCTTGCCTACACCTCGTTCCTGCTGCCGGTGTTCATCTGGATGATGAAGGGGTTTTTCGACGCCATTCCGCCTGAGCTCGAAGAGGCCGCGCGCATCGACGGAGCATCTCGTCTAACCGCGATGGTGCGGGTGATCCTGCCGCTGGTGCTGGGCGGGCTGGTCGCCACGTCGGTATTCGTGGCGATCGGTGCATGGAACGAATATCTGTTCGCGCTGATGGTGACGTCGTCAAGCGGCTCACGCACCTGGCCGGTCGGGCTGCAGCTGATGGTGGGGGAATTTCAGCTTCCTTGGGGGGAGCTCGCGGCGGGCGGCATGATCTCGATCGCGCCGGTCGTCATTCTCTTCGCCATCGTCCAGCGGGCGCTGGTGCGCGGCCTCACCGCGGGCGCAGTGAAGGGCTGAGGCGGCATCGTTTCGATTGAGCGATGCCAGCCCCCTCCCCCGTGGCAATCCAGCGCTCTGCTTTGGAGCGGAAGGCATCGGCGCTCAGGTAAGCGACATTGCGCACACTCACCTGAGAAAAGTCGCTTCCACGCCGACCCTTTCGGCGCATCGCCAAATGACTTAGGATTTAAAAAAAGCGCTCCGAGCGTGGCCAATAAGCCGCCAATGGCACAGGGAGAAATGCGATGACGCATTCAGGAAACATCGTTTCGCGACGTCTGCTCCTTGGCGCAGCACTTGCCGCGCCTGCGATCATCGCCGCGCGCGCGCAGTCCAAACCGGGCATCACCGACGATCTGGTCAAGGCCGCTCAGAAAGACGGCACGCTCAGCTACTACCACAACTCCGATATCGGCCCGACCGGGCTGTGGACCGATGCGTTCGCCAAGCGATTTGGCCTCCAGATGAAGAACATGCGGCTGCCTAGCTATCCCTTGTTCGACCGGTTCCTCAACGAATCACGCGTCGGCCGCCACCTCGCCGACCTTGTGCAGATCACTGATCCGACGTTGCTTGCTTACGCCAATCGCCTCGGCTTCATCGCCGACTACACGCCGGCAGGCGGCGCCATGATCCCGGGCGACCTGAAGCAAGAGGGGATCTGGTACGGCCTGTTCACCGACCCGATGGGCATCGGCTACAACAGCAAGACCGTGACACCCGAGGAAGAGAAACTCATCCAGACCGGCGGATGGAACGCACTCGCCGATCCGCGATGGAAGGGTCGCTTCGGCACCGCCACCCCCGCCTCTGGCGGCAGTTCCTACGCGTTCTGTTACATGTTTCTGGTCACGTTGCGCGCCCAGTATGGCAAGCCCTGGTTCAGCAAGCTCGCCGCCAACGCACCCGACATCTACGCGAGCAAGGCGCCACTTTTCGAACGCCTCGCTGCCGGCGAATACACGCTGATGGACCAAGGTTCGGCGGGTACACTGAGCGACTACTATCTCAAAGGCGCGCCGATCCGCTGGTCCTTCCCTGCGCCCACGCCGATCGCTTTGACCTCCCAAAGCATCACGAAAAATGCGCCGCACCCTGCGGCTGCCCGCCTGTTCCAGGAATGGTCCACCACGGCGGAAGGCCAGGCCGAGTGGCTGAAATACTCCATCGCCGGTGCCACGCGCCCCGACGTCGTCGACCCTCGCCACGCCGGAAAGCTTGACTGGTTCAAGGAACCTTGGTTTCACGAACCAACTGAGTTCTACACCGCCTACCTCAAGGATGAGGCCTTCGCTGATCCGAAGAAGCCCATCATTGCTGAGTGGAATGAGATCTTCAATTATCAGAGCGGCAAGAAGGGTTGACCCGCGCCCTCCTTCCTTGGCTGCTGATCCCGCTGCTGACGGTACTGATCCTTGTGCCGGTCGGGTTCATGTTCCTGGGTGCCTTCATGTCCGGCGCACTCGCCGATCCCGAGGCGCATCTCACGCTGAGCAAGGTTGCGGCCGTCTACACGACGCTGCCCTTCCTCCGCACGCTAGGCTCGACGCTTGTCATCGCCTTTCTGGTTGCGATTGCAGCGACCCTGGGTGGCGTCACCATGGCCTGGCTCACCAGCCGGACGGACCTGCCGGCACGCCCGATCATGGAAACCTGCATTATCGCGCCGCTGTTCCTGTCACCCTTTGTCGGCGCCATCGCCTGGCTTGTGCTTGGTTCGCCGAGAGCCGGACTGCTCAACGTCATCGCCCGCGCCTGGTTCGGCACGACCGGTGCCGTGGTCAATGTGGCGACGCCCTCGGGCATCGTGTTGATCATGGCACTCTACTACTTGCCCTACGCCTACCTCACGGTTGCCGCAGCCCTCCGGAACATGGACCCGTCGATGGAGGAGGCCGCCTGCGTCAACGGCTCCGGCATATTGGGCACGGCACTCAAGGTGACGCTGCCGGTGGTTCGCCCTGCGCTGATCAGCGCGTTCTTCTTCATCTTCGTGCTTGCCTGCGGCACCTTTGCCATACCCGCCGTGCTCGACCGCGCCTCGCAGGTCCGCTTCCTTGCCGTCGACGTATTCCAGGCGAGCGCCACCTATCCGATCGACTACGGCACAGCGGCGGCGATCGGCACGCTGCTGTTTTGGATTTCGGTGATGGGCATTGCCGCCTACCGCTTTGCCTCTCGCGCCGCGCGACGCTTCGTCACCGTCACCGCACGGGGATATCGTATCCGCCTCGTCCGCTTGCGCTGGCTTCGCTGGCCGATGGCCGGCCTGGTCGGCGTCTATGTCGTGCTCTCGATCGTGTTGCCGTATCTGGCGCTTGTCTGGTCGGCCTTCGCACGTGCCGGCGGAACCATTTTCGCCCCAGTCTGGACGTTGGCGAACGCCCGGGGCGTGCTTACGTCGGCCGAGGTCGCAGGTGCCACCGTGAACACGCTGGAGGTTGGCCTCATCACCCCCACGCTCTGCGTCGGCCTGGGCTTGCTGATCGCGTATGCCGTGCGCCGCCTGCGCGTGCCGGCATCGAACGCCATCGACTACATCACGATGTTCTCAATCGCGGTTCCTGGGATCGTGTTTGGCACCGGCGTGTTCTGGACCTATGTGCTGACCCCCGCCTACGGCACGATCGCCGTGCTGGTGCTGGCCTTTGTCGCCGCCTACGTCCCTTTCGCCTATCGCATCAGCGACACCGCCTTGTTGCAGATCGATCGCGCGCTGGAGGAGGCCTCGCTGCTGTGCGGTGCGGGCAACGGGCGCACTTTGTTGCGCATCACCTTGCCGCTCGCGCGCCCTGCCCTGCTGTCCGCTTGGATCATGGTGTTCATCTTCGCGGTTCGGGAAATCAGCGCAGCAGTCCTGCTGACATCGTCAGACAACGTCGTGCTGTCTGTCCTGTCGTTCAACTATCTCGACTTTGGCGACGTTCCCAAGGCTGCCGTCGTTGGCCTGCTGCAAACAGCACTCCTTGCCGCAGGCGTCATCGCTGGGCGCTATGTGTTTCGCGTCAAACTGTCGAGCCAGGTGTAGTATGAGCGACCTTTCCGTCCGCGACCTCGTGGTGAAATACGGTGATTTTCTCGCCGTCGACAACGTCTCCTTCACCGTCGAGGCGGGGGCCTTCGTCTCTCTGCTCGGCCCCTCCGGCTGCGGCAAGACCACTACGCTGCGCTGCATCGCCGGCCTCGAAACCGCCACCACCGGCCATATCAGCATTGGCACGGATCGCGTCGTCTGCCCCGGCCACGAAACCCCGCCCGAACGGCGCGGCGTCAATATGGTGTTCCAGTCCTACGCCGTTTGGCCGCACATGAGCGTGTTCGACAACGTCGCCTACGGCCTGCGCACGCGAAACACCCCATCCGCCGAAATCGCAACGCGCGTGACCGAGGTACTGCGTCTTGTCGGCCTCGATGGCTACGGCGCCCGCTACGGCACCGAGCTCTCGGGCGGCCAGCAGCAACGCGTTGCCGTCGCCCGCGCCGTCATCACGGAGCCCCGACTGCTGCTGTTCGACGAGCCGCTTTCCAACCTCGACGCCGGCCTGCGCGAGCGCATGCGCTTCGAACTTCTCGCATTGCAGCGCAGGCTCGGCCGCACCTCCGTCTACGTCACCCATGACCAGGCCGAGGCCATGGTGATGAGCGACCGCATCATCCTCATGCACCAAGGCCGCATCGTGCAGGAGGGCAGCCCGCGCAGCCTTTACGAACGCCCCGCCAACCGCTTTGCCGCAGCCTTCATCGGCAACGCCAACTTGCTCGAAGCCACCGTCACGGCAAGCCATGGCGACGGCCGCCACACCGTGACCCTTCCCGGTGGCCTAACCTTGGAAGGCCATGTCGCAACACCGGGCTGGGTCCCGAGCGGCGCCGTCCTCGTCTGCATCCGTCCCGAAAACGTCGAACCTGCGCCAGACGGCATCCCCGCCACCGTCACCCGCGTCAGCTACCTCGGCCCGGTGCAGACCGTTGAACTCCAGGCCGGCGCGGTCACGCTTCGCGCCGACCTTCCGTCGCGCCACGTCGTCGCAACGGGAACCGCGTTGAACATCCGCATCGACGCCTCTGCCGTCGTCCTCGTTCCCGAAACCTGACCGTCTGAAAGGCCCGCGCCATGAAGATCACCAAAGTCGAACCCCTGATGGTGGATCGGTTCTGCTTCGTTCGCATTGAAACCGACGCCGGCATCACTGGCATCGGCGAGTCTGGCACCTGGGGACAGCTCGAAGCCAGTGCGGCCAGCATCACCAAATACGGCGAATACCTCGTCGGCCGCGATCCCCGCCCGATCGAGCACCACTGGAACGTCATGCACCGCGCCAACCACTTCACCGGCGGGGCGATCAACGGCGCGATCTCGGCCATCGACATCGCGCTGTGGGACATCAAGGGCAAGCTGTACAACGTCCCCGTCTACGAACTGCTCGGCGGCAAGATGCGCCACAAGGCCCGCCTGTATGGCCACGTCAAAGGCCGAACGCGCGACAGCCTGATTGCCGAAGCCATACGCCTGAAGGAACTCGGGTTCACCGCGCTCGGCCACCTCAACCCCTTGCTCGACGAAGACGAGACCACGCCCTACTTCAAGCCGCATGCCCAGAAGATCGAGGACGCAGCCGAGACCGTCCGCCTCCTGCGCGAGGCAGTCGGACCCTCCGTTGACCTCTGCATCGAGATCCATCGCCGCCTCACCCCGCCCGAGGCTATCGCGCTTGCCCGCGCCATCGAACAATACAAACCCATGTTCTACGAAGACCCGCTCCGCCCCAACGACCCCGACGCGATGGCCTATGTCGCCGACCACATCCACATCCCCATCGCCACTGGCGAGCGCTTCATCAACCTCTACCAGTTTCAAACGCTGCTGAACCGGCGCGCCGTCGCCTACCTCCGCCCCGACGTCTGCCTCTGCGGCGGTATCACCGGCGCAAAAAAGATCGCCGCCCTCGCCGAGGCGAATGATTGCTGGATCGTGCCGCACAACCCGCTCTCCATCGTCAGCACGGCCGCCTGCCTGCAAATCGCCGCCTGCATCCCCAACTTCGCCATCCAGGAATACCCCACGCGCACTCCCGAAATCGACGGCTCCACCGCTGTCCTCGGCGACGGCATGGCGACCGGCCTCGAGGATCAGATCGACGGCTTCATCGCCATTCCCGACGGGCCAGGGATCGGCCTGACACTGGTCGACGACATCGAGAAGAAGTTCCCGCCGCGCCCGCGCAAGATCGCCATGCGCCCACACGAAGATGGCAGCGTCGTGGACATGTAGGTGTGGGCGGCAAGCCGAAGCATCGCTAGTAACACGATGGTCACGACTTGCCGACATTAGGTCGAATCCGGCCGGCACACCGGCCGCGGTGGCATGTCCACTTTCTCAATCTCGCTTTCCCGAAGCTGCCTGTCCGGTATCGGCGGAGACTTGATACGTGGCTGTCGCGATTTGTGGTTGTCACACGCCAGGTGAATCTCGTGGCAATCAGCGAATAGCTCCCATATCGGTGCAATGAACCATAACATCATCCTCACCCGCAGCGCCGCGCTCGACCGTTTGGCTGCCACGGTTCAGCGTGCAGGCCACGCCTACGCCGCCAACCGCAACACCGACGCCGGGCGTGATGTTGAGGCGGCAACCACCGTGCTCTCACCCTATCTGCGCCGTCGGCTGCTGCTAGAGCAGGAGGTCGTTGGCGCTGCACTTGCCGCGCACGGCCCCGAAGCGGCGGGGAAGTTCGTCGAGGAGGTATTCTGGCGAACCTATTTCAAGGGGTTTCTCGAGACCCACCCCTCGACCTGGACCAGCTACCAGGAGGCGGTGGTCCACGAGCAGAATCGCCTGGCTGCGAACTCCGGCCTGCAACGAGCTTACGACGCCGCCGTTTTAGGACGGACCGGCATCGACGGCTTCGACGATTGGGCGCGCGAGTTGGTCGACACCGGCTGGCTGCACAACCACACCAGGATGTGGTTCGCGTCCATCTGGATTTTCACCCTGCGCCTCCCCTGGGCGCTTGGCGCAGACTTTTTTCTGAAACATCTGATCGACGGTGATCCCGCCAGCAATACCCTTTCGTGGCGCTGGGTCGCTGGGCTGCACACGCGGGGAAAGAGCTATGCTGCGCGCTCGGAAAACATCCGTCGCTATACCGTCGGGCGCTTCTCGCCGAAAGGATTGAACGAGAACCCGGTGCCGCTGGAGGAGCCAGAGCAGCACAACGCGGTCCCGCTGCCACCTGCGGACGTCGCACCGTCTGGAAACGTGGCGCTGCTCCTGCATCTTGAAGACCTGCATCCTGAGAGCCTGCCGATCGGCGGGGCCAAAGTGGGGCGCGTCGCTGGGCTGCTCGTTCATGCACCAAACGCATCAGAACGAGTGCGGCAGGCGGATAGCGAGGCGATGGCCGACGCCTTGGCGCGCGCCGGGCGGTGGTTCAGCTGCGACGCAGCTCCAGCGGTGCCAGGTTGGCAGGGCAACCTCCCAGTCGTCACGGCCTGGGCGCCCATCGGTCCGTCTGCCAGCGCGCTGCCGCCTGGCTGTCTGCGGTTACGTCGGCAGTGGGATGAGCTGACCTGGCCAGGCGCCACGCGCGGCTATTTCCAGGTTAAGGTCAGGATTCCGGCCATCCTTCGCGCCGTCACGCCCGCCTGAGAGACCATTTCGGAATGCAGTCGGAGTGTTGAGTTTAGAGCAATATCGCCTCAGGTTGAACCAACCGTGCGATAAAATTGCTCGTTAAAACAAAGGGCTAGAGCAAGGCCGCTTCGCCTACCAGAAGCGATCAGGCTCTAGGTGTTGGATGGGCGAGCCAGATGCGATTTCGAGCAGGTGTTCGAAGCCTTTCTGGAAATCTCGTGTGGACGCCGACCACCCGCGCGCAGCATAGCCGCGCAGGACTACGCTAGAGCGTGACGACCGAAGGTGGGATCACCGAAAGGTCTGAATCACGCGATAAAACGAAGAGCTAGAGCGGGATGACGTCGCCTATCAGACGTCATCCCGCTCTAGGGAAGTGACGTGACCGACGGCGAGTGGCAAATCCTTTCACCCTTCCTGTCTGCTCCTTGTTCCGGTGGCTGCCCGCGCAAGTGGGAGAGGCGCAAGTTCATCAACGCTATCTTCTATGTCCGGCGCGGTGGCATCGCCTGAAGCCTTCTGCAGAACGGCGTCTCGCCCGCATCCACGGCCTGTCGCTGGTTCGCCCGGCGCCGGGGAGACCACATCAACCGGCAGAGGTTCCACTTATAGAAACCGAAACGGTGTCTCGACGAAGCCGGCCACCTCTGTCTGCGTCAATTGCGCGAAGAAGGCGTTGAATTGTCGGGTGCGCAGACACCGATCAGCTGCGACTGACCGCGACGGAGCGCCTTGGCGAGCGTGATCGAGACCGGCCCGCCTCCTCCATTCATGGCTTTGTGCGTTGGCGGATCATCGATCCAGTTGCGCGCGGCAGGCTTCCGTTCATGCTGGAAACATAGGCAGCTTCGAGCGCCAGGGCGCTGGCGGCCTCGGCGACGATATGGCCTCGGGACATGACGTAACCGCGGTCGATATGGCCGCGGATGAAGCGAATGGAAGGCTCGGCCATCAGCACCGCCATGCCGGCTTTGGCAAATGCAACGACGGTCCGGACAAGTTCCTCCACGATGAGCGGCGCCAGACCAAGCGACGGCTCGTCGAGCAGCAATATTTTGGGCTTGACCATCAGCGCGCGGGCGAGCGCCAGCATCTGCTGCTCACCTCCGCTCAGAACGCCCGCCGGCACACGTCGCCGGGTCTTGAGGATTGGGAAGCGCTCGATCGCTGCCTCCGTGGCGCCGCCGCCCAGGCCAATGGCGTCCGCCATCACCTGCAGGTTCTCCCACACCGTCAGATGCGGAAAAATCTGGCGGCCCTGTGGGACAAGCGCGATGCCGGATCGCGCCCGCGCCGTCGCATCGAGCCGGTCGACCGTGATCCCACCCAACAGGATGGAGCCCTGCGTGACGCGCACCGACCCCATGGCGGCCTGAATGAGGCTGCTTTTGCCGGCGCCGTTGGGGCCGACGATGGCGGTGATGGCGCCTGCGGGGACCACGATACTGGCATGGCTGACTGCCTCGACCTGACCGTAGCGCACGGACACGTCCTGCATTGCCAGCATCAGACCGCTCCGACATAAATGCGGCGGAACACCTCGTCAGCCAGGCAGGCGGCGACGGTACCCGTGACCACGATCTCGCCCTGGGCGAGCAGGGCCATCCGATCCGCCAGGGCTGTCAGCAGGTCGACATTGTGGTCGATCAGCAGGATTGCGCAGCCCCGTGCGCGAAGCCGGCGCAACGCCTCCACGATCGCCTCTATGCCGTTGTCACCGACGCCGGAAAATGGCTCATCGAGCATGATCAGCCGCGGGCGCTGCAGCAGCGCCCGGGCGAGTTCCACCAGGCGCAGTTCGCCGAATGTTACATCGCCGGCCCGTCGATCCAGCCGATCGAGCGACAGATCTGTCGCCGCGGTCTCAACGAGTTCTATTGCCACGGTGGTGCGCGCAAGCATTCCAGCGACGAAACCGCGCACCAGTTGGCCAACCGACCCGAGCCGCGCACCCGCCAAACCGAGAGCGATGTTCTCGCGCAGGGTGAGATCAGCTGCGACCTGCGGCCGCTGAAACGTCCGCGCCAGACCCGCGTGGGCGCGGCTCGCCACGTCGCCCACCAGGGTTCGGCCATCCAGTTCGATCACACCGGTGTCATGGGTCTGCTGACCGCCGATGATGTCCATCAACGTCGTCTTGCCGGCACCGTTGGCGCCGCACAGACCGAAGATCTCGCCCGCAGAGACCGCGAAGCCAACGCCCTGCAGAACGTCAACGCCGCCATAGGCCTTGCGGATGTCGGTGCAACGCAACGCGGTCATCGCGCCCCCTTCGGGACCCGGGCTGCAGCGAAACCCCGACGCAGCCGCAGGCCGAGCGCAGCAAGCCCCCCCAGCAGGCCCGCCGGTGCGACCAGCAACACTCCCAGCGTCAGCAGGCCGAACGTCAGACCGCCAGGCCCCTGGAAGAAATCGAAACCGAACGTGAAGGCGACCACGACCAGGGCCCCAAGAACGGCGCCCCAAGGTGTCGCGAGGCCGCCGAGCACCGGCATGAACAGCACCAGAAATACAAGCTTGATGGTAAAGGAATCGGGCAGGACGAAGTGGTTCACGAGGGCAAGCACCATACCCGCCAAAGTGGCGATGGCGGAACCGGCCGCCAGAGCAAGAATGCGCAGGGCCGCCGTGGGCACGCCGCTGGCTGCCGCGGCAAGCTCCGATTCCCGCTGGGCGCGCATGGCAATGCCGACGAGCGAGCCGCGAAGCCCAGCGATCGCCGTCGCAATGAGCCAGACCAGCATCACTCCCAGTCCAATCAGGGAACTGCGATCGGGTGTCCAGCCGAAGACCACAGGCGTCTGGATATCGCCGATGCCGGTGGCGCCACCGGTCACGGCATCGGTGTTGAGCAGCCAGGTATGAACCGCGATCCCGAACATCATGGTCGCCACGGCGAGGTGAAAACCCGAAAGCCTGCGGGTCACGAAGCCCAGCAGTGCCGCGGTCACCATCGAGATCAGAATTGCCACCGGCACGGCGAGCATCAGCAGATCAGGCGCGCTGCGCGAGAAGATCGCCACGACATAGGCGCCGATCGCAGCATAGGCGTTGTAGGCGAGCGAAAGGCTGCCGCACAATGCAAGCGGCAGATACATGCCCAAAGCCAGCAGGGCATAGACGATCACCAACGTACCCAGATCCTGGAGATAGGCGCTGCTCTCGATATACAGAAGAAACCCGACGGACAGCGCCAGGGTCGTCGCCCTCTCGCGCGCGGCACTCATGCCCGCACCCGGATCGTGAACAGTCCTTCAGGCCTGAGCGAAAAAACCGTCAGGGCCAGCGCGAGCAGCACGTAGTCGCGGGCGAAGCCGCCGATATAGCGAGCCGATGCAGACTCGATCGCCGAAACCAGCATCCCACCGACCAGGGGTGCCCACGGCGTACCAACTCCACCCAGCACGAGTGCGATGAAACCCAGGATGGCAAAGGAAAGATGCGATTGAAAGCTGAGTGCCGCCTGCGGCGCCGCCAGCAGGCCCGCGACACCACAAATCAGGCCCGTGACCAGAACCGCGACCAGGCGCACGCGCCGAACCGGCAGACCCAGCGAGCGGGCGGCGTGTTCATTGTCGCCCACCGCACGCAGCATTCGGCCGTAGCGCCCATGCTTGAGCCATATCGCCACCACCGCGAAAATCGCCATCGTGACCGCGACCGCGAGCAGATCCTGAAAATCGATGGCGAGGCCGCCGATCACGGCGGTGCCTTCGATGAGTTCCCGCCCCAGCAGCGGGCGGGCTCCGAACGCGAGGCTGGCAAGCTGCTCGATGACGAACATCAATGCCACGATGGCCATCACCGCACCGAATTCGTCATGCACGCGCAGCGCCATCGGTCGCAGGATACCGTCCTCGGTAATCCAGGCGAACAGCACCGCGGCGCTGACGGCGCAGATGATCGCCAGGCCCAGCGAGGTGGTTGGGTTCTCGCTGAACGAGGCATAGGCGACACCGGCGAACATGACGTAGGCGCCCATGGCGAAATTGACCACGCCGGTCGCGCGCAGGAACAGGAAATAACCAAGCCCCACCAGGCCGTAAAACGCTCCGGTTTCTATGCAAGACACCAGCAGACTGAGTTCCATGCAGGAACACCCTCAATTCGGTTGGTACACATCCCAGACGACAGACGGCGTACCATGGGCAAACTGGACGATGACGTTGCCTTTGCTCCCCGCACCGCTATGCCGATCCTTGGCAAAGCTGAGCGCGTTACCCTTCTGGCCATAGGACGATGGGAAATCAGTCGTGGCTTCGATGGCAGCCCGCAACCTGGCGCCGTCGGTGGAACCGGCCGTCTCGGCCGCCTTCTTGATCAACATCAGCGCATCCCAAACCACGCTCTGCAGAAAGACAAACGGGGCGTCGGCACCGTATTGCTTTCGATAGGCGGCTTTGAGCTCGTTCGTGTTGGGATTGTCGGGCGCCAGATTGTCCACGACCAGCAGGCCGTCGATGGCGGCACCCGCGAGCTGCCAGATCTTGGGTTGCGCCGTGATCGTGTTGGTGCCCCAGCGGGGGATCTTCAGGTTCAGCTTCGCGACACTGCGATACAGGTTGGCGCTGGCCGGCGCCGACTGGATCAGATCGAACATCACATCCCCCCCAGCCGCGCGGATCCGCAACAGCTGTGCGTTGGTGTCCCGCGCACCCGCCTCGACTTGTTCATCCGCCACACTCGTCAGGCCGGCCGCGGCGAACGCTTTGCGATACGCATCGGCCACCGTCTTGGCGGTGGCCGACTCGTCCACGATGAACGCCAGCCTGTGGTAGCCCAGCCTCCTGAATGCCTCGATATAGACACTCGATGCCGTCTCGCTTTGCGGCGTGATGGTGAACACATACTCGTTGTTGGGCGGCTGGACGATGCGCGCACTGACATTGGTCGGCGCCATACACAGGATCTTCTGTTCGGTGCAGACGATGCGTCCCTGCAGTGTCGAGCCGGAGCCGGAAACAAAGAAAATGATCTGCGCGCCGTTCTCGATCAGGCGGCGGGTCTTTACCACGGTCAGGTTCGGGTTGTTCTCGTCATCCTCGAAGATCGCCCTGACCGGCCGGCCAGCGATGCCCGGCGCCGTGCCGACCGCACCCGCAGCGAACAGGAACTCGCCCCGATTGATCATGTCCACAAACAGGCGGATGCCCTTCACCGATTCCGACGAATAAAATGTCGCAGCCCCCGAGCGGTCCTCGATGACCCCGATCGTGATCGGATCGCCCGCCGGGGGCGCCGCCTGGGCGATGCCGGTGAGCGCCAGCCAGCAAGCCGTGATCGTCGCGGTGGGCCATCGCAGCTTCATGTCCGTTCTCCCTGGCATTCGATTTTTATGGTTGATCAGTGCCGCGGCAACGCGTTTCCCATCGAGACTATTTTCTGAGATCGAGCAACCGCCGCACCTTGCCTTCGCCACCCATGCGCGTGATCGGCGCGAGCGTGCCGGCCTCGACGATCTCGACATCGACCTTGGCGCCGAGGTCGCGGTGCAGGGCGCGGCGCATGTCTTCGGCGAGGATCGCGCCATCGATTTCCGCGCTTCGCCGCTCGATGCGCACGGTCAAATTCTCCCGCCGTCCCAAACCTTCGCCGCGATACGCGGCCACGCACAGAAAATCGCCGGTGGTGCGCGAGTCGCTGACAATCGTGGTCTGACAGGCGAGCGGATAGACGTTGGTCCCGCGCAACTTAACCATCTCATCGCTGCGCCCAAGGAAGGTGGACAGCTTGCGCGTGGCAAGCCCGCAGCTGCAGGTGGCATGCGGAAACAGCGTCATCAGGTCCCGCAGATTGTAGCGGATGAACGGCGGCACGCTGCGATGCAGGCTGGTGACCACCAGGTTGCCGACGTCGCCTTCGGGCAAGGCGAGACCATCGTCGACGCCGACCAGCTGGCAGAACACCGTGTCCTCGCTGATATGCTTGTGCTCGCACGCCTGACATTCCCAGGCGATCAGGCCCACCTCGTGCGAACCGTAGTTGTCATAGACCGGCACACCCCAGGCCGCCTCCAGGCGCTTGCGCACGACGCCATCGACATCGGGGCCCAGATAGGAGTGGAGAAACTTGGTCGGCAGCTCGCGCAGATCGAAACCGATTTCCGCCGCGACCTCGGCGATCCGGCCAAGATATTCGCCGCGGGCGAACCAAAGATTGGTGCCCCACGCCCTGGCGTAGTCAATTTGCCGCTCCGTCGGCGTGACCAGCCCGGAGCCTGTGGTGGCGGCAACGCAGCCCAGCCAATGATGCGCGGCCGTGTAGGCGCACCAGGCCGCATTCGCCAGCGAGTTGGTATATGGGATCTGGATGATGTCCCCGGGCCGTGCGCCTTGGGCATACAGCGCGCGGGCGACCTGGATGCCTTGGACCTCCCAGGCGATCGGATCGAACAGGGTGATGCGCGGCAGGCCCGTGGTGCCGCCGCTGGTCTGGATCTTCAACGGCACGCGGCCGAAATCCGCGCGGCCGATCGGGTGATGGTTGCCGAACGGCGGCGCCACCGCGATCGCCTCCTTCAGATCGTCGCTGTTGAAAATCGGGATGCGATCGATGTCATCGAGCGATCGGATATCGCCTGGCTGCAACCCCGCTGCATGCCAGCGATCCCGATAGAACGGCACCGCCCAGGCCTCACCCACGCGGGCCAGAAAACGTTTGTTCTGCAATTCCCGCAGCGCCTCTGCCGAAAGCCTGCCGGTGGTGCGCGCGAAATGTGGCGGCGGCGGATAATCGGCCATCAGCTTCGGCCAATCGACAGATTGCCAGTAATAGGGAATGTCCGGCTCGTCCGCCGGGTTCGCGCGACCCGGATCAGTCATGTCGGAGCTCCTGGGCGAACGTATGGGCCGGCCCCACCGGTGCCCCGAACACCCGCATCGCGCAGCGTTCGCGGTGATAGAGCGGCGTTCCCCAGGCATTGGCCAGCGCCAGGCTGCGCTTGAGAAACAGGTGCACATCCACCTCCCACGAATAGCCCATTGCGCCATGCACTTGAACGGCGGTGCGGGCAGCCAGGTCCGCCGCCTCTGTCGCCGCCAGCTTTGCGTGCGAGATCCGGGCTTTCGCGTGCATGCCTCCATCTGGCGGCATCGCCGCAGCGGCATAGACCACGGGTCTGCAGAACTCGATGCGCACCTGCGCCGTTGCCAGATGATGTTTGATCGCCTGGTACGAGCCGATCGGCTCGCCGAACTGCTGCCGCTCCTTGGCATAGGCCACGGCCAGATCGTTGCAGCGTTGTGCCAGCCCGAGAAGTTGTGCCGCGGTGAACAGCGCACCGCGGTTCACCGCCGCCGCGAGCACCGGCGCCGCAGCCTTGGCCGTGGCGATCATCGTCGCAGCCGAGGTGGGCGCAGACACCGAGAACAAACGGCGGAACGGGTCGACGCTCGGCTGCGCGATGAGCGTTGCCTCGGCCGATTCGACGAGATGCAGCGCGCCGTCCACCACCAATACAATCGCACCCGCAACATCGGCGTCCAGAACGAACGGGTTGACGGGATGACCGAGGGCGATGGTGACGTCACCGGACATCGCCCGCGCCAGCCAGGCGGCCGCCCGCGAACTATCGGGCAACGCCGCCAGCAGCGGCAGCGCGATGCCGGCAGTTTCGACGAGCGGCTCCGGCAGGCCCGCATGACCGCAAGCCTCGGCAACCAGAATCAAATCGCACGCGGACAGGCCAAGGCCACCGACGGTCTCGGGCACCAGGGAGCCAAGCAGCCCAAGCGCGACGATCTTGCGCCAGCGCCCCGCATCGTGCGTCGCGCCGGCCCGCATGAGCGCCCGCAAATGGCTGCCCTGGCATTCCGCGGCGAGCAGGCTGCGCACCGTCTCGCCGATCATCGCCTGCTCGTCGGTGAAGGTGAAATTCATGCCGCGATCCTCATGCCCGCGGCAGGCCGAGCATGCGCTCGGCAATGATGTTGCGTTGGATCTCGTTGGAGCCCGCGTAGATCGGCCCTGCCAGCGAGAAGAAGTAGCTGTCGAGCCACACACCTTCCTCGATCGCGTCAGGCGCGAGGCGCGTCAGCTCCGCCCGGGCGCCGAGAATCGAAAGCGCCGTGCGCTGCATGGCGATGTCCATTTCCGACCAGAATATTTTGTTGATGCTGGCTTCCGAACCGATCTGCCCGCCTGCGACCAGGCGCGAGGCGGTGGCATAGATCGAGAGAGCATAGGCATCCGCATCCATCCACGCCTGGATCACCGCAGCCCGCACGGTGGCGTCGAGCTCGGCCTCGTGGCGGCGATAGAGTTCCAGCAGCCGGCGCGCGGCGACCTGAAACCGCGCCGGACTGCGCAGCATGAGGCCGCGTTCGAAACCCGCGGTTGCCATGCAGACGGCCCAGCCTTCGCCTTCCTGGCCCAGCCGGTTGCAGGCGGGCACGCGCACCTCGTCGAGAAACAATTCGGCAAAGCCAATCTCGCCGTTGATCTGCGCGATCGGCTGCCGCCGCACCCCAGGCGCATCCAGCGGAAACAGCACCAGCGACAGGCCCTTGTGCCGTTGCGAGTCGGGGTCTGTGCGGAACAGGCCGAAACCCCAATCCGCCATGGCGGCACGGGACGACCAGATCTTGTGGCCGGACAGCACGTATTCGTCGCCATCGCGCACGGCCTTCGCCCGTACAGCCGCCAGATCGCTGCCGGCCTGCGGTTCGGACCAGGCCTGCGCCCAGATCTCGTCGCCATTGGCCATCGCCGGCAGAAACCGCGCCTTCTGCGCGGGCGTGCCGTATTCCATCAGCGTTGGCCCCAGCAGGAAGATGCCGTTCTGATTGACGCGCAACGGCGCGCCGGCGTCGTAGTATTCCTCCTCGAAAATCAGCCACTGGATGAGATCCAGTCCGCGCCCGCCGTATTCCACCGGCCATGTCACCATGCCCCAGCGTCCTGCGTTGAGCTTGCGCTCCCAGTCTCGATGCGCCTCGAACCCGGCCGGCGTTGCATCGAAGGAAGGCAGCCTTGTGGCCGGCACATTGGCGGCCAGCCAGGCCCGGATCTCGGCGCGAAACGCGTTCTGCTCGGCCGTGTAGGTCAAATCCACGAAACCGTCCTGCGCTACGCTTGTCGCGGTTCGGCCGCGGACCTGTTGGCCGATGCCATCGAACGCCCGTCCTGGCCCGCCAGGGTGTTGCCGGTCACCAGGAGATTTTGCGCATGGGCGAAATGATGCATGTGGAACACAGCATCCATCGAACTGCGCTTGCCGCGCAGGTCCTCGACATGATTGACCGCCTGCTTGGTCAGCCACATGCCCAGAGCGGGCTGCGCAACAAGCTTTGCGGCCATCGCCCTCACCGTCGCCTCCAGTTCGCCGCGCGGCACCATTTTGTTGACCATGCCGAAGCGTTCCGCCCGTTCGGCGCTCATCCGCTCGCCCAGCAGCAGGAACTCCTTGGCGACACGTGGCGGCAGTTCGAAGGCATGCGCGGAATACTCCACCCCCGGAAAACCCATGCGCACAACGGGATCCTGGAAGAACGCGTCATCGGATGCGACGATCAGGTCGCAGACCCAGGCCAACATCAGTCCCCCGGCGATGCAGGCCCCCTGCACCATGGCAATCGTCGGCTTCTGCACGTCGCGCCAGCGCCGGCACATGCCGAGATAGACTTCCTGTTCCCGCGTGTAGAGAAATTCGGCGCCCGGCTTGTTGACGTGGTCGGCCCAGAGCAATCGGCGGGGAAATGATGTCTGCACATCGCGCCCCGGGGTGCCGATGTCGTGCCCGGCCGAGAAATGCTTGCCCTCGCCCATCAGCACGATGACTTTCACAGCATCATCCTCGACCGCCATTCTGAACGCATCATCCAGCGCGTAGGTCATCTGGGAGTTCTGCGCGTTGTTGAACTGCGGCCGATTCATGCTGATCCAGGCCACCCCGTCGGCAACCCGATACAGCACGGGTTCGTCCGTCTCATAGGTCGTCTGGCCAGCCGCTGCATCCGTCATAGGGGCTTCCGTCGATTGGTATGACGTGAAGCTAGGATCGGGGACCCAGCCGGCCATCGTCCAAAGAGACTAACGATCTTTCTGCGCACCGCGCCCGATGGGATGCTTGACGCACTGTCGAATTAATGACTGGTATGGTGAAAAAGAATAATCGTAGGGAGGTCCTCGTGAGCGTTTATCCCGGATCGATCGCTGAATTGGGCGTGCTGTTCACCAACATGCACAACAACATGCTGAGCGGCGCACCTCTCGCCGGCACGCTCGAAATCATCCGCAAGCAGTTCGAAGCACATGCCGTGGCGCTCAGCATCGAACCCCGTGGCCGATCAGGCGAGCCGGTTGTCTGCATCGCCAAAACACCGGACCGGCAATCATCCCCACCGGACGACGCCGAAATCCGCCCGGCCGACCAGCGCACCGAACTTGCCGAACTGATGGAGCGATATCATTGCCTGTCTGCCTCGCAGACCGCGTCCAACGCCAAGATCTGCTACAGCCTTTCGATCTGCCGCGACCGCGGCGGTGCCATTTTCGACCCCGATGACGCAGCTCTCGCAGAAATCCTGCTGGCCCAGCTCGGGCGCAGCATGGAGGTCGCCAGCCGGATAGACAGCAGCGAGGTTCAGCGGATGCTGTATTCCGATGTGCTCGACAGGCTTCATGTCGGTGTGGTCATCGCCGACGCGACGGGCAAGGCAACCAGCATCTCCGCCGCCGCGGAACGGCTGCTCTCGGCCCGGGACGGCCTCCTGTTGCAAAACGGCCGGCTGCGGGCGGAAAGCGGTTGCGAGGACAAGGAATTCCAGGCGGCCTTCCGCGGCGCCCTGCAGCGGGCAAGCTCCGACGCGCCGGAGAGTGCACGCGGCCTGTCCCTCACCAAACGCTCTGGCGCACGCACGCTTGGGGTGATGATCCGCCCCGTCGTCTCCGGTGCGAAGGCCACTTCCGTGGCGATCTATATCCGCGACTGCGGCGCGGCACCGGAGGTGGAAAGCGAATTCGTGCGCCAGATCTTCGACCTGACGCCGGCCGAGGCCGCGGTCACGCGCCGTCTCACTGCGGGGCTTTCGCTGGAGGATACCGCAACGGCGCTCGATATCAGCCGCAATACGGCGCGGGCACATCTGCGGTCGATTTTCTCCAAAAGCGGGATCACCCGACAAACGGAGCTGGTGCGGCTGGTTCTGAACAGCGCCGTCATCCTGGGTGGCCGACCGCGTCCGGCCATTTGACCGCGCGGCTACGCGTGCTGGCTGGAGACGGAAACCACTTCGCCGACCATGTAGCCGGCGTAGTCGCTGGCCAGGAACATGATGACATTGGCGATTTCCCATACCTCGGCGGCGCGGCCGAAGGCTTCCTGGCTGGCCAACGCATCCAGCGCCTCCTGGGGTACTGCGCGGCGTAGAAAATCATGCATGGCGATCGAAGGCGAGACGGCGTTGATGCGGATGCCATGTTCCGCGGCCTCCACGCCGCTGCACCGTGTCAGCGCCATCACGCCGGCCTTGGCGGCGGCGTAATGCGCCTGTCCCTTCTGGGCCCGCCAACCGAGCACAGACGCGTTGTTGACGATGGCGCCGCGCCGTCGCGGGATCATCTTCTTGAGCACCGCACGCGTCATGCGCATGGTGCCGGTCAGCGTGACGTCCAGCACCAGGTTCCACTCCTGGTCGGTCATTTCGACCAGCGGCTTCAACCCGCCAAGACCGGCATTGTTGATGAGCACATCGATCCCGCCAAGCCTGTCCTCGGCTGCCTCCACCAGGGCGACGACGTCGTCCTCCTTGGTCACATCGCAGATCTGGGCTGAGACCTGCACATCCGCGCGCAACTGGCGCAGGCGCTCTGCCGCCTCATCCAGTCGGCGCGGATGGATGTCGGAGATCATGATCGCCCGACAGCCCTCCTCGACCGCCTTCTTCGCCGTGGCGAAGCCGATGCCGACCCCGGCGGCGGCGGTGATCAGCACGGAACGCCCGGTCAGCAGCCCGTGCCCCGCGAGATAAGGGGGCGTCGGCACGATGGTGGTTTCGGTCATTTGCGATCCGTTACTTCGATGTGGCTT
>JANXSM010000130.1 GCA_025352665.1 Rhodospirillales bacterium | reverse complement strand
GAACCTTGGTCCGTTCGTCACCGAGATCGACCCAGGCCTCATACCAGTCGACCTGCGCCTCCTGCGCCCAACTGTAGCTTTGCGGCACGAACGTCTCACGCCGCAGAAGGCCCATCTGGTGTTTGCGCTCGCGGACGTGGTTGCGCACCGTCGACTCAGCAACGACCGCGTCGGGGAACTCCGTCAGGATCCGGCGATAAATGCGACGTGCCGTGTGGCGCTGCTTGCGCGGAGCGCGGCGGTCCTCATCGAGCACCTGGTCGATGAAGGCCTCAACTGCTCCCAGCTTGGGTTTGGCGCGATCCGGGTAGTGGTGCATGGGCGGCAGCGCACTGGCAATCGCGCGGCGAACAACGCGCCGATGAACACCGAACTTCGTCGCCACACCGGCGATCGTGCCGATACCAAACTCATGCTCCCGACGGAGCTGTTCAAACAAATCCACTTTGGCTTTCCAGTCCACAAAAGGCCCCCCGATCCAATCGGGGAACCGTAGGTTGAAGGACAGGGGGTGGGCCAAAATTCGATAGCAAAGCTACGCCTGTTCAATCGCCGCTTCATGGTGCTGGCCAACCATTATCTGTTCCAACCTGTCGCCTGTGCGCCTGCCTCGGGGTGGGAGAAAGGTCAGGTCGAGAATCAGGTTGGTAACATCCGCGAATGGCTGTTCACGCCGCTGGCGCGCTTTGCCAGCTTTGCGGCCCTGAACGCGTGGTTGGCGATGCGATGCACGGAACTGGCGGGGCGCAAGCATCCTGTGATGCCGGAGCGGTCGATCGCGGCCTGTTTTGCCGAAGAGCAACGGGCCCTACGACAGATCACGGCGCCCTTCGACGGATATGTGGAACACATGGCCCGGGTGTCCAGCACCTGTCTCGTGGTGCTCGATCGCAACCGTTACAGCGTCCCGGCCGCGTTTGCCGGACGCGTTGTCTCGGTCAGGAGCACCGCGAGCGATGTGCGCATTGTCGGGGATGGGCTGATGATCGCGCAGCATGGCCGCTGCTTCGGGCGGGATCTTTTGATCTGCGATCCCTGGCACTACTTGCCGATCCTGGAACGTAAGCCGGGCGCGTTGCGCAATGGCCTGCCGTTCCGCGAATGGCAACTGCCGTCTCCCATTCAGCTTGTGCGGGACCGCATTCTCAAGCAGCCCAAAGGCGACCGTGCCTTTGTCGAGTTGCTCTTGATGGCCCGTGAATTTGGCCTGGAGCCGTTACAGGTGGCCTGTGAACTGGTGTTGGACAGCCAGGTCGTCAGTGCGTCCGTGGTGATGAATGAGATGCGTCGTCTGGTCGCCCCTATGCAACCTGCCCTTGTGACGGTGTCCGACATGTTGACGCTGCACACCGAGCCGATGGCGGATTGCGCACGTTATGATCGTCTGCGCGAGGTGAGCCATGTCGTTCACTGACCCTGTCAGGATTGACCGCCTGGGCCAGCTCGCAGCACTGCATCTCTACGGTATGGCAGCGGCCTGGAATGAGATGTTGGCGGAAGGGCCGCGGAGACCGGTTCAGCCGGAAGCCTGGCTGGATCGGCTGATCGAAGCCGAGCTTGCCGATCGCCAGGTCCGTAGCTTGCGCTATCAGCTCAAGGCCGCGCGCTTCCCGGTGCAGCGCGATCTGATGGGGATCGATTGGGGGGGAAACCCCGCTGCCTCAGGCGCAGATTGAGCATCTCGCACAGGCCGGGTTCATGGAAACGGCCCATAACCTGATCCTGGTCGGCGGCACCGACACCGGCAAAACACACGTCGCCACGGCATTGGGGGTGGCTGCCATCCATCAAGGCAAACGCGTTCGGTTCTATAACGCTGTTGATCTGGTCAACCAGTTGGAGCGCGAGAAACAGCAGGGCAAGGTGGGAAACCTGGCCCGCCAACTGGTGCAGACCGATGCTGTCATCGTGGATGAACTTGGCTATTTGCCCTTCCCGGCCTCAGGCGGTGCTTTGCTGTTCCATCTGATCAGTCAGCTTTACGAGAAGACCTCGCTGATCATCACCACCAACTTATCTTTTGCCGAATGGGTGACCGTTTTTGGTGATGCCAAAATGACCACGGCCCTGCTGGATCGCATCACCCACCACTGCGATATTTTGGAAACGGGCAACGATTCATTCCGCTTCAAACAGAGGACAAAACAGCCGCAACGGGCATGATCACGTGGAAACTGTTGGACGCTGTTACCTGGAAACTTTTCGGCGCTGTTTGATACCGCGAGATCGTTGATGGCGAACGTCCCAGGCGGCAAGCGACCTCTCGCACACCTAGACCTTCCGCCCTCAGCAGTGCAATCTGTTCGCGCTCGATATAGCTCAGATACCGCCCGGAACTCGGCTTGCACGATCGCGACAGATGAGACGGGGCCATACCGCCGGCTGTGCGGAACCAGCGAAACCCAACAGGAGGTGATATTCCGACCTTCATTGCCGCGTCCTCGCTCGACAGACCCTCGGCGATCAACGCCCAGAACTGTCGCCGGTGCTCTTGCCACGCCACAGAAGGTCGCCCAGGAGATCGCAACTTGTCCCGCAGTGCCCGATCCGCACGTCGCCGACCTGCCATCGCAATACCCTCTATGCCGGTGTTGCGACGACCAATTGAATCCACCATGCGTCCATCCCACTGATCCGTGCACCACGGCCGCCCGGGTGCCCTTGCTGGGCGCCGACGACTGAGATTGTCAGACGCCCATGTCAGGAGCCTTGGGCCTGTTTGGCCAACGCGATCACGTCGGGCGGCTGGCTGTAGATTTCGACCAGCCGCGCTTCGACGCCCTCATGGTTCACCGGTGTCACATCCAGGCCGAGCTTAGCGGCTTCGGCGAGGAATTCGGGGTCGGCCGCAGTCTGCATGAAGGCCTCGCGCATTGCTGCGAGCCGGACAGGGTTGGTGCCCGGCGGCGCGGCGTAGGGGCGGGCCAGTGCCTGGGTTGCAATGATCAGCTTGAGCGCAGCAAGTTTTTTTGGGTCGTCGGTCTTGCTCATGATCATTGGCGCGTCGATGCCGTCGCGCCCGTCCCCTGCGGACGCTTTGACGATGAGGTTGATCTTGTGGTCGCGCAGCCAGTCAGGGTGCCGGCTGCGCAGGCTGCTCCAGGACAGGCCGCAGAGGCCGTCCAACTCGCCGCGCTCCAGCGCCAGCTCCATGTCGTTGTTCCCGGGATAGCCGGTGACGAGATGCAGGTTGGAGCCAAACAGGTTCTTGAGAATTGAGGCGAAAATGTCAGGGTCAGATCCGGCGCCCTGGCCGCCCATGCGAGCCTGCTTGGTCATCAGATCGTCCCACGTCTGAATTTTGCTGTCCTTCCAGGTCACGCAAAGGCTGACGTCCTGGGTGATGCTGCCGAGCCAGGAAAATGTGCGCGGGTCGAACTTGGCACCGGTGAACAGCGGCTCCAGCACGAGGGACCGGCCGAACGTGGCGAACACCGTGCCGTCCTTCGGAGCCACGCTGTTGATATACAGCACGGATTTCAGGCTGCCGGCGCCGGGCATGCTCTGCGGCACGACGGTGGGCTCGCCGGGCATGTGCTTGCCGAAGAAGCGTGCCAGCAGGCGGGCATAGAGATCATAGCCGCCGCCCACGCTGTAGCCGATCACCACGTTGATGTTCCGGCCGGCATAAAAGCTCGCGGGGGTCTGGGCCGCAGCCGCCGATGTGAAACCGGCGACGGCCGCGACCAGGAGCAGCGGTCGGGCCAAACAGTGGGCGAGATGCTTCAGCATGGATGCTCTCCTCGTTTTATCGGCGGCGTCTTCTGAAACCGCTCGTCGCGTCAAATCACAGCAGATGCGTGAGGCTTCGCAATCCCGGCCAAAGATCACCGGCCAGCGCATCCGGCCAGGGCGTGGCGAACAGGCGGTCGAACAACAGCCAGAACGCCAGCGACATGCCGGCGGACAAGGCAAGTCCGCGACGCCAGCCTTCGCCGAATTCCAGCGTCACCAGCAGCAGCATCATCACGGCTAAGCCGGGCAGCAGACCGATCAGCAGCGTCGTTGCCAGAAGCGTTGCCAGCCACAGGAAGAAACGCCACGCCCGCAGCCGCTGCAGCCTGGCCTCGACCGTGCTGCCACCCAGGGCCAGCGCGGCGCTGTCCATCTGCGGATGGGCCACGGCAGGGATGAGCGTCTCGACCGGATCGGGCTTGGACGGCCTGCGGGCGAACATCTCGGTGAGTAGCGTGCCTGCGCCGAACAGCAAGGCGGCGCCGCCGGCCGCCAGAGGCACGATGCGGGCATGCGCCGGCCATTCCACGGTCTGCCAAAGTGCGATGGCCGTAAACACCAGGGCCGCCGCGGTGAAGCCGACGTTCCAGTTCAGCTGAAACCCACGCTGCCCCGCCGGGTGCGGCCCCTTACCGGCCAGGATGCGGCGCGTGGCCGACATCACCGGCTTCAGCATCACCCAGGCGGCGCCGAGCAGCACGATCGCCACGACCGGCCGTGCCAACGCAGACCAACCGAACAACTCCTGCGATATGAACAGATACCGCTCGAACGTGCCGCCCAGCACCAGGCCCAGGATCAGGGGCGGCCGCGGCCAGCCCAGCTGTTTCATGGTCCATCCCAGCGCGCCGAAGCCCGCCACGGCGTAAAGATCGCCCCAGCTGTGGCTGCCGTCGAAGGCGCCGAGGAAGATGATCGCCAGCACCGCGGGCACCAGCAGGCCCACGCGGATCAGCGCCATGCGGGCGAAAAGCCCGCTGGCGCAGAGGCAGATCAGGGCCCCCATGATGTGCGACAGCGTCAGGGTCCAGATGATGGAATAGGTGACGTCCAGATGCTTGGTCAGCATGTCGGGGCCCGGCGTGAAGCCGTGCATCAGAAAGGCGCTGAGCAGCAACGCCATCGAGGCGCCGGCGGGCACGCCGAAGGCGATGGTCGGCACGAGATGGCCGCCTTCCTTGGCGTTGTTGGAGCTCTCGGCCGCGATCACGCCGCGCACATCGCCTTTTCCGAATGTCTCCGGGTTCTTCTCGGTCTGCACCGCGTGCCCGTAGGCGATCCAGTCGATCACCGCCGACCCGATGCCCGGCACTGCCCCCAGCAGGGCCCCCAACGCCGAGCACCGCAGCACCAGGCGCCAGTTACGGATCGTATCGCGCACGCCGTCCCACTGCGATGACGCCTTGAGGCCCAGGATGGCGCCTCCGGCCACGCCCTGGCGGCGGATCGCCATGTCGATCAGTTCCGGCACCGCGAAGATGCCGAGTGTCACGGGCACCAGCGGCAGATGGTCCCACAGATACAGCGTGTCGAACGTCCAGCGCAGGGTGCCGGTCTGCGGGTCCGAGCCGATCATCGACAGCATCAGTCCGAGGCTCGCCGCGGTCAGTCCACGCAGCGGCGCGCGGCCGCTGAGCACGGCGACCATCGACAGGCCGAAGATGCAGAACGACAGCAGTTCCGCCGAGCCGAGATACAGCACCACCGGTCGCAGCACCGGGATGGCCAACGCCAGCATCAACGCCCCGAAGATGCCGCCGGCCAGTGACGCGGTGTAGCCCGCGCCGAACGCCCGGGCCGCCTGGCCCTGCTGGGCCATCGGATAGCCATCCAGCACCGTCGCGGCCGCGCCCACCGTGCCGGGCACTCCGAACAGCACCGCCGGGATGAAGTCGGACACCGTGGTCACGGACGCCATGCCGAGCAGCAGCGCAAACGCGCTGTAGGCGTCCATGTGATACGTGAACGGAATCAGCAGCGCGAGGCCGACGATGCCGCCGAGGCCTGGGATCACGCCCAGCGCCAGGCCCAGCAGCACGCCGGCGAACATGATGGCGAGCCGCGCGGGCTCGAGTATCAGGGCAAGCGCCTGGCCTGCCGCTTCCAGCATCAGGCTGCTACCGCATCCCGCCCTCAGCGATCACGCGGCGCGGCCCAGAGCCATGCGCATCTTGCGAACAAGGTAGTCAAAATTCACCTCGAACTGATCAGGGCGGGTCAGCTTGTCGCGCAGCGCCAGAATGTCGCTGTCCGGAAATTCCCAGCCGTCATGGCCTGACGCCGTGGTGACCAGCTGGACCTGGCACGCCTCCTCCAGGCTTACGCACAGCACAACGCACGCGGCGGTGCCGGAGGCCGCCATGCTGATGCCGTGGCTGCGCATCAGCACCGCCTGATGCGGGCCCAGGCAGCGCGCGACGGCGGCACCGGTGTCCTTACCGCGGACGAGGTCGATCGTGTCGGTGAACACCGGCAGCGCATCCTTGAAGATCGCGCCGCCCTGGCTGAGCGCCAGCATCTTCTGGCCGGTGTTGGAGAACGCCACCGTGTGCATCGGATGGCTGTGGATGACGCAGTTCACATCCGGCCGCGCACGGTAGATCTCGGAATGGATAAAACGCTCGCTGTGCGGCCGCGCGGTGCCGTCGACGACCTCGCCCTCAAGGTCGAAGGTGAGGATATTGTCCATGGTGATCTCATCGAAGCCGATGCTGTGCGACTTCATGATGAAGTGGCCCGGGATGCCAGGCACGCGCGCGGAGATATGGCCGCGGGTCATGTCGCCATGGCCCAGGAATTCGAGAACCTGGCCGGCCTCGATCAGAGAATGTTTCAGAGCGTCGAGATCGGTCATGTCGTGATCGGTCATGTGTGGGGCGTTCCGGGGCTGGCGGCGTTGAAGTGTTTGGGGATGTCCTGCACGGCCAGCGCCATGGCATCCTTGAGGTCTTCGATCTGAGCACGCGACAGCCGCACCACCGTCCAGCCGAGGCCAGGGTTGAACAGCCCGATCTCCAGCGATCGCGAGGCGGGGCGGACCTGCCACAGCAGGTTGTCGGCGTGATGGAACTGGGCGGGATCGTCCGGAAGCTGCACGGGGTGGCCGGGCGCAAGAGCCGCCCGCCTGACCGCCAGCGCGCGGATTTCGGCGTCGATCTCGGCGGCGGTTTCAGGATCAGACATCGAGGGTGAGTTCCAAGGAATGGGCGCGGGAGACGCAGATCATGATGGCGGTGTCATGCTCATCGTCGTTGAGCACGAAATCGCGATGGTCGGCCTGGCCGCCGAGCAGGCCCACACGGCATTCGCCGCAGGTGCCAGCCTCGCAGGAACACGGTGCCGACACGCCCGCGCGGCGCAGCGCCTCCAGAATGGACAGGTCATGCGGCACCACGACGCTGCCGCCGCTGCGGGCGAGATGGACAGTGAAGGCGCCCTCGCCGCCTGCTGGCGGCGCGGAGGTGCCGAAATCCTCGAAATGCACGCTGTCTTTCGGCCAGTGCCGTGTGGCATCGCGGACCGCCTGCATTAAGGGGCGCGGGCCGCAGCAGGCGATATGCGTGCCGGCGGGCACGTCTTTGAGGTCGGCGGCGAAATCGAACGCGCGGGCGGGATCGCCACCGTCGAAATGGGTGCAGATATGCGGCGCCATCGCCGTTTCCCCGAGCACATCGAGAAAGGCCGCCTGTTCGGGGCCACGCGCGCAGTAGATGACCGTGAACGGCGTGCCGGCGGCAAGGCACTGGCGCGCCATGGCCAGCACCGGCGTGATGCCGATGCCGCCAGCGATCAACAGGTGCCGGGTCGCGCCTGGGGCCAGCGCGAAATAGTTTTCCGGCGCTGCGGCTGTGACATGGCCGCCGACCTGCAGGGCGTCGATCATGCTGATCGAACCGCCGCCGCCGTGGGGCTCACGCTTGATCGCGACCTGATAGCGGTGCCGTTCGGCCGGATCGTTGCAGAGCGAATAACGCCGCAGCAGGCCAGACGGCGTGCGCAGCAGCAGATGCGCGCCAGCCGACACCAAGGGCAGCGCACCGCCGTCGCGCGCCTGGAATTTGAACAGCACGATCCCCTCGGCCACAGTCTGCCGGGCAGTGACGAGAAGCGACAACGAAAGCGCCGGCGTTGGATCAGCCATGCCTGGCTATCCGATCCGGTAGCGCGCCTTGGGCCAGACCAGACTGGTGCATCGCAGACTGGGGCAAGGCAAGCTGGTGCTGCAATGTCACGGCCTCGCCGATTGCAGCCGAACGCAGGGCGGCCAGGCAGCATTCGAGATTGGCCAGACCCCAGCGTCCGTCATGCAGCGCCGGGCGCACGCCCAGCACCGCATCCTGAAACTCTGCCAGCAGCAGCGCATGGGGGATCTGGCCGGCCGGCAGCGCAATCTCCTCCCGACCGGCGGCGGAATAGACGATCAGTCCCTGCGGCGACTGGCGGATGTCGCCGCGTTCGCAACTGACGACGGTCAGGCCGAAATGCGGTTGAAACGGCGCCGCCGATTTGTCGGAGGCATTGGCCCGCCGGCGTTTCGCCCGGCCGACATCGGACGGTGCCACACGCGCGCTCGGCGTGGCGACCGGCTCAGAAAACCCCCATTCTGTGATCCCCGCCGTCAGCTCGGACGATGCCATGCCGCCATAGCCGTTGTAGACGGCGGTGGCGACGGCGCCGTTCTCGAACTCTAGAAAGGCGGTGTGCGCACCGATCGCGGCACGCGCCGGATCCCAGTCGAAAACACGGGCCTGAACACGGCGCAGCGCGCCGCCCGCCAGCAGGCGGATGATGTCGAACTGGTGGGCGCCCTGGCGCAAGGTGACGCCGCCGCCGGTTTCGACTTGCAACTCATCAGGGCGGCGGGGGCGATAGATCCAGTCGCTGTAGCACCAGGTGTGGATCATCCGAACGCGACCCAGCGTGCCGCCGTCGATCAGGGAGCGCATGCGTTGGATCGGCAGGTCGAACGAATGCGAATGGCCCACCACCAGCACACGCTCCGCAGCCCGGGCGGCCTGCACGATGGCGAGTGCATCCGCAAGATCGGTCGCCATCGGCTTTTCCAGCACCACGTGCTTGCCGGACGCGAACGCTGCCTGCGCCTGGGCCGCATGCTGCGTGGTGGGGGTGGCGATCACCACCGCGTCCAGCCCCGGATGCGCCAGCATTGCCGCGAGGTCGGGGTAGCACGCGGCACCATGTTGCGCGCCCAATGCCGCACAGACTGTGCTGTCCGGCTCCGCCAGGGCCACCAGGGCCAGCATCGGGTTCGACAGGACCGGCGGGATGAAGGCCAGCCCCGCCACGCCAAGCCCGGCGATGCCAATCCGGATCGGCGGCTGTGACGTCACCATGTCAGCCGGCCAGCCGGATCACGTCCTTCGGGGTCTCGAAGATGTCGATCAGGTCCTGGGCGATCGGCGAGTAACGGCCATGGGTGCGCATCAGGAAACGGCCGAAGCCGTCGCTGAAATGGTGTTTATCCTTCTCGTTCGGCAGATCGATGGAGATGTTCCGGGCGGGATCGCGGACAATCCCCATGGGGTCCTGGCCCTGCTCCACCTTCTTCAGCTCGCGGCGCAGCATGCGGCGATAGACCGCGATGCCCTGATCGGTTGAGCCGAGATTTTCCAAGGTGCGATCGGCGATGGTGCCCTGGGTCATCCAGGCCATCATGTCCTGGTTGTCGACGGTCTCGACCAGAAACTCACCGTCCTTGTCGAGCAGCGGCACGTCGTACAGATGCAGCTTGTCGCGCAGATGGTCAGGCACTTTCGACTGATCCTGCGGTACGTAGGCCGTGTACCACATGTGCATAGTGTGGGTGTCGTCGACGGGCACGCGGATCTGGAAGGCGTAGGAGCGCAGATGCGCGTCTCCGTTGCCGACCGCCAGCATGATCGGAAACACGATGGGATGACCGACCGTCCAGTCCTCGGAGGTCTCCGACTGGCCAGCCAGAAGGCGATGCTTGGTCATGCCCCACTCGAATTCTTTGAAGGAGATTTTTTTGTGTTTGGCTGAGATGGCGACCTTCACGCCCTCCTGCTCCTTCAGGAATTCGTAATGATGACCGTGCAGCCATTCGGT
The DNA here is from genome assembly GCA_025352665.1 of Rhodospirillales bacterium. Classification (GTDB taxonomy): domain Bacteria; phylum Pseudomonadota; class Alphaproteobacteria; order Acetobacterales; family Acetobacteraceae; genus CAIQQQ01. The sequence goes on along the minus strand of JANXSM010000130.1, from coordinate 4,589 downwards.
GTGGATGGGATCGGCTGAGTTCTCCATAATCTGCAGCCAGTTGATCGGCAGCAGCGTACGGCCGAGCATGCGTATGGCGCCCTCGGCCACGAAACCGTCGAAACGCGGCAGCAGCGGCTGGGTCTCGGGCGGGCCCATATACGTGAACAGCAGGCCGCCGAGTTCCTCGACCGGATAGGCCGCGCTTCGCATCTTGTCTCGGAAGGCCTGGTTGTCCGGTTCGTTCGGCTGGTCGAGGCAGGCGCCGTCGCGGCCGAACTCCCAGCCGTGATAGGGGCAGCGTATGCCGTCCTGGGTGGGGATGCCGTGATAAAGCGAGGCGCGGCGATGCGGGCAGTACTCCGCCACCAAACCGCGGCGGCCCTGTCGATCGCGAAACAGCACCAGATCCTCGCCGAGCAGACGCACGCGCTTTGTCCAACGCACATCCAGCTCGCTTGCTGCCCCGATCGGCATCCAGTAGCGGCGCATCATGGTGCCCATCGGCGTGCCGGCGCCCACACGGGTCAGCATATCGTTCTGTTCGGCGGTCAGCATCTGGGTGCCTCGCGTTGGATTCGTTTCCTGGAGTTCTGCATCGCAGATGGCATACATGTCGGGAAATGATTTATTCGTATAAGATCATACGTGGACAGCATGATCGGAGGGCTTACGCTTGACCGAACGCTTGCAGGATATCGGGCAACTGCGCGCGGCCGTCGCGGTGTGGCGGGAGGGCGGTGTCACTAGGGCTGCCACGCGTATCGGCCTGACGCAGCCAGCGGTGAGCCGCCTTGTGGCGGCTTTGGAGGACACGCTGGGCTTTGCCCTGTTTGTTCGCGAACGCAAACGCCTCACTGTCTCGGAAAGCGGGGCGGCCTTCCTTATTGAGGCCGAGGCGGCGCTCGGCGGCCTGGCACGGCTGACCTCGCTGGCTTCGGAACTCCGTCTTGGCCATGGCGGACTGCTTCGCATCGCGGCCGTCTCCGCTCTCGCGCATGGTCTGGCACCGCGCACACTCGCGGCTTTACGCCAGGTCTATCCCGACCTTTCGCTGGAAGTAGAGGAGTGCGACCGGGCGGAGCAGGTGAAGGGGTTGATTTCCAGGCACTTCGACGTCGGGTTGGTCGCCCTGCCCTCTGCCAGCCCTGGAATGAACGTCGACATGATCGTCGAGGCCGACGCCGTTGTGTTGCTGCCTGCCACGCATCGGCTGGCACGGCAAGCGGAGCTGACGCCCGCCACCTTGTCCGGGGAGACGTTCATCAGGCTGAACGAGATGCGGCTGCTGCAATCGTTGGTGGACAGCGCGTTCGACCGCGTGGGGCTCACGCGGCCGACTTCAGTCGTGGTCGACAGCACACCCTTGATGATCGCCTTCGTGGCGGGCGGTCTGGGGCTTGCCATCACCCATCGCATGTCGACCTTCGTGCTGCCGAAAGGCGTTGTGGCGAGACGGTTCGCGCCGCAGCTGAGCTTCGGCTATGCCGCGCTGACCCGGGCGGACGACGTGCGCAGCCGGGTGATCACCACCTTCCTCGAACTTGCCCGAACAATCGCCATCGAAGCTTTGGCCGAAATGGAAAGCGACAGCTAGCTGAGGCCCGGTCGTTGCAGTCGCACATTAAGGGCGAGCTGGCAGGAACGCCTCGGTCGGCAGCGCCTGCATGTCGGGTTTTGCGGAGATTTCTCCCATGTCGATCTCGGCCTGGGCAAGGCGGTCGAGCGCCTTGGGGTCGAAACGGCCGGTGGTGTTGTACATCGGCAGAAGGTCGTCGTAGAGCTTGCCGGCCAGGCCCGGCGTGACACCGAGCGTCTTGCCCGCTACCGCCACCGCCACCGCCCTGTGATCGCGCATGTAGTCGAGCGATTCGAACAAGGCGGCGAGGAACGCCCGCAGCCCATCCGGATGGGTCTTGATGAACGCATCGCTCGCATCGATCACGTGGATGTGGAAGTTGGGCGCAAGCTGCTCGAAGTTCACCAGCATGCGTCCCAGCCTGTCAACGGCGGTCGCATTCCAGGCCAGCGTGTCGGAGTAAAAGCAGGCCAGTGCCGTCGTGGTGCGCTGCTGTGCAAAGGGCTCCGATCGGGGCCCTTTGCACAGCAGCGGCATCGTTCCAGATCAGCCGGTGACGATCTCGCCGGTCTCGGGATCGATGCTTTCGTCGTTGGCCTGGTTTTGCTCCGCCCCGCCGGTGGTGGCCGGCTGGCGGCTGACGGATTGGCGCAGCCGGTAGCTGTCTCCGTTCAGGGTCAGGATGCTGACGTGATGCGTCAGCCGATCCAGCAGCGCCCCGGTGAGCCGCTCCGAACCCAGCACCGAGGTCCAGTCCTGGAACGGCAGGTTGGAGGTGACGATGGTCGAGCCACGCTCGTAGCGTTGCGAGAATGCCTCGAACAGCAGCTCGGCCCCGGTCGGCGACAGCGGCACGTAACCGAGTTCGTCGACGATCAGCAGCCTCACCGCTTGCAGGTCGCGCTGCAGCTTGAGCAGGCGCCGCTCATCGCGTGCCTCCATCAGCTGATTGACCAGCGAGGCTGCCGTCGTGAACGCAACGGAGAACCCCTTCTGGCAAGCTGCAAGGCCCAGCGCGATGATGTTCTCCCGCCGCAGGATGTATTCACAGCGCCCCGCTCCAGCACCAGCATCTTGTTCAACCCGGGGATGGCGGTGAAGTCGAACGTGTCGAAGCTTCTGGTCGCCGGGAACCGGGCCGCGCGGATCCGCCGTTCCACCGTGCGCCGCTCGCGGTCGAGCAGCTCGAGTTCGATCAGCCGCAGCAGATAGCGCGGATGATCGACACCGTCGCGGACGCATTCGCGAGCGACCTTGTCATACTCGCGCAGCACCGTCGGCAGCTTCAGCTGCTTGAGATGATGGGCGAGAAGCACCTGTGGCGTGCCGCCCGTCGTGCCCGCCGGCCGCGGGTCCGGGCCGGTCATGCGGCCACCCGTGGCACCAGGGTCGCATAGTCGGCCGCGGAGGTTGTCCTCACCGCCGGCCGGGGCAGATGCGGGTAGGCCGCCAGATCGAGGCGGGTCGGCCGCCGTTCCAGGCGCGCCAGCGCGATCAGCTTGACCGCGTCGAAACCGATCGCGCCCAGCCGGATCGCCTCGGTGACTGCGGCCGTCACGATCGCCTGCGGCATTGCCTCCATCAGCCGCAACACCTGAATGAACTCGCGCGTGCCGCGGTTCCCCATCCGCGCCTCAAGGAGATGGCGCAGGTGCTGGAACACCTCCGGCAAATCCCAGCCCTGCAGCGCCGCCGCCTGGTCCAGCGCGTTCGGCTTCTGCTCGATCAGCGCCAGGTAATGCAGCGGGTCGGCGACGAATTCGCCCTCGCCATAGGCCCGCTTGTGCCGGGCCACGACCACGCCGCCACACAGGATCACCACCTGGTCGACAAAGCCTTTCACCACCACGTCCCGAAACTCGTAGGCCGTCGGCACCGAGGTGTCGTTGTTGCGATAGCGGACCAGCGATGTCGAGGAAACTCTCCCCGCGCGCTTCTCGCACGGCTCCAGCGGCACCGCAGGCAACTCGCGCAGCACCGCACGATCGGCCGCCATGCGCTCGCCGATGGTCTCGGCATGCTGGCCGGCACAATCGCTCTGCCGGGCACGGCAACACTCGGCCAGCGTGGCGTTGAGCGCGTCGAAACTCGCCGCCTCCGGCACCGGGGTCATGAAGTTGGCCCGGGCATATTTGACCAGCCCCTCGACCTTGCCCTTGTCGTTGCCTTTCCCGGGGCGGCCGAAGCGGTCGGCAAACAGATAGTGGCTGACCAGCTCGGTGAACGCACGGGTCCGCTCGCGCTTGCCGTCGCCGCAGATCTTCGCCACTGCGATCTTGAGGTTGTCATACAGGATCGACAGCGGCACCCCGCCGAAGAACGCAAACCCCGCCACGTGGCCGTCCAGGAACGCTTCCGTCGTCTCGCACGGATACGCCTTGACGAAGCATGCGTCGGACTGGGGTAGGTCCATGCAGAAAAAGTGGAGCTTCTGCTGCACGCCGCCGATCACACCGACAGCCTCGCCGAAATCCACCTGCGCATGCCCCGGCGGATGCGAGAGCGGCACGAACGTCTCCCGCCCTCGCGCCCGGCCGATCCGCACGTAATCCTTGACCACCGTGTAGCCGCCGGCAAAGCCCTGCTCGTCGCGCAGCCGTTCAAAGATCCGCTTGGCCGTATGCCGCTGCTTGACCGGAGCAGTCCGGTCCGCCTCGAGGATCGCGTCAATCGCCGGCAGCATCGCACCCAGCTTGGGCTTCGAGATCGGCAGCGTCCGCGTGTAGCCGGGCGGCAGCGAAAATCGGCACATCTTCTGCACGGTCTCCCGGCTCAGACCGAATACACGCGCAGCCTCACGACGGCTGCGACCCTGCACGAATGCAAAACGTCGAACGGCGGCGTAGACTTCCACGGCAAACATCCCCGGCCGCCCCCAAAGGGAGCAGCCTAACCAATGGCCGGATTTTACTCCGCCCGCATCGGCGCAACGCCGACGCCCCATTGGTCTGGTTTGTCACCGCCCTGCACAGGTGGATGCGCCGGTGACAAACCAGGCCACTGGAACGCCGGCGGTGTGCTGAGCGTGGCG
>JANXSM010000109.1 GCA_025352665.1 Rhodospirillales bacterium | reverse complement strand
GATCATCACTGAGCGGCACGGGCGCATCGAATACCTCGACCTCATCGAGGGGGTGACGCTAGTGGAGCGGATGGACGAAGTGACCGGGCTCACCTCCAAGGTGGTCGTCGATTACAAACAGAACGCACGTGGCGTCGACCTGCGGCCGCGGTTACAGCTGAAGGACGCCAACGGCGAGGTGATCCGGCTGCCGAACAACACTGATGCGCGCTACTTCCTCAGCCCCGACTCGATCCTTTCGGTGGAGAGCGGCATGGAGGTGGCCGCTGGCGACGTTTTGGCGCGTATCCCGCGCGAAGGCTCTAAGACGCGTGACATCACTGGCGGTCTGCCTCGCGTGGCGGAACTGTTCGAGGCACGGCGCCCCAAGGATCACGCGATCATTGCGGAGATCGATGGGCGGGTGGAGTTCGGCAAGGATTACAAGGCCAAGCGCCGCGTGATCGTGAAGAACGATGAGACCCAGGAGGAGACCGAGTATCTCATCCCGAAGGGCAAGCACGTCTCGGTGCAGGAAGGTGATTTCGTGCGTCGTGGCGACCCGTTGGTTGATGGGCCCCGCGTGCCGCACGACATCCTCAAGGTGCTCGGCGTGCCCGCTCTGTCCGACTACCTGGTCAACGAGATCCAGGACGTCTATCGACTGCAGGGCGTGAAGATCAACGACAAGCATATTGAAGTGATCGTCCGGCAGATGCTGCAGAAGGTAGAGATCCTGGAGCCGGGTGACACCACGTTCCTTGCGGGTGAGCAGGTCGACCGGGTCGATTTTGATCACGAGAATCGCAAGCGTACCGCGGATGGCGACAGGTTGGCGACTGCCATGCCGGTGTTGCAGGGCATCACGAAGGCCAGTCTTCAAACGCATAGCTTCATCTCGGCGGCGTCGTTCCAGGAGACCACACGTGTGCTGACCGAGGCCGCAACTGCGGGCAAAGTTGATACGCTGGTGGGCCTCAAGGAAAATGTCATTGTCGGCCGTCTCATCCCGGCTGGCACAGGCGCCGTCATGAACCGCCTGCGCGGCATCGCCGCCGGTCGTGACAACCAGCGCAGCATGCCTGGCGAGAGCCATGCGGCGATCGCTGGAGAGTAGTGAAGAGTGTGAGGGGCGTTGTACGAGACCACACTGACGCGTGACGCCTGAGCTTGCGCCTGACGTAGCTTGTTGGGTTCTGAAGACTTCGAATAGCCAGGGGTTAGCCGAAGGTGCTGAGGGTGGCCTTACCTGGGAGTCGTTGAGACTCGCGGGTAAGGCCCTCTGATTGCTTTACGAGGGTGCGGCTGATGCGCGAAGAGCGGCGCTTGTTGCTGACGTCTTCGCGATCACTGCTTGACTCACACCGGGTCTGCTCGTAGGTATCGCGCCCTTGGGTGGCCCCTGGTGGTTGCTCCTGATGGCTTCTGTGCGATGGGTACTGCCTTTGTGGCGTAGGCCCTTCGTGTTGGTTCCCGCAGGGTGGTTTTCCACCGTCTGTGGGGTTTGCTTTTGGATGCTGCCTCGCGCGGGTTCGTTTAGTTTGAAAGAGGGCGTATGCCGACCATCAACCAGCTGATCGCGAATGGACGCGAGCCTGCGCCGAAGCGGAACAAGGTTCCTGCTTTGCAGGGCTGCCCGCAGAAGCGCGGCGTTTGCACGCGTGTGTACACCACCACACCGAAGAAGCCGAACTCGGCGCTTCGTAAGGTGGCCAAGGTGCGACTGACCAACGGGTTTGAGGTGGTGAGCTACATTCCGGGCGAGGGCCACAACCTTCAGGAACACTCTGTGGTTCTCATCCGTGGCGGTCGCGTAAAGGATTTGCCGGGTGTGCGTTATCACATTCTGCGCGGCGTGTTGGATACGCAGGGGCTGCCGAAGCGTCGTAAGCGCCGGTCGCTCTATGGCGCCAAGCGTCCGAAGTGAGAGAGGAAACGCCATGAGCCGTCGCCGCCGCGCCACGAAGCGCGAAATCCTGCCGGACGCAAAGTTCGGTGACACCGTCATCACCCGTTTCATGAACGCGCTGATGTATGACGGCAAGAAATCCGCCGCCGAAGGCATTGTCTACGGCGCGATGGAAGTGATGAAGAAGCGCGGGGGCGTCGCCGCCGATCCGGTGCGCATGTTCCACGAAGCTTTGGACAACGTGAAGCCAGCCGTTGAAGTGCGCTCGCGCCGCGTTGGTGGAGCCACCTACCAGGTTCCGGTCGAGGTTCGCACCGAGCGTCGCCAAGCTTTGGCGATCCGCTGGCTCATCGATAGTTCCCGCAAGCGCGGTGAGCACACAATGGAAGAGCGGCTGAGCAACGAGCTTATGGATGCGGTCAACAACCGCGGGTCAGCCGTCAAGAAACGCGAAGACACCCATCGTATGGCCGAAGCCAACAAGGCTTTCAGCCATTACCGCTGGTAATATTTAGAAGTCCAAACCAAACCCCCGGATCACGGATCGGGCACGGAGAGTACGACGATGGCCAAGGCGAAATTCGAGCGGAACAAGCCGCACTGCAACATCGGCACGATCGGTCATGTGGATCATGGCAAGACGTCGCTGACGGCAGCCATCACCAAGGTGCTGGCCGAGACCGGTGGCGCTGTCTACACGGCCTATGATCAGATCGATAAGGCGCCGGAAGAGCGCGCTCGTGGCATTACGATCTCGACCGCCCACGTGGAGTACGAGACCGCCAACCGCCATTACGCCCATGTCGATTGCCCGGGCCATGCCGACTATGTGAAGAACATGATCACCGGTGCTGCGCAGATGGACGGTGCCATTTTGGTGGTGTCTGCCGCGGACGGCCCGATGCCGCAGACCCGCGAACACATCCTGCTCGCCCGCCAGGTCGGCGTGCCGGCGCTGGTGGTGTTCCTGAACAAGATGGACATTGCCGATCCGGAGTTGGTTGAGCTGGTCGAACTCGAGGTTCGCGATCTGCTCAGCAGCTACCAGTATCCCGGAGACGATATTCCGATCATCATGGGTTCGGCGGTTTGCGCCCTCAACAACACACAGCCTGAGCTCGGCCACGATGCCGTGGTCAAGTTGATGGCCGCTGTCGACGAATACATTCCGCAGCCACTGCGTGCGCTGGACAAGCCGTTCATCATGCCGATCGAGGACGTGTTCTCGATCTCTGGCCGCGGCACCGTGGTGACTGGCCGTATTGAGGCTGGCATCGTGAAGGTCGGCGAGGAAGTCGAGATTGTCGGCATCCGTGACACCGTCAAGACGATCGTGACCGGCGTGGAAATGTTCCGTAAGCTGCTTGACCAAGGCCAGGCGGGCGACAACGTCGGCGCCCTGCTGCGCGGCACCAAGCGTGAGGACGTGGAGCGCGGCCAGGTTCTTGCCAAGCCGGGCACCATCAAACCGCACAAGAACTTCAAAGCCGAGGCCTACATCCTGACGAAGGAAGAGGGTGGCCGTCACACGCCGTTCTTCACCAATTATCGCCCTCAGTTCTACTTCCGCACCACGGACGTGACTGGGATCGTGTCACTGCCTGAGACGGTCGAAATGGTGATGCCAGGTGATAACGTCTCGATGGACATTGAGTTGATCCAGCCGATCGCCATGGATGAGGGGCTACGCTTCGCTATTCGTGAAGGTGGCCGGACTGTTGGTGCGGGCGTGGTCGCTTCGATCAGTGCCGATGCCGTGCCGGTGAAAAAATAAGCAAGACGAACGGGCGCCCTGGGCTAACGAAACCCGGGCGACATGAAAGATCGCGTAATGGACAACCAGAATATCCGCATCAGGCTGAAAGCCTATGATCACCGCGTGCTGGACAACAGCACAAAGGAGATCGTGAACACAGCCAAGCGCACGGGTGCGCGGGTGCGCGGGCCGATTCCGCTGCCAACGCATATTGAGCGTTTCACCGTGAACCGCAGCCCACATGTCGATAAGAAGAGCCGTGAGCAGTTCGAAATCAGGACCCATCGCCGGCTTCTCGATATCGTCGAGCCAACACCGCAGACGGTGGATGCTTTGATGAAGTTGGATCTTGCTGCCGGCGTGGACGTCGAAATCAAGATCTGAGTTTGGATACCGTCTGCTCCCGGGGAGCAGACGTTTGTTTTGGCCTAAGGACCTTCAGTTCATCGCGAGATGGCGGGTCCCTCTGGGGAAGAGAGATATGCGGACTGGTTTGGTAGCCAAGAAGCTGGGAATGACCCGGCTGTTCAAGGTTGACGGGACACATGTGCCTGTCACGGTATTGCATCTCGATGAGGTGCAAGTGGTGCAGCAACGCACTCAGGAGAAGGACGGCTACAACGCCGTTCAGCTCGGCTGGGGGACTGCGAAAGTAAAGAACGTATCGCAGCCCAATAAGGGCCACTTCGCCGCGGCGAAAGTTGAGCCCAAGCGCAAGCTCGTGGAATTTCGTGTCACCGAGGACGCACTGCTTGAGACCGGCGCTTACCTGTCGGCGGACCATTTCGTGGTTGGGCAGAAAGTCGATGTATGCGGGGTTTCCAAGGGCAAGGGTTTTGCCGGCGGCATGAAGCGCTGGAACTTCGCAGGCCTTGAGGCCTCGCATGGCGTATCGGTCTCGCATCGTTCGCTCGGTTCGACCGGCAACCGACAGGATCCTGGTAAAACGTTCAAGAACAAGAAGATGCCTGGCCATCTCGGGCAGGAGCGGGTCACGACGTTGAACCTTGAGATCGCGCATGTCGATGTCACCAAGGGGCTGGTCTTCGTGAAGGGTGCCGTTCCCGGCGCCAAGAACGGCTATGTTCTGGTGCGCGACGCGATCAAGAAGGATCGTCATGCGGATGCACCTTATCCGGCTGGGCTTCGTGCGTCGGCACCTGCCGCTGCTGAACCAGCAGCGGTTTGAGGAACGAGACAATGCAGATCGAGATCAAGACCCTCGACAACGGCAGCGCCGGCACGGCCGAGCTGCCTGACGAGATTTTCGCCATCACTCCGCGCGCCGACATCATGGCGCGGGTGGTGCACTGGCAACTATCCAAGCGCCGGTCGGGCAACCATCGCACGAAGGGTATGGGCGAGGTTTCCGGCACGACCAAGAAGCCGTACAAGCAGAAGGGCACCGGCAACGCTCGTCAGGGCTCGCTGCGGGCTCCGCAATTCCGCACCGGTGGTGTGGTTCATGGGCCGGTGGTTCGCGACCATGGCTATGACCTTCCAAAGAAGGTTCGCCGTTTGGGTCTGATGTCTGCACTTTCGCAGAAGCTCGCCGATGGCAAGCTGGTTGTTCTGGATGCTGCGAGCGGCGCATCCAAGACGAAAGAGCTGGCCGTGAAGTTCAAGGCGCTCGGCTGGAAGTCGGCGCTGATTGTCGACCATGAGGTTGATGGGCAGTTCCTGCTGGCCAGCCGCAACATCCACGGCCTTGATGTGCTGCCGACGATCGGCGCCAATGTTTATGATATTTTGGCCCATGACGTGCTGGCGATCACCACGGCCGGGCTTGCTGGCCTGAAGGAGCGCTTGGCATGAGCGAGACTGTGAAAGCGGCCCCAAAGCGGAAGAATGTGCTGTCGCGGGAAGCGATGTACACGATCATCCGTTCGCCGGTGGTCACCGAGAAGGCGACTTTGCTTGGTGAGAAGAACCAGGTTGTGTTCCGGGTAGCAATCGACAGCTCGAAGCCAGAGATCAAGGCTGCGGTCGAGGGCTTGTTCGGCGTGAAAGTAACGGCAGTGAACACGCTGGTGGCGAAGGGGAAGACCAAGCGCTTCCGCGGCCGGCCGGGTGTTCGCTCCGATGTGAAGAAGGCGTATGTGACGCTTGCCGCTGGTCAGTCGATCGACTTGACCACCGGGCTGGCGTGATCGGGAAAGACGACCGATGGCACTGAAAAGTTTCAAGCCCGTCACCGCGTCGCTGCGCGGCACGGTGCTGATTGATCGCAGCGGTCTTTGGAAGGGCAAGCCGGTCAAGGCGCTGACGGTGGGCAAGTCCCATTCCGGCGGCCGTAACCAGCACGGCCATATCACCAGCCGGTTCCGCGGTGGCGGACATAAGCAGTCGTATCGCGTGGTGGATTTCCGCCGCCGCAAGTATGACGTGCCGGGTGTGATCGAGCGGCTCGAATACGACCCGAACCGCACCGCGTTTATCGCGCTGGTGAAGTATCAGGACGGCGAGCTCGCCTACATCCTTGCACCGCAGCGTGTGAAGGCTGGCGATCCGGTCGTGGCTGGCGTGAAGGTCGATATTAAGCCGGGCAATGCGATGCAGCTCAGCTCGATCCCGGTCGGCACAATCATCCACAACATTGAGATGAAGCCCGGTGCGGGTGGCAAGATGGCGCGTTCCGCGGGGCAGTTTGCCCAGCTGGTCGGCAAGGACAGCGGTTATGCGCAGGTCAAGCTGATGAGCGGCGAGCTCCGTGTGGTGCGCGGCGAGTGCATGGCCACGATCGGTGCAGTGTCCAACCCGGATAACTCGAACCAATCGCTCGGCAAGGCCGGTCGTTCGCGTTGGTTGGGGCGTAAGCCGCATCAGCGCGGTGTGGTCATGAACCCGGTCGACCATCCGCATGGTGGTGGCGAGGGGCGGACCTCTGGTGGGCGCCATCCTGTGACTCCATGGGGTAAGCCGACCAAGGGCTACAAGACACGTGTGAACAAGCGGACGGATAGCTTGATTATCCGTCGCCGCAATAAGGGGAAGTGAGCCATGGCTCGTTCCGTCTGGAAAGGCCCGTTTGTTGACGGGTATCTGCTGAGCAAGGTCGATGCTGCCAAGGCTTCGGGCCGCAACGAGATCATCAAGATCTGGACGCGTCGCTCGACGATCCTGCCGCAGTTCGTGGGCCTGGTTTTCGGCGTCTACAATGGCCACAAGTTCCTGCCGGTGCAGGTGACCGAGAACATGGTGGGGCATAAGTTCGGCGAATTCTCGCCGACACGGACCTTTACCGGGCACTCGTCTGACAAGAAGGCGAAGCGGGGCTGACATGAGCAAGCCGAAACATCCGCGCATGCTGGCCGATACCGAGGCCCAGGCGATCATGCACAACATCCGTATCAGCCCGCGCAAGCTGAACCTAGTCGCTGGTTTGATTCGCAACCAGCCGGCTTCGTCAGCGGTGGCGACTTTGACCTTCTCAAAGCGGCGTATTGCGCAGCAAGTGAAGAAGGTTCTCGAGAGCGCCATCGCGAACGCCGAGAACAATCATCAACTCGATGTCGATCGTTTGGTCGTGTCGCGTGCTGAGGTTGGGAAATCAGTGGTTATGCGCCGCTTCCACGCGCGTGGCCGTGGCAGGTCGGCGCAGATCGAGAAGTGGTTCAGCCATATCAAGATCGTGGTGGCCGAGCGCTCGCAGGAACTTCCTGAGTCGGTCGTGTCTGCAGGCGCCACTGGGGAGGCCACATAATATGGGTCATAAAGTCAATCCGATTGGTCTGCGTCTCGGCATTAACCGTACGTGGGATAGTCGCTGGTTTGCAGATGCGGACTACGCCAAGCTGCTGCATGGTGATTTGCTGCTCCGCAAGCATCTTCGCAAGAAACTGTCCGGTGCCGGTGTTTCCCGTGTCGTGATCGAGCGCCCGGCGAAGAAGCCGCGCGTGACGATCTACGCGGCGCGCCCCGGCGTGGTGATCGGCAAGAAGGGCCAGGACATCGAGACACTCCGCAAGGAGCTGACGAAGATGGCCAAGGGCGAGGTTTCACTCAACATCGTTGAGATCCGCAAGCCAGAGATCGACGCGACGTTGGTCGCCGAGAATATCGCCCAGCAGCTTGAGCGTCGCGTGGCATTTCGTCGCGCTATGAAGCGTGCGGTGCAGTCTGCCATGCGACTTGGCGCACAGGGCATTCGGATCAATTGCGGCGGTCGCCTTGGCGGTGCCGAAATTGCCCGGACCGAGTGGTATCGCGAAGGTCGCGTGCCATTGCACACGCTGCGTGCGGATATCGATTATGGCGTTGCGACCGCCAAGACGACCTACGGCACTTGCGGTGTCAAGGTTTGGATCTTCAAGGGCGAGATCCTGGCGAACGACCCGACGGCGCAGGATCGCCGGGCCGCCGAACAGGCGCCGCAGCGGTAAGGATGAAGTGAGATGATGTCCCCGAAGCGGACCAAGTTCCGCAAGGCCCACAAGGGCCGGATCAAAGGCTTGGCGAAAGGCGGCACTGCGCTGAATTTCGGCCAGTTTGGACTGAAGGCACTGCAGCCAGAGCGGATTACCGCACGCCAGATCGAGGCGGCGCGTCGTGCTATCACCCGTGCGATGAAGCGTGCGGGCCGCGTATGGATCCGGATCTTCCCGGACGTGCCGGTGTCGTTGAAGCCTGCGGAGGTGCGGATGGGTTCGGGCAAGGGTGCGCCGGAATTCTGGGTCGCGCGGGTCGCGCCGGGCCGCATCATGTTCGAGATTGATGGCGTGTCGGCTGAGCTGGCGCGTGAGGCGCTCGCCCTTGGCGCCGCCAAGCTGCCGATCCGGACCAAGTTCATCACTCGCCTGGGAGATCTGTGATGAGCAAGGAAGCGAAACCGAATGATCTGCGGACTAAGTCGGCGGATGAGCTGAAGTCGCTGCTGTTGGATTTGCGCAAGACGCAGTTCAACTTGCGGTTCCAGCGCGCGACCGGGCAGAATGAGGGTGTGGGTCAAGTGCGCCAGGTGCGCCGTGATATTGCACGTGTGAAAACGATCATGGCCCAGAAGAAGTCTATTTCTTCTGCGGCTGCACAGTAGAGGAGGGGAGCGATGCCGCGGCGCGTTCTCACTGGGCGGGTTACCAGCGACAAGATGAACAAGACCATAACGGTTTTGGTCGATCGTCGCGTGATGCATCCGCTGTACAAGAAGTTCATCCGGCTTTCCAAGAAATACGCTGCACACGACGATGCAAATATTTGCAAGGTCGGCGACATGGTGCGTATTGAGGAATGTCGCCCGATCAGCAAGCGCAAGACCTGGACTGTGGTCGAACGCAATGGCCTGCCGCTGGGCGCGGAGCCGGTTCCGGCTTCTGACGCTGCCCTGATGCCGGCGTAAGGAAGAAGTAGATGATTGCGGTCGAAGCCAATCTCGAGGTTGCCGACAATTCCGGCGCGCGGCGCGTTCAGTGCATCAAGGTGCTGGGCGGTTCCAAGCGAAAGACGGCGTCGGTCGGCGACATCATCGTGGTGTCGGTGAAGGATGCCATTCCGCGCGGTAAGGTGAAGAAGGGCGACGTGCACCAAGCGGTGATCGTTCGCACGGCCTTCCCGGTGCGTCGGGCCGATGGCAGCGCCATCCGGTTTGACCGGAACGCTGCCGTTTTGATCAACAAGCAGCAGGAGCCGATCGGCACCCGCATCTTTGGCCCTGTTGTGCGCGAACTGCGGGCGAAGAAGTTCATGAAGATCATTTCGCTCGCGCCGGAGGTGCTGTGATGGCGGCGCGCATCAAAAAGGGTGACACGGTTCTGGTGACCACCGGGTCGGATCGCGGCAAACAGGGCGAAGTTCTTCGTGTTATCCCCAAGGATAGCCGTGCGGTTGTTCAGGGTGTCAACGTGGCGAAGAAGCACACCAAGCCAACCGGTATGGGTAGTCCCGGTGGGATCGTGGAGGTCGAGGCGACCATCCATTTGTCCAATCTGAAGCTGGTTGACCCGAAGTCGGACCAGCCGACCAAGGTTGGTTTCCGCGTGCTGGATGGCGGTCGCAAGGTGCGGGTGGCGAAGGCCACCGGCGCCGTGATCGAGAGCTGAGGACAAGATCGTGAGTGATTCGAAGAACAAGGGCAAAAGTGGCGCCGCGAATAAGGGCGCTGCTGGTCGAGGTGCTGGTCCGAAGGGCGCCGAGCCGATCCAGAAGCGTGGCTCCAAGCCAGATGCAAGCCTAGTGGCCGATGGGCCGGCCAAGGCTTCCGCGGAAGAAATGCCGCGGATGCAGAAGCGTTATTATGCGTCGGTTCGTGCGGCCTTGCAGAAGCAGTTCGGCTACACGAATCCGATGCAGGTGCCGCGCCTTGACAAGATCGTCATCAACATGGGCGTGGGCGAAGCTGCGGCCGATCAGAAGATTCTCGACAGCGCGGTCGCCGAGCTGACCCTGATCAGCGGGCAGCGCCCGGTGAAAACAGTGGCAAAGAAGGCAATTGCCGGTTTTAAGATCCGTGCGGGCCTGCCGATCGGTTGCAAGGTGACGCTGCGCAAGGCGAGGATGTACGAGTTTCTCGACCGGCTGGTGACGATCGCGCTGCCGCGCGTGCGTGACTTCCGTGGTATCTCGGGCAAGGGTTTCGATGGTCGCGGCAACTTCGCCATGGGCCTGAAGGAACAGATCGTGTTCCCTGAGATCGTCTACGACAAGGTCGGTTCGATCCGCGGCATGGACATCGTGTTCGTGACGACGGCGAAGACCGATGCCGAGGCGAAGGCGCTACTGAAAGAGTTTGAGATCCCGTTCGCGGGTGAGGTCGCACCGAAGCAGGTTGGGTGACGTTCTGCCGTTGGGACACTGAGGTGTTTTAGACGGCGGGCGGTTGCTTGTGGTAAGTGTGGTTAGGCGTCATCCGTTCGGGTGGCGTGGCTGAATTTGGGAAAACGGTGGGAGTGATCCCACAGGTTCCGGAGGGTTAGAAGACAATGGCGAAGACCTCGCAGGTCAACCGCAACAAGAAGCGGGAAGGCATGGCGGCGCGCGACAAGGGCAAGCGCGCGGCTTTAAAGTCGATCGTGATGGATCGCACGCTGCCGGTCGAGGACCGGTTCGACGCGACAATGAAGCTTGCTCAGCTGCCGCGCAACGGGGCGAAGGTGCGCGTACGTTTGCGCTGTGAGCTGACCGGTCGCGCTCGGGCGAATTATCGGAAGTTCAAGCTGTGCCGCATTGCACTGCGTGACCTGGCCAGCGCGGGACAGATCCCGGGCATGGTCAAGGCCAGCTGGTAAGGGGGCCGCACCATGTCGATGTCCGATCCGTTGGGTGACATGCTCACCCGGATCCGCAATGCACAGCGTAGCCGTCACGCCAATTGCGTGGCGCCTGCCTCGATGCTGCGGGCCAATGTTCTGGATGCGCTGAAGCGCGAGGGGTTCATTCGTGGCTTCTCGGCGGAGGAGCTGCGCCCTGGCGTGGCCCAGCTGCGTATCGAGCTGAAATACAACGAGGGTGAGCCTGTGATCAAGGAGATCACGCGCGTGTCTCGTCCTGGCCGTCGCGTCTATTCGAAGATCAAGGAGCTGCCGCGGGTTTACGCCGGGCTTGGCATCTCGATCCTTTCGACGCCGCGCGGTGTGTTGAGTGATGCCGAGGCGCGCGCTGCCAATGTTGGCGGCGAAGTGCTTTGTCGCGTGTTCTGAGGAGCGCAAGACAATGTCTCGCGTAGGCAAATATCCGGTCGAGATTCCGGCGGGCGTGCAGGTGGCCATTGTCAATGGCCTGCTGACCGCCACCGGAAAACTCGGGAAGCTCGAACTGGCGTTGACCGACAAGGTCGACGCCAAGGTCGAGGGCAGCAAGGTTTCGGTGGCACCGCGAGGGAATTCCACACCGGCACGCATGATGTGGGGCACCACGCGCGCTCTCGTCGCGTGCATGGTGAAGGGAGTCTCGACTGGTTATTCCAAGACACTGGAAATTACCGGCACTGGTTTTCGCGCCGTGGTGACCGGCCCGAACCTCGTGATCAACCTCGGGTTCTCGCATGACGTGGTCTATCAGATCCCCGAGGGGATCAAGGTGACCTGCGAGAAGCCAACGACCATCAAGGTCGAGGGTGTCGACAAGCGGAAAGTGGGTCAGGTCTGTGCCGAGATCCGCGCTTGGCGTCCGCCGGAGCCGTATAAGGGCAAGGGTGTGAAATACGAGGGCGAGCAGATCCTCCGCAAGGAAGGAAAGAAGAAGTAATGGCCGACAACAAGGATCTGCAAGCGCGCCGCAAGCTGCGCCTGCGCTTCCAGCTTCGCCGCAAGGCGATCGGGAGGCCGCGCCTGTCCGTGTTTCGCTCGGGCAAGCACATCTACGCCCAGGTGATCGACGACACTGCGGGCCGTACCTTGGCCGCCGCTTCCAGCCTCGATCGCGTGCTGCGCGAAGGCTTGAAGACCGGGGCTGACAAGGATGCGGCCGCTGCGGTGGGCAAGCTGGTGGCCGAGCGCGCGCTCGCGGCCGGTGTGACCAACGTCGTGTTCGACCGCGGTTCTTATATTTACCACGGCCGCGTCAAGGCGCTGGCCGAGGCCGCCCGTGAGGGCGGTCTGGCCTTCTAAGGAAGTAAGCAAATGGCACGTGAACCCCGCGAAGGCGGCGGCGGCAGGGGCCGCGAGCGCGAGCGCGATCGCGACGGCGGCGAGGAGCTTCTCGACAAGCTGGTAACGATCAATCGCGTCGCCAAGGTGGTAAAGGGCGGCCGTCGGTTCGCTTTCGCTGCTCTGGTGGTGGTGGGCGATCAGAAGGGCCGCGTTGGATACGGCGCCGGTAAGGCGCGCGAAGTGCCGGAGGCCATTCGCAAGGCCACTGAGCGTGCGAAGAAGACCATGATCCGCGTGCCGATGAAGGAGGGCCGTACCCTTCATCACGATGTGGAGGGGCATTTCGGTGCTGGTTCGGTGGTGCTGCGTTCGGCGACCGCCGGCACTGGCATCATCGCCGGTGGCCCGATGCGCGCTGTGTTTGAGGCGCTCGGCATTCATGACGTGGTGGCCAAGTCGCTCGGTAGCCGCAACCCGCACAACATGGTCAAGGCCACGTTCGACGGTCTGAGTCGCGCTGCTTCACCGCGTTCGGTTGCGACCCGTCGCGGCAAGAAGGTCGGTGATCTGCTTGGCAAGCGGGAGGCGCCGGCGATTTCTGCTGGGGTGGAGGCGGATCATGTCTGAACTCCTCGCTCCTGAAAACACGGAAGCCAAGAAGACTGTTCGGGTGACGCAGGTGAATTCCGCCCTCGGCCGCAAGCCGGGTCAGAAGGCAACGCTGGTCGGGCTTGGTCTCAACAAGATCCGTGCGACGCGTGTGCTCGAGGACACTCCCTCGGTGCGCGGGATGATCCGCAAGGTGGCCCACCTGATCAAGGTGGAGGACGGGGTCTGATGGAACTCAACAATCTTCGGGACAATCCCGGCTCGCGTCTGAAGTTCAAGCGGCTTGGCCGGGGTATCGGTTCGGGCAAGGGCAAGACTTCGGGCAGGGGCGTGAAGGGTCAGAAAGCGCGTGAAGGCGTGTCGCTGAATGGGTTCGAGGGTGGGCAGCTGCCAATCTATCGCCGGTTGCCGAAGCGCGGCTTCACAAACATCTTTCGTCAGGAATACGCGCCGGTGAATATCGGGGCGATC
Organism: Rhodospirillales bacterium; assembly: GCA_025352665.1. Classification (GTDB taxonomy): domain Bacteria; phylum Pseudomonadota; class Alphaproteobacteria; order Acetobacterales; family Acetobacteraceae; genus CAIQQQ01. Next base: position 59,516 of record JANXSM010000109.1, on the reverse strand, counting down.
GCCAAGGCGATCGCGGCCGGCCGGATCGATGGTTCGGCACCGATCACCGAGATGGTGCTGAAGGATGCGGGGCTGATGCGCGGAGGCAAAATTGCCGGTGCGCGGTTGCTGGCGATGGGCGTGATCACCACGGCAGTGCACATCACGGTGTCCGGTGCCTCGGCCACGGCGGTTGCCGCTATCGAGGCCGCCGGTGGGACGGTGACAACGACGGTTGCCTCCAAGGCTGCGGCCGAGGCGCCTGCAGCCTGAGCCTTCGGGTTTCCCCCCGGATGCTTGTATGATGTAAGCTCGCGGCGCCGGTGGATTTGTCCATCGGCGCCGTTTGCCTGTCTGGCACTCAAACGAGGATACCACCATGGCTTCGGCAGCCGAGCAGCTCGCCTCAAATCTTAACTTTGGCACGCTTTCCAAGGCCACCGAGCTCAAGGCTCGGATATGGTTCACTTTGGGCGCGCTGCTGGTTTACCGGCTCGGCACCTATATTCCTGTGCCGGGCGTCGATGCGACCGTGATGGGGGAGCTCCTCAACCAACATGGTGGCGGCATCCTCGGCATGTTCGACATGTTCAGCGGCGGCGCGCTGGGGCGGATGACGGTGTTTGCGCTGAACATCATGCCTTACATATCGGCCTCGATTATCATTCAGCTGATGTCGGCCGCTATTCCGTCGCTGGAGACCCTTAAGAAGGAGGGTGAGACAGGGCGCAAGAAGCTGAACCAATACACGCGATACCTCACCGTGGTGATCGCGCTATTTCAGAGCTACGGCATTGCCGTGGGTCTGGAGGGGATGAAGGGGAGCTTCGGCTCCGCGGTGATCGACCCTGGGCTGTTCTTCCGCATGTCCTGCGTGGTGACGCTGGTGGGCGGCACGATGTTCCTGATGTGGGTGGGAGAGCAGATCACCTCGCGCGGGATCGGCAACGGGACGTCGCTGATCATTTTCGCGGGCATCGTCGCCAATCTGCCGCATTCGCTGGCGAGCCTGCTTGAGTTGGGGCGCACCGGCGCGTTGAGCCCTGTGTTCATCGTCTCGTTCGCCGTGATCGCGGTGGCGGTGATCGCCTTCATCGTGTTCGTCGAGCGGGCGCAGCGGCGGATTGTGGTGCAATATCCCAAGCGCCAGGTCGGGCAGCGAATGTTCGGTGGCGATTCGACGCATATGCCGTTGAAGATCAACACAGCTGGCGTGATCCCGCCGATCTTTGCGAGTTCCATCCTGCTGATCCCGGCGACGATCGGTGGGTTTTCCGCGCAGGCCGGGGGGGCAGAGCCTGGCTGGCTCGCGATCATCGGCCAGGCGCTGGCGCATGGTCAGCCGCTTTATATGGCGGCCTATGCCGGGATGATCATCTTTTTCAGCTATTTTTATACGGCAGTCGTGTTCAATCCGGAGGAGACCGCCGAGAACCTGAAGAAATACGGGGGCTTTATTCCGGGCATTCGGCCCGGCAGCAACACGGCGAGTTACTTCGACTACGTGCTGACCCGTCTCACCACGATCGGTGCGATCTACATGTGCATCGTGTGTTTGTTGCCGGAGATTTTGATCAGCCGATATGGCGTGCCGTTCTACTTTGGTGGCACCAGCCTGATGATTATCGTTTCGGTGACCATGGACACTGTGACGCAAATCCAGTCTCATCTGCTGGCGCACCAGTACGAAGGCATGATCAAGAAAGCGCGCGTGAAGGGACGGGGACGGTGAAGCTGATCCTGCTAGGACCGCCGGGTGCCGGTAAGGGGACTCAGGCGAAGATACTCGAGGACCGCTATGGCATTGCCCAGATCTCGACGGGCGACATGCTGCGCGCCGAGGTGAAGGCTGGCACCGAGATCGGGCTGCAGGCGAGGGCGGTGATGGAGAGCGGCGCTCTGGTGTCCGACGACATCATCATACGCATGCTTGCCAATCGGATCAGCCAGGCGGACTGCGTCAAAGGGTTCATCTTGGACGGGTTTCCCCGGACGGTGCCGCAGGCCCGGGCGCTGGATGCCATGCTGGAGAGCAAGGGCGTCCAGTTGGATGCGGTGATCGAGCTCAAGGTCGACGATGCGCTGCTGGTGGAGCGGATCGCCGGTCGCTTCACCTGTGCGAAGTGTGGTGCTGGCTACCACGATGTTTTCCACCCGACGGGGGTGGCTGGGGTGTGCGACAAATGTGGCAGTACCGAGTTCATCCGCCGGGCCGATGACAAGCGTGAGACCGTGGCGGCGCGGTTGGCCGCCTATCACGAGCAGACCGCCCCCATCCTGCCGCACTACGCGGCACTGGGGAGGCTGCAGACGGTGGACGGCATGGCTGACATGGGCGAGGTGACACGCCAGCTTGTGGCACTGCTGGAGCCGGTCAGCTGACGCCAGGCGGCACGCCAGCGGCTCGACACGGTGCCGCCTAGGTTATGATAGAGATCACGAAGAGTTGATCTGAATTGATTGACTCCGGTGGGGCCGTGGCTATAGTGCGCGCCCTTGACGAGGCCTGTTCTACGGGCCCCGCGGATGAATTTTCCCAGATCTTTCGGAAGCGTCCAAACGCTTCTGAAGGGCGAACAAGACAGACCGTTGCGGGCCATTATGGCGTGTCGCGGGCGACCAGGAGAGACAGGGCGTGGCGCGTATTGCCGGTGTGAATATCCCGACCAACAAGCGGGTGAAGATCAGCCTTCGCTACATTTTCGGCATTGGACCGACCAAGGCGCAGAGCATCTGCACCAAGCTCGCCATTCCGGACGAGCGTCGGGTCAACCAGTTATCGGACGACGAGGTGGTCAAGATCCGTGAACTCATCGACCGGGAATACCGCGTCGAGGGCGACCTGCGGCGTGAAGTGGCGATGAACATTAAGCGGCTGATGGATCTGGGCTGTTACCGCGGCCTTCGCCATCGCAAAGGCCTGCCGGTTCGCGGCCAGCGCACGCACACCAACGCGCGCACCCGCAAGGGCAAGGCCGTGGCGATCGCCGGTAAGAAGAAGGTGACGAAGTAAGGCGGGCTTACCCCGCCTCATCTCGCTTTACCGGCTGTTGGCGTGCGGCCCAGTCGATCAGTTTACGAATTTGTGGCCGTGCGCCCAGCACCTGAACAGGACGAATCATTATGGCGAAGCCAGCCGCCGCGCGTACCCGTAAAAAGGAACGCAAGAATATCACCTCCGGCGTGGCCCATGTGGCCGCGACGTTCAATAACACCATGATCACCATCACCGATGCCCAGGGCAACACGATTGCCTGGTCGTCCGCCGGTGCGCAGGGCTTTAAGGGCAGCCGCAAGAGCACCCCCTATGCCGCGCAAGTCGCAGCCGAGGACGCCGGTAAAAAGGCGCGCGAGCATGGTATGGAGACACTTGAGATTGAAGTGAACGGTCCTGGTTCGGGCCGCGAGAGCGCGCTGCGTGCTTTGCAAGCGGTTGGCTTCTCGATCACAGCGATCCGCGACACCACGCCTGTTCCGCACAATGGCTGCCGTCCGCGCAAGCGGCGGCGCGTTTGAGGCCACCAGCATGAGATTGTCCGCAGTCTTACAGAAGAATTGGCAGTCGCTGATCAAGCCGGAAAAGCTCGACGTCGAGCCCGGGTCTGATCCGTCACGCTTGGCGACGATCATCGCGGAGCCGCTGGAGCGCGGTTTCGGCATGACGTTGGGCAATGCTATTCGCCGCGTGCTGATGTCGTCGCTGCAAGGCGCTGCCGTCACTGCCGTGCAGATCGACGGCGTGCTGCATGAATTCAGCTCGATCCCAGGCGTCCGCGAAGACGTCACCGACATCGTGCTGAACATCAAGCAGCTTGCACTGCGGATGCATGGCGATGGCCCCAAGCGCATGGTGTTGACGGCCACTGGCCCCGGTGAAGTTCGGGCTGGCCAGATCCAGGCCGGGCATGACATCGACGTGATGAACCCAGATCTGGTGATTTGCACACTCGATGACGGTATCAAGCTGGGCATGGAGTTCACGGTCAACAGCTCAAAGGGTTATGTGCCGGCTTCGGCCAACCGCCCTGAGGATGCGCCGATCGGACTGATTCCAGTCGACAGCATCTTCTCGCCGGTGCGGCGCGTGTCCTACAAGGTTGAGCCGACTCGCGTGGGTCAGATCACCGACTACGACAAGTTGCTGCTGACCGTTGAGACCAACGGTGCTGTTTCGCCTGAGGACGCCGTGGCTTTGGCATCCCGTATCTTACAGGACCAGCTGCAGCTGTTCATCAACTTCGATGAGCCGCAGGCAGTGCGTCATGAGGAGCCGCAGGACGATCTGCCGTTCAATCGCAATCTGCTGCGCAAGGTTGACGAGTTGGAGCTTTCGGTGCGTTCGGCCAATTGCCTCAAGAACGACAACATCGTCTATATCGGTGATCTCGTTCAGAAGTCTGAACAGGAAATGCTGCGGACGCCAAACTTCGGCCGCAAGTCGCTCAACGAAATCAAGGAGGTTCTTGCCTCCATGGGCCTGTCGCTGGGTATGAGCGTTGTTGGTTGGCCGCCTGAGAATGTTGAAGATCTCGCGCGCCGGCTCGAGGAGCCGTTCTAGCACCTGGTCGCTTCTGGTAGGCGAAGCGGTGAGGATCTTGCCTTTGTTTTGATACGTAATTTAGCTGGCGGTTGGCTTGGCTGCCGGCGAGATTGCTTCAGAGCGAACCATTTGTTCGATCACTTTTCGCCATTGCGTCAGGAACGCATTGGCGAGTGGTCATGATAGGGATTTAGACAATGCGTCACGGGGTGGCCGGCCGGAAGCTCGGCGTAACCGATACCCATCGCTTCGCCATGTTTCGCAACATGGCGCATGCGTTGATCAAGCACGAACAGATCACCACCACTTTGCCCAAGGCAAAGGAATTGGGTCCTGTGGCTGAGAAGCTGATCACGCTGGGCAAGCGCGGCAGCTTGCATGCACGCCGCCAGGCTTATGCCCAGCTGCGCGACGACGTGATCGTCTCCAAGCTCTTCACGACGATTGCCGAGCGCTACAAGGATCGCCAGGGTGGTTACACCCGCGTGCTGCGAGCCGGAACACGTTATGGCGATTGTGCGCCAATGGCGCTCATCGAGCTGGTCGACCGCGATCCGTCGGCCAAGGGGCTGGATTCGGGTCCGAAGCCTGAGGCTGCCGCTGACACCGACGGCGAGTAGGTCTTACCGCTTTGATGACCTGATGCATGGACCGGCCTTTGTGCCGGTCTTGTGTTGTTGGGAGTGTGCGTGGTTAGTCTGCAGCCATTGGCTGATCGTATGCGCCCGGCCGAGTTGGGCGAGATCGTCGGCCAGGATCATCTGGTGGGGCCGGAGGGGACCTTAACGCGCATGCTGGCGCGTGGGTCTCTGGCGTCGATGATTCTGTGGGGCCCCCCGGGCGTTGGCAAAACCACGATTGCCCGTTTGCTGGCGGATCGCGCCGGGCTTGCTTTCGTGCAGTTGTCGGCAGTGTTCTCGGGCGTTGCAGACCTCAAGAAAGTGTTTGAGGAAGCGACGAAACGGCGGCGGCTTGGCGAGGGCACGCTGCTGTTCGTCGACGAGATCCATCGCTTCAATCGGGCCCAGCAAGACGGGTTTCTGCCGGTGGTGGAGAACGGCACGGTGGTGCTGGTGGGCGCCACCACCGAAAACCCGTCGTTCGCGCTGAACGGCGCGCTGCTGTCGCGGTGCCAGGTGCTTGTTTTGCGCCGGCTGGACGATACGGCGCTTGCTTTGCTGCTGGCGCGACTGGAGGCGGCACTGGGGCGCCCGTTGCCGTTAACGGCTGAGGCACGCGACGCGCTGCGCGCGATGGCCGACGGCGATGGTCGCTATTTGCTGAATATGGCGGAGCAGTTGTCGGCGGTGGAGGATCCCACGCCGCTCGATGTCACTGCACTTTCGCAGCTTTTGTCGAAGCGGGCGGCGCTGTACGACAAGGATCGGGAGGAGCACTACAACCTGATCTCCGCATTGCATAAGTCGCTGCGTGGGTCTGATCCGGATGCGGCGTTGTATTGGTTCGCACGCATGCTGACGGGGGGCGAGGATCCGCGTTTCATCGCGCGGCGGCTGGTGCGTTTTGCCGCCGAGGACGTGGGGCTCGCGGATCCTCAGGCGTTGGTGCAGGCCTTGGCGGGGTGGGAGACCTATGAGCGGCTGGGCTCTCCCGAGGGCGAATTGGCGCTGGCGCAAGTGGTGCTTTATCTCGGCACCGCGCCGAAATCGAACGCTGTTTATACAGCGTTTGGCGCTGCCATGCGGGCGGCTAAGGCGACCGGCAGCCTCATGCCGCCGGCGCATATCCTCAATGCGCCGACCAAACTCATGAAAAACCTGGGCTATGGCAGCGGCTACGCCTATGACCACGACACGGCGGACGCGTTTTCCGGCCAGAACTATTTTCCCGACGGATTGGCCCGCCAGGAATTCTATCGCCCCCGGGATCGTGGCTTTGAGCGCGAACTGGGCAAGCGCCTCGCCCATTGGGCGGAGTTGCGCCAGGACAAATCGACATGACCATCAGCACCCGCGTGATCACCGAGGATGAGGCCGAGCTGCGGCTGGACCGCTGGTTTCGGCGGCATTTTCCGAGTGCAACTCAGGGTGTGATCCAGAAACTGTGTCGCACCGGGCAGATCCGCGTCGACGGCAAGCGCGTGGAAACCTCGACTCGGCTGGAAAAGGGGCAAAGCGTGCGGGTGCCGCCGCTGCCGGCGCTGGTGGTGAAAATCGCCGAAAAGCCGGCGCCGGTGTTCGACCCGTTGCTCGAAGCCGAGATGAGCAAGCTCGTGCTGTATCGCGACGATCATGTGATCGTGCTTGACAAGCCGCCTGGCTTGCCGAGCCAGGGTGGGCCGGGGATTTCCCGTCACCTCGACGGGCTGCTGGACGGCTTGCGCTTCGGTTCGGAGCATCGGCCGCGGCTGGTGCACCGGCTGGATAAGGACACCTCCGGTGTGCTGGTTGTTGCGCGCACGCCAGGTGTGGCGGCCAAGCTTGCCGCGCTGTTTCGCGGGCGCGAGGTGGAGAAGATCTATTGGGCCGTGGTCTGCGGCCGGCCGGTGCCGGTCGAGGGGCGTATCGACGTCAATCTCGTGCGGATCGATGGATTTCGGGGTGAGCGGGCCGCGGTGGCGGGTGCGTATGATACCGAGGTTGCGCGGGCGATCACCGATTTCGCCACGTTGGATCACGCCGCGCGCAAGCTCGCCTGGCTGGAGATGAAGCCGCTGACCGGGCGGACTCATCAGCTGCGGGTGTCGTGCGCTGCGATCGGCGCGCCGATACTGGGCGACACGCCTTATGGCAAGGAGATCGAAGGGCGCAACACCGCCCTGGTCGACGGCCTGGGCGATCGGCTGCACCTGCATGCGCGCCAAATCGGCTTTCCGCACCCGGCGGGTGGCAGCCTGTTGGTGGAGGCACCGCTGCCGCCGCACATGGTGGCGACGTTCAAGACATTGGGATTCACCGAGCCCGAGTTGCGCAAGCCGTCGCGGCGCGGGTGACGGGCGGCCCCCGTTTCGCTAATCTCCGGCCGGCTTTGGGATAGGACAGCTTCATGCGTGTGATCGACATGGCGGCAGGGACCTGAACGTGGCACGCCGTCGGCGCGGATCGTCGGATACCTCGCCCATTGTTTGGCTGGTGCTGCTCGCACTGCCGGTGGCGGCCGTGGTCGCGGCCTATTTTTATGTTGATCCCAACCGCTTCAAGCCGCGCATCGCCGAGGCGGCCTTGGCTGCGACCGGGCGTGAGCTCGCACTGCGCGGCCCAATCACGATCGCGCTGTCGCTGACGCCTACTTTACGGGCAGACGATGTCGGGCTTGCCAATCCGCCTGGGTTCTCGCGGCCGGAGTTGGCCACTTTGGGGCGGGCTGAGGCGCAGCTTGCCCTGTGGCCGCTGCTGCAGGGCCGGATCGAGATCATTCGCCTGGTGCTGGTCCATCCGGATGTGATGTTGGAGACCGACGCGGCGGGCAATGGCAACTGGCATTTGAGCCCTGCAGCGGTCCGGCAGGCCTCTGCTCCAGGTGCCACGCCTGCGGCCGCACGCACTGTTCCCAGCGGAAACGTGCCGCGTTTTGCGGTGGGGTCGGTGCGGATCGAAGGCGGTCGCGTGACCTTGCGTGACGGGCGCCGCGGCGTTTCGCACGTGGCCGAGATCGCAACGCTCGAGGCCAGCGAGATGGCCGACCCGCAGCCTGCTATTTCCGCCACCGCCAACATGACCGTGGAAGGCCATGCCGCCGCCGTGACCGCCGAGCTGGGCAGTTTTGCCAGGCTTGTGGAGACCGGGGCCGCTGTCGACTCGGCACCTCCCTGGCCGGTGCAGATGGTGGTTCGCACGGAAGGTACGCGGCTGGCTGCCGCCGGCACTATCGTGCGTCCGCTGGAAGGGCGCGGCTATGCGTTGACGCTGGAGGCCTCGGCCCCTGATCTCGCGCCGATCGGAACGTTGCTGGGCATGCCGCTGCCAGCGCTGCACGACGTCTCGGCCACTGCCAAGGTCAGCGATGCCTCGGGTGCTCCCGTGTTCACGGCACTGGCCGGGCGGGCGGGTTCCACCGATCTGCGGACAGTCAGGCCAGGGGCGATGCTGGGCCGCCTGGAGCTGACGGCGCCGGCGATCGACCAGCCAGTGCATGCTGAGGCGGAAGGCTCATTTGCCGAAACCCACCTGCATATGTTCGGCGATCTCGGCAGTCTGGCGAGCATTCTTCCCACCGCATCGGCGCGCATACCGTTTCCGGTCGACGTCACACTCGAAGCGGCTGGAGCCACACTTAGTGCCAAGGGCACGGTCGGAACGGTGAAGGCGTTCAGCGGAATCGATCTGGCGACGGCGTTGCGCGTTCCCGATCTCGCAGCCCTGTCGCGGTTGGTGGGACGCCCGTTGCCGCCGCTGCGCGACTTGGCGTTGGACGCCCGGGTGACCGACCGCGACGGGTCCTTGTTGGCTGGCGTCGACCTCACACACGCAAGCCTTACTCTGCCGCAGGCCGACTTTGCGGGAGACATCACGCTTGGTTGGCTGCCAAGGCCTTCGGTGCAGGGACAGCTCGCCTCGCGCCGGGTCGATTTCGACGCCCTGCGGGCCGCGTTGATGGCAACGACGCCTCAAGCATCCCCGGCCTTGGCACCTCCCGCGCCAGCGGACATTTCTGCCCCGGCGACGGTCCCTCAGGATGCTCGGCCAGGCCGGATCATTTCCGATCGACCGTTCAATCTGGAGGTGCTGAAGACGCTGGACGCTGACCTGCGACTTGCGATCGGTGAACTTCGCTTCGGCGAAGTGACCGCGCGTGATTTGTCAGGTCGCGCAGTGCTGACACAGGGGCGGCTTGCGATCGATCCGATCTCCGCCACCCTGCCAGGCGGCAAGATGGACGGGCGGATGACCTTGGATGCGAGTGCGGCCGAGCCTTCCGTAAGCCTGATGCTGGCGGCACCCGGCCTTGCCCTGAAGCCGATGCTGACCGCCCTTGGCCTGCCCGATGACGTGACCGGCACCGTCGATGTTTCCGCCGATCTGAGTGGGGTTGGTGGCAATCCCCGCTCCCTCGCCGCGAGTCTCAGCGGGCGGATTGCTCTCGTGATGACCGATGGGGAGCTCGACAATCGGCTGCTTGCTCGACTTGGCGAGAAACTGCGGGTGGCGCGGTTGCCGGTCGGGCTGCTCACCGCGGCGCCACTTGGCCGCACCCGTGTGCGCTGCATGGTGGCCCGCGCCGATCTGAGCCACGGAGCCGGCACCTTGGCGCCGCTGGTGCTCGATACCAGCCGTGCGCTTGTGCAGGGCACTGGCACGATCAATCTCGCCGACGAAACGCTGACGTTGCGGCTGCGCCCGATGATCCGCACGGGTCCTGGGATCGTGGTTCCGGTGCGGGTGACTGGCACGCTGCAACAGCTCAACGTGGGGTTGGACAGTGGGGGCGCTGTCGAGGGACTTGCGACGGGCCTTCTGGCTGGTCTTCCGAGCGCGCTGCGCAACCCGTTGGCGGCGCTGGCGGCCGAACGCGGAGGCGATGCCTGCGGTCCTGCCATCACTGCGGCGCGCGCCGTGAAGCCAGTGCAGAAATGAAGCGGTTCTGGCAGCAGGCCACGGCGGTTTCCACTGAAGGTGGCTTGGGAGTCATGCTCGACGTCAAGCCGGTGCGCGTGCCCGGCGGCGCCACGTTGTTGCTGCCAAATGCAGCGCTTGCCGTGGCGGTGGTGAGTGAATGGCAGGCTGCGGGTGGCGAGGTCGGCGGTGAGATGTCCTATGCCGATCTGCCTCTCACCCGTCTTGCCGGGACCGCGCAGGAGCGGGTGGCCCCGGCGCTGGAGCCGGTGGTGCTGGAGTTGGCGCGCTACGCCGAGACGGATCTGCTGTGCTATCGCGCCGAGCATCCGGCCAGCCTGGTCCGCCGCCAGGAGGAGCTGTGGCAGCCGTGGCTCGATTGGGCGGAGCGGGCACATCATGCGCCGCTGAAGGTGACCTTCGGCATCATTCATGTCTCGCAGCCGCCCGGGTCTCTGGCGGCCTTGGCGCAGGCGCTGGCGGTGCATGACGCCTATCGGTTGGCAGCCCTGAGCATCCTGGTGCCGAGCTTCGGCAGCCTGGTGCTCGGCCTTGCCGTGGCCGCAGGCGAACTGCCGGCGCTGTCTGCCCATGAGCTGGCAACGCTGGACGAGCGGCACCAGGCGACGCACTGGGGTTGGGACGAGGAGGCCGAGACACGGATGGCGCGGGTTGCCGAGGACGTTGCCGCCGCGGGGCGTTTTCTGGATCTGTGCCGGCAGGCCACCCCGTGACCGCCCGCCGCGTGGTTATCGCCGGGCGGGTGCAAGGCGTGGGCTATCGCGACTGGTTGCGCGAACAGGCCGAGCAGCTGGGCCTGCACGGCTGGGTGCGCAACCGTCGCGACGGCACGGTGGAAGCACTGATCCATGGCGACGAGCCGGCAATTCAAGAATTGTTGCGCGCCTGCCGCCGCGGTCCTCGATTGGCCAGCGTGCGGGATATCCTGGAGGAACTGGCGGAGCCGCCGGAGGAGCCGGGGTTTCGGCGGCTGCCAACCTTGTAGCCGCTCTGGTGGGTCCGGAAAGGCAACGAGAGGTCCGCCGCGTCGTTGTCCGTGTCCCAGAGCGTGATGACGTCCGACAGGCGACGTAATCCCGCTCTAGCTCTTCGTTTTATTGCGTGATTCAGACCTTTCGGTGATTCTACCTTCGGTCATCACGCTGTAGCCGGCCGCAAGGTCGCCCACCCCGCGTACGGCCGTGCCGACGCCGGATGGGAATGCGCGAGAGCCAGGAAACCCGCCGCGAGCAGCGTGATCGTTGCCTGTTCCACTGTGCGTGTGCATCCTCTTGCCGGTCGTCGTCGCGCACAGTTCCGTGCGATCGGGCCGAGGAGAAGTGCAATGCTGCGTCGAAGCCTGTTGCTCCTGGTGATTGCCTCGCCCGCGCTCGCAGCCGAGCCTTGTTGCGGGCCGATCACCCAAGCCGGTGAACGCCTGGCAACCACGCTCGATGGCATGGATGTCGAGCATCTCTGGCTTGCCCATCTGCATGTGAATTGGGAAACCGGTGCACCCGACCGTGCTGCTGACTTTGTAGGTCCTGGCAGGGCCACCCATTGCAGCGCCTTCGCCGCGGCGGCCGGCAAGCGAGTCGGCGTCTATATGCTGAGGCCTCCCGAGCACGGCCAGGTGCTGCTGGCGAGCGCGCAGACTCGGTGGTTCGCGACGACTGACGGACGCGATGCCGGCTGGCGAGCCGTGGCCGGCATGCAGGCGGCGCAGAGCCTGGCCAACCACGGTCAGCTCGTGGTGATAAGCTATGAAAGCCCCAACCCAAAGAAGCCGGGGCATATCGTCATTGTTCGCCCCTCGCTGAAATCGGCGGAGCAGCTGGCGGCCGAGGGTCCGCAGGTCATCCAGGCTGCGACCCGCAACAAGGCCAGCTTCCCCGCCGCGCGGTCCTTCAGCTCTCACCCCGGCGCGTGGCCGGAGGGCGTGCGCATCTTCGCCCACGACATCCCGTAGCGCGGGCCGTAGCGCGGGCAGGACCTAAACTGCGATCAGAAGACCTCGCGCCATGCACTGCGCAGTGCAGCGTCCACCTCGTCCATCGTGGCGGTGATGCCGAGCGCGTGCAGGCTGGTCACACCGTGCTCGGAAATGCCGCATGGCACGATCCCGGAGAAGTGGCCGAGATCCGGCTCCACGTTCAGGGCCACGCCGTGCCAGCTTACCCAGCGGGTCACCCGCACGCCGAGGGCCGCAATCTTTGACTCGGTGCCAGCCATGCGATCAGTCACCCAGATCCCCACGCGGCCCTCGCGCCGCTCGCCGCGGACGTTGAAGCGGTCGAGCGCGCGGATCAGCCATTCCTCCAGCCCGTGCACGTAGCTGCGCACATCGCGCGGCTTTACCCCGCCATGCGCCTCGGTAAGGTCCAGCATCACGTATCCGGTTCGCTGCCCGGGGCCGTGATAGGTCCATTGGCCGCCTCGGCCGGCCTCGAAGGTCGCGAATCGGACCGGCTCCTGCAGGTGTTCGCGCCGCGCCGAGGTGCCGGCTGTGTAGAGCGGCGGATGTTCGACCATCCATACGAGGTCCGAGGCCGTACCGGCCCGGATGGCTGCCACCCGCTGCGCCATTTCGGCGAGGGCTGCGGGGTATTCCGTCAATCCATCGCTGATCCGCCACTCAAGCTGTCGATCTGTCATTGCTGCCCGCCCGATCATCCGCTATACGCCCGCTCCTCCATCCCTGCGGTCGTGGCGGAATGGTAGACGCGCAAGCTTGAGGTGCTTGTGGGGGTAACCTCGTGGAAGTTCGAGTCTTCTCGACCGCATATCTGGTCAGCTTTGGAACGAAGCAAGAAAAGCCGTGGCAATGCCACGGTCTTGCCAGCTTGATCGCGGTTGCGCGAAACCGCATTCGCGTCGATCTTGCCCCCCGCTGAACGAGGGGGCCACGATGGACGAAGATTTCCGAAAAGCGGCGTTGGATTATCACCGCCTGCCGCGGCCTGGGAAGCTCGCCATCGAGCCGACAAAGCGCATGGCGACCCAGCGTGATCTGGCGCTGGCCTATTCGCCTGGGGTGGCGGCAGCGTGCGAGGAGATCCTCGCCAATCCTGACACAGCATATGATTATACCGCGCGCGGCAATCTGGTTGGCGTGATCTCGAACGGCACCGCGGTGCTGGGTCTGGGTAACATCGGCGCTCTCGCGGGCAAGCCCGTGATGGAGGGCAAGGCCGTTCTGTTCAAGAAGTTCGCCGGGATCGATGTGTTCGACATCGAGGTGGACGAGCAGGACCCTGACAAGTTCTGCGACGTGGTGGCGGCGTTGGAGCCCACATTCGGGGCGATCAACCTCGAGGACATCAAGGCGCCCGAGTGTTTCGCGATCGAGGCGAAGCTGCGTGCGCGTATGAAGATCCCGGTGTTCCATGACGACCAGCACGGCACCGCGATCACAGTGGCTGCCGCCGTGCGCAACGCGCTGCTGCTGCAAGGCAAGACGCTGACCGAGGTCAAGCTTGTCACGTCCGGCGCCGGTGCTGCGGCGATGGCCTGTGTCGATCTGCTCGTGGAGATGGGCCTCAAGGTCGAGAACGTGACGCTGACCGACATCAAGGGCGTGGTGCATTCTGCACGCGAAGGGTTGGACGATCGCATGGGGCGCTACGCCCGGACCACCGATGCGCGAACCTTGGGCGACGTGCTGGCGGGTGCCGATATTTTCATGGGTCTGTCGGCTCCCCGGGTGCTGAAGGCGGAGTGGCTGCCACAGATGGCGGCCAACCCGTTGATCCTGGCATTGGCCAATCCGGAGCCGGAGATCTTGCCTGAGGCGGTGCGCGCCGCGCGGCCAGACGCAATTGTGGCGACGGGACGGAGCGACTATCCGAATCAGGTCAACAATGTGCTGTGTTTCCCGTTCATCTTCCGCGGTGCGCTCGATGTCGGCGCGACCACGATCAACATGGAGATGCAGCTCGCAGCCGTCGAGGCGATCGCCGAATTGGCACGCATCGAGGCGTCGGAAGTGGTGGCAGCGGCCTATGGCGGCGCGGCGCCGGTGTTTGGCCCGGACTACATCATCCCCAAGCCGTTCGATCCGCGGCTGATCCTGCAGATCGCCCCTGCTGTGGCGCGGGCTGCCATCGCCTCCGGTGTGGCGCGGCGGCCCATCACCGATTTCGCCGCCTATCGCACGGAGCTGGAGCGCTTCGTGTTCCGCTCCGGTCAGCTGATGAGCCCGGTGTTCGAGCGGGCGCGCGCGGCACCTGCGCGCATCGCTTACGCCGAGGGCGAGGACGAGCGGGTGCTGCGTGCCGTGCAGACGCTGGTGGACGACGGCATCGCCGAGCCAGTGCTGATCGGCCGGCGCTCGGTGATCGAGAAAATGGTCGCCGACATGGGTTTGCGCATGGATCTGCATGAGACGGTGCGCATCGTCGACCCCGCCGTCGATATCGCGGTGTTCGAGCCGCTGATCCGAGACTACCAGGCTATGGTGGGCCGGCGCGGCGTGCCGCCCGACGCTGCCGCCCGCCGCATGCGCAATCGCCAGACGGTGGTCGCTGCCATGTTGCTGCACGCTGGCATCGTCGACGCCGCGATTTGCGGCGGCAGTGGCGATTGGTGGCGGCATATGCAGTACGTTATGCCGGTGATCCCGAAACGGGCGGGCGTCAGCCGGATCTATGCGCTGTCCTGTCTCATCCTGCAGGGCGGCGCGTTGTTCGTGTGCGACACGCATATGAACATCGACCCGACCGCCGAGGAAATCGCAGAGATGACACTGCTGGCTGCCGAGGAGGTGCGTGGTTTCGGCCTTGCCCCCAAGGCGGCGCTACTGTCGCATTCCAGCTTCGGTGCCTCCAACTCGCCCAGCGCCCGCAAGATGCGCGCGGCGTTGAGCCTGATCCGGGCGACCGATCCCAGCCTGGAGATCGACGGCGAGATGCATGCCGATGCGGCACTCAGTGAGGCGATCCGCAATCGCGCGGTGCCGGACAGCCGGCTGGGGGGCACCGCCAATCTGCTGATCATGCCCGGTCTCGACGCTGCCAACATCGCCTTCAACCTGCTCAAGGCGGCGGCCGACGGGCTGCCGGTGGGGCCTTTGCTGCTGGGCATGGCCAAGCCCATCCATGTGGTGGTGCCGAGCGTCACCGCGCGCGGCATCGTCAACATCAGCGCCGTGGCGGCGTTGGAGGCGCAGTTGCTGCGTGAGCATCAGAGCATAGTCCCTGGTGCCAAGGCCGTGGTGCTGGCGGAGGGGCTGCAGGGCCGCGGCAATTTCGAGGAACTGCGTGGGTGATAGCCCTGCTGCTGGGATGCGCCACGCTGCTGGTCGTCATGGCGGCCCTGGGCAAGTTCACGCGTGCCCAGGTTGACGGCATCAGGCAGATGGGCATCTGGACCGCAGCGATCGGCGGTCTGTTGCTGGCCGCGTTGCTGTTCCTCACTGGCCGCTCCGGCGTGGCGTTGGCTGCACTGGCGCTGTTGGGACCGCTGCTGTGGAGCTGGATCTTGGAAGGGCGCCCGATGAGCCGGACCGCACGCCCGCAGCCGCCGCCCCGCGCCGGCGCCATGACGCGCGCCGAGGCCTTCGAAGTGCTCGGGCTGCCGCCAGGTGCCAGCAGCGAGGGTATCCAGGCTGCCTATCTGCGCCTGATGCGGGCAGCCCACCCCGACCAGGGCGGCTCTGACTGGCTGGCAGCGCGCATCAACCAGGCGCGTGACGTTTTGCTGCCATGACGGCGCCTTTTGGCGGAAAGTTTTCCCTGGAGCGTGATGACGTCTGCTAGGCGACGTCATCACGCTCTAAGTTCTTTGTTTTATCGCGTGATTCAGACCTTTCGGTGATTCCACCTTCGGTTATCACGCTTTAGGCGTGAACCATGTCGCTCTATGGATCGTTTTGTTGCACCATCTCGCCCTGGGGGGACGTGCAGACACATGCTAGATCGGCGGAAGGTTTCGTCACTTGGTTAAGGTTTCAGTAGCATGATCCGCCTGCCACAATTTGGTCAGCGCTCTGTGATGCCTTCATCATTCTCGTTCGTCCGCTGATCGCCCTCCCGTTGCCCGCCCTGAGATCCGAAGGAAAACCCCTGTGATCAAGCCTCTCCGCAAGGCCGTGTTCCCCGTCGCCGGTTTGGGGACGCGCTTCCTGCCCGCCACCAAGGCAATGGCCAAGGAAATGCTGCCTGTGGTCGACAAGCCTTTGATCCAATATGCGGTCGATGAAGCGCGGGCGGCGGGGATCGAGCAGTTCTGCATGGTCACCGGTCGCGGCAAAACCGCCATCGTCGAGCATTTCGACATCGCCTATGAGCTCGAAGCCACCCTCAAGATGCGCGGCAAGAACGCCGAGCTGGCAAATCTGCGCGATCTGCAGATGCCGCCCGGCGCCATCACCACGGTGCGCCAGCAGGAGCCGCTGGGGCTGGGCCACGCCATCTGGTGCGCCCGCTCGTTCATTGGCGACGACCCGTTCGCCATCCTGCTGCCGGACGATCTGGTGATGTCTGAGGTTCCCTGCACGAAGCAGCTGGCCGATGTGTATCACGAGACCGGCGGCTGCGTGGTGGCGGTGACCGAGGTGCCGCACGAGCAGACCAACCGCTACGGCATTCTCGATATCGCCTCGGACGATGGTCGCCTGGTCGAAATCCGCGGCCTGGTGGAAAAGCCCAAGCCGGAGGACGCGCCCTCCGACCTTTCAATCATTGGCCGCTACGTGCTGACCGCGGGCGTGATCGAGCATCTCGCCCGCATGGAGCGCGGCCAGGGCAACGAAGTGCAGCTGACCGACGCAATGGCCAAGATGATCGGCCACGTGCCGTTCCACGGCCTGCGCTATGAAGGCCGCCGTTTCGACTGCGGTGACAAGGTTGGCTTTCTCGAGGCCCAGCTTGCCTTCGCTTTGAAGCGCGAGGACCTTGGCCCGCAGGTGCGCGCATTCCTCAAGAACTACGTGAACGCCTGATGAATTTTGTCCACGCATTCAATCCGACGGTTCTGCGCGAATACGATATCCGCGGCATCGTCGGCAGCACGCTGCACCCGCAGGATGCCTTTGCCATTGGGCGTTGCTTCGGCACCGTGGTCGCCCGCCAGGGCGGCAAGACGGTGGCTGTCGGTTATGACGGGCGGCTTTCCTCGCCGGAGCTCGAAACGGCGCTGGTGGACGGCCTGGTCGCCAGCGGAATGGAGGTGCTGCGCATCGGCTGCGGGCCCACGCCCATGCTGTATTTCGCCTCCACCCTGCATCAGACCAATGGCGCCATCATGGTGACCGGCAGCCATAATCCGCCCGATTACAACGGCTTCAAGATGATGCTGGACCGCAAGCCCTTCTTCGGCACCCGCATCACAGATCTCGGCCGCATGGCAGCCGCGGGCGACGTGGTGACCGGAGTCGTTGGCCAGACCCGCAGCATCGATGTGTCGGACGCCTATATCGACCGCCTCGTGCAGGACTGGGACGGCGGGGACCGCGCGCTCAAGGTTGTGTGGGACAATGGCAACGGTGCGGCCGGCGACGTGCTGGTGCGCCTGGTCGAACGGCTGCCCGGTACCCACACGATCCTGTTTCCGGAAATCGACGGCCGTTTCCCCAATCATCACCCTGACCCCACGGTGCCCAAGAACCTCGAGGCGCTGACGGCAGCCGTCCGTGCCCAGGGGGCCGATCTCGGCATCGCCTTCGACGGCGACGCCGACCGCATCGGCGCCGTGGACGATACCGGTGCCATGTTGTTCGGCGACCAGCTGCTCGTGATCCTGGCACGCGATGTGCTGAAGACCCACCCGGGCGCTGTGATCATCGCCGACGTCAAGGCCAGCCAGGTCCTGTTCGACGAAATTGCCAAGGCGGGCGGGACGCCATTGATGTGGAAAACCGGCCACAGCCTGATCAAGGCCAAGATGGCGGAAACCAAAAGCCCGCTGGCCGGCGAAATGTCCGGTCATATCTTCTTTGCCGACAAATGGTACGGGTTTGATGATGCGCTCTACGCGGGGGTTCGGCTGCTGGGGATCATGGCTCGTATGGATAGATGCCTGAGCGAGGTCCGCGCCGCTCTCCCGCAGGTCGTCAACACGCCGGAGCTGCGCTTTGATTGCGACGATGTGCGCAAATTTGTGGTCGTCACCGAGGTCGCCGCCCGGCTGGCGACCGCCGGCGCGCGGGTTTCGCAGACCGACGGCGTGCGCGTGCTGACGGATGACGGGTGGTGGCTGTTGCGTGCCTCGAATACCCAGGCTGTGCTCGTGGCTAGGTGCGAAGCTTCGAGCGATAGGGGGCTGGAGCGGCTGAAGACGGCATTGGTCGCTCAGTTGGAAACGTCGGGTTTACCGGCTCCGGATTTCTCGGGGGAAAACGCCGGTCACTGAATATCAGCGTTGCACCTTGGGCCATAAAGCATAGGCGCGCGAAGCGGAGTTGCCCATCGGTCCACCCCGCGAGGGCCAGCGCCCGATCATGGCGCCGGGCAGCGATCTGCCTAAACGCGGTTGCGGTTCCGGCATCGCATGGAAACCGCTGAGCCGCCTGCTGCATGACGGCATCGGCCTCGTCGTGACGACCTGCTGCCGAGAGCGCATCGGCCAGCCCGATGTAGCCGATCAGTACCTCGGGAAACCGCTCACGCACCTCTTCGAATCGCGCCAGTGCCGCGGGCTCATTTTTGCGGTCGGCGGCGGCGGTATGTGCAAGTTCTATGGCCAGTTCCGCTCCGGGAACCCAGTGCCAGCTTTGCGCGACGGTCTCGGCCGCATCGAATTAACCTGGCTGCGTACGCGGCAAGACGCTCGGACAGCAATGGCAATGTGCTGGACATGGCAACTTCAGCAAGGGTATGGCCGATTTGCCCAAGAGCCCTGGCAGATGTCCAGCGTTCAGTCGGACCCGCAGCGGGGGGCGTTTCGATCACGCATGGCTTCATGATCTAGTGTGCGATGCAGCATTGAAAATCTGGTGGGCTTTGCCGTTTCGCGGTATCAGTAAAGTCGAATGTCGCGGCAGGTGCTCGATCGTTAACACTTCGCCACCATCCTGAGCCCTGCCCACCGGGACTTTGTTCGATCGCCCGCTGACGGAAACCGTATGCCATGACCCGTTACGCCTTTATTGGTAACTGCCAGATCCAGGCTCTGTATCACCTGTATCGTCGCCATGTCGCCCCGCAGGAGGGCGACGTGTTTGATTACATCCGCTCATACGACCAAATCGGTGATTCCGATCGGCTGGCGATCAGCCGGGCCGATCTGGTGATCGAGCAGGTGCAGGATTTCAAACCGAAGGCCGACATCGCGGGGATTGAAACGGCGGCGCGGCGGATCCACGTGCCCGTTGTAAGTGCTGGGTTTCTCTGGCCGTATGCGGGACAGCCGCACCCCCGTAATACCGGTGCCTGGTATCTCGATGGCGGGCCGTACGGCAGCGAGGCGAGTGATGCGTTTCTGAACCGGATGATCAACCGGAAAGTCGATCCGGAGCAGGCGGTCGCGCGCTACCTGGACACGGATGTGAACAAAACCATGAGCCTCGATCGGCTCCTGGAACTGTCGCTTGAAAAACAACGCACCCGCGACGGACTCACCGGCTTCAGCATCGCCGACGTGATCGCGGAGCATTTTCGCGACGAACTGATTTTTCGAACGCCCTATCATCCCAACGTCCGTATCGCCAAGGCACTCGCCACCCAGTTCTTCGAGCAGGCCGGTGTGTCCGCCGACGATACGCAGCGCATGCAGCAGGCGATGCGTATCACGCCGTTCCCAAAGGACGAATTGCCGCTGCATCCGGCGGTGATACGCCATTTTGGCCTGCGTTACGCCGACGCCGACACGCGGTATACTTTCCTGAGCGAAGGCAGCTTCACCTTCACGGAATATGCCAGTCGCTACATGGGGTACGAGTGGAATGCCGCCCTGCAGGAGGGGATCGCCCTCGTACGCGGCAACGATATCGCCCGTGCCATCGAAACGCTGCGCGAGGGGCTGGCGATGACCTCTCGGTCGGCGGCGGGACATGCAGCGCTTGCGAACGCGCTGCATCGCAGTGGCGACCATGCCGCAGCCATCGCCGAAATGCGCAAGAGCCTGGCGATCGACCCAAACAATGCCAGCGTGCATTCCAGCCTCGCGGGTATTTTCAACCATCTTAAGCGCAGCGATGAAGCCGAGACGAGCCTTCGGATGGCCGGATCGCTCGATCCTTCGGAGCCGCATTACGCAACCCTGCTGGCCAACTGGCTACGTGGCTGGGGCCGGCCGACAGAGGCTCGGGATCTGGCCGAAGGCGCCATCAAGTTGGCGCCCTACACGATCGCGGCGCATGTCGAACTTGCTTATGCGCATGATCGGACGGACCAGCCGGAACAGGCCGAAGCATGTTTTCGCAAGGCTCTCGCGCTGGAGCCTGAGAGTCTGGGGGCCATGACGGGCCTGGCTCCCTTACTCGGGCGCTTGGCGCGTTGGGAGGAAGCCGCCGCTCTGTGGCGCCGCGTGCTGACGGCGCAACCGGATAACATCGATTATGAGACGCAACTCGCGCACGCCCTGCGCCTGTCCGGCGATCTACCCGGCGTGATCGAGACACTCGAACAGGCTCTGGCAACACGCCCGCAGGACATATCGCTGCTGAGCGAATACGCCGCGTGCCTGGCTCAGGCCGAGCGTTCCGCCGATGCGATCATTGTGCTGCGAACGGCGGCGACCATCGAGCCCGGCAACCTGCGGGTCTGCGAGCGACTGGTCAATATATGCCGCCAGACCGGGGATCTCGCCGGCGACGAAGCGGGGCTGCGGCAGATGATGGGGATCGATGCCACGGCGCCGGGCCCGGTGGCACAGTTGGCGCAACTGCTGAGCTGGATGCGTCGGTGGCCTGAGGCGATCGTAGCCGCCGAGCGGGCATTGGCGCTTGGGGCCCAGGCCGGGTCGCTGCACGCCCTGCTGGCGACCATTCACCACGAGACCGGCAATGCCGAGGCCGCCGGCACCGCATTGGCCCAGGCGGCGGCCCTCGCGCCGAACGATGGAGATCTGCATTACAAGCTCAGCCAGGCCTGGGCGAAGCTGCACAAGCCCCAGGATGCCGTGGTGGCGGCGCAGGTGGCCGCGACCATCGATCCCTCCAACCCGCACTGGCAGAATAATCTCGGGCATATGCTGGCCGCAGTCGGCGCGCTTGACGCTGCCGAGACGGCCGTTCGTGCTGCCATCGCCGCCAGTCCCACCAGTGCCGGTTTTTATTCCTCGCTGGCCGATCTGCTTTTGCGCAGGGGCGACGTGGATGCCGCCATTGAGGCCGCGCGATCTGCCGCGGCGGCGGCGCCTGGCAATGCGCATTTTGAGTCCCGGCTGAACTATATGCTGAACCCGGCGCGCAGGTCCGAGGTTGTCGCCGAGGCAGCACCGCAGCCGGCCCAGCAGGCCGACCCCGAGCCGGCAGACCGGCCGCACGCGGTGCGCGACCTGATCGCGCAGGCGCGCTCGCATAAAAGCGACGGCGAGCTCGACGTGGCGCGACTGAAGCTTGAGGAGGCGGTCGGACTGGCGCCGGAGAATGGCGAGGCGCGATACAGTCTGAGCCAGGTGTTCGCGGCACTGAACGCAGGGGAGGCCGCACTCGACTCGGCGCGGCGGGCTGTCGCCATCGATCCGGGCAATCCCCATTGGCAGAACCATCTCGGTTACATGCTGGTTCGACAGGCGCAGATGGCAGAGGCTGAAGCCAGCTTTCGGATGGCGCTGCGGCTGAAACCCGACAATGGCGGTTTTCATAATTCGCTGGGCCATATGCTGGGCCGCCAGGGGCGGTTGGACGAAGCGACCGCGGCTGTGCGCGAGGCGGTAGGACTGGAGCCGCGCAATATCCATTTCCTTGAGCAATTGTCACAGCTTCTCGACTCTGCTGGCGACACCGAGGGTGCCGTGCGGGCGCTGCAGCAGGCGCATCTTGCGGCACCGGATAATAGCCACTTCCGTGGCTTGCTGGCACGTATGCAGGCGAAGCACGGCCAGGCCCAACCGGCCCAACCGGCCCACCCAGCCGTAGCTTGACCGGCTTCTGCCGCCCACCCAATGTGCGGCCTCACTCCAGGCCTAGAGCAAGGACCCGCGATGCAATCCGCTGAAATCTATGCCCAGCTTACCGACCTCTTTCGAGAGATTTTTTCCGACGACGATCTGGTCTTGAAGCCGGAGACGACGGCTTCCGATATCGATGGGTGGGACAGCTTCAATCACATCAGCATCATAGTTGCTGTTGAAACACGTTTTGGTATCAAGATGGAAACGCGTGAGATCGAAGGTCTCAACAACATCGAGACCCTGGTGCAGACGATCCAGAAGAAGCTGGCGCGTTAACAGGTTCCCAAATTGCCGCGGGCGGGATTAGCCGAATATCCCCACCGCCAGGCCACCGCTTTTCGTTATGAATTCGGCAATCTCTGCATGACCGACGCCGGCTTTGATGTTGGCAAACAAGAACGGCCGCTCGCCACGCATTCGTTTTGAATCACGCTCCATCACGTCGAGGCTGGCGCCGACATAGGGCGCCAGATCGATTTTGTTGATCACCAGCAGGTCGCTCCGGGTGATCCCTGGACCGCCCTTGCGGGGGATTTTGTCGCCGGCGGAGACGTCGATGACGTAGATGGTCAGATCTGCCAGTTCCGGGCTGAATGTGGCTGTCAGGTTGTCGCCGCCGCTTTCGATCAGGATCAGATCCAGGTTGGGGAAACGGCGGTTCATTTCGTCGATGCCGGCCAGGTTGATGCTGGCGTCTTCGCGGATGGCGGTGTGGGGACAGCCGCCGGTTTCGATGCCCATGATGCGGTCCGGTGGCAGGGAGCCGGCGCGGGTGAGGAATTCGCTGTCTTCCTTGGTGTAGATGTCGTTGGTGATCGCGGCGAGCTGATAGGTATCGCGCAGTCTGCGGCACAAGGCGTCCATCAGTGCGGTTTTGCCGGTGCCGACCGGGCCGCCGATGCCGACTTTCAACGGGCCGTGTTTCGATCTCATGATCTGAACAACCTTGTGTATTGGGTTTCGTGCCGCATGGCGGCGAGGTCGGAGCGGAAGCAGCAGCCGCCGAGATCGTCGAGTGTGGCGGTGCGGGTTTCGGTGGCGACGGCGGCCAACACCGGCTCCAATCGGGCGAGCACGGACAGACCGGCGGTCTGGCCGAGCGGCACCAGGCGGACTGCGGCGGAAATCAAATTCGCGGCGAACGCCTGCAGCAGTCCGGCCGCGGCAAAATCCTGGGCGATCCCGGCGTGGCCGGCGAGGGCGCCGACGGCCACGGCGTAGGGAATGTCGCCGACGCGGGCGGCGAGATTGCGCAGCATCGTGTCATTCCAGGGCCGCGTCGCGGCAGCGAAGGCGTTGCCTTGGCCGACGGCTTCGGCGCGGCGCTCTCGGCTGGCACTGGTTGCCAGCGCCAATTCGGTGATCTCGGCCAGCGTGTCCAGGCAAGCATGGGCGTGGTGGGCGTGGCGCAACAGGATGGCATCGCTGCGGCCGGTGCCATGGCGGAGCACGTCTGCGAGCCAGGCGAACAGCGTGTTGGCATCATGGATTTCGCGCTGCTCCACCGCCCATTCCAGCCCGTGCGAATAGGCGAACCCGCCGGTCGGGAAGGCCGGCGACAACCAGGCGAGCAGGCGCAGGTTGGCAGCCAGATCATCCATGCGCGTAGGCGCCGGGTTCAGGGTTGAACGGCGCCTGCAGCGAGGTTGCCGTGCCTCCGAGGCCTTCGACCATGGCCGATATCACGTGGTCCGCTCGTATTCGCAGGCAATCCGGTTGCATTTCCAGCTCAAGATGCCGATTGCCGAGATGCCAGGCGATCCGCACCAGGGTTGCCGGTTCGGGTGCTCGGATTTCCATCAACGATTCGGATTTTGCTGCCACGCGAATGACATCGCCATCTTCCAGCAGCAGTCCATCACCGTGGCGGAGCCGGGTGGCGCGGGCGAGGTCGAGCAGCAACTCGCGACCCGACACGGTGGTGAGCACCAGTCGGCGGCGAAACCGGTGGTCGTGGTCGATCAGCACCGCGTCCACCTCGTCCGTCAGCGGCCAGCGGCCCGCCGCCAAAACTTCGCTGGCGCGCATCAAAACAGGAAATACCGCTGCGCCATCGGCAATTCGGTGGCGGGTTCGCAGGTGAGATGCACACCGTCGGCGCGGACTTCGTAAGTTTCCGGATCAACCTCGATCACCGGCGTGGCGTCGTTCAGGATCATGCTGCGCTTGCCGATGCCGCCGCGTGTATCGGAAACGGCAGCGATCGTGCGGTTGAGTTTCAGGCGGTGGCCAATGCCGTCGTCCAGCGCTGCCTGCGACACGAAGGTGATGCAGCTGGCAGCCATCGCCTGGCCGAACATGGCGAACATGGGCCGGTAATGCACCGGCTGCGGCGTTGGGATAGAGGCGTTGGGATCACCCATCGGGGCCATCGCGATGCTGCCGCCTTTGATGACAAGATCGGGTTTCACACCGAAAAACGCTGGTGACCACAACACGAGATCGGCGAGTTTCCCCACTGTGACCGATCCGACTTCCCGCGCCAGGCCCTGGGCGATGGCGGGGTTGATGGTGTATTTGGCGATGTAGCGCTTGACCCGGTTGTTGTCCGATCGCTGCGTATCACCCAACAACGCCCCGCGTTGCAGCTTCATT
The DNA here is from genome assembly GCA_025352665.1 of Rhodospirillales bacterium. Classification (GTDB taxonomy): domain Bacteria; phylum Pseudomonadota; class Alphaproteobacteria; order Acetobacterales; family Acetobacteraceae; genus CAIQQQ01. The sequence continues at coordinate 34,835 of JANXSM010000109.1, read as the reverse complement.
TTATGCGCCGTCTGCCAGGTGCGGATCACCACTTCGCCCACGCGGCCCATCGCCTGGCTGTCGGACGAAATCATCGATATGGCGCCGAGGTCATGCAAGATGTCTTCGGCGGCGATCGTCTCGCGGCGAATGCGGCTTTCGGCGAAAGCGACGTCTTCCGGAATGGCGCTGTCGAGGTGATGGCAGACCATCAGCATGTCGAGATGTTCATCAAGCGTGTTGGACGTGTAGGGGCGAGTGGGGTTGGTGGAGCTCGGCAGCACGTTGGGCAGGCCCGCGACGCGAATGATGTCGGGCGCGTGGCCGCCGCCAGCACCTTCGGTGTGGAAGGCGTGGATGGTCCGGCCCTTGAAGGCGGCGATCGTGTCTTCCACAAAGCCCGACTCGTTCAGCGTGTCGGTATGGATCATCACTTGCACGTCGAACCGGTCGGCAACCGACAGGGCGCAGTCGATGGCGGCGGGGGTGGTGCCCCAATCCTCGTGCAGCTTGAGGCTGGAGGCGCCGGCGCGGATCATTTCCTCAAGAGCTGCTGGGCGCGAGGCGTTGCCCTTGCCGGAAAACGCGATGTTGACGGGCAAGCCTTCGGCCGCCTGCAGCATGCGCATCATGTGCCAGGGCCCGGGCGTGCAAGTGGTGGCCGCAGTGCCCGTGGCAGGCCCGGTGCCGCCGCCGCACAGCGTGGTGACGCCGGAGGCCAGGGCCTGCTCCACCTGTTGCGGACAGATGAAATGGATATGGCAGTCGATGCCACCGGCTGTGAGGATCTTGCCTTCGCCCGCGATCACCTCGGTGCCCGGGCCGACGATGATGGTGACGCCTGGCTGCACATCGGGGTTGCCTGCCTTGCCGATGGCGGCGATGCGTCCGTGCTTGATGGCAACATCGGCTTTGACGATGCCCCAGGTGTCGATGATCAGCGCGTTGGTGATGACGGTATCAACCGCGCCTTCTGCCTGTGAGGCCTGAGATTGGCCCATGCCGTCGCGGATCACCTTGCCGCCGCCGAATTTCACTTCGTCGCCGTAAACGGTGAAATCCTTTTCGACCTCGACCCAAAGCTCGGTGTCGGCCAGTCGCACGCGGTCGCCGGTGGTAGGGCCATACATGTCGGCGTAGGCACGGCGAGTGAGGCGCGCCATCAGTCGAGGTCTCCCATGATCTCGCCGCGAAAACCGTAGACGGCGCGGCTGCCTTGGTAGGGGATCAGCGTGACTTCGCGGGTTTGGCCGGGTTCGAAGCGCACCGCTGTGCCAGCTGCGATATCAAGTCGCTGGCCAAAGGCTGCGCCGCGATCGAAATGGAGCGCTGGATTGGTTTCCGCGAAATGATAATGGCTGCCGACTTGAATGGGTCGGTCGCCGGTGTTGGCGACCGTTATCGTGGTGCGTGGTTGGCCCACGTTCAGTTCGATGTGGCCGGGCAGCGTGTCGATTTCACCTGGGATCATGGCAGCCACCTCAGCGGATCGGGTCATGGACTGTCACCAGCTTGGTGCCGTCCGGAAAGGTCGCTTCCACTTGCACGTCGTGGATCATATCGGCGATGCCCTCCATGCATTGCGCGCGCGTGATCACATGGGCGCCGGCTTGCATAAGGTCGGCCACACTGCGGCCGTCACGCGCACCTTCCACCACGAAGTCGCTGATCAGCGCGATGGCTTCGGGATGATTGAGCTTCACGCCGCGTTCCAGCCGGCGGCGCGCGACCATGGCGGCCATGGAGATCAACAGCTTGTCTTTTTCGCGGGGCGTCAGGTTCATTGTTGCCTCTAGCAGTTCCACACACGCGGAAGCGCGCGACCGTCACGCAATGCTGGCAATCCTGCCACGATCGCTGCGCGAATACAGGCCCCATCTTGCGCCACGATGCGCGCGACGAGCATGCCGTCCCAGGCGCTGACACCGGCCTGGTGGCCCGCGAGAGCATCGCGCAGCTGATCAAGGTGAGCCGCGGCATCGGGTGCCACCAAAATGATGGTGGCGATTGCGGCAGCACCGTTGCCGGTGGCGGGCCGTGCCATCGTTTCGGCCACCGGGCCTTCCATGCGGATCGCGTCGTGGAGCGTCAGCCTGCCGCCTTGTCGGATCCGGATGGTATCGCGCAGCCTTGCGTGGTGCACGACCTCGCCCATTGCGGTGCGGCCAAAGACCAATGTTTCCAGGCCGAGGAACCAGGCGCCTGGCGCCACATCGACTTCGAGGCGCCGATCAAATGCGCAACGGTCGAACAGGATGCTTTCTTGCGGCAGCCACTCGGCAGCACCTTCAACCAAGATGCGCGTGCGCACCGTCGCGGGTGGATCGCCTGGCAGTGCGCGGTAGAACCGCTCGGCGGCCTGGGCGGTGAATGTGGTGCGGGCGCCCGAGCGCACGCGCAGTGACGTGGACAGCCTGTCGCCGCCGGCAACGCCGCCGGAGGCGTTGAGCGTGGTGACCTCCATCCAATCGACGGGGCGTGGGAATCGCGCCTTCATGCAGCCGTCTTGGCGCAGATCGTCCAGCACGGTCGTGCCGTCTCGGGATTTCAGCGTGACCACCAGTTCGCCGCGAGCGCGTTGGTAGGTCAGCAAATCCGGGCTCCTGCGCAAATGCAGTGGTGCAAGCGCTGCGGTGCCTAAACAGACAGCCTGCGGCGGACATCGTCTTCGTTCAGATCTGCTCTGGTGCTGTTGACCACGATGTTGCCCCGATCCATCACGGTCAGACGTTGCCCGAGATCGCGCGCGAAGTCGAAATATTGTTCCACCAGCACGATCGCCATCTCGCCGCGCCCGCGCAACAGTTCAATAACGCGACCGATGTCTTTGATGATGCTCGGCTGGATGCCTTCGGTCGGCTCGTCCAGCACCAGCAGCCGAGGCTTCATCACCAAGGCACGGCCGATGGCGAGCTGTTGCTGCTGGCCGCCCGAGAGATCACCGCCGCGGCGGCCGAGCATGGTCTTGAGGATCGGGAACAACTCAAAGATTTCGTCGGGTAGTTTGCGCTGCCGGCGCGGCAACACGGCGAAACCGGTTTCGAGATTTTCGCGCACCGTCAGCAGCGGAAAAATATCTCGCCCCTGTGGCACCCAGGCGATGCCGCGCTTGGCGCGATCATAGATCGCCAGCTTCGAAATCTCATGGCCCTCCCATTTGATCGAGCCCGATCTGATCGGATGGGCCCCAGTGACCGCTCGCAACAGGCTGGTCTTGCCCACGCCGTTGCGGCCGAGGATACACGTGGTTTCGCCCATTTCGGCATCGAGTGTAATGCCGCGCAAAGCCACTGCGGCACCGTAGTAGAGTTCCACGTTTCTGATTTCGAGCATCTCTCAGCGCCCCAGATAGACTTCGACGACTTTCGGGTCCTCGCTGACATGGTCGATGCTGCCCTCGGACAGCACCGATCCTTCGTGCAGCACCGTCACCTTCACGCCCAATGCGCGCACGAAGGCCATGTCGTGCTCCACCACCACCACCGAGCGCGTGCGGTTGATTTCGACCAGCAATTCCGCGGTCTGTGCGGTTTCGCTGTCGGTCATGCCCGCGACCGGTTCATCGACCAGCAGAAGCTGTGGTTCCTGGGCGAGCAGCATGCCGATTTCCAGCCACTGCTTCTGGCCATGCGAAAGCGCACCGGAACGGCGGTGGATTTGCGCGCCGAGCCGAATGGTTTTGAGAATGTCGTGAATGCGCTGGCACTCATCCTCGGTCTCGCGTGCCCACAGGGTAAACCGCGGGCGCCGGTCGCCGGACAGAGCCAGCAACAGATTGTCCCAAACGGTCAAGGGCTCGAACACCGTGGGTTTTTGGAACTTGCGGCCAATGCCGAGGGCTGCGATCGCGGGCTCATCGAGCTTGGTGAGATCCGTTTCGGCGCCGAAGATCACCTGGCCCGCATCTGGGCGCGTCTTGCCAGTGATGATGTCCATCATCGTGGTTTTGCCGGCGCCGTTGGGGCCGATCACTGCGCGCATTTCACCAGGTGCCAGCACCAGCGACAGATTGTTGATGGCGCGAAAGCCGTCGAACGTGACGGACACGCCGTCGAGATACAAGATGCTGCCGGTTGCGGTCATGACGCGTCTTTCTTGCCGCGAGATTGCAGCATGCCGAGCACGCCGTTCGGCAGCAGCAGCGTGACCAAGATGAACAAAAAGCCCAAGGCGAACAGCCAGACTTCTGGAAACGCGCCAGTGAGATAGGTCTTGCCGGCGTTGACCAGAACCGCTCCCAGGATCGCGCCGACCAGCGTGCCGCGGCCACCGACGGCGACCCAGATCACCGCCTCGATCGAGTTGGCCGGTGAGAACTCGCTCGGATTGATGATGCCGACTTGGGGCACATACAAAGCGCCGCCGATGCCTGCCATGATCGCCGACAGCACAAAGACGAATAGTTTGTACGACTCAGGCCGATAGCCCAGGAATCGCGTGCGGCTTTCGCTGTCGCGCACGGCAATCAGCACTTTGCCGAAGCGCGATGCGACGACAAAGCGAGACACCAGCAAGCACAAGGTCAAGGCGATCGCGGTTGCGACCAGCAAGCCGGCGCGCGTGGTATCGGCTTGCAGCGACAGGCCGAACATCTCCTTGAAGTCGGTCAGGCCGTTGTTGCCGCCGAGCCCCATGTCGTTGCGGAAGAAGGCGAGCAGCAAGGCGTAGGTGAGCGCCTGGGTGATGATGGACAAATAAACGCCGGAGACGCGGCTGCGAAACGCCAGAAAGCCAAAGATCACGGCCAGGAAACCGGGAATGACGATGGCCATCACAATCGCGAAGGCCGGATTGTCGAACCCATGCCAATACCAGGGCAGTTCCTTATAATTCAGGAACACCATGAAATCGGGCAGGATGGCATTGCCGTAGACGCCGCGCGGGCCGATCTGGCGCATCAGATACATGCCCATCGCGTAGCCGCCGAGGGCAAAGAACGCCGCATGCCCCAACGACAAGATGCCGCCAAATCCCCAGACCAAGTCGACGGCCAAGGCCAGAATGGCGAAGCTCAAATACTTGCCCACCAGCGAAACCGCATAGGTTGGCACATGCACGGGCGAGCCGGCGTTCGTGTAAAGATTGAGAGCAGCCATCAGCAAGGCGCTGCCGAGCACCAGTGCCACACAGATACGCGTGGAAAGACGGCTCATGGCTCGACGGCCCTTCCCTTGAGCGGAAACATGCCGCGTGGTTTGCGCTGGATGAACAGAATGAGTGCGACCAGCACCACGATCTTGCCCAGCACGGCGCCGGCCACGGGCTCCAGGAATTTGTTGACGATGCCCAGCGTCAAGGCGCTCACCACCGTGCCCCAAAGATTGCCGACACCGCCGAACACCACGACCATGAAGCTGTCGATGATGTAGCTTTGCCCGAGATTGGGCGAGACGTTGTCGATCTGGCTCAGCGCCACGCCGGCCATGCCCGCGACGCCGGAGCCGAGGCCGAAGGTCATGGCGTCGATCCATGGCGTTCGGATGCCCATGGCGGCGGCCATGCGCCGGTTCTGCGTCACCGCGCGCATGCGCAGGCCAAGTGCGGTGTAGCGCAGCACCATCATCAGGGCGGCAATGACGACGACAGCGAAAATGATGATGTACAGCCGGTTGAAGGTGATCGTCAGCCCGCCCCATTGCGTGGCGCCGCTCATCCACTGGGGCGTTCCCACCTCGCGGTTGGATGGTCCGAACATCGAGCGGATTGCCTGCTGCAGCACCAGCGACAGGCCCCAGGTGGCCAGCAGCGTTTCCAGCGGACGGCCATACAGGAAGCGGATCAGGCAGCGTTCGATCACCACGCCAAGGCCACCCGAAACCAGGAACGCCAGCGGAATGGCGATGAACAGGCTGGCGCCGAACAGTGTGGGGTCATAGCTGCGGATGGCCTCTTGCACCGCGAAGGTCGTGTAGGCGCCGATCATCACCATTTCGCCGTGCGCCATGTTGATCACGCCCATGACGCCGAAGGTGATGGCCAGGCCTGCCGCTGCCAGCAGCAACACGGCGCCCAGCGACATGCCGTAAAACACGCCCTGGGCCAGGCTCCAGATCTGTTCCAGCCGCTCCAGCGAGGCGATCGCAGCAGCGGTTGCGGCAGCGACCACCGGCGATTTGTCATGCAGCGATCCCAGCAGTGACTTTGCTTCCATGTCGCCGCGCGCGCGCAAGATGGCGATGTCAGCCAGGCGTGCGGGATCGCTGCCGGAGCCTTCGGTCAATTGCGCGGCGGCGCGAGCTTGCTGCATCACGGCCTTCGGCCCGGGCAGGCTCTCCTGCGCGATCACGCGGTCGAGCAGCGAGATGGTTTCGGGGTTGCGCGACTTGAATACTTCCTCCGCCGCCTTCTGACGTATCGCAGGATCTGGCGAACTCAGGTCGAGTCCGCCTTTGGCCGCATCCATGGCGCGGCGCACGGCGTTGTTGACGCGCACGGGGCTGAGATCGTCCTCCACCATTTCAGTCGCGGGTTTGCCGGTGCGGGCGTCGATGTAGCCGCTGTCAGTCTTGATGTACAGGGCCTGGTCGGGTCCGTAATACAGCGAGTCGGCCTGTAAGGCGGCGATGGTTGGGCCGGCCTGCGGATTGCCGGAGACGGCGAGCGCGCCCAGGGCTGCGATAACGTCGTCGAAACTGTCGGATGCGAGGCCCGCGAATGGGTCTGGCGCTTCGGTGGTGGTGGCGGGCTGGGCCGAAACAGGCGTCGCGATCGCAGCGGTCGCCAGTCCCAGCGCGAGGAGAAGCAGCAGCCGGGGCAGGTGGGTCATGATGTCCTCGTCACACGCGCCAGCGGGAAGAAGAACAGGGGCGAGCATCGCGCTCGCCCCTGTTTTCAGGCTTCTATCGTCAAAAGTTACGCAAGAAGCGGGCCGTTACTTGGAAGCGCCGCCGCACTTGCCGGTGACCACGTTGAAGTTGCCGCAGGACATCGGCGCGCGCCAATCGGCGATCAGGTCCTTGGAGCCTTCGAGGTAAGGCGACCACTCATTGGCGACCACGGTGCCTGACGTCTGCCAGACGGTGTTGAACTGGCCGTCCGCCTTCACTTCACCAATCAGCACTGGCTTGGTGATGTGGTGGTTGGGCATCATGGTGGCGATGCCGCCGGTCAGGTTCGGCACGGCTACGCCGATCATGGCGTCGATCACCTTGGCCTGGTCGACGGTGCCGGCCTTTTGCACGGCCTTGATCCACATGTTGAAGCCGATGTAGCTGGCCTCCATCGGATCGTTGGTGGTGCGGTTCGGTTTCTTGGTGAAGTCGTGCCATTCCTTGATGAACGCGGTGTTGGCTGGTGTCTTCACGCTTTCGAAGTAGTTCCACGCGGCCAGATGGCCGAGCAGCGGCTTGGTGTCGAGGCCTGCGAGTTCTTCTTCGCCGACCGAAAACGCCACGACCGGGATATCGGTCGCCTTGACGCCCTGGTTGCCGAGTTCCTTGTAGAACGGCACGTTGGCGTCGCCGTTGATGGTGGAGACCACCGCAGTCTTTTTGCCGGCCGAGCCGAATTTTTTAATGTCGGCCACGATGTTCTGCCAGTCGCTGTGGCCGAATGGCGTGTAGTTGATCATGATGTCTTCGGCAGCAACACCCTTGGTCTTCAGGTAGGCCTCCAGGATTTTGTTGGTTGTGCGTGGATAGACGTAGTCGGTGCCGGCCAGCACCCAGCGCTTCACCTTCTCGTTTGCCATCAGGTAGTCGACCGCTGGGATCGCCTGCTGGTTCGGTGCAGCACCCGTGTAGAACACGTTCTTGCTGCTTTCCTCGCCCTCATACTGGACGGGGTAGAACAGGATGTTGCCGGTTTCCTCGAACACCGGAAGAACCGACTTGCGCGAAACCGAGGTCCAGCAGCCGAACACAACGGCCACCTTGTCGACGGTGATCAACTGGCGGGCTTTCTCGGCGAACAATGGCCAGTTGGAGGCGGGATCGACCACCACGGCTTCGAGCTTCTTGCCAAGCAAGCCGCCTTTTTTGTTCTGCGCGTCGATCAGCATGAGCATCACGTCCTTCAACGTGGTCTCGCTGATCGCCATCGTGCCCGATAAAGAATGCAGAATGCCGATCTTGATGGTGTTGTCGGCGGCTTGTGCCGGGGCTGCGATCGCGGCAGCTCCCATGGTCAGGGCCGCAAGGGCGAGGCCGATGCGGGCCACGCCGCGGCGGCCAAAACTGGTTCGATTATCGGCTGTCATGTACGGATCTCCCAAAGGTTTCAAAACATGTTCGCAGGTCTGTTGTTGGCAGGTCTGGCGTTGGCAGCGTTTCATTCCCGAACAGACAATACGGCAGGGTTGCGCAGTCCACGCCCCGGCTTTCGTCGTATTGACAAAGATGACATCTGCGACAACGGTAAGCGTTGGCCCAGTGGCTGCCTCTTTGCCCCGCAAACAAAGGAGGCACATCAGCGATGCTCGCCCGCCACCGCTCCCTGGCTCGCCAAAGTCCCGTGGTGCGCCAGCGCATCGTGCGTGAACGGCGCGAATACAATCAGTGGGTCGCCAACCAGACGCTGGAAGACTACGCGCTGCGTTTCACCGCCAAATCTGCGCGCAAGTGGTCCGCGCTGCGGGTGGCCAACACGGCACTTGGATCGATCTCGTTCCTCGCCCTCGAGGCGATCGGTGGCTCGATTACCATCACCTATGGTTTCACCAATGCTGTTGCAGCCATTCTTGCCGTTTCCTTGCTGATCTTTCTGATCAGTCTGCCGATTTGCTACTATGCGGCGCGCGACGGAGTGGACGTGGATTTGCTGACCCGTGGCGCAGGCTTTGGCTATATCGGCTCCACGATCACGTCGCTGATCTATGCAAGTTTCACCTTCATCTTCTTCGGCATCGAGTCGGTCATCGTGGCCTCCATGCTGGACAGCTTCTTCAACGTGCCGCTCTGGCTCGGCTACATTCTATGCGCCGTGGCGGTGGTGCCGCTGGTCACCCATGGGATCACCTGGATCAGCCGCTTCCAGCTGTGGACGCAGCCGGTCTGGATCGTGTTGAATGTTGTCGCGCTGGTGGCAGCGGTGACCGCGCATCCGGACTGGCTGCCGGGTTGGACGCGATACGGCGGCAGCGGGCCCAACGCGACCAATGTTTTCGACCCACTCGCCTTCGGGGCCTGCGCCTCCATTCTGCTCGCTTTGATCAGCCAGACCGCAGAGCAAGTCGACTATCTTCGCTTCCTGCCGCCACGGTCCAAAACCGGCACCATCATGTGGTGGACCGCACTGCTGGCCGGCGGGCCAGGCTGGATCGTGTTCGATGTGTTCAAGTTGCTGGCGGGATCGTTGCTCGCCTATGGCGCCGTCATGCTGGGCGAACGCGTGACAATTGCGGTGCAGCCGTCGCAAATGTATCTGACCGCGTTTCGCGACGCGTTCGGCTCGGCGCCGGCGGCACTCATCGTCACCAGTTTCTTCGTGGTGCTGTCACAGCTCAAGATCAACGTGACCAACGCCTACGCCGGCTCGATCGCCTGGTCGAACTTCTTCTCCCGCCTCACCCACAGCCATCCCGGTCGCGTGGTATGGTTGGTGTTCAATATCGGCATCGCGCTGCTGCTGATGGAAATGGGGGCCTACGAGACGATCCAGCGGACGCTTGTGGTGTACTCCGATATCGCCACGGCCTGGATCGCAGCGCTCGTGGCCGATTTGATCATCAACAAGCCGCTCGGCTTCAGCCCGCCGGGGATCGAGTTCAAGCGCGCGCATCTTTACGATATCAACCCGGTGGGCGTGGGCAGCATGTTGCTCGGCGTGATCGTCTCGTTGGTAGCGTGGCGCGGCGCCTTTGGCGAGCTGATGGCGGCGATGTCGACCTTCATCGCCTTCGGCGTGGCGTTTGTGGCGGCACCGCTCATCGCCTGGGCGACGAACGGTCGCTTCTATTTGGCCCGCAAGCCGCGCACCGCCTGGCGCAACCGTGCCTCGTTGCAATGCTCGATCTGCGAACATCATTTCGAGCCAGAGGACATGGCCTATTGCCCCGTCTACACCGGCCCGATCTGTTCGCTGTGCTGCTCGCTCGATGCCCGCTGCGGCGATGGCTGCAAGCCACATGCACGCGCCGATGCGATGATCCTTGAGGGGCTTTCAACGTTGCTGCCAAAACAGGTGATGCGCGCTGCGGCGAGTCCGCTCGGCCGCTTTGCGTGCGTGTTTGCAGTTTTCGTCGTCTCCACGGGCCTGGTGTTGCTTGGCATCTACGCCCGCACCGAAACCACTGACGCCGGGGCCTTCTGGCAGGCGTTCGCTGTGTTGGTGGTGATCGGCGGCGTGGCTGCCTGGCTGTTGGTGCTGGCGCAGGAAAGCCGCCGCGTGGCGCAGGACGAGACGTTACGGCAGACCGGGCTGCTGATGTCCGAAATCCGTGCGCATCGCCGCACAGACGCCGCGTTGCAGCGGGCGCGCGATGTGGCGGAGACCGCGAGCTTGGCAAAAAGCCATTTCGTTACCAGCATTAACCATGAACTGCGCAGCCCGCTCAACGCCATTCTCGGCTATGCGCAGCTGCTGGAGCGCGATCCGTCCAACCTGGAACGCCGTGGCGATGCGTTGCGCATCATCCGCCGCAGCGGCGAGCATCTGGCAGCTCTCGTCGAAGGTCTGCTCGATATTTCCCGCATCGAGGCCAAGCGGATCGATATCTACAGCGACGAAGTGGCGTTGCCGGAGTTTCTGGCCCAGATGGTCGACATGTTCCGCCTGCAGGCGGAGGACAAGGGTATCGGCTTCGTGTTTGACACCCCTGCCAACATGCCCGACCGCGTGCGCACCGACGAGCACCGGCTGCGCCAAATTCTGATCAACCTCCTGTCCAACGCGATCAAGTTCACGTCCACGGGAGAGGTGACGCTGCGGGTGCGCTGGCGCAGCGAAATTGCCGAGTTCGACATCATCGATACCGGCATCGGCATCGCCACTCCCGATCTCGACCGTATTTTCGAGCCGCTGCAGCGCGTGAAGGCGTCACGCGGTCAGACCACCCCGGGCATGGGGCTCGGCCTGACCATCGCCAAGGTGCTGACGGAGATCATGGGCGGCGAGATGTCGGTTGCCAGCGAGCTCGGCCGCGGCAGCCGGTTTCGCGTGCGGCTGATGTTGTCGAAGCTGTCGCGGCACACCAGGTCTGCCGCCGCGGAGCGCCCGATCATCGGCTATGCCGGTGCCAGGCGGAGCTTGCTGGTGGCCGATGACGATCCGGTTCATCGCGGCCTGCTCCGCGATCTTCTTGTTCCGCTGGGTTTCGCAATTCTTGTCGCCGAAGATGGAGCGACCTGCCTGGACGTTGCTTCGGGCACGCGGCCGGACATGTTTTTGATCGATCTTTCAATGCCAGGCATGACGGGCTGGGACCTGGCCCAGGCGCTGCGTGAGCTCTATCCGGTCGCTCCTATCGTCATTATTTCAGCTGACGGCCGCGAGCTGCGCCAGCCACCGGCCGATGCCACGCACCACGACGATGCGCTCACCAAGCCGGTAAGCCTGCAGGCCGTGCTTGAGCGCATCGGTCAGCTGTTGCACCTGACCTGGATTTTGCAGCCTATGCCAGACGCGGGCCAGGCCGCCATCCGCCTGCCGCTCACCGCCGAGCAGCATGCCAAGCTGCGCGAGCTGGCCTCAATCGGTTACGTCAGCGGCCTGCGCACCCAGCTCGATGTGTTCGAACGCGAAGCCCCCGGCAGCAATGCGCTGTTCGGCGAATTGCGCAATCTGTTGGCGGAATACCGGCTTGACGCCTTCCTCACCGCACTCGATGGCGCCTGCGAACGCGACGTGGCGAGCGAGGCCGAATGATACGGCGTGACACCGTGCTGGTGGTCGACGATTTGCCTGGCACGCTTGGCCTGCTCAACGAGGCGTTGGAGGCGGCCGGATACACCGTGCTGCTCGCCCAGTCAGCCGCGTTCGCGCTGTCGATCATCGAGCGCATCACCCCCGACATCGTGCTGATCGACGCGATCATGCCGGAGACCGACGGCTTCGAACTGTGCCGCATCATGAAGCGGCACGCCGACCTGCTGGGCGTGCCGATCATCTTCATGACCGGCCTGACCGCCAGCGAACATGTGGTGCGTGGCTTCGAGGCCGGAGGCGTGGACTATGTGACCAAGCCAGTGGCCCCCGACGAGGTCATCGCCCGCATTGGCGTGCATCTCGTCAACGCCCGGCGCACGCGCAGTGCGCAGATGGCGCTGGATGCCGCCGGTCGCTTCCTGATCGGGGCTGCGCTCGACGGGCGCGTGCTGTGGTCCACGCCCCAGGCCGCCGCCTTGCTGCGCGATGCCGCAGGCGCGATGCCCGGACGTGATACTGGCATACTGTATGCCTGGGACAGCGACACGACCATCATGCAGGCGGACCTGCAGCCTGGCCGCGTGGTCGCCACCCTCACGCATGAGCGCCAGACGCTGCAGCTGCATTTTGTCGGCCAGTTCGGCCCGGACGAAATGCTGCTGCGCGTGGTGGCGGCCGCGACCTGGAGCGGTGAGAGCCTGTTGCGCCAGCGCCTTGGGCTGACCGCGCGGGAGGCCGAGGTGCTGCTGTGGATCGGCCGCGGCAAATCCAACCGCGACATCGGCGACATCGTCGGCATGCGGCCCAGCACCGTGAGCAAACACCTCGAACAGATCTATATCAAGTTGGGCGTTGAGAACCGCGCCTCGGCTGCGGCGATCGCCATTAGGACGGCAGCGGCGGAATAGGGTTCTGGCCCGATCAGCCTGGCTCCGGCGCAGCCGGAACCCGGCTGAACGAGTCTGCACCCTAGAACACGTTGCGGCCGGCGAGTACCATAAGCGTGCGCGCCATGATGCGCAGGTCGAACCACAGGCTCCAGTGAGTGATATAGAAGATGTCGAGCTCGACGCTGCGGCGGGCGCCTTCGAGGCTACGCAGCGCGTGGCCGCGCAGGCCGTTGGCCTGGGCCCAGCCGGTGATGCCGGGCTTGATGCGGTGGCGGGCGGCGTATTGACGCACGCTGTCGGTGAAGCGGGTTTGCCCCACCAGCATGTTCGGCACGTAGGGGCGGGGGCCGACCACCGACATCTCGCCGCGCATGACGTTGAGCAGCTGCGGCAATTCGTCGAGCGAGAGTTGGCGCAGCACGGCGCCGACGCGGGTGATGCGGGGGTCGCGCCGGTCGAGCGTGCCGATGCTGCCGTCGTCGGTGGGATCGACGGTCATCGTGCGGAATTTGCAGATCATGAACGGCTTGTTGTTGAAGCCGGTGCGCGCTTGGCGGAACAGGACGGGGCCTGGGCTGTCGAGCCTTACGGCGATTGCGATCAGCAGCATGAGCGGCGCGAAAAACAGCAGTGCCGCTGAGCCGATGGCGTAATCTTCAGCGATCTTGAGCAATCCCTGGCTGCCCTTGAACGGGCGGTGCATGATCTGCAGCGTCTGCAGGCCCGCAATGATCGTCACCTGCGCGCGTGGAATGGCGCTCTCGTCATGGTGGTCGGGGTCGAGTGCTATCGGGATCACCACGTCGGCCGCGATCCATTGCACCTGGTCGATGATCCGGCTGCGCCGCTCGGCCGATTGCCAGGGCAGGCACACCACGATGAGATCGACCGGATGGCTTTGGGCGTAGAGCCCGAGATCGCCCACCTCCCCGGTGATGGCGCCGGCCTCGCAGAGCCCCGTGTCATCCTCGTCGCGGAACAGCCCGACCATGTCGTAGTGGGGCCCCGCCTCCGGCCTGGCCAGGTGCTGGAACATCATCGCACCCTGGCTGTTGGCACCGATGACTGCGACCTTGACGCGAAGCAGGCCTTGCCGCTGCACGGTTCCGACCAGGATGGCTGACACCACGCGCTCAGCGATCAGCAGTCCCACCAGGGTCAATGCGCGGCTGCCAAGCCAGACAAGCTCCGGCGGATGTTCTGCAAATGCTGCGATTACGGTGCCGCACAGCAGGCTGGCGCAGAAGGAGCCTGCCACGATATCCAGCGCCACAGGCCCGAGCCTGCGGTAGCGTTCCACCCGATAGGCGCCGATGCGGCGCAGCGTGGCCAGGAAGCTGAACCCGGCGAGCAGGCCGATGACCAGTGCCTGGCCCTGGCTGAACATGGCGTTGCTGCCGCTGCCCAGCGGGAACGGATCACGCCAGATGACCGCAGCGCCGAGCAGCAGGGTTGCCGCATCGGCCAGCATGACGCCGCGGTTGATCAGTCCATGGGTCCAGCGGATTAGGGGAACTCGGCTTCTGGTGGGGTCGTCGACGCCCGAGGCTGCGGTCGCGGTATAGGCCGGCCGAGCGGTTGTCAGCGTCTTTGGGCCATGTTCCATCATGTGTGGCAGCCGGTTGGCCCACTCCGCCCTGTTTCGCTCAGCATGGACTAGTGCCTCGCCGGAACGATGGCAAGGAATTCGACCGCGCGACGGCCAAACCGCGAGGTTTCGTAAGCCAGGTTGTCATTGCGGCCACATCGTGCCGAGGCGTCATTCGAGCGACATCGTGGCGCTGCGGCCGACCGGGCAGGCTTCGCCGGCGGCCTTTTCCAGCGCGACCCGCTCAAGTGGGATCGACAGCCGGCCGCCGGCAGCGATGGCGGCGTTGTCGCTTGCGGTCTGGCGCATCGGCCGGGCGGAAGCTGGCGGCACATGCACGTCAAGCGTTACGGCGCTGCCGGCCAGGGTGACATGCAGGAGCCGGTTGGAGACGATGCCGAGCGAGGCTGCGGCGGGGCCGTCGACGGCGATGCTCAGATGGTCGCAATCGATCATCTGGCCGAGCGGCAGGCCAGGCACGACCTCCATGCCTTCGACCGCCTGCAGCCGTGCGATCACGCCGGACTGGCTGGCCTTGACGCGTTTGGCGCCCAGGCTGCTGTTGCGGGCGATGTCGCTGGCGAGGCTGCGTTCCAGCAGGGCGATTTCTCCTGCCGTGGCGCCGCGCTCGTCCTGCAGGTCGCCCAGGCGCTGGCGCATCGCTTCCGCCTCGCGGGCTGCTACCGGGTCGGCACCGACGGCACGGCTGCGCTGGATCAGGCCTTCGAGCTCGCGTTGCCGCTGGTCGAGCCGGGCGGCGCGGGTGCGGGCGAGGTCTAGCCGGGCTGCGATGTCGGACCGTGCGCGCGGGTCGGGCGGCGCCTGCTCGATCTCGAACAGATCGGTGCCGCCGCTGACATGGGTGCCGAGGGAGACGAGGATGTGGGTCAGGCGGCCGTCCACCGGGGCGAAGACGGTGAGCAGCGGGCCCGTCACCACGCCCGAGATCGGCGGCGGAGGCTCGGACTGCAGCAGCACGAACGCCGTTCCGCCGCCGACCGCCAAAAGCACGGCAGCGGCGAGTGCTGCGGGGCGCCACGGCCAGTTTCGCGGCGGAGCGGGTTCCGGAGGGAAGGGGGGTGGATCGAACAGGGTATCGTCTTCGTCCCCGTCGATGTCGCGGGTCAGGCGCGACCATGCGCTGCTGTCTGCGCCCGAGGGTAGTGGCACGTCCTGCGGCACAGCGGGCGCAAGTGGTGCTGCCAGCGGCATTTCCGTGGAGGGCGGTGTGGGTTCTGGCGTGGCCGATGGAGCCGGGTTCGGCACCGCGCCTGATGGCGGTGCGAAGATCGCCGGCTGCGCCAGATCGATCACGCGCGGTGGTGGTGCGGGGCGTGATGGTCGCAGCGGCGCCATGGCGGGTTGTGGCGGCGGCAGGGGCGAAGCCGGGTGTGGTTGCGCAAACACCACGGGCGGCGGCAGGTCCATCGGCGGGGGTGGTGCTGGTGCTGCAGCCGGCGCCGGTTCAGTTTCGGGCTCTGGCTCCGGCGGCGCAGGTGCCGGTACGGGGGGAGCTGCTGGCGGAGGCGCGGGCGCACGGGGTGTCCACGGTGTTGCGACCGGCGAGACGCTGAAGTTCGGGCGTCGCAGCACGGCTGGCCGCTGCGGCAAGGTCCATGTGTTGGAGATTTCCCAGTGGGCTGCGGCGACTGGTCCCGGTTCGGGATTTCGCGAACCCGCGAGTGGCGGACTTGCTCTGATGGGATTTGCTGAGACGGGCGGCTCTGATACGGGCGGGGCGGGCGGCAGCAGCGGGGGTGGTTGCAGCGGGGCAGGATCAGGCGGCTGTGGCTTCGCCTCGGGCTCGGTCGGGGGAAGTGGGCGCTGCGGCGAAGAAGGTGCGGGCGGCCGGGGCGGAAGCGGACGTGTCGGGGCGGGCAGGGCTGCGAAGGGAGAGACGGTGCGCTTGGCGACAGCCACGGGCGCCTGCGTCGGCGGCGCGGCAGTCGGCGCCAGGGGGCGGTTGTGCAGCCACGACATCAGGTCGCGCATCGGCACCAGGGCGATGTCGCGCGTGGGATCCGGCCGGGGGTCGGTGGCCGCGTTGTGATGCGGGTCAGACATCAGCGATCCTTTGCCGATCCGGCTGACCGGCCGCGAATTTGGTGCTGTATGCCATCAATCACGGTCAATCACATTTTTCTCCCGGTTCATGACGAGCCGACAAGCCCTTGTAATCTTTCATTCCGCGTCGTGCCCAGCCACACTTCTTGTCAGTAACGAACTTCTAGAACGGCAGAGGCGGACATGGCAGAGCGGACGCACACGACCAGCTTTATCGACATGCTGCGCCAACAGGTTACCGTTTCCCTAGAGGAACAGGAAACCCAACGTATCCTGCTTCTTGAGAGTCGGCCGGTTCTGGCGGAGCAGCTCGAGGAGCTTTGCCACGCGATCGACATCGAGGTCGTTTGCCTCGCCTCGCACCACGAACTGCCGTTCAGCCTGCATCATCACCGCCCGATCGCGGTGGTGTGCGTGATCGAACCAGCACTGCCCGGCAGCATCACCGCATTGCGCAGCATCGCGGCGCACGACCAGGATCTGCCGGTGATGGTCGTGACCGGCGACGATCCCATCTCGCTCGGCACGATCGACGCGGCCGAGCGGCTATGGGGTCTGACCGGGCTGCACTGCGTGCCGCAGGTTCCCAATGCACAGGATGTCGTCGGTTTTCTGTTCCAGGCGGGACGTCGCAGCAACACAGGACGTTTGCTGCCGATCTACTGATCCAGCCGGGCGATCACTGGTGTGAACAACAGCCCATGCGGCTGAATGGCGCCGGTGGCCTGCACAATCGTTCCGGAATGATCCGGCGCGCGTGGGGGCGATGCCGGCCTGCGCAACTCGATGCATGGAAGTTCGGATCCGCGTTCGTACCGAGGCGTCGGACAACTCGGTGCCGGTTTCATCGTTGATGACGCGGTCGCCGTTGTTCATCTCGAAATAGATAGCGGGGCATCGCTTGCCCCGGATGGGTTCTTTTGGGATTGTCAGTGCAATCGACTCAGCCGACCGGTTTCCCTGGTCTGCTGTCCGCGGGGGAGGAAGGCATGTCGAGCCGGTGATTGGAATTCGAGGGGTTGCGTACGTAAGATCGCCTATGAACCCGCCCATGTTGTCGATGATGATCGCGAGGTCCGCGACGCGTTGCGGTTCCTTCTTGAGATTGAGGGTTTGAGCGTGGAGACCTACCCGAGTGCGGCGGAATTGTTGGCCAGGGCGCCCGACCCGCTCGGTTGCGTCGTCAGCGACTTCATCATGCCCGAGATGAGCGGCCTGGAATTGCAGGAGACTTTGACCGCGTGTGCGGTCGACCTGCCATTCATCATCATGACCGGGCAGGGTGATGTTTTTCAGGCGGTTCGCGCGATGAAGGCCGGTGCGGTGGATTTCCTGGAGAAGCCGCTCGTACAGGGGGAGCTGATCGACGCCGTGCGACGGGCGTTGGCGAACAGCCGATACGGCCTTGCGGTTCGTGCCGTGGCGCTCGCTGTTCGAACGGCGGGGTTGGCGGCCGCTGACAAGGCGATGATCAGCATGATCGGAAAGCCGTAGCCTTCGGCCCGCAGCGTGCAGGCAAGGTCGAGCCCTGTCATGTAGGGTATGTTGTAGTCAACGATGAGGGCCGCGGTGGTGTTCAACGGGCCGGCGCGCCGGAACTCGGCGGCGGAGGCGTAGCAAAGGGGCCTGTGCCCGACCACCTGAAGGTAGAACGCCAGAGTTTCGCGAACGCCGATGTCGTCATCCACCAGGGCAACACAGATTTGTTCAGACAAGGTATCACCTTCTCGATCGTCTGCTCGCCACGACAGGCCGAACGGCCGGATCGTCAGCGGACTTATTAAACCACCAATATCTCAACAAAGCGGCGATCTAGATCATAACGATGTGCTAATATCAGGGCCCGTCGAACACACCAGTGTGAACTTGAACACCGAGCCGCCTGTGGGATTGGCCTCCGCCCAGAGCTGGCCGCCATGGTGGTGAAGAACGGCTTGAACAGGTTTTGCTGCATCCGTTCCGGCAGGCCGGTGCCGCAATCGGTGACGCTGACCTCGACCATGGCGCCCTCCAGCTGCGAGATCGCGGCCGTCAGGACGGGCTGGGGCTGATCCTGCATGGCCTCCACGGCGTTGCGCATCAGGTTGAACAGAACCTGCTGGATCTGGATCCGGTCGATGCGCACCGGTGGCAAGCCCGGCTGGCAGAGCGTGTGCACGACGAGCTCGCGCGCGCGGCTGGCAATTTTGAGCAGGTCGATCGCCTCATCGAGCGCGTCGCAGAGGTTTTCATCCTTCATCACCGCCTGGCCGCTTCTCAGAAAGTCGCGCAGGCGACGGATGATGACCTGGGCCCGCTCCAGCTGCTCGCCGATCTTTTTCACCGCGAAGGGCGTGCTGGTGGCATCGCCACGCGCCGTCAGCTGGCGCAACGCCCCCACATAGCTGCTGATGGCGGTGAGCGGCTGATTGATTTCATGGACCAGGGCGGCACCGAGCTGGCCGAGCTCGCTGACGCGCGAGACATGGGCGAGACATGGGCGAGTTGCGCCTGAAGCTCGAGGAAATGGCGGTCTCGCTCCACCCGCTCGCTGAGGTCGCGCACGATCTTGGAGGCGCCGACGATGGTTAAATTCGCATCCAGGATCGGCGATATGGTGATGGAGACCGGAATGATACGGCCATCCTTGTGCAGCCGCTCGGTCTCAAACGTCTCGACCCTGCGCCCGTCGCGGATGCTTTTCAGGATCGCCGCCTCCTCGCCGATCCGCTCGGTCGGAAACAGCACCACGACCGAACGGCCGATGATCTCGCCGGCGCTGCGGCCGAACAGCGTTTCCGCCGCCTGATTCCAGTCGGTGATGGTGCCGTCCAGTGTCTTGGCGATCACCGCATCGTGGGACGAGCCGACGATGGCCGCCAGGCGGAGCAGAGCGCCCTCGGCCTTTTCATGGTCGCTGATGCCGGTATTGACCTCGGCCACGCCCGCCGGTTGTCCAGAAGCGTTGCGCTGCAGCGCCCAATGAGTGGCGATGATGAGGGTTCGACCGTCCCGGATACGGTGGCGGACGCGGCCGTGCCACTGGCCGTGCTGGCGCAGCTCCGCCTCGATCTCGCTGAGCGCGGTGGGGAATTCGGTCTGCAGCACATTACGCGAGATGCAGCCGACAGCCTCCTAGGACGACCAGCCGTACAGTCGTTCGCAGCCCTTCGCCCAATAGACGATGCGACCATCGAAATCGCGAACCATGATCTGGGTGAGGTCGAGTATGGCGAGAAGGCCGTCGGGAGCGAGGTAGCTCAAGGCTGTCACGCTACGACTTTCCACGCTGCAGGCGGCAGGATCACAACATCGCCTGGAAGATGCTGCAACATGGCATCGCCGGCCGAAGCGGTGCCGGCCGCGAGGAATATCTGCGAGCAGATATAAAATTGCTATTTAATATCTTATTTAAGCAAATGTTATTTATCATTCAAGTATTTGCGGTGCTGCTTGACGTATTTGTGTTGCTGTTTGTTTATCAAAAAATAACTACAAAATCTGAGTAACCTTATTCCATTCGCTTTGGAGATGCCCATTTATCTAAAAAGCTGAAGTGGTCCGGAGGATCGTCAGAAACATATTGCCGGGAGAGTTCGTCTTGTTTCAACACCTGGACGCTCCAGTCAGCCATAATGGGCTCGTTGCTGCACTCCCGAACAGTGAGCTGCGCGAGGTGCTTCGCCACGCCCGGCGGATCAGCGTCTATCCTGGTCAGTTCCTGATCGAGACGGGGCGGCGGACAGACCATATATTCTTTCTCGAATCGGGCGTGACATCGCTGGTGACCGACCCGCGGGCGGGTGTGCCGTCTGTCCAGATCGCCATGATCGGCCGGGAGTCGGCGGTGGGGAGCGAGGCGATGCTGATGCCTGGCGCACCCGCGGCCGCGACGGCGCTGGTGTGGTGTGCCGGCACGGCACTGCGGCTACCCGTTGCCGCACTGCCGGCGCTGACCCAGGGATGCCCGTTTTTTCACGCCCTGTGTGCAGCAAGCCTTGCGACGTTGTTGGCCCAAACCACCGAGACGATCGCCAGCAGTGTGGGCGATACCCTGGTGCAGCGTTGTGCGCGCTGGCTGCTGATGGCGCATGATCGTGTCGACGGCGACACGTTGCCGGTGGCGCAGACAGTCATCGCCAATTTTCTCGGCGCGCGGCGTCCCCGCCTGTCGCTTGCCATCAACACGCTGGAGGAGGCGGGGCTGGTGAAGGCGGAACGGACCCGTATCACCATCCGTAACCGCGCCGGGCTGATGCATGTCACCGGCGAGGCTGGCTAGAGCCTGATCGCTTCTGGTAGGCGAAGCGGCCATGCTCTAGACCCTTGTTTTAACGAGAAATTTTATCGTACGGTTGGTTCAACCTCAGGCGATATTGCTCTAACCCGGCCGATCACCCCATTGCGAGTTCGCCTGCGGGACACGTGCCTGCCCGGCGCCGGCGATTGGCGACGGCCACGCGGCCCAGCGGGCGTTGCGGTTCCTGGTTGGGAATGACGATGGTGTCGCGGAACGCCTGCCAGTCTGCCGCATCCAGATCCGCCATGTCAGTGGTCTCGAACCTGTTCAGCACAGTGTCTGTATAGAGGCATCGCGGCAGCGGCTGTGCCTGGACCAGCGGAAGGTCGGCGTGCAGGCGGATCGGCGTGTTGGTCCGTGTCAGGCGCAGGTTGGTGAAGAGCGGCCCGAACCAGCGATCGGTTTCGACCACGCCCTCGAACGGGACATAGCCGGAGGCGTTGGGGAAATTGACCAGTGGCCGCAGCAGCAGGCTCCATTCGGGTCGGGTTCTCGCGAACAGGCCAGTCCAGATCTGCAGGCAGCCAGGCTCCGGGAGGGCGGAGAGGAAGGGCGGCGCACAGCCCTGCAGCCCCTCGGGGGCGGCATCGTCGAAGGTGCTCGAGAACTGCGGGAACTGCGCGGCTTCGAGTGGCAGCCAACGGTCTGTGCCGGCGTAGGTCCAGAAGATCGCGTCGCCGTCCCACAGCAGGCTGAGGTCCATCGGTGCGAACAGGTAGTAGCCAAAGGCCGAAGCCGAGGTGAGCGCATCGCAGTGGCGGGCGGCGCGGACGGGGATGGTGCCGCCGGCCGAGCGATCGGCGCGCTCCGGCAGGCGAACGCTCGGGATCATGCGGTGGAAGCGAACCACCGGCGTGGTGTCGTGCATCATGAGGCTCCCTGGTCATGTGAAGAACAGCCGGCCGAGGCGGGGCCGGCTGTTCCTGCAGCGATCCGCCCGCGGCGAGTCGATCCATGCGGTCGGCCCACCCGGTCGTACCGTCTTTGGCGGATCAGGCCATGCGGTTGGGCAGGCGGATCGTGGCGCCGAAGCGGATTTTGCCGGTATCGGCGACTTCGGCGGGAGCTGCGGCGGAAATGACGGGAGCGGCCATGATTTTCGATCCTTGTTTCACGGTAAACTGTTGATTCCCACGAATTTAACGCACGGCGTCACGAGCCTGTCGCGGCGTTCGCGTGACCGTTGATGCATCCATGGAGACGGGAATGACGAAGGACGCTACTGGTCCGTCGACGTGGACAATTTTCCTATAAAATCATCGTTTGTCAAGATGGTTTTCCTAATTCTAGCGTGAATTCGTTCTTTTTGTGGATCGCTCGCGATCCTGGAGGTGCCCAGGTGGCGGCCATGCTGATGCAGAGTGAGTCGCGGGCGGGGCCACCCCGGTTCGTGCCGCCAGCAGTCGGATTTGGTTGCTTGCTGCGGCTGCGTCTCGTTGGCCAGATGGGTGCGATCTATGATGGCCGGCCGCTGGCTCTGCCCAAGGTGCGCAAAACCCGGGCGGTGCTGGCGATCCTGGCTATGGCCGGCGGCAAACCTGTGCTGCGCGAATACGTGACCAGCCTGTTGTGGAGCAAGCGGGAACGCGAACAGGCCCGCGCCTCGCTGCGCCAGGCTGTGCATGAGCTGCAGGAGATGTTCGGCCCCCTCGACGGCCCCGGCATCATATCCGAGCGCCACCATCTGCGCCTGGCCGACGACAATCTGTGGGTTGACGTGCATGCCATCGCCCGCGCGACCGCGACCCGCCCGGAGGCGCTCGATTTGCTCGACGGCGGCATGTTGGAGGATCTGCACGGTCTCGACCCCGCCTTCGACGAGCATCTGGCAGCCGAGCTGCGCCGCATGCGTGACACGGCGGCGGGCGTGGCCGCGGCGTTTCTGCAACTCAAAACCGAGCCCGACGCGATGATCGACGCGGCCGAGCGACTGTTGGGTTTCGCACCCACCCATGAAGGCGCCTGGCGATCGCTGATGCAGGCGCATGCCGGCAAGGGCGATCGGGCACAGGCCATCGAGGTGTACGAACACTGTGCCGCAGCGCTGGCACAGTGTGCGCAGGCGTTTCCTTCCGCCGAGACCAACATGCTGCTCGGCGCGCTGCGCGCCGGGGGGCTGGCGGAGGCGGGCCGCGAACTGGGAACACCCGCAGCACCCGTGCCGCGACTGCGGCAGGAGCTGCCGACCTCGCGTCGTGGCGCCTGGCTTGGCATTGCCAATTTCCGCTCCAACGAGAGCGGCGATGCAGCCGATTTCTCGGCGGGCCTGGCGGAGGAGATCACCACGGCCCTGGCGCGGTTCCGTTGGATCAACCTGATCGCCCCCAGCTCGATCGCGGCGCTTTCGGGTGAGCCGATGCGTGACAGCGCACGCTGGCAGGGGTTGGAACTCGACTTCCTGCTCGATGGTTCCGTACAGCGCGCCGGGGCGCAGATCCGTGTGACTGTGCGCCTGCTCGACATGCGGGCAGGCGGGGAGGTGATCTGGTCACACCGGTTCGACAGTGCAACGTCGGACCTGCTGAAGCTGCAGGACGACATCGCGGCGGCGACCGTGGCGCAGGTGGACCCGGAACTGCTGCTGCACGAAAGCCGTGCCGCCGCCGCGCGCCCAATTCAGGACGCCACTGCCCATGAGCTCATGCTGCGCGCGATTCCAGCGATCTACCGGCTGGAAGAAACCGAGTTCCTCGCAGCGGGCGAGCTGCTGGCCCAGGCTGGCGAGCGTGCGCCGGACAGTGGGGCGATCTTTGCTTGGTGGGCCTGTTGGCACACGTTTCTGGTAGGGCAGGGCTGGGCTGCGGACTCGTCGGCTGCGATGCAGCGTGCCGGCGAGCTTGCCGAGCGCGCCGTGGTGCTCGACCCGTCCTGCGCCCGGGCCCTGGCCGTTGCGGCGCACGTGCGCAGCTTCGTGCAGCATCAGAGCATCGAGGAGACCATCGGACTGCATGAGCGCGCGCTGGCGCTCAACCCCAATCTGCCGTTCGCCTGGGTTTCTTCCGGGCTCACCCTCTCCTATGCCGGTCAGCATGACGCGGCGATCACCCGCATCGAGCATGCCAAGCGGTTGTCGCCGTTTGATCCGCACGGGTTCTTTTTCGATAGTGCTCTGATGGTGCCGCATCTGTCGCGAGGTGATTTTGAAACCGTGGTGGCGCTGGGCCGGGCGACCACTGCGCTGAAGCCGTCGATGTCGGCAAGCTACAAGAGCCTGCTCGCAGCGCTTGGCCATCTCGGGCGACTGGAGGAGGCTGTGGCGGTGCGCAAGCACCTGCTGGCGCTGGAGCCGAATTTCACCATCGCGGCCGCAGGTGCCCGCACGCCGCTGCGTCAACCGGCGGATATCGAGATCTATCTCAGCGGCTTGCGACTGGCGGGGCTGGCGGAGGGATAGGGCTGGGAAACCAGGCGTCGCTGCGTCCCTGCAGACGATAGGCGACCAGCCCGATCCATTCATGGGCTGCGATATCGAGCAATACCATGCGCTTGCCAAAGCCGCGCGGGCTGAGGGCGCTGGGGTCGCGGAAGGTTTTATAGCCCACCGGATCGGCCAGCACGTGCCAGCCGGCCTGGCGGAAGGCGCCAACCGAGCGCGGCATATGGGCGGCGGAGGTGATCAGCAGCCAGGTCTCGCCCGCCGTGGGATGCACGCGTTCACGGGTGAGAACGGCGTTCTCCCAGGTGGTGCGAGAGGCTGCCTCGTAGATGACCCGGTCCGGCGGCAGGCCGAGCGACTGCAGCAGGATGCGGGCGCCGTCGGCCTCTGGCAGGGTGGTGCGGTCGCTGCCGGAGCCGCCGGTGAACACCAGGCGGGCTTCGGGATGCGCACGGGCGAGGGCCACGAAATGGGTGAGCCGCTCGGCCGAGTCGCCAAGGGAGGGCATGTCCCTGTCGGCTGAGAGCGCCGAGTCGATGGTGCCACCCAGGACGATGATCCCCGCCACTGGCGCATCGGCGGGCGGGATCGGAAAGCGGTTCTCGAGCGGCGCCAGCGCCCACTGGTCCAGTGGCAAAACCAGCACCAGCAGAAACCCGATCGAGCCGATCGCCACCAGCCAGCGGCCAAGCGGTGGAGCCCACCAGAGCATCAGCGCGCCCAAGGCGCAGCAGGCGGCGAGCCAGGTGCCGGGATTGAACAGCATGTCAGGCCGCCTGAGACGGGCGAGAGCTCATCCTGCGGCTCGCGGACTGGGTGGGGCGTTCGCAGGCCTGGCGAGCACGGCGGCCCCCAGGATGCGCCCGTCGCGGTCCTGCAGGACAACCGCGGCCCGTTCCGCCGCGGGGCGAGGGCTGGTCAGGGTCAGAGCGTCGCCCTGCCACTGCGCCAGCACCGTCAGACTGCGCACGATATTGCTTTCGGACAATCTACGGCCGTCGTTTTCCCCGCTTGCCACTGCGGTGCGGTGGGCGGAGTCAAAACCGATGAGCTGCAGGCTCGCAGCACCCGCGCCCGGACCGACGTGGATGATGAGGCCTTCGGTTGTGGCCTCGATCGTGAGCGGCACGGTTGCGACCGGCCGGACCGCGGCGAGGGCGGTGCGCAGGGCGGGGCGGTTGGAGCCGATCAATTCCGCGCGGCCATCCACCACCATCTGCGGCGTATAGATGGTGTCTGTGCCGAGCAGGCGTTGGTAGTCGCGCTGACGCTGGGTGGCGGCGGCGAAGGAGTATGGATCGCGCCAGCCGAGGCGATCCCAGTAGGTGACATGAAACGCCAGTGCCAGCACGTCTGGCTGAGCTGCGAGTTCGGAGAGCAGCGCGTCCGCCGGCGGGCAGGAGGAACAGCCTTGCGAGGTGAACAGCTCCACCACCACCGGGCGGTGCTGCGGGATCTGGGCCAGGGCGGTGCCGGCGAAACACAGCGCGGCCATGAGGGGAGCGAAACGGCGCATGGGGAACCTCGGTGCTGGGACCTCCGTCAGACTGTGGTCCCCGTCCTACGTTACCGATGCCGCCGCGGGCGCGCCATCCGTGTCCGCACCCGAAGGTTTACCGCTGTCATCACGGGGGTTTGTGATCATACAACGTTATTTCACCGTTATTGTACATTGTATTTGAGATTTACAATATAGTCGGAATTTGAGACTTGCGTTTCTCTGCTGCGTCGGCCTTTGTAGGTCGTAACAATCGCTGACGCATCTGCTGTGCGATGGCTGTCTCATCTGAGGTTTTGACGTATGGCGCGAACAATCTCAGGCCTGCTGACCAACGGCCAGACACTGTCACCGGGCGATCTGCCTTTGACCGTGGCCCTCGATGGGGCGGTGCGGGCGTTGGATGTGTCGGCGGGCGTGCTCTCCGTCTATTCCGGTGCGATCAACGATCTCGGTACGCTTGTGTCCTATACGCTGGATGGCGTGGACCTGGTGGCGGGCGGCATCTACGCGAACGGCAACGGGGCCGACACGGCGGCTTTCACCGGTGGGCAGCGCAACGGTTTGGTCGCCGCAGGAGCAGCCACCGTCTACAACTATGGCACTGTGGCCGCCGAGACCGGGATCGGCGTATCGCTTGCGTCCGGCGGCCAGGTTTGGAACGGCAACGCGACCGATGCCGGTGCTATTATTTCGGCAGCACTCGATGGCGTAAGGCTGGATGGCGGGCTGGTGGCCAACGCCGGGACCATTGCCTCGCACACCGCCGATGGTGTGATTGGTGCTGATTTCGTGAGCAACGGCAGCGATGCGGACACCGTAGCCCTGATCGATGGCGTCGTCGGTGTGGCCGTTGCTGCCGGCGGGCAGGTGCAGAACTTCGGCACAGTTCTGGGTGCTGGCACGGCAGTGTCCCTGGTGAACGGCGGCAGCGTCGCCAATGGCAGCCCCGCGACGCTGCATGCGGTGATCGCAGGAGGGGCTGGGATTCTGGCGGCAGGCTCTGGGCCGGTGACGGTTGCCAACTACGCCACGATCGCAGCCGTCGGGACCGCGGTGACGCTGGGCCAGGGTTTAGTGTTCAACGGCGATGACGGCGACAGTACGGCCAGCATCGTGGCGGGCGCCGTGGGGGTGGCTCAGTTGCCCGGAGCGGGCGGGGGGCTGGTGGTCGACAACGCCGGCACGATCCTGGCAAAGGTTGGCGTGCAGCTGGTGCAAGGCACTGTCTCCAACGGCTCGGTGGCCGATCCCGGCGCCCTTATTGCGGGGTCGGGCATTGGCGCCGCATTCACCGGTGCGGGCGGGCTGCTGGTCAATGCCGGCACGATCACGGGCGGTGCGACAGGTGTGCTGCTTTCGGCGGATACGGCCGTTCGCAACGGTGACGAATTCACCCGTGCTGCGACCATCGCCGGTGGGCAGATCGGCGTGGTGGCTTTGAACCAGCCGGCCAGCAATATCGTCAATGGCGCGACCATCGATGGGACGACCGGCGTTTGGCTCGATGTCGGCGGCAGTTTGCGCAATGGCTCCGCAACCGATGTCGGCGCCGTCATTTCCGGTAGCGGAGACGGGGTGGCGGCGGCCTCGGGCGCAGTCTCGATCACAAATTTCGGCACGATCCTGGGGCAAACCGCGATCGATCTGGCACCGGCAACGCGTTACTCCGGTGTTGCCGACGCCGCCACGGCCGATGGCGCGGTGTACAATTACGGCACGCTTGCAAGCACGGTGGCCAACGGGACGGCGGTGACGTTGGGCGCCGGCAACGACCAGCTCTTTCTGTCACCAGGCTCGATCATTATCGGCAAGGTCGTGGGCGGTGCCGGAGGCAACCTGCTGGCATTGACGGCCGATGGGGGTGGCGTGGGCGTGATCTCGGGGATCGGCAGTCAGTATGTCGGTTTCCAGACCTACGCCGTGGATCCCGGGGCGGACTGGCTGTTCAATGGCGCAAACCTGTTTGCCTTCGGATCGACCTTGCACAACGCGGGTACGATGGCGCTGGGTTATGCCGCGACCATCGATATCGAAGGTGCCCTGGTCGGCTCTGGCAGGTTTGATTTCGGACCTGGGGGAGGCTCCACCCTGATGCTGGCCCTGGCCGCCTCGGGCGGCGCGGGGGCGGTGTTCGCACCGGCAGTCAGCCACTTAGCGGTTGGCGACAGCGTTGTCTTCGAGGGGCTGGCGGGGGCGTTGGGCTCTGCCGTGGTGCCGAAGGTTGTCGTTGGCGCGGGCGGGACTGCGATTGAGGACCAGTTCGGCCATGTGCTTGTCACGCTGTCGTCGCTGACCGAGGCGAGCGCGGGCGAGACCTTGGTGGCCAGCTACAGCGCCTCTGGCGGATCGATCACGCTTGGTGCCGTTGGGGCGGCGGTTTTCGCCCCTGTTCCGACACAAGCGGTGGTGACGCCTCCCACGGCACCGCCGCTACCGGCGCCGGTGGTGGCTCCCGTTGTCGTCGTTCCAGCGCCGCCCGCGCCGTTGCCGCTGCCGCCTCTGGGGCAGACGCTGCCGCCGGGTTTGATCGACAGCGTGCCGCCCTCAGCGATCTCCGTTCTGGCGAGCCTGTCGGGGGGCACGACCGCCAATACTTTCTACAATGCGAGCATCACCAATGTGGTCGCTGGCTCGACGGTTCTCGCGGGTCCGGGCAACGACACCGTCACGCTTGGGGGCGGCGACTATGGCGTGACGTTGGGCGGCTACAACGATGTTGTCACCGCAGGCGTCGGGCGGCACGGCGTGGCGGGGTCGCTGGGGGGTGCCACGATCCGGCTTGGCGATGGTTACGACAGTGTCAGCGCAGGCGGCTACAACAACATGATTGCTGTCGGCGCCAATGCCGGCGGTGCCGGTTTCACCCTGATCGACGCCGGGATGGGAAATGCGACCGTGCTTGTCGGCAACGGTAACAGCGAGGTCGTCGCCGGCGGTTATGGCGACCGGGTGAGCGTGGGCGGGGGAGTGAACTATATCTTTGGCTCGCCGGCGGCGTCGGGCTCGACGATATCGGGCAATGCCACGGTGACGCTGGGCGACACACCGGGGATTACGAGCCACGACTGGGTGTTCCTGAATGGTTACGGCAACGTTGTGAACCTCTCGGCGGGGGTCAATCATGTCACCAGCGGTCAGGGCAATGATGTGTTCAACGTCAATGCCTTTGGCGGCGAGCTGGATCTGAGCCGGTTCAACACGCCTCCCTGGAGCGGCGATGTGATCAACCTGCACGATTTCGGTGGCGGCGCCAGCCTCGCCGGTGTGCGAACGGTGAGCGGGTGGGACACGGTGTTCACCTTCACCAACGCGCATAGCCAGGTGGCGGCGGTTGTCATCAAGGGCGACAGCGGCGTTTCCGCCGCAGCGCTCGCCTCGCATCTGGCGTTCTGATGCGGTGGTAACGACTGGGCTGGAGCGTGATGACCGAAGGTGGAATCACCGAAAGGTCTGAATCACGCGATAAAACAAAAAGCTGGAGCAGGAGCGGTCTGGCAAACTTCACGAGAGGTGATTTCTTCGGCGGCGATTGCGGTCTAGGCTTGGCGCATGAGCCAGAAACCTGTGTCCGACGAGACAATTTCCGCAGCCCAGGTCGTTTTGGGCATTCATTACACGGACGCGGAGCGGGCGCAGATGCTGGACAGCATCGAGGTGCAGCTCGCGCGTGCGCACAGCCGGCGTGCGGTGGTGCTGGCGCCGGAGTTGGCACCCGCGACGGTGTTCGATCCGCGGCCGCCAGGCTTTGCGATGCCCGCGGCCGGGCCGTTCCGTTCGTCGGAGGTGACGACGCCGCTGCCGTCTCGCGATGTCGATATCGCCTTTGCCACTGTGGGTGAGCTGGGGAGCTGGATCCGCTCGGGACAACTCAGCTCGGAACGTTTGACGCGTCTGTATCTTGAGCGGATCGAGCGACTGGGTCCCGGGTTGGAATGCATAGCACTTGCCACGTCGGAGCTCGCGCTGCGCCAGGCGCGGGCGGCCGATGCGGCCTTGGCCGCCGGGCGCGTGATGGGCCCGCTGCACGGCATTCCCTATGGGTGCAAGGATCTGCTTGACACCGCGGGTCTGGCGACGCGTTGGGGGGCCGAGCCGTATTTGGACCGCGTGCCCGCAACTGACGCGACGGTGGTGCGGCTGCTGGCCGAGGCCGGCGCGGTTCTGGTTGCCAAGACCAGCCTTGGCGCACTGGCGTATGGCGACATCTGGCACGGGGGCGTGACCCGCAATCCGTGGAATCGCGCCGAAGGGTCGAGCGGCTCGTCGGCAGGCTCTGGCTCCGGAACGGCTGCCGCGTTGTTCGGCTTTGCCATCGGCACGGAGACCCTGGGGTCGATCGTTTCGCCGAGCACGCGCTGCGGCATCGCGGGGCTGCGGCCGACCTTCGGACGCGTGAGCCGCGCCGGCGCGATGGCGCTTTGTTGGTCGCTCGACAAAATTGGCCCGATGACCCGCTGCGTGGAGGACACGGCACTTGTCATGTCTGTTATCAACGGGTTCGACGTGGCAGATGTTGCCAGCATATCGGCCTTTTTCAGCTATGACGCGGGGGCGTCGGTGACGGGTCTGCGGGTCGGTTATTTCGCGGCCGATCTCGACGATCCCATCGATCAGGCCAGCGTCGATGCGCTGCGCCGATTGGATGTGGAGATGGTGGCGCTCGATCGGCCGGAGCTGCCGTATGGGGCGCTGGTCGACATTTTGTACGCCGAGGCGGCGGCGGCGTTTGAGGAGCTGACGTTGTCGGACCGCGACGACCTGCTGACCTGGCAGGACGAGGTGGCCTGGCCGAACCGGTTCCGCGCGGCGCGTTTCCTGTCGGCGGTCGATTTCGTCCAACTGGATCGTTTGCGCCGGCGTGTCATGCAGGTGGCCGATGGATGGTTCGCGACCGTCGATGCGATCATCGGCGGCCCGGCAGCGGGGCCGATGGGCGTGATCACCAACTTCACCGGTCACCCGTGCCTGGTTCAGCGCGCCGGGTTTCGCATGAGCCCGACGCGGATCCAGCGCGGTATGGGGGCCGCGTTGCGCACGGATGATGGGGTTCCGCATCATGTGCCACACAGTGTGTGTTTGTGGGGACGGCTGTTCGAGGAGGGCACCATTCTGCGGCTCGGACGCGCCTTGGAGCGCGTGCTTGACGTTCATCGCGACCGGCCGCCGTTGGACGATTGAGCGCCGCCGGTCCAACTGCGTCTCAATTTTAATACTGTTCCTAAGGAATTCCTCACATTTTCGCTGTGTATGGTTGGAAAGCGTGGTTCTGGACTTGCTTTAGGTTTCCCAATCTATACAAATGATGGTGGTAAAACCACGTCCTCCCGGTCGGAAACCATCAATGGCTGGTACGCGAAACATTGCCCCGATCAGCGGTTCGGGCGCCTCGATCAGTGTTCTGCTGGATGATCATGACATCTGGTTCAATGCTGCTGTTACGCTGACCAACACGGGAACGACGCCGCTTACCGCCTGGTCCGTCGGCTTCGATCTGGCGAGCCCAATCACCAGCCTATGGAGTGGCTCGATTGTCAGCCAGTCGGCCAGCCATTATGTGGTGAACAACCTGAATTGGAACGGTACCGTTTCAGTCGGCGGTTCAGTAACGTTCTATTTCAACGGCAGCGGCGGCGCTCCGGTGTTCCCGCCGAGCTACGTCGTCAATGGGACGCTGATCGGCGGCAGCGCCAGCCCCACGCCGGTTCCCACCCCGGCCCCAGCGCCTACGCCCACGCCGGTTCCCGTGCCCACCCCGGCCCCAGTGCCCACGCCCACGCCGGCGCCAGTTCCAATGCCGACCCCAGCGCCTGTGCCGACGCCAGCGCCCGTGCCTACCCCCGCACCCGTTCCCACACCTTCGCCGATTCCTGCACCCACTCCGACGCCGGCCCCGGTGCCGACGCCCGCGCCCGTTGCGGCCGGCCATAGCTTTGTGCTGGCCGACGTTTCGGATTACGGGGCCTGGTTCACCGGTTCGGGAACGCTGACCAACACAGGCTCGTCCAGCGTCAACGGCTGGTCGGTCGCCTTCGATCTGGCGAACACGATCACCGGCATCTGGGGCGCCACGATCGCAAGCCATGTCGGCACGCATTATGTCATCACCGACGCCGGATGGGATGCGAAGCTGGCGCCCGGGGGCATGGCGGTGTTCGGCTTCAACGCGAACGGCGGCCGGCCGAGCCTGCCGACCGGTTTCGTGGTGAACGGCGCCACCATCGGCAGCGGGGCGCCAGTTGTGTTGCCGACCCTGGCGGTGCAGGGCGGCAGCGTGAGCGAGGCCAATACCGCTTTGGCCGAAACTTTCACCGTCTCGCTCTCGGCCGCCAGTGCGACTGCGGTCAGCTTCAGCTATGCCACTGCCGATGGCACGGCCGTGGCCGGAGTGGACTACGTTGCCAGCACCGGCACCGCCACAATCGCTGCGGGCCAGACCAGCATCACCATCTCGGTCGCAACGAAGCTGGGCCTGCTGGGCACGCGCGGTTTCAACCTTGTGCTTTCCAACCCGATCGGTGCCACGCTGGGAACGGCGACCGGAATCGGTATCATCGTCAACACGCCTTCCATCACGGTCACCGGTGGCAGTGTCGATGAAAGCAGCGCTGGAACCCACGACGCCATGTTCGTCCTTGCCCTGTCGGCCGCCTTGTCGCAACCGGTGACGCTCGACTATGCAACCCAGAACGGCAGCGCCCTGGCCGGGGTGAACTACACCGCGGCCAGCGGGCACATCACCTTTGCGGCGGGGCAGACCAGCCAGACCGTGACGGTGCACACTCTGGCGGGCGGCAGCGGCACGCAGCGATTCTCATTGGTGTTGAGCAACTCTGTGGGCGCGAGCCTGGCGGCACCGAGCGCGAGCGAGACGCTGGTGTATCCGGTGGCGAGTGTTCCCGCGCCCACGCCTTCGCCGGCACCGAGCCCCGCACCGACACCGACGCCGACGCCGGCTGCCGTGCCGATGGTGAGCGTGGGGAATGTGAGCGTCAGTCTCGTGGCGGCGGCCTCTGGCGGTGTAGGCAGCCTGCTGCCGGGCGGCTACCTGCACACGCGGGGCAACCAGGTTGTCGACAGCACCGGAGCAGCGGTCCGGATTGCAGCGGTGAACTGGTTTGGGCTGAACGATTCGCGGGGCAGCCCAGGCGATCTGCTCGGCGCCAACTGGCAGGCGACCATGCGCCAGATGGTCAGCGCAGGGTTCAACACGATCCGCCTGCCGTTTTCCAACCAGCTGCTGGCGGGCGGCCTGGCACCCACCGCCATCAACTACACGCTGAACCCGGATCTGGTGGGCCTGCAGGGTTTGGCGCTGATCGACAAGATCGTCGGCTTCGCCGGCCAGATCGGGCTCAAGATCATTCTCGACGACCACAACAGCTACGCCCAGGATTCCCCGAGCACCAGCGGGCTTTGGTACAGCGGCGTGTATGACCAGGCGCATTGGCTCGCTGACTGGCAGATGCTGGCCGCCCGCTACAACGGCAACAGCACGGTGATCGGCGCCGATCTTTTCAACGAACCCCATGATCCCGCGACCTGGGGCGACGGAAATGCCGCGACGGACTGGGCGCTGGCCGCGACCAAGGCCGGCAATGGCGTTCTCAACATCAATCCGAATTGGCTGGTGATCGTTGAGGGAGTGCAGACCACGAACGGGGTCGCCACCAACTGGGGCGGCAATCTGGAGGGCGTGGCGGCCCATCCGGTCACGCTGAACACCGCCAACCAGCTGGTGTATTCCGCGCATGACTACCCGGCCTCGGTGGTTCCGGAGCCCTATCTGAACCCATACGACTACGCCGGCACCGCGGCGGCCTCGTGGACGGCGCATTGGGGCTATATCGAGCAGCAGAACATCGCACCGGTGTTCCTGGGCGAGACCGGCAGCAACCTGAGCAGCCCTGCCGATCAGCAGTGGATGCAACTGATGACCAGCTATCTGAACACCGATGGCACCGGCTCCGCGTTGGCGGCAGGCCGGCAGGGCATGGGCTCTGGGTGGTGGAGCTGGAACGCCAACCCGTTAGGCAATCCGTCCGGTCTGCTGATGCCGGACGAGGTGACGGTCAACGCGGTGCAGGCGGCAGCGGTCCAGCAACTGATCTACAAGCCCAATGCGGGGCATCCGGAAGTCGATTTCACCATCAGCCTGGCCGCACCGGCGAGCACGCCCGTGACGATCGCCTATGCGACGCGAGACGGCACGGCGGTGGCGGGCACCGACTATGTGGCAGCTTCTGGCACCGTCACGTTTGCTGCGGGCGAGATTGCCAAGATCCTGCCGGCTACCTTGCTGAGCCCGGGCAGTACCGGCCGTTCGGCGAGTTTCATGCTCGATCTGTCGACCCCCGCGGGGGTGTCGCTAGGGTCCGCCACCGCCACCATTGTGCATGAACCGAGTGCCACGGTGGCGCTCAATGTGCAGGAATGGCCGTCGGTCGTCTACGATACGGTCACCATCACCAATACCAGCAATGTCACCATCAATGGGTGGCAGGTGCAGATCGACACCGCCGACCAGATCACCCAGAATCTTTACAGCGCCGTCATTAACAGCCATGTCGGCAACGCCTACACGCTGTCCAACGAGAGCTGGAACAAGGTGATTGCACCGGGTGGCACGGCAGTGTTCAGCTTCAATGCAACGCAGGCGGGTCTGGGTTCGCCGCTGTCCGTGAAGTTGCTGCACACAGGGTATTGAGCATGATCACGCCTGACTATGTGAAGACCCTGGCCGCCTATAACGCGGCCATGAACAAGCGGACCTATGCCGGCGCGGCCCGCCTGAGCGACGACGATCGCAGGCGTGACCAGGGCGCCTTCTTCAAATCCTTGCAGGGAACACTCAATCATCTTCTGTGGGCGGACCGGATGTGGATGTCACGTTTCGATGGCTGGCCGCAACCGGGGGTTCTGCTGCGCGACAGTCCGGGTACGATCGATGATTTCGACCTGCTGCAGGCTGAGCGGGAGACTGCGGATCGCGGGATCCTGGAATGGTCGACGCGGGTGAGCCCGGAATTCCTCACGGGCGATACCGCCTGGTTCAGCGGCGCCACGCAGCGCGACATGAAGGCGCCGACCGCAGGCCTGGTGGTGCACATGTTCAACCATCAGACGCATCACCGCGGCCAGGCCCACGCCCTGCTGACCCGGGCCGGGATCGATATCGGCGTCACTGATCTGTGGCTCGTCGTATAGTCCTGGCAGGCGTTGAGGATAGCAAGGCGAGGGGCGTTGCCCCCTCGACCCCCACCAGGGGCCGAGCCCCTGGACCTCAATTTCAGCAAGTGGGTTTGTGCGTTAGGAGGGGGTCATACCCGCGAGTCTCGATGACCCGCGGGTATGACCCA
>JANXSM010000057.1 GCA_025352665.1 Rhodospirillales bacterium | reverse complement strand
GGACCGGGTGGCCATCATGTATCTCGGGCGGATTGTGGAGGAGGCGGGGGCGGAGGTGGTGTTCTCGCGGCCGAACCATCCCTACACCCAGGCGCTGCTCGCCGAAGTGCCGCGGCTGGAGACGCGGAAAAGCCGATTTGGCGCCATTCAGGGCGAGCTCCCCAGCGCGCTGAACCCGCCCACCGGCTGCCACTTTCACCCGCGCTGCCCGCATGCGTTTTCCCGCTGCTTCCAGGAGGTGCCGGTGCTGCGCAAAATCGCTCCGGGGCAGAGAAGCGCGTGTCATCTGAACGATCAGACCTGACGTCCCCTTGCGGTAGCGGCACGATGGCGGCAGGTTCTGGCCGCATGGCCCCAACCAAACAGAATCTGCGCCCGTCCTGCTTGCGTGCCGTCTGCGTGGTTCTCCGGCCACTTGAACAAGTGCCAGGATGAGCATCTTGGTGGTTCAAGGCTGACCTTTGCGTCCGCGCCCTAAACGGCCAGAACTAACGAACTGGGCTGCTGTCACGCATAAGCGGACAAAGCTGGAACAGATCTGACCGTCTTCGTTGGCAGAACAGGCGCTTACAGGACTTCAGCTGCCTCGATGCCGCACGTGCGATGACAACGGGAATCACACGTTTCCTGGACAGGCGCTTGGTTCACGGACGTACGGTCGGTTTGGACCAAACGCGCGTCCGACGGAGCGGCGAGGCGCGTGCGCTTAGGCCCGCTCGATACAGCCGGAGTAGCAGCCCCGCTTGGCATTGTGGGCGTGGATGTAGCTGACGTCCGAGTTGGCCAGCAGTCGCGCAATGACAGACTCGATTTCGGCGCCGTCAATCACGTCCGCGTCGAGCATCATGCCGGCAGCATCGTAGGCGCGTAGCGAAAGCAGCCTCACCCGCATCACCTCCGGCACCTCGTCGACCCGGTTGTAGATGTCCGTGGCGCCCTCGCGTACGAAGATGGCGTGTATGGCGCGATAGGGCGTTTCGGCAGGCTGGCAGACATGGTTGAGCAGCAGGAAGCTTTCCCCCGGCTCACCGCCGCGCATCTCTATCCGGTCGGGGAAGCCCGACTTCTTGTCAGCGATGTAGCGTTTTGCGCCGTGGGCAGCCAACTCGGCGTCGGAAAGTCCATAGAGGTGTGAGAAGGGCGCGGAGTCGAGGCCAGTAATGCGGAAGGACATTGGATGCTCTTTAGCTGGGGGGTGGGAGCCATAACATGAGCCGTCCCCGCCGGGTGGGCACTTCGCTGCTTGCTTTCCAATCCCACACCAATGAGTGGGACGGACGCGCAGACGGCGCACTTTACTACTCCGTGCGCACCACGGGTGTTTACTGCCGTCCATCCTGCGCCGCGCGGTGCAGGCTGGACGACAGTCTCGGATCGTCTTTGACGCTGTTGTGGCATTTGCCGCACGTACCGCCCTAGGCGATTGCGGATATGGCATGCGATGCGAAGTCCTCATGCACCCCGTTTATCCAGTTACGATACGATGGCCAAACAGCTCTATGCAGAGTTCAGATGGCCTTTACGGGTAGCGCTAGCATCGCCAGCACCAGTAGTGGAAACATTTCGGATGAAGTATCTCCCGGTTTCCACCGGTGGCTCAAGTCATCCCGCTTCTTCACGCTAGCCAGGATACCAACAAGCGACAATGCTTAGGCTCTGATCGCCCACTTGGTCACCATTATGATGGCCCACGAGGTCCGCAGTCGTCCGGTGGGTCCGAAAGGCCTGCAAGCATACACCGCAGAGACCGGAACCATCCTTGCTGGGCTGCTGTGTGCTGCCTTCAAGGAACATCCAGCGTCGGTACAACGCCGGCCGGGTGGAGCAATGTGGAAAAATGGACTGGTCGGAAACCGGGCCTTCTTGGCCAAGATCGACACCCTGAAGCGCGCAGGTCTGGTAGGCCAGAAGCCAGGTGTAAGGACCAATGATGCGAGTGCTTGCGACCGCCCCTTCGGTGGACTGCCGACGCACCTCTGGGCAAGATCGTTGCTGATTGACCTGGCGTTACGGCACGGCGTTCGACAGGAGACCAGGGAGACGGATTGGTCGGTCAGCCGGAAGGCAGAGACAGGCCACATCGTGGTTCCCGACGGAGACCTGATCGTAATCAGGACATTGGATAAAACCAAGATTGAAGCTGCTACGGCTATCTATTTGCCACCGGATCAAATAGCTCAGCTAGAGCGGTTTCGGGCTTGGGTCAGGGTGCTGAACGCCTGCGCTGCCAGTGCGGTCATTTGGGGCTGTCGGGCTCCGATGTTTCGGCGCCACTTTGTTGGTGGTGATTTGCGGCTTGGGGGGCGGCTTTACGCCGTTGGGCTGGACAACTTCCAAACCATGACTGCCATAGAGCGTGGCGCGATCCTCATCAACAGCGAGCCAGTAGTCGAGCTTGATATCCGCGCGTCATTCCTGTCGATTTTCCTGGCTCTGACGGGGTCCAAGGTGCTGCCCGATGGTGATCCATATTCTGTCGGTGGCCTGTCCCGTGACGTTGTAAAGGCCGGGATCACCCAATCGTTCGCCACGGGAAAGCTTCTGCGCCGCTGGAGCGACCGCAGCCCGGCGGAGGCACGCCGAGTGAGCCCCGAGGCCGTCAGGGCCGCTGTGGTTTCCGCCTACCCGGCTTTCGGGCAACCTCTGACAGACATCTTGCCGATGGACCTTCGGGCTCGGCTGCCGCTGGACCGGCACGGCTGGGCAGTTGGGCAGTATCTGACGTTTCGTGAGGGTGAGGTGGTCGCGTCGGTCGCAGGGCATCTGGCAGCACAGGGAACCCCGTCACTCCCAATACACGATGGACTAATCGTCCCTGCCAGTGCCGCGAAGTCTACCAAGGACGAGATGCAAAAGGCCTTCAAGGTCTTGATCGGGGTCGAGCCTCTGGTTGTGTGACCCGACATGCCCCGCAGAGGCTCGCTATAGCCGGGTCTTGGGCCCTGCTGGCATGCTAAGCAAAGGGGCGGGCTGTGCGCGGCTGTGCGATGGGTCACGTGACAGTTTACTCAAAACTGCACACCAAACAGAAAGCATGGCGCCGACTGTGAATCAGAACCAAAGCCGGCTCTGTTGCAAACTTTGGCGGTGCCCGTCGGGATGGGGTTCGAGCCAGGGGGCGACCGCATCATGTCGGACTTCCAGAGGCGCCGCTTTGAGGGTGAGATCGTGCTTTGGGCGGTCCGATGGTATTGCCGCTATGGGGTGGACTAACGCGATCTTGAGCAGATGATGGACGAGCGCAGCGTCTTGGTCGACAAGCTGGCGCGTCGAGCAAGGCGTCCGCGATCGTCGCGGTGCTGCTCTGGTTCAAGGGCCGTGCGTCTGGTTCGTACGGTGTACTGTCATAAGCGACTATGCGGAACTTGAGACATTCGCACGGTCAATTTTTCTAGTTTTCAACCAAGTCTTATCAATGGGATAGCGTGTGCGGAACTCCTCTGCGGAAGGTCGTCTCTTTTGCAATAAGTTTCGCACTCGACAGAGTTCAAAATCTAAAATTCACGATATCGTTGGTAGGAGACTGAAAGTGCTGGCTTAAACTGCTTATGACAGTACACCGTACAAACCAGACGCACGACCCATGTTGTGCGCCGCCACGGCAGCGGCTTAGCCGGTTCGGGCCACCCGGAACAGGACAGGAATGAAAAGGGACTTGCCGGCCGGCGGTTGCCTTTCACCCGCAAGGGCCGGAGGCTGCGGCCATCGGCACGTTAAGCCCGGCTTGGGCGTTCGCCGCCATTCTCACCGCGGCGGCACTGGCCTTTGCCAGGATGGCCTTCGGCGGCCGGGGATCACGGCTGGTTCGACGGACCGCCGGCAGCGTCGCAGGCCTGCGCCTGCCGCTGCCGAGCTTCGCCCCAGGTTGCCCAACGAGCACAAACCGTTGCTTTCCGCATGACTTTTATAACTTTTCAAAAACTAATATAGCAAAATTAACAATTAACAAAGAAAGTGTCGTTTATATTAAATTTTGATAAATATTAGAACAATACTTCGCCGATAAAATTAAAAATGACGTTTAATTACTATCCAGGCTTGCTGATACATTTTGGGGGGTCATGATGGGACAGAGCTTTTCTTACGCTCGCTTGCTTTGCAATGCTGCC
Organism: Rhodospirillales bacterium; assembly: GCA_025352665.1. Lineage (GTDB taxonomy): Bacteria > Pseudomonadota > Alphaproteobacteria > Acetobacterales > Acetobacteraceae > CAIQQQ01. The sequence goes on along the minus strand of JANXSM010000057.1, from coordinate 3,672 downwards.
GGTGAACCCGTTGTTATGGCGCGCGCAATCTGGGTTGACGTAAATAAGATCGACTTCAGCCCCGGGACGCCTTCGAAGTCTGTCGGCATCTACGACGTCCACCTGGCCGGTGACCTAACGTCGCAGTTTTCTGGCGTCGCCCAGGCAGAGTCCAAGTGATGCGGCGGCGGGAAGTCCGGGTCGCTGCGATGTTGGTTGGTCGGGCGATCCGCCTACTTGCCTTACTTTCCCCGATCCTCATCGCTGGCTAGGCACACGTCCAGCCAGCGCCGCTCGCTGGCAATTCCCTTGTTTTAAAGACCGAAGGAGGCGAAGTCCGTGGCGTTGGCACGGGCCGGTTACTGGCGTTCAAGGGCATTCCGTATGCCGCAAGCCCGACCGGAGCGCTGCGGTGGGCGTTGCCGCAGCCTGCAGCACCGTGGTCTGGCATCTGCGATGCCGCCTCTTTCGGTCGGCAATGCCCGCAGGTCTCGCGGTATGGCCTGACCGAGGCCTCTTACGATGAGGACTGCCTCACGATCAACGTCACGGTTCCCAGTGTTCCTCACCAGGGCTCACGTCCGGTGATCGTCTGGATTTACGGCGGGGCCTTCGTCGGGGGTGGGAGTTCGCTCTATCCGCTCGACGCTATGGCTCTTGCTGGCGATGCTGTCGTCGTTTCCTTCAACTACCGGCTCGGCGTGTTCGGATTCCTGGCAAATCCGTCCTTCGATCGTGCCATCGACGGCACCTTTGGCCTTGCTGATCAGCGCGCGGCGCTTGGTTGGGTCCAGCGCAATATTGGGGTTTTCCGCGGCGACCCGGCCCAGGTGACGGTGGCGGGCGAGTCCGCCGGTGCGGCCTCGATCTGCATGCACCTCGTGGGACCAAAGCAGACCTCCGGCCTGTTCGCGCGCGCCATTATCCAGAGCGCCGCCTGCGTGCAGCATCTTCGCACCCGGGAGGAAGCCGACGTGGTAGACGAGAAGGTGGCCACCCTCGCTGGTTGTCCACAAGGCGCTGCAGCGCTCAACTGCCTCCGCGCCAAGCCCGTGAGGGATCTCCTGGAAGTGGCGAGCACCGTCGCCGGCAGCGACATCATGACCTACGTTCCCTCCGTCGGGACCGATACAATTCCAGAACAACCGCAAGGGGCCCTGCGGTCAGGCCGCTTCCTCCGGGTTCCCATCGTGAACGGCGGCAACCGCGAAGAGCTTCGCCTGTATGTTGCCTACGACATCCAGGCCGGACACGGTGTGAACCCGGAAACATACGGCGCCTATCTGAAGGCCGTCTACAACGACAAAGCCGAGCAGATCTTGGCGCAATATCCTCTCACGGCCTTCTCCTTGGCACCCTCTGCCCTGGGCACCGCCTTGACGGACTTCACGCCCAGCAACGGGCTGAACTATTGCGGCTACCTCGACACCGCCCGTCTCGCTACGAAGTACGTGCCTACCTACCAATACGAGTTCGCCGACCGCGCTGCGCCCGACGTCACAACGAATCCAGGATTCGAGATGGGTGCCATACACTCGGCAGAATTGCCTTATCAATTTCCAGGTTTCGACAACACGTCTAAGCTGGCCGGCGGTCCGTTGGCTCCCGCTTCGCAGAAGCTGGCGGTCTCGATGATGCAATATTGAACCAGCTTCGCCAAAACCGGCACTCCCCGAGCGGCTGATGCGCCGGAATGGCCTGTATATAAGGCCGTGACCCAGGCCATGCGCTTCGACCCCGGCCATACTGGCTTGTTCGACGCGGCAGCCGAACACAACTGTGGTCTCTGGCAGAAGCTTTATCCTGATCGGCTGGGAAGGTAGGATGGCTATCATCGGACAAGCCGGCTGGCTCCGCCAATTGACGCTGCTCATTTCCCGTTTCCGGAGTTCACTCTGTTCTAGGGGTATCACGTGCCTTGCCTGCAGTTAAGGACGCTATCTAAAATTCCGGTACCGGCATCAGCAGGAGAACTGTGTCTGCCACGGCGGGGGCTGCTACAGACGACTGTGGCGATTGCAGCAGCATCTCTGCCGAAGTGGCCCATCGCTCCATGCCCAAAGCATAAACCGACTGCAGGCCACATAACCAGCCATCAATGCCGAACTAACTCTCATGCAATCGCATACCCACCGGCCCGACCCAACAGGTTGCTAGAGAACGTTACGACGCAAGATAGTATTATGGATAATATTACTTCTTCTGGCGAAGGATAACTCGACGTTACTATAGCCGTCGAAAACGGTGCTCTTGATCTTGTTGAGAATAAGGATTGCCCATGGCTCAGACCGCCGAGATTCCCACGATCAGCCGCAGAGCCATTATCGCAGGGGCTGCAATAGCGACCTCGGTGCCATTCGCGGCCTTGGCGGCTAGCAACCCACCGTCTACGGCGAGCACGACTGGAGCATCCGACGGTGCCGGACCGTCGTCGGTCCCCACCTCATCCAGACGCATCTTCGTCGAGAGTGAGTTCGCGCCGTTGCGCACGGTCGTGCTCGCCCAATCCCAGATGAAGCTTCCGGCCGCCAGCACCGTCACGCCGAAGCAGTTTGAAGAGGAGCTCGGTATCTTTCCGGCGGACAAGCGTGCCGTCATTCGGTCCTTGCTGGGCAAGGACCACGCGATTGCAGTGCCTGCGCGGCAGGCGCAGTGGGAAGCCGAACGATCCGCTTTGCATGCGGTCCTCGTGAAGCACGGCGTTGAAGTCATTCGCACCAGACTTTTAACTCAGTATGAAAAAGCTGCGGGTGGCGATTATGGCTACAGCAACGCCTTTGTCCGCGATCCCTGGTACACCGTTGGCAACCACGTCATAGAAGGCTCGCTGCGGTACCCGCAGCGTCGGCGTGAGGTTCTAGCGAGCTGCGATATTATGTACGCCGAGGTAATTCCCGCCGCTTGCATTTATGCCGCTCTACCACAACCCGAGATCATGCCACTCGAAGTCGATGATGGTGGGCGGGGGCCATTCCTTGAAGGGGGAGACGTGCAAGTCTGCGGGCGTCACGTCTTTGTCGGCCAATCAGGCCGTGCCTCGACCGCGCAGGGTGCTGACTACCTCCGCAAACTATTGGCGCCGTCCGGCTACACCGTGGAACTCGTGCCGATGCGATCCGATATTCCTCATCTCGACTGCACGATGGGTATGGTGCGCGAGGGTCTTCTCGTTGTTCACGAGGATGGGCTGCTCAATGGCATTCCGAAAGTGCTTGCCAGTTGGGAAAGGATTTCCGTAAGCAAGGTGGAGGCAATGAACCTAGGCACGAACGGTCTGCCGATCAGTCCCACGGTTTACGTGACCGACCCATTTTTTAAGCGGATCGGCGACGAGGTGGCAAAGCACGGAATACAGGTAGAATACGTGGACTTCCAAATCTCGCGAGGGTTTGGGGGTGCATTTCGCTGCACTACGCAGCCCCTTTGGAGAGAGACAGCTTAAGAATAACGCGCAATGAGCTGCTGCGGGTTTGGTGGACACTATCCTAAAGCTGCCTTAGCGATCCTCTCGAATTCCATAGGGCTGACATAGCCAATGGTCGAGTGGCGCCGGGTCGGGTTGTAGAAGCGCTCGACATAATCGAACACATCGGCCCGGGCCTGGTCTCTTGTCCGGTAGACCTTGCGGGCAATGCGCTCGGTTTTGAGCGATGAGAAGAAGCTCTCCATCACCGCGTTGTACCAGACGTTGCC
>JANXSM010000101.1 GCA_025352665.1 Rhodospirillales bacterium | reverse complement strand
GTAACTGGGGCAAAACCTCGGGCAGTCCCTGTTAGGCGTTCAGTCCTCGACATAGGATGAGATCTGCGAGCGGTGGCACTGTAGTGTCGTTCGGTATGCCAACACGGTCGCCGAGGTAATCCCAGAACGCGATGCCAAGCTTGGTGCATGTGTGCATCAGCCCGAGAAAGGCGTCACGGCAATCACGTCCGTCGTCGCTGTGGGTACCGCCGCTGATCTTGCGCTTGGTGACATGGCAGCGGATGTCGCGCTCTGATCCGTTGGTGTGCAGCGGTATCTCGGGCCGATCGAGCACCATCAACAGTTCGGGTTTGTTGGCGTGTAACCGCTCAAGCAGCCGATCGAGGCTGACGAAGCCTGTGCGGCGGCGGAAGATGCGATCGAAGCGGGCCCGCATTTCGCCGCGGCGACGCGCGGTCGGCTCGGTGCGATACGCCTTGAGATCGGCGTAGAACCACCAGATCAGACAGCGGATATGCGCCTGTGCCGCGCGGTGTGACGCAGTGAACGTATCGAGCTTGTGCACGAGCCGTTCGGCATGCACCCAGCACAACGCATGCTGTCCCACAGCGAATTGACCCGCATCGTCGCTGAGGATTACCGTATCACGCAGAAAGCCATGCGCCGTCACCGCTCCCCACAACGCACCCTCGGTGGCGATGCCTGCCGCATCCGGCGTGACCCGCAAGGCGCTGATGCCGAGCTGATCGAGATGGGCCTGCCACGCCTGGAGATCGGCGAACCGCGTCCGCGCCGCCGTCGCCAGTTGGCTCATAACTGGCCCGGCCAGGGCACGCTTGTGCATGTAGGCGAGTGCGGTTTCGTTGATCACGTAATCGGTATGACCCGCGCGCAGGACATCGAGGAAGTTCAAACGGCTCTTGCTGGCGCGGGTGCCGAACCAGGTGAAATCGTCATTGCCGACCTGTGTGCAAAAGCCATTGCGGCCAGCATGTCGTGCGCCCGTATCATCAACGCTGATCCAGGCAGCACTTTGCAGTCCCGCCCGCAGCACGTCACGGCTTTCGCCCAGGAAGTCATCCTGGCGATCGATCAGCAGACGCATCACCTGACGCTTGGAGATGCTGAGGCCGAATGAGCGCAACTGCGCGCCCAGCCGCTCCACCGTCACCTGTCCCTGATGGTGCATGAGCAATACGAAGCGGCGCAGTTGCGGCCCGAAATGCCCGGCGATGCCGCCCGGCAGCGGCGCGATCAGCGTTTGCCCGTCCGCGGTGGTCCAGCGTTCCCGTCGGTAGCGGATCGCCTCGGTGCGCAGCACCAGGTCTTGAACGACGAAGTTCTGATAGCCCCGAAAACGCGAGCCCGCCGGTGCTGTCACTTTCACCACGCGGTCCTCGATGCTGACGCGGGGCGTGATCTTGCCGCGACGGCGAAGCTTGGGGTCGCGCGGCGGTTTGGGTTCGGTCCCGCCGTCCATGCCGCTTGGTTTGTTCGGCTTGATGTCGGGCCGCCCCTTGTGGCCTTTCAGTCGGGAGATTTCCTCGCGTAGCTCCACCACCACGCGTTTGAGGTCGACCAACTCACCAAACAACCGCACGACCAGCGACTCTAGCTCGGCGCGGGGCAGCTTGGGGAGATCATCGAGCTGTGACATCCGTCGAGCGAATCGTACCGCACCGCGTCGTGGGAAGAAGAAAAACGCCGGATGCCCGAGGTTTTGCCCCGGTTACCCTATTCACTCGCTATGATCCTCTCTGAGAACAAGGCCATGCTGGGCCAGCGCACAGTCGACATCGTCGGCACCGACATCGCGCGCGAGCCGCTCGCCCGCGCCACAGCCGGCCTCTACACGCAGTTCGAAGTGCAGCGCGGTCTGCCGATTCAGAACCTGGTCAGATATTTCAAGAAAGTCGGTGCCAACTGGCGGGTCAACGACGCAATCCGCGCAATGGCACAGTTCCGCGTGTGGAATCTTCTGGCCGACCTGCGTGCGCTAGGCCAGTTCGATGTCGTGTTTTGCCGCAACGTGCTGATATATTTCGACCAGCCCACCAAGACGCGGGTGCTGGAAGCCATCGCCAAACAAATGC
>JANXSM010000008.1 GCA_025352665.1 Rhodospirillales bacterium | reverse complement strand
CGCAGGTAGCAACCTCGGACCAGACGGCTTCAGGCCCCTGCGCGGTATAGAAGCTGAGTGCCCTGCTGCCTTGGCTGCCTGACCATGTTCCCGATCCGTGCCACGAACCGTGCTATCCTGCCCGTTCTATGGCGTACCCCCATGTTGAAACTCCCTAAGCCCGCATGTGTGTAGCAATGCGAATCGACCGATAGCCATTGCGCTATCGCATCGTGCCGATGTGGCGTTGCGGTTCCGCACGCGATTGCGGTTTGGCTTAAATTCACCCGAACGTAAAATCATGCTTGATAATCCTTATTATCGGGAATAAAAAGAATTCACAATTCGTGCGGTAAGGAATTCTAGATATGAACGCTCTGGTAATCGCCACCACTTCCGCCGCCACGATCACCGAAGCCGGTATGGTCGCGAACCTTGAGACGCACGCCAGCCAAGCCCGCGGTGCCTATGCCACCAACACCGAACGCGCCCTTCGTGCTGATATCGTGATCTTCACCGGCTGGTGCGACGTGGCAGGCCGCGTGCATCTGCCCGCATCACCTGACACCGTGGCAGCGTTCATTGACGCGATGGGCGAGACGAAGGCACCCGCTACCGTGCGCCGCTACGTGTCGAGCGTATCCACCTATCACCGCGCCGCTGGTGTCCAGAACCCGGCCGAGAGCATGGGCGTGAAGCTGGCCCTGAAGCGGCTACACCGCGCCAAGGGCCGCGCGCAGGCGCAGGCTGCACCGCTCAACCGCCAAGCCGTTGAGCGGATGCTTGATGCCGCGCCTGACACATTGCAGGGCTTGCGCAACCGGGCGATGGCCGCAGTGGCCTATGACACCCTCGCCCGCCGGTCCGAGTTGGTGGCGCTTCAGGCCGCTGATTTGGAAATGGGCGCCGATGGTGCTGCGACGATCATCATTCAGCGTTCCAAGACTGACCAGGAAGGCGCCGGTATGGTTCGCTATCTGGCGGCCGATACCATGCGGCACGTTATGGCGTGGCGTGAGGCGGCTAGCCTGACGGACGGCGCCCTGTTCCGTGCGGTGGGCAAGGGCGGCCGTATCGGTGAAGCCCTCGATGGCGCTGAGGTGTCGCGGATATTCAAGATCATGGCTAAGGCGGCAGGCATGGCCGCATCGGACGTGGACCGGATCAGCGGACACAGCTCACGCGTCGGTGCCGCTCAGGACATGGTGCGCCATGGCGTTGAGTTGCCCGCCGTGATGCAGGCAGGCGGGTGGCGGACACCGGAGATGGTTGGGCGTTATACCGCGCGCCTCGATGCCCGCCGGAGCGGCGCGGCAAAGCTGGCTGTGCTTCAGAACCGGGCGTAACGGATACCGAATGAGACAAGAGTGAGACACACCACCGCTATACCCACACTTAATCGTCCGATAGCTCTAGCTTTTCTAGCATTCTCTGTCGAAACGATCATAGATCGTCAGAAATTCGGTCAACGTCACAATCCATAAACTCGGTGGAAGCACCTTCTCCAAATCCGTGCGCTTCGTTTTATTGATCCGCACGTCATGCGTTATAAAGTAGCCGCCGCCATGCTTTGTCGCTTCGAACACATGATGTGCATCCGCGTCATGTTTGCCGGGTTTCGCATTGCCCTGCAGGATGGTGCGGATGCGGGTGAGTAGCTTCTGTTGGCTGTCGTCCAACTCCAATGGCACCGCAAAGATTTGCGCGCCTGCAATCTCCTGCACTCTCGCTGGTGTGTTGCGATGTTGAATTTCGACGAGAACGCCGCTAGGGGCAATCAGCGTGATCTTGCCTGCCGCCTTCATGCCTAGCAGTCGTTCGACTTCAGTCTTGTCCTGATCGAATGCGTTTGCATCGAACAGCACGTTGACCTTTCGGGGATCAAGGGGACGGCGTGAAGTCTGATTCATAATCTACCACCAACGCGGGCACATGGCATGGCCCAAGAAGTGTTACCCGGCCTTTGGTATGGCGTTACCAGAAACCGGAGTAATGGGGGGACGAGATAAAGGCAAAGAATTCCGCCGTATGGTTTGAAGTCAGACATATTTGTCTTGTGCGTGGCTGCTGGCGTTTTGTGGCCGTCGCGTGCTAAGATTTCGTTGTTAGCGCAGAATCGCGCCAGCATCCCTCAGATGGAGCCTCCCAGAATGACCACAATCTCAAACAATCGGCTTACGCTTGTACCGTCTCCGGACGTCAGTGTGCTGCCGCCATGCGTTACGTCGCCGGTTAACAGGCTCTTGCCGAGCGGTCCAAGCGCAAGAGCTACCCAGGACACAGAAGACGCCAAGCACGCGCCTCAAAACCGTCTGCTCGGTCGGCTCTCCTAACAGCCCGTAATGGCGACGCAATCGGGCTCGCATAAATCCAGCCCGATTGCGTTACACCAGGAGACAAGATTTAGCCGGGCTGTCGGTTGTCAGAATCGTCCCTGTGCCCACCCAACGGAACGACAGAGACGCCAGCCATCGCCATCAGGTCGCGATGCAGCGATGCCATCAGCAGCTCGTTCATGTAGGGCGATTTTTCGAGCACTTTGACAGCTTCCCGGCCTTCCTCTGGAGCCTCCAGATAGACAGTCCGAGCACGGGTCATCAGACCTTCAATCGTGGTGGCGTGCAGGGCGATAATTCGAGGCAGAAGGGCCGCCCTGGCCGCTGCGATCGGCTGGGCCAGTCTGGCGGCCTCATCCTCGTCGGCGATCGCAAGGGGACCGTCATAGATTTTCTGATAGGCGCGCTCGTGCTCATCGAACTGGTGACAGAGCGCAATCAGCTCGGCGTCGGGATGCGCTGGGGCTGCCACGGCCGGCGCGATCGCCAGTGCGGCGCTACCGCCCAACAGCGCACGCCTTGAGGTATGAAGGGCGTTCATGCGCTGGCCCTCCGGTATGCTGCCAAGCCGACCACCGCCCTCGTGCGCAGTTCAGCGCGTGTCTGGTAGCTTGTGCGCAGATGCTCCGCGTCTTTGGCTTCGAGCCACGCCGCGGTGGCCATCATCATTTGAAGCGCTGTTTCCGGCATGGGGGCGCTGCGGTATGCGGCCGCCTTGAGTGGTTGGGTGTTGGGCGTGGTATGAACGTGTCTAGCCATAGCCTCGTTCTCCTAGAACGTGGTGGTGGTCAGGCATGGCGCGGTGTTTCGAGCACCCGTCATGCCGCCTTTGATGCCCGGTGCCTCCGGGCGCGGATCAGTCCAGCTTGTCTAACTCGTCGCGATGACGTGTCAGCAGCTCGACAACGATTTCTGAAACTGATGGGCGACCACCACGGCCCTTGTCGTCTGCAATCGCGCGATTGGTTGCGCGGCGTTCGGCGGCCTGGCGTAGCGCGCTCAGTAGATCGACCGGCAAGTGGATCGTGCTGGTGGTCATAGGCGTGTCGGCACCGGTTATCGGCGCATCCTGACGACGCTGAAGCTCGCGCACCTGTTCGACCGCACGGGCGGCTTCATCGGCAGGCGTAGGCACGCTGGCGCGCAGGCTGGGACGCTTGGTCATCGTGCAACCATTCTCCGAACAACGGCCGCAAGGGCCTCGATTTCAACATGACCGACTGACCGAGGCGCATAGGCACCGATCCACTGGCCAGCACCAAACGCGTCCACATGCGCGGCGCGTGCGCTGATGGCTGGTCCGACCTGTTCACGGAAGTCAGACAGAACGCCCTCTATCTCGCGGCCGGCAGCCGTGCGCCGGTCCACTCTGGACGGCACCAGTAGCGCGAACGGCTTCTCTCCGCCCCTGACCTGGCGCGCCTGACGAAGAAGCTGCAACGCCTTCTCGGTGGCGCGCAGGTCCATACCGGACGGCGTCACCGGCACAAGGAACAGATCGGCAATCGTCAGCGCCGCCGTGGTGACACCACCAAGGTTCGGCGGCAGGTCCACCACCACGAAGGCAGCCGACGCCTTCAACGCGACAAGCTTGGACAACCAAGCCGCAAACGCAGCCTGGCCATCATCAGCCAACGGAATGGACTGGACCGCCACCGGCAGCTTACCGGCCTCGCCCCACGCCGCAGCCGTGCCTTGAGCGTCGGCATCGACCAGCACCACGGCGCCGTGCTCGGCGAGAGCCGACGCGACATTCACCGCCAGCGTGGTCTTCGAAGAACCGCCCTTGAGGTTCCCCACTGCAATGATTCGTGGCGTTGTGCTGGTCATAAAATCACAGTTGCTGGATTTGGGTATGGCGTCAATTCACAATTCAATAAATAGCAGTCGTCCATTCATCGTGCGCGATAAGTCGAATTATCGGTGGTAATCGCAGAAGGGCAGAAAGGGCGATGCCGGCCACTAAGCAGCCTCAGGCGCGACTCGCAAACTTGTCTTGCGTCACAACGCATGTTGGTGCGAGTATATACGCTATGAGAACTAAGACCGACCTTATACCAGAGTGGAGCAAGTGGACGGGAACGCCAGAGAGCGAAACCCGGCACTTTGTTCGCGTCTCTAGTGATGCAGGTATCTTACCGTTCCGGCTTGAGCTGCTGACCACCACTCACAAGGCCATGTTCCTGCTGGCGGCACTATCGCCCACTCATAAGGAATCGGCCGATCTCGCACGAAAAGCCGGTGCACTTCGATGCCTGACGGCTCAGCGTGATTTAGGGATTGTCGGCCTTGATCTTTTGACAGTCATTGAACGTGCGTTGCGTGGCGAATTTATCATTATAGAACTTCAGGCAAGCATTCCAATAAATACTGTCAGGCTCGTAATAAGCATTGATGGTATTTTGTCTAATGATATGCAATGCGTGACTGGGAAAACTAGCATGTGTCTATTCAGAGATGAAACAGAACTTCACCTGAATAGCTCTATATTCCCAGTTTCTACAATTCGTTCTATCGGCTTCCCACTGATAGCTCGACTTGCCCAGACCGTCCAAAACGAAAACGCCGACCCTGTTCCCGCAGAGTCGGCGCATATCGATTCTAACCCCACGGGCTTCCCGGCCCGGCAAGGCGACACTCCCAAGCGTCGCAAAGCTACCGACTCAAAAGCCAAGCCGCAATTGGTTTCCGAGTCGCATGGGGTTCCGCGCAAATTACGCCCGCGTAAGGAAGCCCCATGGCCGAAATCAGACTTACCGTTGCCGCGCAGCGCATAAACGCCGGGCTTCTGGCGCCAGTCACCTATAACAAGGTGCGCCTGGCAGTCTTGGCCGGGCATCTGCGCGCGACCCTGCGCGGCGGCTTTTGGTGGATGCCAGAAGACGAGATATGGCGCGCAGTCCAGTATTTTGCGCAGGCCACTGCGACGCGGCGGAAGGCGTGAACGCCATCATTCAGCCGGATCAGCGCAACCGGCTAGTTGGCATTCTCGGCCGGCTAGGGAGCGAATTCGACGGCGAGCGCGCGGCCGCAGGGTTGCTGGCGACCCGCCTGTTGAAACAGATCGGCGTGGCATGGGATGAAATTATCGCGGCGCCTGCGGTCGCGCACGAAGCCGCTACGCCCCTCAACTGGCGTTCCGAGGTATCGGCTGCGTCGCGGTCCATGGACATGCTCACGCCATGGGAGCGGGAGTTTCTGACGGGCTTGGCACAACAGGGCCGCATAACACAGAGGCAGCGCCGCCAGCTCGACCGCATCACCTTGAAGGTTGCTGCCGGGGGGCGCCGTTGAGCGATCTTCACAACGCCTCCCCCGAATTCGTCCGCGCCATGGGGCCAGTGGCGCGCGAACTCATGGGCGAGCCGACTGAGGAAAGCCCATCCAAGGCAGAGATACGCTTCGGCACGCGCGGCAGTTTTGCCGTCAATCTCGACAAGGGAAACTGGTTCGATCACGAAGCCAACGAGGGCGGCGGCGCACTGGACCTCGTGATGCGCCAGAAGCGGATTGAAAAGCCTGCCGCCGTTGCATGGATGCGCGAACGCGGCCACCTGGCGAAGGCCGCAACGCCAAAGCCCGCAACGTCCCATCTGGTCAAGACCTACCCTTACACAGACGCGGCGGGAAATCTGCTGTTCGAAGTCTGCCGGTATGAGCCGAAGGACTTCCGCCAGCGGCGCCCAAACGGGTCCGGTGGATGGATTTGGAAAATGGCCGGGGTGCAGCGTGTCATCTATCGGCTGCCATCGGTGGCCGCTGCGATCGCGGCCGGATCGCCGGTCTATGTCGTCGAAGGCGAGAAGGCCGCAGACACGTTGTCAGCCCTTGGCGTGACGGCAACGTGCTCACCGGGTGGCGCGAACAAGTGGCGGCCTGAATACGCGGCCTGCCTGGTGGGCGCCGATGTCGTGATCCTGCCCGACAACGATCTTCCAGGGCGAAGCCACGGGGCGATGGTCGCAGCCAGCTTGCACCAGAACGGCGCGAAAAGCGTGCGCATCGTCGCGCTCCCGAACCTGCCTGAGAAAGGTGACGTTGCGGACTGGATTGCTGCCGGTGGCACCGCTGCCGATCTGGAAGCTTTGGTGGTCAATGCGACGGAACCGAACACAGCGGGGGACGAAGAACCAAGCCCAAGAGATGACGAGCCCACGGCAGCCGAATGGCTGCAATTCTTGCAGCTCGATGACCGCAGGCAAGTAATCCCCAACTTGGCTAATGCTGCGCTGGCTCTTCGGCAGGCGTCAGAGCTTGCCGGGCTGGTGTCGTATGATGAGATGCTGAGGCACACGCTGTTGCGCCGGTCTGTTCCGGGCAGCCGTATGGCCTCCATGGCGGCCGCCCGCCCGCTCCATGATGCGGACGTAGGCGCCGTGCAGGAATGGCTACAGCGGCATGAACTGCGCCGGCTAGGCAAGGAAACCACCGTGCAGGCCATAGACCTGGTGTCGCGGGAAAATGGCTTTCATCCCGTGCGGCAGTATCTCACCGGCCTCAAATGGGACGGCACACCGCGCCTAGACAAATGGCTGCCCTACTATCTCGGCGCGGAAGCTTCGCCCTACTCGGCGCATATCGGCAGATGGTTCTTGATCGCCATGGTCGCGCGGATCATGCGGCCTGGTTGCAAGTGCGATTACATGCTGGTGCTTGAAGGCGAGCAGGGCGCCCGGAAATCCACAGCCTGTTCGATCTTGGGAGATGCTTGGTTCTCCGACAACATGCCGGACCTGCATCACAGCGACCCCATCAGGCTCTCGATGCACCTTCGGGGGAAGTGGCTAATCGAGATTGCGGAAATGTCGTCCATCGGCAAGGCCGAAGCCGGCGCGCTGAAGGCGTTTCTGACGCAGACAGAGGAACGCTACACGCCGAAATATGCCCGCAACGAGGTGATCGAGCCGCGGCAGGCCGTGTTCGTCGGGACCACCAACAAGGCCGCATATCTGCGCGACGAAACCGGCGGCCGGCGCTTCTGGCCGGTGAAGGTTGGGCAGATCGACACCGAGGCACTGAAGCATGACCGTGACCACCTTTTCGCGGAGGCCATGGACGCCTTCACCAAAGGGGAGAAGTGGTGGCCGGATGGCGATTTTGAGCGGACGCACATAGCGCCACAGCAAGAAGAGCGGTTTGAGGCCGACGCCTGGGAAACCACGATCACCAACTGGTTGGCCGGGCATAGCCGCTGCACCGTGGCCGAGCTGGCGCGCGAGGCGCTGCATTTCGAGACCTCTAGGCTCGGGACCGCAGACCAGCGCCGGATTACAGCCGTGCTGGAGCGCGCCGGATGGGGACCGAAGCGCGATTTGCACGGCCGCTGGTGGGAACGCCGGGCATGACACCAATGACACCAATGACAGCATATGACGGCATTTTCCTTATAGACCCCACTACGCGTATGCGCGCGCAGGTAAAGTCCCACATAGGGAAAATGCCGTCATATGCTGTCATGGTGTCATGCCGCAAAGGCGACCGTGCGCGCCGTGCGTTCCCCGCGTCGCCGTTGCCATTGATAATTCGTGTTATCGCGCACGAAGCGAATTGTGAACCATAGGAGCTGTGAACCAATGACCGCCAAGCCGCCTGACGCAAGATCGATGCCCCGTGCCGAATACCGCGCAGCGCGCGCGGCGATCTGCCGCCCGGCATCGACCGTCGAAGCCGAGACCGCCCGCCACCTTGCCATGTTGCGCCAGCGTCATCCCGACCTGGCTGCCAGTGCCGATCTCGCCGCAATCAAAAAGGACCATTCCCATGAGTAACGTCACGCTGTTCACCGCCGCCGCTGCCGTCACCATCACGCCGATGGAAATTGCGAGCGTTTTTGCAATGCCAGCCTATGACGCCGCCAACCTGGATTTGACGGTTTCGAACGCTGGTATTTCTCCCGTTTCGATGGGGTTTGGCCCCGGTGCAACGGCAGCCGGCCTGACCATTCCGGCCGGTCAGACGGTGTTGCTGACCAGCTCGGCCGCAACATTGGCCGCCACCGTGAGCAACCCGCTTGTTGTCAACGCCGGCCCGGTGCCCGGCACCGCTACCAGCGTCACTGCCATCATGAACCAGCGAGGCGGAACCATCACGATCACGCGCGGCACCGCCTTGTCGAAGCCCTCTTTTTAAGGCCGATGCAGATGCACAATCCTGCCCAAATCCATGGTGCGCAGATGAGCGCGACCATCGCCTGGCGCAACGCGCTGAACCTGCCGAACGCGCCCCGATACGCTATCGAAACTGCATGGGACAGCTTCAAAGCCCGCACCCGTGCTGCATCCTCTCTCGACCATGGAGTGATTGCAGCAGAGGCCGAGCGTGTCATGCGTGCCTTCGCCGAATTGGACCCAAGGCACCTCGACGCAATCGCACGGGCCGAAAGTATGCCTCACGGCTATGATGCCGCAGCCGTGCAGGCTGCTGAACACGCATGGGGGACGCATCCGATCTTGGCGGCCTTCCATGCGGCACAGGAAGCGGTGCGGATCGAGCACGCATCTGCGATGGCCGAGGGGGCCCGCCTGCGGGCATTACAGGCGGAACGTGACGCGCCTCGTAATCTGCTCACCACGCTTCGTGCGCGTGGCCTGACGCTCGGCGTGTCTGCGAATGGCAAGGCTCTGACGGTGCCCCCGGCGCAAACATCGGTGTTGCTGGCAACCGAGATGGACGCGCTGAAGCAGCACAAGGCGGCCATCATCGCCATTTTGCTTGCAGAGGCCGACGCCGCAGCGCCGCTGGTGCTGGTATGACCGGCGCCGTTCAAGCCTTCCAGCCCGCCGGCACCGTCACCGTAGCAGCCAGCGCAACATCGGCGTTTGGTGTCTTGCCTACGGGTGGCGATGCCGTGCTGGTGACGAACGCGACGGCGGCCATAGCCTTCGTCCGGGTGGACAATGGCACTCCTACGGCCACCGCGGCGGATACTCCGGTGCTGCCAAATTCAGCGCGATTGCTGGCCGCGCCCTCGACCGTCAACGCCGTGGCTGTGCTGCTCGCATCCGGCTCTGGCAACGTGTTCGTGACCCGTGGAAGCGGCACGGCGATCTGATGGCGACAGGCCGCCCATGCTCGGTTTGCACCCATGACCAGCGCGACGCTATCGACCGCGCGCTGGTCAGTGGCGTGCAGCCGGTGGCAGTTTCGAAACAATTCGATATTGGGAAGCAAGCCCTGCTTCGGCATCGTGCTGCGCACATTCCAACGCCAGACATGCACGCTGGCGCACAAGCCGTTGCGGCGGATGAAGCCCTGCATGGTGCGGCGCTGCTGTCCAAGGCTGCCAGCCTTCTCAGGACGGCCGAGACGATCCTGGGTGACGCGATCACCGGCCGCGACCCTGCCACGGCCTTGAAGGCGATTCGCGAAGCCGGGCGGATGGTGGAACTGTGCGCCAAGCTGACCGGTGATCTGGACGAGAGCACGACCGTCAACCTGGTGCTTGCTCCGCAGTGGATCACGCTACAGTCCACGATCCTGCTTGCCCTGGCACCGCACCCGGAAGCCCGCAGCGCTGTTGTGGCGGCTCTCGGTCGCGTCCAATGACAAATCAGCAAAATCGCGGCTTCGAAAAGCAAAAGGGCGGTAGCTTTTCAGCTACCGCCCCTAGAAGTAGGCGCCGGATAAAGTCCGCTTCACCGACGGTAGATCAAGGCACCGGCACCGATCTCAGGAACGGCATTTCCGCCACATGGCTTTGCGCTTCAGAACGGCCGAAAGCGAGATTTCATGCTTGGTAGCGACTTGGCCGTTCGTCAGATGGCCGTCAGCAAATTCTTTGTAGAGGCTATGAATCCCAACGTCCGTAAGGCGGCCATCGGCCTCTTTTACCGTGTTGCCACGATGCACGGGGGGCGGTGTGTTTAGCAACTCCTTCAATGTTTCCAAAGTCTTTTGCACATTGCGAAGCTGGTTCAAGGCATCAGCCACAAGGGCCGCAGGATTTGACATCAGGGTGGATCATCCTTTGTGCAGGGGTGTAGATGCTCTATATATCCAACCAAATCCGCGCGCGCAACACCAATGTTGTATATGGGTGTAAGATTGATGAACCAAGCTCCCGCCACTCTGGCTCGTGAGTTTCGTCACGCCCTCGACCCGGCGGCATTCGCGTCCGAACGGTTGGGCGTCATTCCTGACCCTTGGCAAGAACGGGTGCTGCAATCCAGTTCACGCCGGTTGTTGCTGAATTGCACACGGCAGAGCGGCAAGAGCACCACCACAGCCATCTTGGCGACGCATACAGCCCTGTATCAGCCGGGCGCCTTGATCCTGATGATTTCCCGCGCGCACCGGCAGTCTATGGAGTTGTTCGGCAAGTGCTCCGGGTTCCTCAAACAAGCCGACGCGCGCCTTGCGATCGACAACGCCATGAGCTGCACACTGGCGAACGGCTCGCGTGTCATCAGCCTGCCGGGGGATAATCCCGATACGTTGCGAGGCTATTCCGCGCCATCCCTGGTCATTTTCGATGAAGCTGCCTTCGCCCTCGATGCCGTGTTTATGGCAGTGCGCCCGATGCTGGCGGTGTCCAATGGCCGCCTGGCGCTGCTATCGACACCGCACGGTAAGCGCGGGTTCTTTTATGACGCCTGGCACTCCAAAACCGAGACATGGCAGCGCGAACGTATCCCGGCCGAACAATGCCCGCGTATCAGCGCCGAATTTCTCAGCACCGAGCGCGCCACCATCGGCGAATACTGGTTTAGCCAAGAGTATGGCTGCGAGTTTGTCGAGACAAATGACCAACTCTTCCGCGAAGACGCTATTGAACGCGCCTTCTCCCATGCTCCCGATCCTCTTTTCGCATAGGTGCCGCGATGAATGACGCTCCGTTTCTTATCCCCGTTCCTGACACGCTGCCTCTGGCCCTACCGTTCCCGTTCGGTCCACCACCACGGCAAGAGATGCGCGAATGGCATGAAGACCGGGCGATGCAGCCCATCTGCTTCGTGATCGGGGTGGACCTTGGGCAAGCCCGAGACTTCAGCACCGTCGTCATCGATGAGGTGAATTTTGCCGAGCGGGTCCATTTTCAGCAATCCGCATTTGAGCCGCTACCCGGAGAGTTGCGCCGTGAAAACGTCGCGCACCATCGCCTGCGCCACGTCGAGCGCATCCAGCTTGGCACCAGCTATCCCGATGTGATCGACCGCGTTGCCGAGGTGATGGCCCGCGTGCCTGCGATGCCGCGCCCTCCGGTGCTTACAGTAGACGCCACAGGGTGCGGGCGGCCGGTAATGGATCTGATGCGGAAGAACGGTCTGGAGCCATTGGGCGTGACGATCACGGCCGGCAGTGGCGAGACCATCGAGCGGCTTGATGCGCGGGTGGCGAAGAAGGTGCTTGCCAGCACCGTTGCTGTTGCCCTGGACACGGCCCGCCTGCAAGTGGTCGCCACCGGCCCTGATGTCGAGACGCTGAAACGCGAGCTGCGCAATTTCCGGGTGAAGGTGACGGCCGGGCAAAACGAGAGCTTCGAATCATGGCGTGAAGCAGATCATGACGATCTGGTGCTGGCCGCCGCCCTGGCGATCTGGACCGGCGAACGTCTGCGGACCCGGTTTGCGGTCAATCCACAATGGCGGTTGTTGCCGCGCTGACCGCCCATCGTAAATGAGAAGGCCCGACGCGATTGAGCGGCCGTGCTACCTCTAACCGCGACAACAAACTGCCGTTGAGGATGCAATCGTGCCTAAAGTTCTGGACCAGAAACTACAAGACAAGCTTGAGGGGCGTGGCGTCGAGGCCGTTCGGATTCTGCTGATAGCCTCAACAAAGGGTACAGGCGCCGGCGCCCTTGTGCCCGGCCTTGATGATACGGAGCCTAGGCCCAGTCGTGCGGAGGTTGAACAATGGCTGGCTCAGAAGGCAGCGGAAGAGCGCGGCGCACAGATTAAGCGTGAAAGCTTCCGACACTGGGTGCCGGTATTTATTTCCCTCTTAGCTTTGGCCGCGTCCGCTCTCTCACTGTTTTGGCGAAAATAGACGTCCCCAAAACAGGAGAGCGAAAACTGCGGTGCCACTGCCATGGCGATCGGTCAGTTTGCGAACGTCAGCTTCTCCTTCTTACACTTTTCTCAAAGGCTTTCGCTCCTGCCGCGTATTGCTCCGCTGTGGGGCGAGGTTTGTGATGCGAAGCGTGCCAGACGTCATATTGGCCGTTCCCTGGATCAGGCTTTGCTATCCAGCCTGCGTCCGTCCATGCGGTCTCGATATCCGACACGTTCTTTGCGCCCCTGGCGATCACGATTGCCGCCGCCAGTGTCGCCGCAACCAATTTGTCTTCGCTGGCCATGTTGGGGGTACGCCATAGAACGGGCAGGATAGCACGGTTCGTGGAACGGAAAAGGAACACGACTCAAATCAGTTCAATTGTTGGTGGCTGATGCGGCGCGGTTTCGTTTGATAATCTCGGCGACCGTGTTCTTGCTTAGTCCG
>JANXSM010000007.1 GCA_025352665.1 Rhodospirillales bacterium | reverse complement strand
TCGAAGCTGATCTGGGTCAGCCCGAGGGCTGCCAGCGCCTCGGCGCCGACGGCCACGATCTCGGCATCGGCTGCGGCACAATCGGGGCCGATCAGCTCGATGCCGGCCTGGGCGACCTGACGGTCCGGATTGAGCCCAGCGCCGCGGCTGCGCAGGCATTGCCCGGCATAGGACAGCCGCAACGGTCGCGCCCATCCCTGCAGACGGGTGGCGGCGATGCGGGCAACCTGGGGCGTCATGTCGGCGCGAATGGCCATCATGCGATGCGTGTCGGGGTCCATGAGGCGGAACACCTGATCGGCCATGGCAGCGCCGGAGCCCAGACTGTCCTCGAATTCCAGCAGCGGCGGTTTGACCCGTTGGTAGCCGTGGCCGGAGAAGATCTGCATCACGGCTTCCACGGCCGAAGCCTCGGTCTCGGCTTCCGGCGGCAACAGGTCGCGCAAGCCTGCTGGCAGCAGGGCTGGATTGGGCGGTTGTTCGTCAGTCATATGTCACGTGGATCCAATCGGGCGCGTGGGGCATAGCACCCGGCGAACCGGCGGGCAAAACCATGGCCAGGCGCGGCACGACGAGGTCGCCAAAGCTGCCTCGCAGCCCGGCTGGGGCGATTCAGGCGGCTACGGTATGTTCCGTGGCCATGACCGCGTGCGCCCAATCGAGCCAGGGCAGCAGGGCGGCGACGTCGGACGCCTCGACCGTGGCGCCGCCCCAGATGCGCAGACCCGGTGGTGCTTCGATGTAGGAGGCGATGTCGAAGGCGACCCCTTCGCGCTCCAGCAGGCCGGTCAGCGCGCGGGAGGCCTGGAGCTGGGCGTCGCGGTCGAGTGCGGTGAACCAGGGGGAGACGATGCGCAGGCAGATGGCGGTGGAGGATCGGATCGCGGGGTCTGGCACCAGGAATTTCGCCCAAGCGCTGGTGGCCTCCCAGGCGGCGATAGTGGCGAGGTTGGTCTGGCTGCGGGCGATCAGGCCGGCGAGTGTGATCTGTTCAGCCCAGCGCAGCCCGTCCAGCGCGTCCTCGACGCAGAGCATGCTGGGGGTGTTGATGGTGGCCCCGCGGAACAGTGCCTCGTTGAGCTTGCCGCCGGAGGTGAGGCGAAACACCTTGGGCATCGGCCAGGCCGGCGTGTGGCTTTCCAGTCGCGCGACGGCGCGGGGCGACAGGGCCAGCATGCCGTGGCCGGCCTCGCCGCCGAGGGCCTTCTGCCAGGACCAGGTGACGACATCGAGCCTGTCCCATGGCAGTTCCATGGCGAAGGCGGCCGAGGTCGCATCGCAGATCACCAGACCCTTGCGATCTTGGGCGATGAAGCTGCCATCGCCCAGGCGGGCGCCGGAGGTGGTGCCGTTCCAGGCCAGCACCAGGTCGTGGGCGGGGTTGACCTGGGTGAGATCGGGAAGTGCGCCGTAGTCGGCACGCAACACCCGCGCATCGGCGAGGCGGAGCTGTTTGACGACGTCGTTGGCCCAGGTGGTCGAGAACGTCTCGAAGGAGAGGATATCGACCGGGAGCGGGCCCAGCAGCGACCACAGCGCCATCTCGACCGCACCTGTGTCGGATCCAGGGACGATCGCGACCCGCCAATCGGCGGGAATGCCGAGCAGGGCGTGCGAACGGTCGATCACTTCGGCCAGCCGTGCCTTGGGGGCGGCTGCGCGATGGCTGCGGCCGAGCATGGCGGCTTCGAGTGCTGCGAGCGACCAGCCGGGCCGCTTGGAACAGGGGCCGGAGGCGAAATTCGGATTGTACGGCTTGGTGTTCGGTATCGGGTGGGTCATGGGTGCGAATCGTAACGCCAGGGCAAGCATGCCTCAATCCGGCCACTCGCAGGGCAGACCCTCGCCGACGACTCAGTACCTGTGACCCGGACTGGACCGCTGCGCGCGAACCTGCCAATGCGGGACCGCATGACCGGAGGAAGCAACATCATTTCGCCGCCCAAACTCGCGCTGCTATTGGGATTGCTGCTGTCCGCCTGCGCCGAGGTGGCGCCGCCGCCGCCGCCGCCCGCGGCCGAAGCGCCTACCACGCGCATCGTGGTGTCAGCCGACCCCCGCGCCACGGCCGCGGGGATGGACATGTTGTCACACGGCGGTTCGGCGATCGATGCGGCGGTGGCCGCACAGGCGGTGCTTGGCTTGGTCGAGCCGCAAGCCTCGGGTCTGCTCGGCGGAACCCTGCTGCTGCTGTGGTCGCCGCACAGCGGCCAGGTGGATGTTTTCGACGGTATGCCGACCGCGCCCGCCGCTGCCACAAAGGCGCTGGCGCTCGGCCTCAGCGGTACTTTGCTCGACCCGCGCGAGGTTGCGTTCAGTGGCCGCGCCGTCGGCATTCCCGGCACCCTGCCCGCTTTGTGGGAAGCGCATCGCGCGGCAGGACGCCTGCCCTGGGCGGATCTGTTCGCCCCCGCCATCGCCCTGGCCGAGGCGGGCACCGGCGTCAGCCGCAGCCTGCATGATCTGCTCGCCCAGCCTGGAGCGGCCGCAGCGCTTGGCAGTGTCGTGCTGCCCTATCTGGCATCCGATGGCACCGCGCTGCCGATCGGCGCCATTTACCGCAATCCTGACTATGCCGCCGTGCTGAAGCGGGTGGCGCGGATGGGTCCGGAGGGGCTTTACGCTGAAGGCGGACTGTCGCAGATCCTGGCCGGCCTTTCGCGCGGCGCCCATGCCTCTCTGATCTCGGCGGCGGATCTTCAAGGCTATCGGCCGCGGATTGGCCGGGCGCTGTGCAGCGACTGGCAGGGCCATCGGATCTGCACCGCGCCGCCGCCGGCCATGGGGGGCGTGGTGATGCTGCAGATCCTGGGCGCCGCGGGCGCCGGCTCGGCCGACGATCCCGCCTGGCTGCACCGGTTCCTCGAATCGAGCCGCCTCGCCGAAGCCGATCGCAGGCGCTATTTGGCCGATCCGGAATTCGTGCCAGTGCCCACGGATGGGCTGCTGGATCCCGCCTATCTCGCCAGCCGTGCCGCAACCATTGCCCCCGACACCAGCATGGAACGCCCGATGCCCGGCAACCCCGCGGCAGCCCCAACGGGTGGCACGGACCCCGGCGCCCCGCAGACCGCCACCTCAGCGCTTGCCATCGTTGATGGCGACGGACGGGTGGTGTCGATGACCAGCACGATCAACCTGCATTTCGGCGCCCGCTTGGGTGCGATGGGCATGGTGTTCAACAATGCGCTGATCAATTTCGCGCCGCCGCCGCCGACCACGCTGAAACAGTCGCGCGACGACCGCTATGCCAACGAAATGGCGCCGGGCAAACGCCCGCTGTCGCCGATCGCTCCGACCATCGTGCTCGACGGCGACACGCCGATCCTGGCAGCCGCCGGCGCGGGTGGGCCGCAGATCCCTGACACCATGGCGATGCTGCTGATCGACCTTCTGGCCAATCACCGCACGCCGGAACAGGCGTTGGCGGCGTTGCATGTGCAGGCGTCCGACCCGGATCATATCGCTGTCGAGCCGCCGTCCACGATCGGGCCGGCGCTGGAAGCGCTCGGCCACCGCGTGGTGGTCGAGCCAGTCGACACCGGCAATGTCGTGCTGCAGCGCGTGGGCCCGGGCTGGCGAGGGGCCGCCGATCCGCGGCGCGATGGTGTGGCCCAGGGTTCGCCGTGATGCGCGTGCAACTTGTCGCACTCTATCGCGCCCTGGCGGCCAGGCAGATGCTGATTGGCAGCAGCGGCAATGTCAGCGCGCGCACGGACGCGGGTTTGCTCATCACTCCCACCGGCTGCGAGGCGGACACGCTGTCACCGGACGACCTCGTGCCGATGGATCTCGACGGCGGCTGGCAGGGTCCGCTTCGACCCTCATCCGAATGGGCGTTGCACGCGGCGATCTTTTGCCAGGATCCGAAGGCGCAGGTGATCGTGCACACGCATTCGGATCATGCGACGGCGCTGTCCTGCCTCAATCGGCCGTTGCCTGCGTTTCACTATAATGTCGCCGAATTCGGCGGCGAGGACGTGCGTTGCGCACCCTACGTCACGTTCGGCACCCCCGAGCTTGCACGGCTGGCCGCAACCGCGATTTCCGGGCGGACCGCCTGCCTGCTGGCCAACCACGGCATGATCTGCCACGGTCCCTCCCCCGCTGCGGCGCTGAACTCGGCCATAAGGCTGGAGGCGCTGTGTCGGCAATACCTCCTTGCGTGTGCGGCGGGCCGTCCCCGACTGCTCAGCCGCGCCGAAATGAACGACGCCATCGCCCGCTACGGCAGCTATGGCCAGCAGAAGGATCCGCCGCCATGACGAAAACTGCGAACATTGCAGCAGCGCTCGCCCAGGCCGAAGCAGGGCTTGAGGCTTCCACCGCACGTTGGCTGGATTGGCTGCGCATCCCCAGCATCTCCGCCCAGCCCGCGCACGCCGCCGATTGCAGGCGGGCCGCCGAGTTCGCCGTGGCCGAGTTGGAAAGCCTCGGGTTCACCGCCAGCCTGCGCGAAACCGCCGGACTCCCGGTGGTGATCGCCCATCACCCCGGCACCAATGCAGATTCGCCGCACCTGCTTTACTACGGGCATTACGACGTGCAGCCGGCCGACCCGCTGGAACTCTGGACCAGCCCGCCGTTCGAACCCGTGGTGGTCGACGGTCCGCACGGCAAGCGTGTGGTCGCGCGCGGCGCGGTGGACGACAAGGGCCAGGTCTCGATGTGGCTTGGTGCGTTCCGCGCCTGGCACGAGGCGTTGGGCGGCATGCCGGTCGCGATCACCGTGCTGATCGAGGGCGAGGAAGAGATCGGCAGTCCAAATCTCGAAAGCTTCGTTGCCGCCAACGCCCGGGAACTGGCCGCCGACATCGCCGTCATTTCCGACACCGGCATGTGGGACATCGACACGCCGGCGCTGACCACCAGCCTGCGCGGCATGGTCTATATGGAAGTGAAGCTGCGCGCCGCCGAGCGCGATCTGCATTCCGGCATGTTCGGTGGTTCGGCGCTTAACCCGATCAACGCGCTGACCAAGGCGCTGGGCGACCTCAAGGATACGTCTGGCCATATCCGCGTGCCCGGCTTCTACGACGGTGTCGAAGACGTCTCGCCGGAGCAGGCCGCGGAATGGGACGGGCTGAAGTTCGATGAGACCCGCTTCCTGAACGGCATCGGCCTACGCCTGCCGTCTGGCGAGAGCGACCGCACCGCGCTGGAGCGGCTCTGGACCCGGCCCACCGCCGATATCAATGGAATCTGGGGCGGCTACCAGGGTCAGGGCAGCAAGACGGTGATCGCCGCCGAAGCGGGCGCCAAGGTGTCGTTCCGCCTGGTACCGGGGCAGGATCCGGCCAAAATCGCCGCCGGATTTCGCGAGTTCATGCGCGCCCGGGTATCGGCCGATGCAAAGCTGGAGTTCACCGAATTCAGCTCCTCCCCCGGCGTGCAGATCCAGACCGGCAGTGCGGCGGTGAAGGCAGCGCGCGAGGCCCTTGCCGAGGAATATGGCCGTCCCGCCGTGCTGATCGGCTGTGGTGGGTCGATCCCTGTCGTGGAAGGATTTCACCGCATCCTCGGCATCGACAGCCTGCTGATGGGTTTCGGCCTGGAGGACGATCAGCCGCATTCGCCCGATGAGAAGTTCGAGCTGCGCTGCTTCCACCAGGGCCTGCGCAGCCATGTGCGGCTGCTCGGCAAGCTCGGCGGTCTGTAGGCGGTGTCGATTGTCCTCGCGCTTGACCAGGGGACCACGTCGACCCGCGCCATCGCCTTCGACACGCCGAGCCTCACCCCGCTACGTACTGCCCGGCGGGATCTGACGCAGCGCTACCCGGCCTCCGGCTGGGTGGAGCATGATCCCGAGGAACTGATCGCCCATAGCATCGCCGTGCTGCGGGAGGCGGCCGCCGGTGCGACGATCGCCGCTGTGGGCATCACCAACCAGCGCGAAACGACGCTGGTGTGGGACCGTCGCACCGGACGCTGCGTCCATCCCGCGATCGTCTGGCAGGACCGGCGTACCGCCGATCTCTGTGCCGCCCTGCGCCAGGCCGGCCACGAGGCGCTGGTGACACAACGCACCGGGTTGCTGCTCGACCCCTATTTCAGCGCGACCAAGATCGCCTGGATCCTGGATCAGGTGGACGGCGCCCGCGCGGCCGCGGCGGCCGGGCATCTGGCCTTCGGCACCGTCGACAGCTGGCTGCTCTGGCGGCTGACAGGTGGACGCGTGCACGCAACCGACGCGACCAACGCCAGCCGGACCGCCCTGCTCGATATCCGCACCGGGCGGTGGGATCCGGAGCTACTCGATCTATTCCGTGTGCCGGCGGCGATGCTGCCGGAAGTGCGCGACTGCGCGGGGCTGTTCGGCACGCTGGATCCGGCGATCCTGGGCAGCGCCGTGCCGATTCTGGGCATCGCCGGCGACCAGCAGGCAGCCAGCATCGGCCAGGCGTGCTTCACGCCGGGCATGGTGAAATCCACCTATGGGACCGGGTGTTTTCTGCTGCTGCACACTGGCAAGACACCCGTGGTGTCGGGCCAGCGGCTGCTCACCACCATCGCCAGCCAATTCGCGGGCCAGCGGCAATACGCGCTGGAAGGCGCCATCTTCGTGGCCGGTGCCGCCGTGCAATGGCTGCGCGACGGGCTTGGGCTGATTGAACGAGCCGACCAGGCGGGACCGCTCGCGGCGCAGGCTGACCCCACCCAATCGGTGTTCCTGGTGCCCGCCTTCACCGGTCTCGGCGCGCCGCATTGGAACCCGGAGGCCCGCGGCGCGCTGTTTGGCCTGTCGCGCAACACGGGCCCGGCAGAGCTCGCCCGCGCCGCCTTGCAAAGTGTGGCGTTCCAAACGCGCGACCTGCTGGCCGCCATGCATCAGGACTGGCCGGATGCGTCGCCCGCCGTGCTGCGCGTGGATGGCGGCATGGTCGCAAGCGACTGGACCATGCAGTTCCTGGCCGACCAGCTTGGAGCGCCAGTCGACCGCCCGAGCGTATTGGAAACCACCGCGCTGGGCGCCGCCTACCTTGCCGGGTGGGCGTGCGATCTGTGCCCGCAGCCCGCGGATTTCGCCCGGAGCTGGTCGCTCGAACGGCGCTTCGAGCCTTCCGGCGATACAGCCGCCCAGGCCACGCTGTATGCGGGATGGACGGCAGCGGTGCGCATGCTGTTGTCACAATCGAGCTGACGCCCAATTTCCGCCCGGTGTGTTTCCTTAGACCGGGATGACGTCTGATCGGCGACGTCATCCCGGTCTAGCTATTTGTTTTATCGCGTGATTCAGACCTTTCGGCGATTCCACCTTCGGTCATCACGTTCTAACGGATAAACTCGAATTATGTGACATCTATGCGCATTCCAAACCTTGCTCTGCGCGTATACGCACGAAAACGAGCGGTAACGTCGCGTGAGACACGGAAATTGCCAGAAACGCTAACTGCGTGTAGCAATGAATATCCAGTATAGCCCATGAACAATCACTTAATTTCCTATCGATGTTCACATCGATTTTAGGTGCATTTTCTCCCCTCACATCTTACTTGTATCTAACACTTAACAAAACAATCCGGCCTTCATCAAGCAGCGCGCAGTTCTGTTTATAAGTTCTTGCTTAACCCTCGAAACGTGATTGAGAGCCAATTTCAAATGAAGTTGCACCTAGGTTCACAACCCACACGGCTTGCCTTGCGGGTGCGTGCCTAGATGGCGTCGCATGGTCCGCGTTGCGTTATCATTCTGCGCACTGAACAGTTCGGTGGACGCGAGCGTAAGCTGCTCACCGACCTGCCGATCGGCAACGGTGTGCAGCACGTCATCGCGATCGATGAGACCCGCGGCAATGTCGATGTTGGAAGTCACAGCAAAATCAGCGTGACCCGAGAGGCCTGCGAAAACATCGGGCTGCATTGTCCGATCGACTTCGCCTGGCGCAACGGAGACTACTGCCTGTATTTGGCCCGGCAACAGTTTCCCGAAGCGGATTGGTTCTGGATGATCGAGCCGGATGTCGAGCACTCCTTTCCCCATCTCGCCCATTTCTTTGCATTGTTCGACCCGCTGCAGTCAGTCGATTTCCTCACCGCCCATCTGCGGCCAGCCGAGGCCGGATGGCACTGGGCGCCGAGTGCTCCCAACTACCGCACCGGACCGTGGCGTTGCTTCTTCCCGCTCATCCGACTGTCCGCGCGCGCTGTGGATCTTTGCCTTCACCAGCGTCAACGCGATCGCTGGGCGTTGCGCAGCCGACTCTACTGGGCCAACGACGAGGCATTCGTGGTCAACACCGTCATGCAGGCAGGTCTGGAGACACGGGATTTGAACAGTCTTGACGTGCCCGTGTATGCGGACGACACGTTCGGCTACACGCCGCTCGATGGCGATGCCACAGCCTTTCGCAGCGAGGCGAACCGACTGTTTCACCCGGTGCTGTACGGGGATGCCTACCGCGCCCGAAAGAACCGGATCGCGTCTGCTACCAACTCTCTGGCGGGGCGACTGGGTCGCAAGCTGCAGCGCCATATCTGAACCTATTCAGCCGACGACACGATGCAGCGGCGCGATGACGCGCTGGAACAGATCAAAGCTGACTTCGCCGAAATAGGCGCTGTGGTCGCGCTCTGCGACCACCCAATAGACGAGGCCAAGCAGGCTCATCTGCCACCGTCGCGCAGTGGCTGAGCCCAGCGGTCCTACGGGCTCTGCGGACCGGGACCGAAATAGCGGGTCACGGCAGGATCGCCCGATAACGCGGCAAAGCTCGCAAAATCACCGAGCAACGGTGCCCTCGACCGTGATGACCGGAGGTGGAATCACCGAAAAGTCTGAATCACGCGATAAAACAAGGAGCTAGAGCGAGCTTACGTGGCCTATCAGTCGTTATCCCGCTCTAGAACCAGCCAAGCCGTTTCAGACCGGTTCGGTCTTTTTCGCTGGTGTGCGCGACAACGACTGGATTTCAGGGCGGGGGCGACCCGAGGCGAGGCCGATCTCACGGTCCTGCGCCTCGATGATCGTACGGGCCGGCTCGTCGCCATCCAGGCCGCCCAATGCAGTTGCCGGCACCTTGCGATTGGAAGTGCGGCTGCCGTCGACATATTGCACGTCGAAGAACACGAAGCTGGTTTCGATTTTACGCCTTGGGGGTGCCATCGTGGCCTCCTTCGTTCAATTCGACGGATTCAGCCAGTGTGTCAGAGGGCAGATCGTCAGAGACCAGCGCCTCATCGGAGAGCGGCGGCAGGCCACCGGCTTTGCGGCGGGCGACCTCGGCCTCACGCTCGCGCAGCTTTTCGTCTTTTTTAGCCTGCTTCGCGCGATTTCGTTCAGCGCGCTGCTGGTTGTAGTTGGGCTTGAAGGCCATTTTCGTCCTATCGCAGAGCGTTCAGGCAGGGAAGGCGGCAGTCCGTATCGGGGGCGCTCAACCGCGGCGGAGTTGGCTTTCGCGAACCACGCGCTCGTGACTGTCACGGGCACTTTTGATCCGATACTGCATGTCCGTCGTCTCGCTCGGCATCAACCGCGCGATCGTGTAAACACCGCGCGGAACGTTGCCGTCGAAGCGCCCGGGTGTGAATTCCACCCGCTCGCCCACCGTGAACTTGTGTATTGCCATGGCCGCATAGGCTCACAATCCTACCGCAAACACCACTGTTCATTAAGCAATGTGCCGCAGGGCCGCCCCGCGCCCGGGGTTAGGCACGCTTCGCGCGCGTGACAATCTGCGTCGGATTAACGAAGCGCAGCGCCAGCAGAAGCCACGCCAGCGTGGTGATCATATACACCACGGCCATCGCATCAACCGACTGTCCGGCCCGCACGCCCGCCGCCGACACGGCCGCGTAGAGTGCCACCACCAGGGTCTGGCTGGTCGGGCCCGCCGTGAAGAAGGTGAGCTCGAACATTGCGATCGTGCGCACCAGCACCAGCAGCAACGCCGCCAGGATACCCGGCGTGAGCAAGGGCACCAGCACATTGGTGAACATGCGAAAGGTGCCGGCGCCGAACACGCGCGCAGCGGCTTCCATCCTAGGGTCGATCTGCTGGATGAACGGGATCATCACCAGGATCACGAAAGGCACCGTCGGCACCAAATTGGCGAGGATCACGCCCCAGATGCTGCCAGCAGCGCCCACCTTGTACAGCACCGTGGCCAGCGGAATGCCGAAGGTGATCGGCGGCACCACCATGGGCAGCAGGAACAGCAGCATGACGAAGCGCTTGCCGCGAAACTCGCGCCGCGCCATGGCGTAGGCTGCGGGCACGCCAAGCAGGCCCGAGATGACCACCACGGCGCCAACCACCTCGAACGTCGTGATCAGCACGTCGCCGAGTTGGAACTCGTCCCAAGCCGCGGCATACCAGCGTGTGGTGAACCCCACTGGCAGCCAGGTGGTGAACCAGCGGGTGGAGAAGGAGTTCACCACAACGGTTGCGATGAGGCCGAGCAAGTTGACGATGAAAAAGGCGACCAGCAGCCAGACTGCCCAGACCCAGAGTCGCTCAGCCGCGGTTTGACTGCGGATCATCAGCCTTTTCCTCCGCCGGCGGGGCCACGATAGACCAAGGATTGTGCGGCCAGGAGGGCGACGACGATGGCGACCTGGACCGCCGCCATGATCATGGCGATGGCCGAGGCCATGGAGGCGTCATACTCTTCGAAGGCTGCGGTGTAGGCGGCGATCGAGATCACGCGGGTGCTGCCGGCGGGTTCGCCCAGCAGCAAAGCCGACGGAAACACCGAAAACGCCTGCACGAACGAAAGGCAGAAGGTGATGAGGATGCCAGGCACCAGCAGCGGCAGCAGGATAGTGCGGAAGCGGTCCCAGCTGCGCGCGCCCAGCATGGCGCCCGCCTGTTCCAGACCCGGATCGACGCCAGTGACATAGGACAGCGTCAGCAGGAACGTGAAGGGAAAGCCGGTGATCACCAGCGAGAGGAACACGCCCCAATAGTTGTGGATCAGCCGGATCGGGCTGGAGGACAGGCCGAATTCCAGCAGCGCGCGGTTGAACCAGCCGCGTGGGCCCATATAGTTCAGCATGCCTTCCGCGACCAACACCGTGCCCAGCGTGATCGGGATGACCAGGATGGTGGTAAGCAGCTTGGGCTTGGCGATCAGCCGCACCCGCAGCGCCACCGGCACCGATAATGCGACGTTCAGCACCGTGACCGGGATTGCGATCAGCAAGGTCTTGCTGATGGTGGTGTAGAGGAACGGCTCGGAGAAGAACTTGGCATAGTTGGCAAGCCACCCGCCGACCTTGGGCTCGAACGAGAGCACCAGCCCGTAGAGGAACGGGTAGATGAACAACGCCACGATGAACAAGGCGGCGGGCAGCACCAGCAATGTAACCCCATCAAGCCCTTGGCGGGCGAGGCTCGCACGCAGGCTCATGACTTGTAGACCAGCACGCGCGGAGCATCGGCCCCCAGGAACAAGGTTTCGCCGGGAGTGACGCGTGCTTCGGCTCGGAAATACAGCTCAGTCCCGGCATCCGTGACGGCAAGGCCGTAGAAATCGCGGCCACGGTACTCGGCCATCTGCACCACAGCCCGGATCGAACCACCCGGCCGCGGCGTTAGATCCTCTGGGCGGATGGCCAGGACGGCGGGGCCTGGCACGGTGACATCGACCGCGGTTGCGGCCAGCACGGCGGGGCCGAGGGTGACGCTGAGGCCGCCTTCGAAGCTTGCCGTGGTGGGCAGCACGTTGCGAAAGCCCATGAACTCGGCCACGTTCGGGTCCGCTGGACGGCTGTATAACTCGGCCGGCGTGCCGACCTGGCGCATTTCGCCGTCTCGCAGCACGACGATGCGGTCGGCCAGCGACAGCGCCTCGTCCTGGTCGTGGGTGACATAGATGGTGGCGCAGCCGAGCGAGGAATGGATGCGGCGGATTTCGGCGCGCATCTCGAGGCGCAGCTTGGCGTCGAGGTTCGAGAGCGGCTCGTCCATCAGCACCAGCGGCGGCTCGACCACGATGGCCCGCGCAATGGCCACGCGCTGCTGCTGGCCGCCAGAGATCTGGCCAGGCAGCTTTTCTGACTGCGCGCCGAGCCGCACCAGACGGATGGCTTCCGCCACCCGCCGGTCGATCTCGTCCTTCGGCCGGCGCTGCATGCGCAGGCCGAAGCCGATGTTTTTAGCAACATTCATGTGCGGAAACAGCGCGTAGTTCTGGAACACCATCCCGAACCCGCGCTCCTCCGGCCCCAGCGTGTCCACTCGCTTGTCGTCGAGCCAGATGCTGCCCGAGGAAAGCGGCATCAGGCCGGCGAGACAGTTCAAGGCGGTGGACTTGCCACAGCCGGAGGGGCCGAGCAGGGCGATGAACTCGCCCCGCGCGACCGTCAGCGTGATGCCTTTCAGGGCGTTCAGAGAGCCGAATTCACGACTCATCGAATCGAGCCGCAGCTCCCGGAAATCCTTCAAGGCCATGATGTTACTTCCCGACTTTCGCGCCGACCTGTTGGTCCCAGCGCTGGAATGCGTAAACGAGCGGAGCCGCATCGAGCGGCAGCTCGATCGGAGTGTCGGCGATCAGTTTGGCATAGCTGGCGCGGCCGAATTCGGCGATGGCGTCCTGGCTCGCCTTAGGCGCCATGCTGAGCGGCACGTCCTTCACGGCAGGGCCTGGGTAGAAGTAGCCCTGGTCGTAGGTGGACGCCTGCTGCGCCGGCTGCAGCATGAACGTGATCAGCTCCAGCATGAGCGCCATCTTTTCGGCAGAGAGCCCCTTGGGTACGCACATGAAATGGCTGTCGCCGATCCAGTGGAACCCCTTCAGCGTGCCGACCTGTGCCTCCTTGGGGACGACGCCGAGCACGCGGGGGTTGATGTCCCAGCCGACATGGCTTGCGACCATGTCGCGCGAGCCGTCGCCGAGCTCCTTCATGACGGCGGCGGTGCCAGTCGGGTAATACTCGATGTATTTGCTGAGCTCCTCGAGATAAGCCCAGGTCCTGGTCCAGCCATCCTTCGGATCGCGCGGCGCGCTGTCTCCGAGGATATAGGGCAGGCCCATCATGAAGGCCCGGCCGGGGCCGGAATTGGCGGGACGGGCATACATAAAACGCTTGGGGTTCTGCTTGCACCAGGCCATCAGCTCGTCGGCCGTGGTCGGCGGGGTCTTCACCCGGTCCGGCATCCATTCAAGGATCGGCCCGCCCGGGCAGGCGGCGACGATGACGGCCTGGTCCTGGGTGGCGGTCTGCAGCTTGGCGGCCATGGGCGTGAGGATATCGGCGAGCTTGGGTAGCTTGGCGCCGTACTGGCTGATCAACGGCACCCACAGCTTCTGCTCGATGCCGGCGGCCAGCGCATCGTTGCCGGCGAGCACGAGGTCGATGTCGACGCGGCCGGCATCTTGCTGGGCGCGCAGCTTGCCGGGGACCTCCGGCGCCGGAGCCTGGCTGTAGGTGATGCGGCTGACCTTGTTCGGGTTCGCCTTGCGGAACGCCTCGAACCCTTCGCGGGTAAGCGCGAGATTGCCTGCGACATCGACGATGTTGATCGACTGTGACTCGGCGTGGCCCGACCGAAGCCCTGCCCCGGTTGCGGCGATCGCCGCCGCTGCCCCCATCACGCCGCGACGCGTTGCACGAAATTCAGTCATGCCGACCTCCTTATGATTGTTTTTAAGCATTGATCCACGCTCCCTTACGCCCGTCCAGGGCGCAGGCTACGGTGGCCCGATGTCCAAGACCACCATCAACCCGCCGCCCAACCGCGGCCCGCTCGTCTCGGTGAAGATCACCGACGTCGCAGCCCTTGCGGGCGTGGCGCCGATGACGGTCAGCCGCGTTCTCAACACGCCGGACCGGGTGTCTGAACTCACCGCCGCCCGTGTGCGCGCGGCCATCGACCAGCTCGGCTACGTGCCCAATCTGATCGCCGGCGGCCTGTCCTCGCGCCGCAGCCGTATGATCGCGGCGATCGTGCCGACCATCGCCAGCCCGATGTTCAACGAGCCGGTGCAGACCTTCACCGCGCTGATGGGCGAGGCTGGATACCACGTGATGCTCGCCCTGTCCGGCTACACCCCAGGCGGCGAGGACCGGCTGGTGCGCGCTATCCTGGCGCGCCGCCCCGACGGGCTGCTGCTCACCGGAGCTCATCACTCGGCCGCCATCCGCGCCCTGCTGGCCGATGCGCGGGTGCCGGTTGTAGAGATCTGGGACACCGCCGAGCATCCGACCGACGTTCTGGTGGGGTTCGACCATGCCGAACTCGGCGCCGCCGTCGCCGAATTCTTCATCGCCGGCGGCCACACGCATTTCGCCGTGCTGTCGGCGCGCGACCCCCGCGCCGCCGCCCGCGGCACCGGTTTCGTCGCCCGCATCCGCCAGCATGGCCTGACCGTGGTTGCAGAACGCGTGCTGAACGCGCCGAGCTCCATCGAGGACGGCCGCCAGGGTCTGCGCGACATCGTCGCAAGCCTGGCGCCGCGCACGGCTCTGTTTGGCAGCTCCGACATGGTGGCGTTCGGCGCCCTGATCGAGGCGCGCAAACTCGGCATCTCCAGTCCGGGCCAGCTGGCTGTCTGCGGTTTCGGCGACTTCGAAATCAGTCGCAGCACCGAACCGCCGTTCACCACGGTGCGCGTCGATGGTGCCGCGATCGGGCGCATCGCCGCCGAACAGCTCCTGGCGCGCATCAACGGCGCCGCCACACCAGGCCGAGTGCTGCTGCCCTTTGAGATCATTCCACGCAGCTCGACCTGAGACCAACCCGTTTCCGCTCCCGCCGACCGGCATTCCTGTGACCAAACGGGTCACGATTGCAGCCGAATTATGATATCGATAACATCGCACGCACCGGCAATGGTGCCAAGGGGCCATGTCCTGGCGCCGAAGCCCCCGCTGCATCACCGCGTTCACGCGTAGCCAACGTGTCCGACCGCGGTAATTTACCGAGGGTTGTAATCCAAGGCGAAATTATTCGTGGGCCCGGAGAATGCGTGCATCCATGAAGATCACTCATGGACGAATGAATTCTTTTGCCAATTTGATGATGCTTCTCGACTTTTGCCCGCGCCGCAGCAAGAAACGCCCACGGCAAAACACGACGCGTGTCCGCGGAGCAAAACAATGGCGAATAAACTGTCTATCGACCCCGTCCTGAAGCAGTTCATCGACACCGAGGCGCTGCCAGGCACCGGCCTCGACTCAGCTGGTTTCTGGGACGGCTACGCCAGCCTGGTTGCCGAATTCGCGCCGCGCAATGCGGCCTTGCTCGCGCGGCGAGACGCGTTGCAGGCGCAGATCGACGCCTGGCACCGCGAGAACCGCGGCCGCGCGCAAGACGCCGCCGCGTATCATGAGTTCCTCACCTATATCGGTTATCTGCAACCACTGCCGGAGGCGTTCAGCGTCGAGACCACCAAGGTCGACGCCGAAATCGCCAGCATCGCCGGTCCCCAGCTGGTGGTGCCCGTCAGCAACGCCCGCTACGCGCTCAACGCCGGCAACGCGCGCTGGGGCAGCTTGTACGACGCGTTGTATGGCACCGACGCGATTGACGAGAGCGGCGACCTCGCTCGCGGCCGCGGTTTCAACACGGCACGCGGCGCGGCCGTGGTGGCGCGCGCCAAAGCGTTCCTGGACGATTCCGTGCCGCTGGCCAGCGGCTCGCATACCACTGCTGCAGGCTACACCGTGGCCGCCAAGGCGTTGGTCCCGGCACTGGCCAACCCCGCCCAGTTCGTCGGCTACACCGGCGATGCCGCGGCACCTGCCACCATCGTGCTGGTCCATAACGGCTTGCACATCGAGCTGGTGATCGATCGCAGCAGCCCGATCGGCGCCACCGACACCGCAGGGTTGTCGGACGTGGTGATGGAGGCGGCGATCTCCACCATCATGGATTTCGAGGATAGCGTCGCCGCCGTGGATGCGGCCGACAAGGTTGAGCTCTACCGCAACTGGTTGGGGCTGATGACCGGCACTCTGTCCGCGAGCTTCGAGAAGGGCGGCCAGGTGATGGAGCGCCGGCTCAATCCGGATCGCAGCTACACCGCCCCCGATGGCAGCACGCTCACCTTGCCCGGCCGCAGCCTGATGCTGGTGCGCAATGTCGGCCACCACATGTATACCGACGCTGTGACAATGGACGGCGCCGAAACACCAGAGACCATTCTCGATGCCGCGATCACCTCACTGATCGCCATGCATGACCTCAACAAGCACGCGGTCGAGGGGTCTGGCGGCATTCGCAACAGCCGCCGCGGCTCGGTCTATATCGTCAAGCCGAAGATGCACGGCGCCGAAGAAGTGGCCTACGCGCGCGACCTGTTCGCAGCCGTGGAGGACGTGTTGGGCCTGGAGCGAAACACGCTGAAGATGGGTATCATGGACGAGGAGCGCCGCACCTCCGCCAATCTTGCCGCCTGCATCCATGCCGCCCGCGAGCGCGTGGTGTTTATCAACACCGGCTTCCTCGACCGCACCGGCGACGAGATCCACACCTCGATGGAAGCCGGAGCCATGGTGCGCAAAGGCGACATGCGCAATTCGGTCTGGATCGGCGCCTATGAGAACAACAACGTCGATGTCGGCCTGGCGTGCGGCCTGCGCGGCCGCGCGCAGATCGGCAAGGGAATGTGGGCCGCACCCGACCGGATGGCCGACATGCTCGCCCAAAAGATCGCCCAACCGATGGCCGGCGCCAACACTGCCTGGGTCCCCTCCCCCACCGCCGCCACACTGCACGCGCTGCATTATCACCAGGTCAATGTCTCCGCACGGCAGACCGAAACGGCAAAGCGCCCGCCTGCCACGCGTGACGCGTTGCTGACCTTGCCGCTCGCCGATCGGCCAAACTGGTCGCCCGAGGAACTCCAGCAGGAGCTGGACAACAACACCCAGGGCATCCTCGGCTACGTCGTCCGCTGGATCGACCAAGGCGTCGGCTGCTCGAAGGTGCCGGATATTCACGACATCGGCCTGATGGAGGACCGCGCCACCTTGCGCATCTCCAGCCAGCACATCGCCAATTGGATGCACCAAGGCATCGTCACCGAGGTGCAGGTCAACGAGACGCTGCGGCGCATGGCAGTCGTCGTGGACAAGCAGAACGCAGGCGACACGCTGTATCGGCCAATGGCGCCTGGCTTCAATGGCGTGGCCTTCCACGCCGCCTGCGACCTGATTTTCAAAGGGCGCACGCAGCCGAACGGCTACACCGAATTCATTCTGCACGCACGGCGACGCGAGGCAAAAAGGGCCTGAAACATCCGTTTCCACGCAATTGTGGAGTTGCAGGGCCGGCGGCAATGCAGCGCTGGGCGTAGTACCTCAAGCTCTGCGCTTCGAACTGTCACTCGATCGGATGCCAGCCTCGCCGTGGCGCTGCCGGTGTTGAGTGGCTTTCCCGGCCACGACTTCATCCTGGCCTGACGCTAGATCGTGATGACGTCTGATAGGCGACGTCATCACGCTCCAGCTCTTTGTTTTATCGCGTGATTCAGACCTCTCGGTGATTCCACCCTCGGTCATCACGCTCCAGACGATGGCTTGCGTGCCGAACTCGAAGCCGTGGCGCAAGGCCTCGACCCAGCCGTCAGGGCCGGAGCGCCACCCGCACCGGGGCGAGCCATACTGCCATCGCGCGCGGCAGCACGCAGAAGGCTTTGTCGCGGCCTTCGCCTTTGCCCGAAGCTGCCTGACTGCACCGATGAGGATTGGGTCACCCTCCTTGCGCTACACGGCCGCCCATTGGGGTATCTATGAGATCGCCGGGACCGATGCGGCACCGCGCCTGCAGGCGCTGTCCGGCGATCCGGATCCCTCTCCGATCGGCCTGTTCCAGCTGCATGATGACGTCACAGCCCTGCGCGTTCGCCGGCCCGCGGTGCGGCGCAGTTGGCTCGAAGGCGGGCCAGGCAACGCCACCGCGCAACGCGGCGGGGAGGATTTCGTCGAGGTCGAATGGGAACAGGCCGCAGCGCTGGTCGCCACCGAAATCAGCCGGGTTCGTCAGGCGCATGGCAATAGCGCGATCTTCGCCGGCTCCTACGGCTGGTCCAGCGCCGGGCGTTTCCACCATGTTCCGGGCCTGGTGCATCGCTTCTTCAACGCGATCGGCAGTTTCGTCCGCCACACCGACAGCTACAGCCTCGGTGCCGGTCGCGTCGTGCTGCCGCATATCGTGGGATCGCTCGAGGACATGACCAGCGGCGCCACCTCGCGGCAGGTGATGGCGCAGGCCACCGATCTGTTTGTAACCTTCGGCGGCGTCCCCGCCAAGAATGCCCGGGTTTCCGCCGGCGGACCCGGCAGCCACCGGGTCCGCGAGGCGCTGCAGGCCATGGCCCGGCGCGGCACCCGCTTTGTCAACATCGGCCCGGTGCGCGACAACCTTGAGACCGGAGCGGCACATGAATGGGTGCAGATCCGCCCCAACACCGACACGGCGATGATGCTGGCGCTGGCCTTCGAGCTGCACCGCTCCGGCAAGGTGGACACCGTGTTCCTGGCGCGTTGCACGGTGGGCTACGAGCGGTTCCTGGCGTATCTCACGGGTGCTTCCGACGGGATCGCCAAAACCCCCGAATGGGCGTCCGGCATCACAGGCGTTGCGGCCGCCACCATGGTGCAGTTGGCCAGTGACATGGCGGCCCACCGCACCATGCTCAACATCGCCTGGGCGCTACAACGGGCCTCGCACGGCGAGCAGCCGTTCTGGATGCTGATCACGCTGGCCGCCATGCTGGGCCAGATCGGCGTGCCCGGCGGCGGCTTCGGCCTCGGCTACGGCGCCATGAATTCGGTGGGCAGCGCGCATGCCCGGTTCGCTGGGCCCACCCTGCCGCAGGGCGAGAACCTGATGCGCAATTTTATCCCGGTTGCCCGCATCGCCGACATGCTGCTCAACCCCGGCGGCCGTTTCACCTATAACGGCGGCATCCACGCCTATCCGGATATCCGCCTGGTGTACTGGGCCGGCGGCAATCCGTTCCACCACCACCAGGACCTCAATCGCCTGCAGCGGGCCTGGGCGAAACCCGACACGATCGTGGTGCATGAGCAGTTCTGGACCCCAACTGCCAAGCGCGCAGACATCGTGCTGCCGGCCACGACCGCCATGGAGCGTCGCGATATCGGCTACGCCAGCCTCGGAGGCTATATGGTGGCGATGGACCAGGTGACCCGGCCGCTTGCGGAATCGCGCGACGGCTACTCGATTTTTACCGAACGCCGGGGAGCCGGGGAGCGTTTCACCGAGGGCCGCGACGCCGATGGCTGGCTTCGGCGCATGTATGAAGACTGCATTCCCCGCGCCGCCCGCGCCGGCGTGACACTGCCGAGCTACGACGTGCTCCAGCAGGCCGGCATCATCGACTACACCGAAGTGGCCGCGCCGACCCGGCGGCGCATCCGCTCATCACCTCCTTCGGCCGGATCGAGATCTTCTCCGAAACGGTCGCAGGGTTCGGCCTGCCCGATTGCCCCGGCCCCCCCCGTGTGGCGAGAGCCGGCCGAATGGCTGGGTGCTGCCGCCACCGCGCGGTTTCCGCTGCACATGATTTCCGACCAGCCGAGCCGCCGCCTGCACAGCCAGCTCGACCACAGGCCGCACAGCCAGGCCGGCAAAACCCACGGCCGGGAGCGCGTGACCATCTCGCCCGCCGATGCCGCTGCCCGCTAGGTTGCCCAGGATGATCTGGTGGAGATCTACAACGACCGCGGCCGCTGCCTCACCGCGGCCGACATCAGCGACGCCCTCATGCAAGGCGTGCTGCGCCTGTCCACCGGCGCCTGGTTCGATCAGGCAGCCGACGGGCTGGAAGCCCACGGCAATCCGAACGCGGTGACGCTCGATGTCGGCGCCTCCGGCCTGTCCCAAGGCTGCAGCGCGCAGACCTGCCTGGTGCAGCTCGCCCGGTTCGACGCGGCCATACCCGTTATCAACGCCTTCACCCTGCCGATCCTGGTCTCCGAGCCAGCCTGATCAAGGCGTCCGGTCGGTCGCAGCCACTCCGCGGCAAGCACGATTACTCCGTGGCAAGCACTACGGGTTTGCCTTCGCGCAGGGCCAGGATGAACAGCGGCGTGTGCGCGTGGTTGTGGTCGTCCAGCGCGTAGGTGCCGCCGAGCATGGAGGGCAGCACGCTCGTCTTGAGCGCCTTTTGGATCGCATCCGGCCTGTCCGACCCGGCGCGCTGGATGGCGTCGGCGACCAGGTACACAGCCTCATAGACGAAGAATGGCCGCTGGGTCGGCGCCTGGCCGGTGCGCAGGCGGTAGGCGGCGATGAAGTCTTGCACCGCAGGCAGGGTCACCGCAGGCGAGAACACCGCCACCGTGGTCACGTTCGCCAGGCCGCCGCCATCGCGGAATGCAGGCGAAACGGCGCTTTGCGCGCCCGCCAGATCGATCCGCCCGGACACCGGGAGCTTCCAGCCCGAGGCCTCGAAGGCGCGAAAGAACGCGGCGTTGGACGGGCCGAGATTGAGTACTAACGCTTCGGGGTTGGCCGCCTGCAGCGACTTCAGCAATGCCAGGAAATCCACGCCAGACGCCGGCAGCTTCGTCTCGGACATGATACCGATGCCCGCCTCTCGCGTCGCCTTGGCGATGGAGCGCGCATTGGCCTGCTGGAACCCGTCCGCGTCGGCCACCATCGCGACCGATTTGATCCCGGCCGCCGCCCAGAACTTCACCAGCCCGCTGGCGATGTCGAGATCGGAGGGAATGGTCTTGAACGCGTAGTCGTTGCCACCCACGCCGGACGCGTCGACGAAATCCTGCCCGGCCGATGTTGCGATCACCAGCGGCACCTGGGCCTCGGCCATGATCGGCATGATCGCATGGGTCACCGGCGTGCAAAGGGCGCCGATCACCACTGGCACATGCGCCTGCTCGATCAGCCGCTTTGTGCCCGCGATCCCCTGCTCGGGCTTGCAGCCGTTGTCGACGTAGTACGCCTCCAGCATACGGCCGAGCACGCCGCCCGCCTGGTTAATCCGGTCCATCGCCATCTGCGCGCCGTACAGCTCGGACAGGCCGCGATCGGGAAACTGTCCGCTGAGCACGGTGTTGACACCAATCCGGATCGGCTCAGCCGCCTGGGCCACGCTGGCGCCCAGAAGAACAGCGAAAAGCGTTGCAATGCGCATGCTGAAGCTCCTGGCGGCCGGTGCGTCCGGTGTTTGTCTCACTCACACGATTTATCACGGCCCCGGTGCGGACACAGTCAATTTCGCAAAACACCTTATGGTGCTGGGCCCGGACCACCTGGGGTGATCTGAGCGGCACAATCGTCAGGGGCGCTCGAACTTGTTGTCCTGCTCGTCTGGGCCGCCATCGGCCAAAGTGAGCGCGAAACCTGCCGATGACGATTTTCCGCGTGGCGACACAACCGGGCGGCCACGGCGCGCGGCGGCCGCGACGGTTGGCTCGAGCGGGATGAGGTCTGATAGGCGACGTCATTCCGCTCCAGCCCTTTGTTTTATCGCGTGATTCAGACGGTTCAGTGATTCCACCTTTGGTCATCACGCTCTAATACCAGCCCGCGTGGTGCTGACTCTTCCAGCATCAAGGCGGGCTGGTATTAGAGCGCTACGTATTTTCGAGCTGGCGATGCCGGAGAGCGACGGCCACGTCGGCCATGACGCTGTCCCAGTCGCCTGGCTGGCGCTGGCGGAAGAGCTTGAGCGTCGGGTACCATGGACTGTCCGACCGTCCTGCGAGCCAGCGCCAGCAGGCGTCGTGGCGTGACAGCACCCAGACCGGCCGGCCAAGGGCGCCGGCGAGATGGGCGACGGCGGTGTCGACTGAAATGATGAGGTCGAGACTGGCGACGAGGGCAGCAGTATCGTCGAAATCGGACACCTCGGACATTGGGTCGAGAAGCTGCAGACCCTGGGGTGCTTCCGCCACCTCAGTTCCACCGCCCATCTGCAGGCTGACGAGACGGATATTGGGAATTTCAGCGAGAGGGGCGAACTGTTTCAGCGCCATCGAGCGCCGGCTGTCCATCGCCTGGGCCTGCGGCATATGCGATCGCGACGCACCCGCCCAGACCAAACCCACTCTCAGACCGGGCTTCCCCGTACCTAGCCGCGCGCGCCATGCGGCAATCCCTTCGGGCGGCGCCCAAACATACGGTGTCGTGCCGGGAACCGTGTCGACGGTGATGGCGAAACCCAGCGGCAGGCTGACCATCGGGCATTGCAGATCATGGACGGGGACCGGGTCGTTCTTGGACAGCACTGTCACTTCGGGCATGCTGCGAGCCAGCAATCGGACCAACGGGTGCTGTATGCGCAGCAGGACGCGGGCCCCGCGGGCTGCCAGCAACGGCGCAAAGCGGGCGAACTGCAACGTGTCGCCGTAGCCGCCTTCGTCGTGCAACAGGATAGTTTTGCCGGCTGGATCCTCACCGCGCCAGAGCGGGCCGCCGAGGGCGTGGGGTGCCATTGCCGGCGTGCGCCACCGCCATTCGTTCTCTGCGAAACCGCGGGCAAAATCGCCGGCCGTCAGCAGGGCTATTGCCCGATTGCAGCGAATTTCGGCATCCTCCGGCGCCACCAGCACTGCCATGTCGTGCACGGCCAGGGAGTCCGCCATCCGCCATCTCTCGGCGAGCGCCACGCCGAGGTTGGTGAGACCATCGGCATAGGTGGGATTGACCTTCAGGGCCGCGATGTATGCGGCGATGGCCTCGTCATGGCGCTGCTGGCGGTGCAGCGCTGTGCCGAGATTGCCGAGCGCTGCCCAATAGTCAGGCTGCACGGAGAGGGCCACCCGACACACGGCCTCCGCCGCTTCGTGGCATTTGGCGGCATTCAGGACAGCGCCCAGATTGCTGAGTGCCACGGGATCGCGCGGTGCGTTGGCCAAAATGCTGCGATAGGTGGCCGCAGCATCCTGCAGTAAACCCGACGCAACCTGCTGTTCACCGCGCGCGAGGAGCACTGCCCGGTCCATATCCGATTCCCTACAACAACGGTTGCAGACTACGCGTGTATGGTTAAGGCAAGGTTAACACGGTTTATGTCTTGGAGACCGACCGCCGCAGTTTAGGGAGCGCCGAGCGGGCCGAGCGCTGCGGCGACGCCAAACGGGCCAGGCAAAGCACCGCGGGGGAACAGCCGTGTCGCGTGGCCCATTTTGCGACCGGGGCGGGCTTCGCGCTTGCCGTAGAGATGCGGGATGAGGCCGGGGGTGGCAAGGATCTGCGGCCAGAGCTCGGTCTCGGCCACGCCGACCAGGTTCTTCATCACGGCATCCGAATGGCGTATCGCCGGCGGCAAAGGCAGGCCGGCTACGGCGCGGATGTGAAGTTCGAACTGGCTGGCGGGACAGGCGTCGATCGTCCAGTGGCCGGAATTATGGGGCCTCGGCGCGATCTCGTTGACAAGCACGCGCCCGTCGGAGGCTACGAACATCTCGACCGCGAGCAGCCCGACCAGTTCCAGTCGCTCGGCGATATGGCAGGCCAGAGCCTGCGCCGCCTCTGCCAAAGGGGCTCCGATCCGAGCCGGGGCCAGGGTGGTGTCGAGGATATGGTCACGATGCGTGTTCTCCACCGCGTCAAACGCCACCGTCGCGCCATCCTCACTCCGGGCGACGATCACGCTGATTTCGCAGGCAAAATCCACGAAACCCTCAAGCACCAGCGGCTTAGGGGAAAGTTCGTGCCAAGCCGCGGCCAGTTCGCCAGGCGTTCGCAGCAAGGCCTGGCCTTTGCCGTCGTATCCCAGCCGCGTGGTCTTGAGGATGGCTGGCAGGCCGAGGACGGCAACCGCCGCTTCCAGCTCGGCCAGGCTTGCGACCGGGCGCCAGGGCGCCGTGGGGGCGCCAGATGCATTTAGAAAGGATTTTTCGGCAATGCGGTCTTGGCTGATACGCAGCACGTGTGGCGAAGGGCGCACCGGTTTGAGCGAGGCCAGAAGATCGAGCCCTTCGGCCGAGATGTTTTCGAATTCGAAGGTTATCACGTCGACATGCGCGGCAAACTCGCGCAGCGCAGCCGGGTCCTCGAAATCGCCGATGGTGACGCCTGCACTGACCTGGGCTGCCGGGCTGTCAGGCTCGGGCGTCAGGATATGGCAGCGATAGCCGAGGCGGGCGGCGGCCATGGCGGACATGCGGCCGAGTTGGCCGCCGCCGACGATTCCGATGATGGAGCCAGGTGGCAGCGCGCTCATTCAGGGCGTTCAGCGACTGCGTCGGTCTGTGCGGCGCGCCAGGCGTCGAGCCGGGCCGCCAACGCCACATCGCCACCGGCCAGGATGGCGGCCGCGAACAGAGCTGCGTTGATGGCACCGGGACGGCCGATGGCAAAGGTCGCCACGGGG
This sequence comes from Rhodospirillales bacterium, assembly GCA_025352665.1. Taxonomy (GTDB): domain Bacteria; phylum Pseudomonadota; class Alphaproteobacteria; order Acetobacterales; family Acetobacteraceae; genus CAIQQQ01. Next base: position 33,024 of record JANXSM010000007.1, on the reverse strand, counting down.
ATGCCCGCCGGCATCTGGACGATCGACAGCAGGCTGTCCATGCCTTTCAGCGCGTGGCTTTCGACGGGGACGCCCAGCACGGGCAGCGGGGTAAAGGCCGCGGCCATGCCCGGCAAATGGGCGGCACCGCCGGCGCCGGCGATGAGGACGCGCAGGCCTCGCCCACGCACGGCCTTTGCATAGGCTGCGAGCCGGTCCGGCGTGCGGTGCGCCGAGATGATCCGCGCCTCGAAGGGAATTCCCAGCCGTTCGAGCGTCTGCGCCGCATGTTCCAGGGTCGCCCAGTCCGACTGGCTGCCCATGATCACGCCCACCAATGGGTTCATGCGATGGAGTCTGGAATCAGGCGGGATTCCAGCCACGCGATCTCGTCCTTGAGGAGCAGCTTGCGTTTCTTGAGTCGCTGGATGTGCAGTTGGTCGAGCGGCCCGGCTTCCACGGTGCGCGCGATGACCGTGTCGAGATCTCGGTGCTCACTACGCAGTTCGTGGAGCTTGCGGAGCAGGGAGTCGCGGTCAGTGAGCATCCAGGGTCCTGTTAACACGTCTTTAATGAAGGCCACGTCGTGCGTTTACCATGGGTTAGCGATTGCTGTGGCATACGCAAGGGCGATGGCGTTACCATTTTATGGCATGCACACCTGCATGTCAGTTCCGCAGCGGAGGCACCATGAACTTGCAGTCCCGTATCGAGAGCCTGAAGACCCGCCACGCCAGCCTCGAGACCCGCATCACCGACGAAGATCAGCGGCCGCGACCGGACAGTGGTGCACTATCGAAACTCAAGCTCGAGAAACTGCGACTGAAAGAGGAGATGGACCGGTTGAGGGCGGAAACCGTCAACTAAGATTCGTTCGCGCCTGGGGTTCGCCATCAATCCGGCGGTTTCGCTTTTCCAGCCAGGCCGCATCAGGCCTGGCTGGAATTGTTTCAAGCCGCTGCCGGGTAGAATTTTTTCAGGCTGCTTCGTCCGCTTCCGGCATCGGCATTGGGGGTACAGCACGACCCTCGCGGGCCAAGCGCTCGTTGGCGGCATTCACCATGGCGTTGAGATCACCCTGGGTGCACAGGCCGAGGATGACGGGGTCTCGCGGCTTGATGTTGGTCGAGTTCCAATGTGTGCGGTCGCGCACCTTCTGGATCGTGTCCTTGGTGGTGCCCATCAGCTTGCCGATCTGCGCCTCGGTCAGCTGCGGGTAGTTGCGCAGCAGGAAGGCGATGCCATCGGGGCGGTCGTTGCGCTTGGCCACCGGCGTGTAGCGTGCACCACGGCCGCGCTTGGGCTGCGGCATGGTGCTGGCCAGTAGATGCAGCCGCAGAGTCTCGTTGGCTTCGCAGCGCTTGATCTCGTCGGCCAACACCTGGCTGTTGGCGACCGGGTCGTAGCCGACGATGCCCTGGGCCACTTCTCCGTCCGCGATGGCCTGCACCTCGAGCGGGTGCATGCCACAGAAATCGGCGATCTGGGTGAAGGTCAGAGCGGTTTTTTCGATCAGCCACACGGCGGTGGCCTTTGGCATCAGTGGCAGTGTCATGGCAGTAAACCTTCTGGCCTCGCGAGGCGGGGCGAACAGTGACGGCAGGCCTGGAGCCCGCGGCGTGCCTGCCAGAGATATGCGGGAAAGTGCGCGATATGGACCGCGGTTGACGGACCGGTCAAGCCGCAGCATCCCATATTTGCCCGCCGAACCGGAGAAAAATCATGCTATTGGACGACGATACCCCGACGCCTCGCCCGCAACGGCTCGAGCCGTTGCGCCTGGACCGGCTGAGCGTGTCCGAACTGGAAGAGTATATTTCCGAGTTGCGCGCGGAAATCCTGCGGGTCGAAGCCGATATTGACAAAAAAGGCCGCCACCGCAATGCGGCAGAGGCCTTTTTCAAAAAGTCGTAATCGGTGTGAACGGGGGCCGGTCGCCCGGTCCCCGCACAGTGCCTCCGACCCTTACGCGGCCTGGGCGGCCGGCTGGGCATCGTTGGCCAGGCTCGGAGCGGCGGATGCGCCGTTGATGGCGATCTTGCGCGGACGGCTCGACTCCGGCACGACCCGCTTCAGGCCAACGTTCAGAAGCCCGTTTCGCAGATCGGCACCATCGACGACAATGTGTTCGGCGAGCACGAAACGACGCTCGAACGCACGGCCAGCGATGCCGCGATACAGCAGTTCTGCGCGGGCCGCCTCGGGCGCCACACGGCCGGCGATCAGCAGCGTGTTCTCCTTGACGGTCAGCTCGATGTCATCGGGGCCGAAACCGGCCACCGCCATGGTCAGCTGGTAGCTGTCCTCGCCGGTCTTCTCGATGTTGTATGGGGGATAGGACACGTCCACACTGGCCGCGGTGTCAACAAGACGTGCCAGGCGGTCGAAACCGATGGCGGTGCGGAACAGGGGAGACAGATTTGTCGCGTTCATGGTGTGTCACCTTCTTGAAAAGCAAGGATCCTTGCGCGCCGCCAAAAGGGCCGACGCTGTCAGTCACCGAAACCCCGACAGGGCGTCTCGGATACATCACAAATGGAAAACGCCGCCCCTTTGTTCAAGGGACGGCGTTTTGATAGAGCAAGCGAGATATGTGAAAAGCAATTAGCTCTTCTTGTCACCCAGCCCTGCGAATCTCTTGTTGAACTTGGCGATCTGGCCGCCGGTATCCATCATGCGCTGAATGCCGGTCCACGCGGGATGCGACTTCGGATCGATGTCCAAGCGCATCACATCGCCGGTCTTGCCCGCACAGGTGCGAGTCCGATACTCGGTGCCATCAGTCATTATGACGGTCACGTAGTGGTATTCGGGGTGAATGCCCGGCTTCATGTCACGAAAACTCCAATGGCGCGACCGATCCCGACCGGTCACGCGGACTCGGCGTATAGCGGGCCGGCAAGCCGAGATGCAAGCGGGAAAGCTTGATTTGCCAGGATGCCGCGGATCAGGGCCCGGAAATCCGGCACCCAGCCGATGTTCGGGCACCGCGCAGCACGTGTCCGGATGCGGTTCGCCGAGCCAGAGCGTCGCCCGCCAAACCGGTGCCGGCATCCGACGCGCGCGCTTACCCGAGCAACCAGTCCGCACCGGCGGCATCGGCGAGCGCTTTGATCTGCGCCCGCAATCCAGCGGCGATGGGAATGCCGCAACGGCTGCGGCGAGCGGCGGTGGCGCGTTCCGGATCGCCTGGCACCATCACCGGTTGGGCTGGGTCGATCGGCGGCGTGTCGCGCATGGACTGGGCGAAGCGAGCGACATCGGCGCGGAACTCCTCGGCGTCGCGGAACATGCCAGGGTCCATGGCGAGGAAGAAATGGCTGAGGTTGATGGTGGGGCCGCGGGCGTGGCCGGGATCAGACGGGAAGCTGCCACCGCTGAGGCCAGCAGCCAGGATGTTGGCCATCATGGCCAGGCCGTAGCCCTTGTAGCTGGCGTTTTCCGGCGACCCACCGAGCGAGGTCAGAAAACCGCCATTTTCGGCCGGATCGCGCGGGTCGGTGCTCGGATGTCCCTGGCGATCAAGCACCCAGCCAGCAGGTGTGGGCAAGCCTTCGTTGAGCTTGTTGCGGACGCGGCCGAAAGCAACGGTGGTGGTGGCCATGTCCAACATGAACGGACGGCCAGGCTCGGCGGGGGCGACCAGGCACCAGGGGTCGGTGCCCAGCCGGCCTGCGGCGCCGTTGGTGGGGGCGACGAAAATGCCGGCGGCGGTGGTGGTGATCATGCCGATCTTTCCGGCGTCCGCCGCGAGCATGCCGTAATAGCCGCAGGCGCCGAAATGGGCGGTGTTGCGCACCGAGACGACGCCGATGCCGGATTGTTGCGCCTTGGTCACCGCAAGCCGCATGGCGAAGGCTGCAGCGACGTGGCCCAGGCCGTTGCCAGCGTCAACCACGGCGGAAACCGGAGTTTGTTTGACGATGGCGGGCACCGCGTCCAGAGCCAGGCGGCCGTCGCGGTGCCAGATTGCATAGGCAGTGAGCATCGACAGGCCGTGGCTGTCGATGCCGTGCAGATCGGCCCAGCCGAGGATGTCTGCGGTTTCAGCTGCCTGTGGCGCGGGCATGCCCCAGGCGCGCAAGATGGCGGAGATCTGGGCTTTGTGGAGATCGGGCGGACTTGGCACTTGCGACTTCCTCGACGGAGCCGGCAAGCCTTGCGCAACCGCGTCCTCGGAGCAAGGCTTCGGCATACCAGGAGAGTTCGATGTCCGAGTCACCCAAGCTGCGAAACGCCGCGTCCCTGCTGTTGCTGCGGCAAGGCGAGACGGAGGCCGAGGTGCTGATGGGGGCGCGGGCAGCGAGCCATCGGTTCATGCCGAACCGCCTGGTGTTCCCGGGTGGCGCCGTCGATACCGAGGATTTTATTGCACCAGTGGCGCGCGAAGCACCGGCTGCCATGCTGCTTCGGCTGGCGCCGGAGGACCCTCCCCTCGCCCGTGCGCTGGCGCATGCCGCGGCGCGGGAGTTGGAGGAAGAAACCGGATTGCATTTGGGTGTTCCGCCGGATTTGTCGGGGTTTGATTATCTTTGCCGCGCGATCACGCCGCCAAGCGCGAGTCTGCGGTTCGACGCCCGGTTCATCGTGGTGGACGCAGCGATGGTAGATGGCACACTGGCGGGGTCAGGCGAGTTGGAAATGCTGCGCTGGTTTGGCGTGAGCGAGGCATTGGCGTTGGACCTCGCCTTTCCCACGCGCAAGGTGCTGGAGCAGTTCACCCTGTGGCTCGCCCGGCATCCCGCAGAACGGCGAGCCGATCTGGCCACACCCACGCTGCGAGACCGGACCTGGCACGAGGGTTAGCGCGTGATGCCGTCTGGCCGTCGACGACATCACGCTCTTTGTTTTACCGCGTCATGCAGATGTTTCGGCGATGGCGTTTTCGGTCGTCAAGGATTTGCTGATCGGCCTACTGCTGATTTCTGTCCGGACGCCCCGCGGTGCCGCGTGGCGTCGGATATGTTTGGGTGGCGGCGTCCCCGCGCTGCTGCTTGACCGCCTCGTGGTGGCCCACCGCGCAGCCGGCGGCCGCGCCGAGCACGCTGTGATGGCCGGCCAAGTGGCCGGCAACACCGCCAACCGCGGCCCCGGACACACAGCCAGCGGCGCTGGCTGTTTGCGGCAGCATCGCAAGACCGCCGGTTGCGAGGACAGCAAAAACGAAAAATATTTTCACGGCTGAAAAACTCCGATGATGAATAACGATCGTTCAATGCCGATCGCTCCTCGCCGTTCCTGCCCGGTCATCAGGCCTGCGGCATGGGAATACGCATTTCCTCCAGCAGCAGTCCGCGGCCATGGGCGAGCGGATCTTGCTTTCCCAGCTGCCCATAAATGCTGCCCTGTCGTTGCGGGCGCTGTCATTCGTCCACCTCCATCATGCGGCCCTTCTCGATCCGCAAAAACCGCGTGCCGATGGCGCGGACGAAGAAACGGTCGTGGGAAACCAACACGCACGTGGCCTGGTGAACGCGGATCTCCTGCTCCAGCCGTTCCTGGCCGGCGATGTCGATGTGGTTGGTCGGCTCGTCCAACAAATAGAAGTTCGGCTCCGCCAGGCGCAACCCAAGCAACCCCAGGCGCGCGCGCTGGCCAGGCGAAAGCGAGGCGATGGCGCGAGACTGGCTGGCGATGTCGAAGCCAGCGCCAGCCAGCAAGCTGCGGCTGCGCTGATCGCCGAGACGGAAAGCGGCCGTGACGTAGTCGAGCGGCGAGCTTGTCGCGGGGAGCTGAGACATCTGCTGGTCGAGATAGCCGACCACCACGCTGGGGCTGACGGTGACACCCTCCACGGTTTCACCGTCCAGCATCGTTCGCCGCAGCAGATGCACGAACTGCGACTTGCCGACGCCATTGGCACCGAGCACGACGATGCGGTCTTGCTGGAAGATTTTCAACACACCGGTGCGAAACAGCGCCTGCCCCGTGGGTGTGGCGACGACGACATTGGCGAGCGAGACCAGCACCTTCGCGTGGGTGCCGCGATTGGACAGCCGGATATCGCCGGATTTTTCCTGGGCGACGGGTCGCATCGCTTGTTCCATCGCCGCGGCACGGCCCGTCAGCTGCTTGGACTTCTTGAGCAACACGTCGCTGCCGCTGTTGATGCCGATGTTCTTGAGGTGGCCGGCGCTGCGGCGAAGACGCTCCACTTCCCGCGCGTCTCGGCCCAGTTTGGTTTCCAGCGTCGCGTCGTCATGGGCCAGAAGTTCGCGGGCCTGGCTGAACGGGTGGGCGTAGGTGTGCGAGCCGTCCGGGCGCAGGAACAGGGTGCGGTTGGTGCAACTGTCGAGGAACTGCCGGTCGTGGCTGGCGATCAGCATGGCGACTCCTTCGGTTGCGTGGTTGATCCAGTTCTCCAGCACCTCCAGCCGCTGGAGATCGAGATGGTTGGTGGGCTCGTCGAGCAGCAGCAAGTCGGGGTCGGTGATCCAGGCGCGGGCGATCAGCGCCAGGCGCTGCCAGCCGCCGCTGAGCTCGGACAGGCGGCGCGGGCGCATGTCCGCCGGCGTGTCGAGCATGTCGAGCACAAGGCCGGTCTTCCAGGCGTTGTCCTCTCGCTCGGCGCGCGGCAAGGCGCGGCGGATGGCTTCTTCCAGCGGCAAGTCGAGTAAGTTGGGCGGCACGTCCTGTTCGACATAGCCGACACGCAAGCCTCGCCTGCGGACGATGTCGCCGGCACTGGGTTCCAGTTGGCCTGCGACACAGCGCAGCAAAGTGGTCTTGCCACAGCCGTTGGCAGCGATAAGGCCGATGCGGTCGGCTGGGTGGATGGTGAGGTCGAGGTTTTCAAACAGCGGCCGCGGCGATGTGACGCCAAGGCGACGCAGATGGATGAGGCTCATGGTGGTCTCTTGCTATCCCGGGGAGCGTCAGACCGACGCGACAAAGTCCGGGCAGGCGAGGCCGAAGCGACGAAGTGGTGTCAGATCCGGCTGGACGCCCGCCCCGCAAACACGATTTGCGGGGCAGACCAGGGTCCGCGGGGGTGATGCTGATCGTCGGTCATGCAGCCCTCCTGCGGCCAGATTGTGGAACACGCGCTGAGTTGCCGCGAAACGCCGTGCCAGTGCAAGTCGAAACGGCCAGCGCATGGCCAGCCGCCCACCCGTATCAGCACGCCTTGCGCGCTGACATGGCGCCAAACGATCAGATCGGAACGGCGCTCCAAGTGGCACCGGACTGTAACACCCTGCCCTCGTCTGCAAGCTTCAGCAAATGTGCCAGCACGTTGCGTGTGGCAGCGCCGCGCAAATCGGAGGCGATGCCGCCATAGAGCCGGTCGACCAGCGCCGCGACCGCATGAGGTCCCATCGCAAGAGCCGTCAGGATCGCGTCCTCCCGGCCCTGGCGATGGCCGAGCAGCACAGTGGCGTATGCGCGAGGTGCCGCTATCGCCGGGCCGTGACCGGGCAGATACCGCCGGTCATCGCGCGCCAGCAGGCGCCGCAGCGAGGCGAAATACGCGGCCATGTCGCCATCTGGCGGGCTGACCACGCTGGACGACCAGCCCATCACGTGGTCGGCGGTGAACACCACGCCGTCATCGCGCGCGAAGCTCACATGATCGGGGGCGTGGCCGGGCGTGTGCAACACAGTCCAGCCCGCGACGATATCGCCGTCGGTGAGGCGATGGTCAGGCGAAAGCTCGGGCGAAAACGCAAAGACCGGGGCGTTGGTGGCCGCGCGCAAGGCAGGCAACCCAGCGACGTGGTCGATATGGCTGTGGGAGACCAAGATGCGGGCGATCTTGCCGGCGGCTGCAAGCACGGCATCGCGATGCTGGGCGTCGTCTGGGCCAGGGTCGAGCACCGTGGTGCCGTCTGGCCCATCGATCAGATAGGTGTTGGTGCCATGATAGGTCATCGGGCCGGGGTTTCCCGCGACGATGCGGCGGATGCCAGGCCCTGCCGAAGTGGCGACGCCGCGCGGCGGAGGCGGTTCGGTCAGATATTCCATGCGCGACGGCTCCGCTCGCGGTTACGCCCGATTGCACGACCTCGGCGAGTTCGTGTCAAACAGCGACATGGAAGCTGGCGAATATGCCTTGATGGACGAAGCCGAGGCGGCGATGTGGTGGTATCGCGCCTTGCATGCTCGGCTGGTTGCAGCCCTTGGCGATGTGTCTGGCCATGTGCTGGATGCCGGCTGTGGCACAGGCGGGTTTCTGGCGACGCTGCGCCGAGTTCGGCCCGATGTTGCGCGGTTCGGCCTGGAATACCAGCCAAACGCTGCGGCACGGGCGGCTGCCAAGGCCGCTGCACCGGTTACGGTCGGCAGCGTCAATGCCATGCCCTTTGCCGATGGCGCGTTCGACGCTGTGTTCTCGGCCGACGTGCTGTGTCACGCAGCCGTCGATCCCACGCTCGCTCTGGCAGAAATGCGCCGTGTGCTGCGCCCAGGCGGGCTGCTGGTGGTGAACATGCCCGCCTATGGCTGGCTCGCCTCGGCCCATGACCGCCGCGTGCACAATGCCCGCCGCGTGACCGCGGCCGGGTTCGGTTCAGCGCTGCGCGATGCTGGCTTTGGCAGAGTGAAGACGCGGTATTGGAACACGCTGCTGCTGCCGCTGATGGTGGTGCAGCGCAAATTTCTGGCGCGCGGCACGGCTTCCAGTGACGTTGCCGCGTTTCCGCCATGGCTTGATGCCACATTTCACGCCATGACCGCACTCGAGCGGCAGCTTCCGTTCCCGATGCCAGCCGGTGGCTCGGTCCTGTCCACCGCCATTCGCCCTCCCCTGGAGCCAACCCGATGAATTCGCATGCCTACGGCCTCTCCATCGTCGTGCCCGTCTACCGCGGCGCTGCCACTGTGGCGCTGCTGGTCGAAGCGCTCGCACGGTTGCGTCCAGAGGGCGGGATGGAGGTCGTGCTGGTCAACGACGGCAGCCCGGATAATTCAGCGGATGTGTGCCGCAGCTTGCTCGGGCGTGCCGATGTTCCCGTGGTCTATATCGAGCACATGCGCAATTTCGGCGAGCACAACGCCGTCATGACCGGGCTGCGGCATATTTCCGGCGCGTATGTCATCACCATGGACGACGATCTGCAGAACCCGGCCGAGGAGGTGCTGAAGCTGTACGACCACGCCCGCGAGGGGAATTGGGACGTGGTCTACACGCGCTACGCGCGGAAGGAACATGCCGGCTGGCGCAATCTGGGCAGCCGCTTTGCCAACAAAGTGGCGGATTGGCTGCTGGACAAGCCGAAGGGACTGTATTTGTCGTCGTTCCGCTGCATGTCGGCCCAGGTGGTGCAAGCGGTGACCCAATACAGCGGACCCTATCCTTACGTGGACGGTCTGCTGCTGCAGGTGACGCAGCGCATCGACAGCATCGAGGTGCGGCATCTGCCGCGCGCAGAGGGCAGATCCAACTACAATCTGCGTCGGCTGGTGCTGCTATGGCTCAACCTCGCGACCAGCTTTTCGCTGGCACCGCTGCGGCTGGCGATCTTTCTCGGCATTCTGATGGCGCTGCTCGGCGCGATCGGCGCGGTGGCCACCATCATCGAGGCGCTTTCGACACATGCAACGCCCTCTGGCTGGGCCTCGACCATGACGGTGATCTTGCTGGTCTCGGGTGTGCAGTCGATGATCCTGGGCGTGCTGGGCGAATATGTCGGACGCACGTTCCTGTCGGCCAACGGCAAGCCGCAAGGCAGCGTGCGAGCGGTAGAGCGCGGCAAAAGCGAGATGGCGCAGCGAGACCGCGCGGCATGAACCTGCACTGGGCGGTTCTGCTCGGCGCAATTGTGGTGAGCATGCTGGGGCAGACGCTGCTGAAGTCGGGCTCGCGCGCGCCCGACTTCCTCCAGCAACTGTTCGACTGGCACACGATGCTGGGACTGGTGCTGTACGGCGGAGCGGCCATGCTGTACATGGTCGCCCTGCGCCGGATTCCGCTTTCCGTGGCCCTGCCGGCCACTGCAATTTCGTATATCGCCGCCGCGGTGATCGGTCATTACATGTTCGGAGAAGTGCTGGGCGGACTCCATCTGGCAGGCATAGGGTTGATCATCGCCGGCGTGCTAATGCTGGCCTTCGCCTGACGCAGGGCTCACGGGGACATAGCGCGATGATCGAAAAAGCAGTGGAGGGCGGCCAGAAACTGGGGCTTTCGTGGCGTATTAAGGCAGCCGGGCTGATGATGGTGCCGGGGTTGATGTTCGCTGCCGCGGCCTTCGCGCAGCCAATCACCAGCGAAACGCTGTCAGCGCCACCTGGTGCGAAATCGACCACCAGCAGCCCGCCGCAACGCAATCTGGCAGCGCCGACATTGGTTCGGCCTCGCCCAGCCCTCGCGCTTCCCACGCCGCTGGCCGCGACGCCTCTGCCGATCGTGCCCACGGCGCCCGCGCCGATCATGCCCACTCAGACGGCGACACCAACTCCTGCGGTGGCAGCAGCTCCCGCGTCATTGGTCACCAGATCACTGCTGGGGCGCTCGGTGCCAGGCCAGTCCGCGCCCTCTGGCCCACAAACCCCGGTGCAGGCAGCACCGCGCAGCCCGGTGTTTCGCGCCGGCGGAGACACGCTACCGGTGTTGCATGCAGCTCCTCACATCCCGTCGCGACCAGCTGCGACGAAACCTGTGAAGGTGGCGGCGGCAAAGCCTGCTCCCCTCAAACCCGCGCCGGTTCAGCCCGCCACCAAGCACAAGAAATCGGGAACCTCGCTGCACCCCACCGCCGCCGGCTGACCGCCGCCGCACGCGCCAGCGCGATGTCGGCGGGTTTCGATGTTCCGAGGAATCGCCAGCCTTAATATCGAGATCCCGCCGAGGTGGCAGTGCAAACCTGTGTTCACGCGGTCTGCTTGATCGATGCAACTGACCAGCGAGACGCATAATCGGCGGCGATATGACGAAAACTCCATGAAACACAAAATATGTACAGGTCATATCCGCGGGACCCGATATGAATTGATTTTAAGTTCGAAAACTTGAAAATTTTGAGAGAAGAGGAAGCTATGCTTATATTAAAACAACTTATAACCGCAGGCTTTTATTTACTTGGTGCTATCGTTCTCATATATATCATATTCCGGAATCGTTTATTGAAGCGTGATAAGCAATTCATTCTGTTTGTATCAGCTCTTTTGCTCATATCCTGCGCAAATATTATTGAAGTTTCTAAAAGCGTGGGAGATTTAAGTTTCGCCGTTGTAACTGGGATTGTTGCTCTCGTGGTGGTTGGTCTGAACTACAAGAATTCGTAAGTGATCCTATCTAGTGGACTGGCTCGCGCGCATGCGGCGCACCGTGGCATCGAACAAAGTCTGCGCGAACGCCGCGTTTTGCACGAGCCCGGCCGCGAGGTCGGCGCAGCGTTGCTTGACGGTATCGTCGAGCGTGACATTGGGCCCAGGCAGAACCGCCGCCTGGCACTGGATTTCGGCCGCACGCTGGCATGTCCACAACAGCATGAAAGTGCCGGGAATATCGCGTTCAGCAACCGCCAAGCCGTGGTTGCGCAACACCAGCACGTTCTTTTCGCCCATGCTGGCCAGCATGCGCGCTCGCTCCTCGGCGAACAGCGTGATGCCTTCGAAAGCGTGATAGGCGACGCGGCCAAAGATCTGCGCACCGTAGAAATCATCGTGACTGAAGCCTGATTGCTTCAATGCAATCGCTGACAACGCCGTCGTGTGCGTGTGGATCACACAGTGCAAATGGTCGTGGGCGCCATGGATGGCGCTGTGCAAGGCGAACCCGGCCGGATTTGGCGCGTATGCAGAAGGCTCCACCAGATTGCCATCGAGATCCACCTTGAGCAGGTTCTCAGGCGTGACCTCGTTGTAGTTGAGGCCGAAAGGATTGACGAGGTAATGAGCGGCGGCACCGGGCAGCCGGGCGGAGATGTGGTTGAAGATCATCTCGGTCCAGCCGAGATAATCGACCAGGTGATAGCAATCGGCGAGTTGCACGCGTAGCCGGTATTCTGCTTCGCTCCAGCTGGGAGCGCCCTGCTTGCCGTCCATAGCCGTCTCTCCTTTAACGTTGCTTACTCCATCACCAACGATCGCTTGAGCAAGGTGAGATCGCGGAGCAATTCCGACTGCGCCTCCCGCGAGAGATCGCCCACCAGGGACACGATCCACTCTTCGTGCCGTCGCGCCATGCGACGAAACTGGCTGCGACCTTGCTCGGTCAATCGCACAACCACAGTACGACGGTCCTGCGCGTGATCCTCGCGCACCACCAAGCCGCTTGACTCGAGCTTGTCGACCAGGCCGGTGATCGCACCGTTTGACACCATCAGGTGGCGGGAAACCTCGGACATCGAAAGCCCGTCGGGGAACCGGTCGAGTTGTGCCAGCACGTCGAACCGCGCCAGCGAGGTTGCGAACTCCTGGCGCAGCTTCGACTTGATGATCTTTTCGATCTGCGTCGTGCAAGACAGCAACCGCAGCCAGATGCGAATTTCGGTGCGCTCTGGCGGCAGTTGCCCGTCAGCCGTGACTGGGTGGCTTCGCGGGCGGATGTCATCGAGCATCGGCTGGCTCCCAAGTGCTATTGCAGCAGATGCCACGTGCCGCCCTTCACCACCAGCAGCACACGACCGCGCGTGTCAAAGCCTGAGTGATCTGCAGCCGACATGTTGTAGACGCCCTGTGGCCCCACGATCTCGTGAGTCTGCTCAAGTGCCGTGCGCAGCGCGTCACGAAACGCGATGGTGCCAGGTTTGCCTGCTTGCAGCGCAATCGAAACCGCGGCCGACAGCAACAGCCCGCCGTCGAACACGTTGGCGCCGAACGTGGCGGGCGCCACGCCATACATCTTGGTATAGGCCGCGATATACTCGGCCGCGACCTTCTTGGATGGCACGCTGTCGCTGATATCATCCATCACCAGCATCAGGCTTGCAGCCAAAATGGTGCCTTCCACCTTGCGACCGCCAAGCCTGAGAAAGTCGGGCGTGGCGGCGCCATGGGTTTGGTAGATCTTGCCGCGATATCCCTGGTCCACCAGCGTGGTCTCAGGCAGCACAGTGGGCCCGCCGGCGGCGGCGACAAGGATGGCATCGGGGTTGGCAGCAAGCAGTTTCAGCGACTGTGCGGTGACGGAGGTATCGGTGCGTTGAAAATATTCGGTGCCGATCGTCTTGATCCCGGCCTTGTCGGTCAATCCGGCAAAGGTCTTGACCCAGCCTTGTCCGTACGGATCGTTGGCGGCAAACACACCGACCGTCTTGATCCCGGTTTTCTGCATGTGTTCGACCAGGGCTGCGGCGATCAGATCGTCGTTCTGGGTGGTCTTGAAGATCCATTTCTTCACGTCATCCATCGGCAACACGACGGCGGTGGTGCCGACAGGCGCCAGGACCGGCGTATGCGCTTCGGCTGCGAACTGGATCACACCGACCGCATTGGGCGAGCCCGACGGGCCGATGATGGCGTCGACGTGGTCGTCGGAAATCAGCTTCTTGAACAGTTGGACGGTTTGGGTGGAATCGCTGGCGTCATCGAGCACGATATACTCGACGGCAAGGCCGCCCATGGTTTTGGGCAACAAGGCCGCTGTGTTCTTTTGTGAAATGCCAACAACCGAGGTGGGGCCAGACGCCGAGGCGACCACGCCGATCTTGATCTGGGCCATGGCCAGCTGTGGCACGGCAAGTGCCCCCAGTATCATCGACGACATCAGCAATTTACCAAACATGCGACCTCTCCCTCTTTCATATCGTCATTGTGCCAACACTGGCGCCGCCACACACATACAGGACCTGGCCGGTGACGAAGCTGTTGGCGCCATCTGCAAAGAACATGACCGCGCGGGCCACGTCATCGCTGCGGCCAAGGCGTTTGACCGGAACGGCTGCGGCCAGCACACGCTCGCTTCCTTTTGGCACCACCTGGTGGAACATGTCGGTGCCGGCAATCGGACCGGGCGCCACAACATTGACCGTGATGCCGTCGCCTGCGAGTTCAAGCGCCCAGGTTCGCGCCAGCCCGATCATGCCAGATTTCGTGGCCGCATAGGCAGAGCGCGTGGCAAGGCCGAGGGCTCCGCGTGAGGAAATCATCACAATGCGGCCAAAGCCTGCGTGGCGCATGGCGGGAAGGCAGGTTTGCACGATCTGAAGTGCGGCCCCGAGGTGAAGTTGCGTGAGTGCCATGAGATCGGCGTCAACGACGCCTTCCAGCAATGCGGGGCGGATGGCGCCGGCGTTGTGGACAATATGGGTGATCGCAAACTTCGCGGCCCATTCGGCAGCGCAGGCTCTGGTGGCCACAGGATCGAGCAAATTGATCGCTGCAGCGTGCAATCGGGGATGCGACCAATCCGGCAGCTCTCGCGACAGAGCGATGACCTCATAGCCCGCGTCTAGGAACTGCCTGGAAATCTCGGCACCAATGCCAAATGCGCCGCCCGTGACGAGCGCGATACCGCTCATGTGCCCGGCACCAAGGCAATAACGCGCAGGGGACTTCCTGAGCCACCACGAATTTTCAGCGGTGCGGCGAAGATGACAGCTCCCACGGCAGGCAGTTGATCGAGGTTGGTAAGGCATTGCAGCCCGTAACGTCCGCGGCCGTGCATGTAGAAATGTGCCGGAAACGGCGGATTGAACAGATGCGCCTGGCCAGCATCGGTTCCAATGGTTTCAGTGCCGAAGCCGAGCACGTCGCGTTGTTCGACCAGAAAGCGCACAGCCTCTGGCGCGGGGCCTGGGGTATGGGCGCCATCATCGCGAAGATTGGCGTAATCGACTGCATCGCGCCGCGACCAGTCAGTACGCAAAAGACACCAACTTCTGGCGGGAATACGGCCATGGGTTGCTTCCCAATCCTGAATATCCGTAATCGTCAGCAAGAAATCGGCATCGGCTGCAGATTGAGCGGCGCAGTCGATCACCACAGCCGGTGCGACGAAGTTCTGCACGGGGATCGTGTCGACCGCATTGGCTGGCAAGTCGCGCCCTGAGATCCAATGGATCGGGGCGTCGAAATGCGTGCCAGTGTGCTCGTTGAGAGAGATGTTGTTCCAATACCAGGCCGGGCCGCGCGCGTCGTAACGCGACACCGTTTCCATACGGAAGGGCGCGCATTGACCGAACTCCGGCGGAAGCGCCAAGACGGGAAATTCCGGCGTCAGCGTCTGCGTCAGATCCACGACACGGATGGTGCCGGCGGCGATGGCGGCTGCGAATTCAAGCAGGTCGGTCATGCAGCACCCAGCTCGCGTTCGAGCGCCTTGGGATTTGCTGCAAGACGAGCACGCAAGTCGCGCGCCACCTCCCCCACAAAGCAATCTTCCTGGCCGGAGCACAAAGCCTGTACGACGGCGCGCGCCAGCGTGGCTGGCGAGACCTTGGGTGGCGGCGCATTCTGATACCACTCCGTCTCCAATGGGCCGACGAACATGTTGACGACGCGAATGCCGCCGTGTCGAAGTTCGCTGCGCAGACATTGCGACATCGACAGCGCCGCAGCCTCTGCCGCGGAAGAGGCACCGTAGCTCGGCCAGTTCATCAAAGCGTGCGCCGCCAGAAGATTGACAAAAGCACAGGCGGAGTCGACGCCGTCTGCACCGCGAGCACGCATGATCGGTCCGAACGACTGCGCAAGACGCATCAGACCCAAGCTGCGCAGTTCCAACGCCTCGCGCGCGATGCCGATGCCGGTTTGATCCATAAGACCCCCCAGGCGAATGTGTTCGGTGGTGTTGACGAGGATATCGACGCGGGCGCCGATCTGGGCGGCACATTCCACGACCGAGGCAGTGTCCGTCACATCGAGCTGCACGCATTCGACATTTTCGGCCCGCGCCAGTGACTGTTTGCCCGCGAATGGCTTCCAGGGATTGGCGATCCCAACGAACACCTTGCGCGCGCCGGCATCGCTGAGGGCGCGGACCAACGCCTGGCCAATTTCGGTGCGTCCGTCGGTAACGAGCACACGGCGGAACTTCGGGTCGCAGGTGAATTCGCGATACTGTCGATCATCTTGCATCGCTGGTGTGTTGACTGCTGGCATTGCGAACATGGCAGGGGCTCCCGCCTTATCGGTCAACAGTTCCATACGGATCCGGCTGCCTTGCGAAACATCGCCGTGCAGATGCGCGATCACGATAGGGCCACAGTCCAGTTGAACGGTGCCGATGCGCCAAGGTGTGCGCTCGCGGAAATATATTTCGCCGGCAATACGGATCGTCGTGTCGACCACGACAACGCCCGCTCGGTCGACGTCCCGAAACGGAAGTTTCGCGGACAGGCAATGGGAACACGCCTCGCGCGGTGGATATTGCCTGGTCCCGCAATCCGAGCAGACCTGCAGGCAGAATAGCCCCTGGGCCGCTGCGGCGGTCAGACCATGGGTGGCGCGGCTGCGCTGCGCGGACAGCAGCGCTGGCATACCCGTACGGGCGACTGGATTGCGGCGTGGCGGGGGTGAGACCGGCACACTCATACGGCGGCCAACACGGCCGCAGCCGACGCCAGACCACGATCGTAATTGATCATGCCGAAGCCTGATACAACAGCCGTCTTTGCATTGTGCACCTGTGCCCCGATGGCCTGGCCGGTCAACTGGCGCATGGCTTCGACCAACCCCAGGTAACCGCCAGCCGCACCCGCCTGGCCGACGGACAATTGCCCGCCAGAGGTATTGTGCGGAAAGTCACCCGCAACCGTTAAATCATGCGCTCGCACAAAGGCCGGCGCCTCGCCTTTCTGGCAGAACCCCAGATCCTCGAACTGCATCATGGAAATAACTGGATAATCGTCATAGGTTTCGAGCAGGTCGATGTCACCTGGGGTGACGCCCGACATGGCCCATAGCTCATCGGCATCCTTGGCCCAGCCGCCACGATATTGAACGGGGTCATCCGCAAAGGCGTTGTGGCGTTCGATCGTGGCGAGCAAACGAACGGATGGAAGCCCCAGGGCGCAGGCGGTTTGTTCGCGGCACACCAGGAATGCCTCAGCGCCGGCACAAGGCATCACACAGTCGAACAGATGGATGGGGTCAGCCACCGCCCGGGCATCGAGATAGGCCTGCAGGGTCAACGGCTTTCGCAAAAGTGCCTGGCCGAACTGCATGGCATTGTCTCGTTGCGCCACGCAGATGCGCCCGAAATCCGCGCGCGTCGCCTGATAGCGGTCCATGTAGTGTTGCGTGATCAAGGCGAACGACGCGTTGGGACCGCCGGCTCCGTAGGGATACACTGCGTCTTGCGCGAAACGGGAAAAGCCCTGCAGCGTTTTACGGAAGGTGTCGACTTGGTTGGTATCGCCCGCGACGCAGGCGACGAGTTCTGCGTCACCGCATTGCACCGCGCGCGCGGCGCGACGCAGGGCGATAATGCCGCTGGCGCCGCCCATGGGAACATGGTCGAGCCAGCGCGGCGAAACACCCAGGTGCTGGGTAAGACCCACAGCGGTATCAAGACCGAGGGTGAAACTCGAGACCGATAGGCCATCAAGGTCAAGCGGTGCCAGGCCCGCTTTGGTGATGAGAGCGTGCAAAGCGCGGCCAATCCACCAATGCGCCGACTCAATCGAATAGCGTTCGTAGGCAATGCTGATCGGGGCACAGGCGACCACATTGTCATAGGCGAGACGTTTCGAAGCCTTCGCTGCGAAACTCATATCGCAACTCGCTTTTTGAGGAAACGCGTATCGACGCAAGAATTGCCATCGCAGGCGGCGATGATCATACCCTGCAGCACACCGCGTTGGATTTTCTGCGTTGTCGTCAGCGGAATTTCGTTCACGAAGGCGATGTAGCCTGGCGCTTTGTAATAGGCGAGACGGGCGAGACACCAGGCGACGATCTCATGTGCCAGCTGTACGCGTTGCGCGGGATCGTCGATTGTCTGGTGAGGAACGACGCAGGCAAACACTTCATCACCACGGATTTCGTCCTTGATCGGTGCGACCGCCACTTGCCGCACCTCGGGATGCGTCATGAGCACGGCTTCGACCTCGACCGCCGAAATATTCTCACCAGAGCGCCTGATCACATTCTTCTTGCGGTCGACGAAACACAGTGAGCCATCCGCGGCACGGCGGACGACATCGCCGGTGCGAAACCAGCCGCCACGCCATGCCTGCGCGGTCGCTTCGGGATCGCCGAGATAATAGGCAAAGAAGCCAAGTTTTGCATCGGAACCGGCGTGACGGACCAAAAGTTCGCCTGGCTCATCGACATCGGCTGTTGTGCCGTCCTCGCGGATGATGGTGGTTTCGACGCCGTTTTCCGGAATTCCAAAGCAACTCTCGCCAACATGCCGTGGCGCGCGCGAGGCCACGACCACTGCGCCAGCGCCGGTTTCTGTCATGGCCCAGGCCTCGATGAGCGGGAACCCGAAACGCTCCTCGAATTGCGCATGCAGGCTGCGGTCAACGCCGGCGCCAAAGCCGAAGCGAACGAAATGCGATTGGTCATTCGGTGACGGTGCAGCAATCATCAGCATCGGCGGCATCACACCAAGATAATGTATGATGCTGGCGCGGCTTTCACGCACGTTGTGCCACCATGATTTGGGATGGAACCGGTCGAGCACGATCAGGCAGCCACCGGTGCACAGCATCGCCATGGCTGAATAGGCCATGGCGTTCATGTGAAACAGCGGCAGCGGTGTCAACATGCGTTCCACGCCTCGTTGCAGTTCGATCAGGCCCCCGGCCTCGGCATACCACCGACCTGCCGCCAGGAAATAACTGTTGTTCAGCACACAGGCTTTGGGGCGGCCAGTGGTGCCCGATGTGTACAGCAATGCGGCTTCGTCCCACTCCTCCGGCGATTGGCTGCGTGTGACCATGGAGGGCACCTGATCGGGTGCAAAAATTTCAATGCTGCGAGCACCAGCAGGCGCTGCTTGCATGAGGTCCTGATGGCGATCCGGTGTCGCGACGATTGCCACAAGTTCGGAGTGTGAGATCAGGTATTCGAGTTCGGACGACCGCAGGTCCGGATTGATAGGAACGACCGAGACACCCTCGCCATTCAAAGCAAACCAGTGCGCGAAGAAGGCCGGGCGGTTTTGGAGCAGCAAACCGACGCGCTGGCCACGACCATATCCCGCCTCCCGGTAGTCTTGTCGCAAGGCTGCGACACTTTGCAGCATGGCGCTGTAACTGTATTCTCCGGCCTCGATACCATAGGCCGATGCCGTCTCTGGCAGCACCGCGACACAGGAATTCTCTGGAAACGCGCGCGCAGTTTCTGCGAACAGTTCAAACACGGTTTGGGGCTTCATGCTGATACACTCACATGAACAAATGGATGCTGCCGAACGCCGCGTCGCAATTCACGAGGTCAACACGCTTGAGTTTTATCCGCAGTTCACCTTCGACGCGCACCAAATGATGCGTGGCCCAGGCGGCGTAGAGGGTTTGGGTGTCGAGCCGGGTTTCGATATAGTGCAGTGCAGTCCAGGTCACGTAGTCCTCGGCCGTGTCATCGCGGCGGTCGATCTGCGGCGCTTGCAGCACGTGGTGACAGCGGCTTTTTGGCTTTTGGCTGAAGGTGCGGTTGCCTTTGAGCCGTTCGGCGCGAATGCGCAGCAGCAGCTTGTCTTCGTACATCAGCGACGTCGTGAGAATTGGATCGGTTTGCTGCCATTCGACCGGCATCCAGTAACGCCCGTCTTCGGTGAACAGATCGATCCATTCATCGAAGCGCTGTTCATCGAGCATTCGGGCTTCGCGATACACAAAGCCCCTCAGCGCATCATCAGAAATTGGCTTCATGTCTGTGACATCGAGAGCGACATGAACTTTTTCCAGGCACGGAAATGGTTTCGGATCTGCACCTCGCTGGTGCCGTTCGTCTCGGCGGTGATATCCGCCCGTTCCGACGTCTCATACAAACGCTGAATGTTCACCCATTCGTTGCCAGCGGCGCGCAAACCTTCCTGGGCGCGCTCGTAGACCTCCAAATCATCGTGGCCGACCACGGAGGCCGAGGCATTGATCAGGCGGTTATACATCACCGTCCGCTCCAGCAGCAGATCTGGCGCATCGATCAGACGGAATGTGATGGATTCGACGAGCGTGCGGCTCGCTGAAATAGGGCGAAATATCCGCAGGAGCTGGATCGGGCCCTTTATCATGACATTGGGAAAATACACGGTGTTGTGCCGGTTTTCGCCCAGAATCGCCTTTGCCCGATCCTTGCCATAGGCTGCGACCATTTGTTCAAAATACCCAGGAACCGCAGAATAATCTGAGTGAATGGAATGGTGGACACCGGTGTGCCCATGTCCGTTCGGCCACACGCGAATGCCCATCTTCTCGAAGAACTCGTAGGGGCTCATGAACGGCAGATAGATTTCGACTGCCATCGGACGCGGCATACCCTCTGGCATTTTGCGCCAAAGCTTGGCCGTGACGCCAGCCGAGGATTCGTGAGCGACCATTGGATGGCACGTGTCGGTCTGGTTCTCGACCAGCATCTTCCAGTTACAGTCGTGCATGTAGCGCAGCACGCCACCAGCGACCTCGAGCCTGCCGGCGGGTGAGCGATCCACCATGTTGTCGATACTGGACAGACTGTCGCCAAAAAACTCCGGAAACTCAGGCCCCGCGTCACTGATTTTCGCGAACACGAAGCCACGGTAATTGAACACGTGGCGAACCGGTGCAAGGCCTTGGGCTGCGTGGCTGTCACCAAAGCCGGTGTCTTGGTAGCCTTTGCTCAATGGGATGGAATGCGGGCTACCGTCGGTTTTGAAACACCAAGCGTGATACGGGCAGCGAAACATTCGCCCGGTGTTACCTGACGCTTCGGTTGTGATTCGCACGCCTTTGTGTGGGCAGCGATTGAACAGGATTTTCACCGATAGATCGGTATGGCGCACCATCAGCACGGGCTGGGTTCCGATGGTGGTGCTGATGTAATCGCCAGGATGAGCGACCTGGCTGTCGTGGCCGACGTAATTCCAGGTGGCAGCAAAAAGATGCTGCATTTCCAGGGCGAAGATCGCTTCGCTGGTATAGACGTCACGGTGGACTTCAGTTTCTCGAACGAGATCGAGGACTGCGTTGGTGTTCTGGACGGCGGTTGCCAGGGCTTCTCCCATCACAAATGATCCAGGGTTGCTATGGTGCGCAAGGCACCTTCGAGAGTTTTTCCCTGTTCGTCGGCCAGCGCCGCCTCACGCAGTCGTCTCAGCCAATCCGCACCATCGGGACGTGGTTCGAGCAGAGGAACCGCGGAGAGCACGCGATCGAATTTCGCAGCACCGCGGGCGTGCGTGTCGGAATAGCCTTTGACGAGGCGGCGTGTTGCGAGGATCTCGGCCGCCAGCCGTGGATTGGTATCGATAACGTTATCGGCGCACTTGAGCCATTTGGCGATATGAGCCATCTCCTCGGCATGGCGCAGAGTGCCGCGCCGCATCGGGCGCAGCGCGGAAACCGCGTACAAGGCGAGGAACCAGGCGATGGTGCCGGTGCGGACACGGCGCGGGTGGTTGACCACGCGATCGACGAAGCGGAACAACGCAGGACGCGCCTGAATGATTCTTGCGAGGTGCACGGGCAGCAGGCCAATCACCTCCTCACCGCGGGGGTGCATGAACTCGGTCATTTGTAGCAATTGCTGATCGGCCGCACCCATTTCCTGCCTCACACGGGCGAAGCGTTTGGAACGGGTTTTAAGGTCCGCCACTCGGATGACGTCGTCATAGGCCAAGGCAACAGCGATGTATTTTGCGGCCGCCTGGCCGATGGCGTGGCCTGGCAGTGGGTCGCGTGCGACGAAGGCGGCGACGCGATCGAGGTATTGCTGGGCGTAGGCAGGGTCCTGGTAATCGACCAGCCGGCGTGCGCCGACCAACAGCATCGGTTGCAGGGCCTGTGGAAACCCGGTTGTGATACGGCCGACGATCGCATCGAGTGATGCGTGACCCGTCGTTATCGGCGTCGGGGCGAACTGCTTGCTGATGGGCTTGCGGATTGGGCCTGCGACCTGCCGCAGACCGGCTGCTTCATATCCCAAGGAAAAGGCCTTCAGGCTCGGCTCGATGCCTTTGCCGCCGCCGCGGATGGCGGCTTCGAACGCCTCACGCGGGAACGGCAGCGCCCCGGAGCCGGCTAGGGCTCCAAACATCGAGGCGGAGATCACACTACCCACGGCCTCTGCCATGCGCTGCATGTCGAATGCGATGAGGCGCCGTGCGGCGATGCCCGCGGCAGTGGCGACCAGTTCGGGATCGCCTTCGCCGTCGGCTGGTACAATCTTTTCTGATACGGCCAAGGACCGATGCGTGGAGGTAATCAGGACAGTGCGATCTGGGGTGACCAGGCCGCGCAGCATGGAACGGCCGGCTTCCATAAGTTCCGCGGCCATCACGATGTCCAGATCGCCTTGCGTGGGCATAAGCGACAAAGTTGGGGTCGCGCCATGGTGGCCGCCAAGCAGTTCGATGTAGTAGATCGTAGCGCCGGTGCGCTGCGCGACACCTGGGACAGAGGTCGACTGCGCGTGCCAGCCCTGCTGCTCCGCGACTTCGACGATCCAGTCTGCCAAGACGCCGCCGCCCTGCCCGCCCATGGCGAGAATGGCAAGGCAGATCGGTTTGTCGCTCGACAGCACAACCGATTTTAGCGACAGCTCATTCACGAAGCGGTGCTCTCGGGGAACACGATGCGAGAGGCATCGCGCCGGCGCTGCAGCCAACCGATGACGGTCGCGCGCATGCGAGCCAGAAAACGGTCGGTCGTGGTGGGGTTATGGATGATATCAGCTCGGTAGAACGATGGGCAAAGGATGGCCGCCTCGGCAACCTCGCCACAGTTGCCGCAGCCAACACAGGTTTCGTCAATCGTGGCGACCGGATCGTCGCGCAAGGGGTCGTCGGTATGCTTGACCGAAAGAGACGGACAGCCGGACAGGCGGATGCAGGCGTGGTCGCCCGTACACACATCTTCATCCACACCGAAGCGCTCCGTAACCTGCCGCTTGCCGGCCTTGCGGGCGGCGGCCAGCAACGGTCGTGTACGGCGCTGCTTGTTCAGCATGCATTCGGACGAGGCCACGATCAGCTTCGGGCCACCCTGGGGGGTTGTGAGCGCCTCACGCAGCGTGTCGCGCAGGCGGGCGACATCGTACGTATGATCTATCTGGCGCACCCATTTCACACCGATGCCTCGTACGGCTGCGACGATGGAGTTATTGGTCTGCCGCCCGGGGTTCGATGCACGCGACGAGAGTATGTCCTGCCCGCCGGTGGCGGCGGAATAGTGGTTGTCGACGACGAGGATCACACCGTCCTGTTTGTTGAAGACGGCGTTGCCCACGCTCGAGGTCAGGCCGTTGTGCCAGAAGCCGCCGTCGCCCATCACCGAGATGGGGCGATGATCCTTGCCGCCTGAGGTGACATTGAAGGCTGAGGCAGAGGCTGGGCCGAGACCGTAGCCCATGGTGGTGGCGCCGATGTTGAACGGCGGCAAAATGGAAAACAGATGGCAGCCGATGTCGGCTGCGACATGGCGCGGGCCGAGTTCCTGTTCCACGAGTTTCATGGCGGCGAAGATGGGGCGTTCCGGGCAGCCGATGCAAAACCCTGCCGGACGCGGCGGCACGACAGTTGCGAGCGCACGGATGGCCGGGTCGGACAGGATTGCATCTGGGCCCGGAAACGGGGCGGCATTGCCCAGCAGGTGGCGATCGTGGGTTTCGATAAAGCTGCGCAGGCCACGCAGGAGAACTTCGGCGGTGTATTCGCCGGCCTGCGGCAACACGTCTTTTCCCGAGAGCACGGTTTGGATATCGCGTCGGCGCAACAGCGTGGCGATGGCCTGTTCGATGAACTCCGGCTGGCCTTCCTCGACGACCAAGACGGCGCGCTTGCTCGCGGCGAAGGCTGCCACCTCGTCGTCAATTATCGGATAGGTGACGTTCATGACGTAGAGCGGCACCTGGGAGTTGCCGTAAACATCGGCGAGGCCGAGCTGCTGCAGGCTGCGCAGCACGGCATTGAACAGGCCACCTTGCAGAATCAAGCCGAGCTCGGCGGTTTCGGGGCCGAAGAACTCGTTGATCGCGTGGGCCTTGATGAAGGCGACGGCGGCCGGCCACCGATGTTCGATCTTTTCCTTCTCATGCACGAAGGTGGCTGGCGGCAGCACGATGCGCCCGGTGTCACGCCGCGGATTGGCGAGCGCTTTCTGCAGGCTGTAGGCTGGCTTCTGGTTGTCCGTGGCGATAAAATGACCATGCACGTGGCAGGTGCGGATGCGCATTTCCAGCATGACGGGAGTGTTGGAGACTTCGGAAAGTTGGAAGCCAAGCTCAACCGCGGATACGATCGACGGCAGGTTTGGCCGCGGGTCCATCAGCCAGATCTGCGACTTCATGGCGAAGGCGTGGGACCGCTCCTGCATGATCGAGGAGCCTTCGCCGTAATCTTCGCCAATGATAATGAGGGCGCCGCCGATCACGCCACCGGAGGCGAGGTTGGACAATGCGTCGGCCGCGACATTCGTGCCGGCAGTGGATTTCCAGGTGACGGCGCCGCGGATGGGATACATCACCGACGCTGACAACATCGCAGCCGCTGCGGCCTCGGAGGCGGAGCTTTCGAAGTGCACTCCGAGATCGTCGAGCACGTCCTGCGCGTCGGCGAGCACATCCATGAGGTGAGAGATAGGCGAACCTTGGTACCCACCAACGTAACCGACGCCGGACTGCAGCAACGCCTTGGTGATGGCGAGAATACCCTCGCCACGAAATTCGGCGCCGGCACCGAGTTTGAGGTCTTGGACTTCGCGGCGGAACGAACGCTCGGCCATCCTCAAACCCTCCGGCTGGGTGAAAAACAGCAATAGTGCGAACGCCGCCCGGGCGCCTCGCGGCAGAGCCAAATCCTCTCAAAATTAACTTTAGAAGTGAAGCAGTTCCCGTCAAGCACGATCTTTTCAACGGCGGTTTAAATAGGTTTCGTGGTATCGTTGCATGGTTCGCAGGTCGTTGTTGACAGGTTTAGCCGGCTATGATGCTTTAGATATGAAGCATTTCCTCCGGCCGATGGAGCACGCGCGTGAACGCTTTCGTCGCGGCCTATCTGACCCAGGACGGCCTTGCCAACGGCGCCATCTATTGTCTGTTGGCTATTGCCTTGGTGCTGGTGTTTGCGGTGACGCGCATCATTTTCATTCCTCAGGGCGAATTCATCTCCTATGCCGCACTGACTTATGTGGCATTGCGGGAGGGTCACACCCCGGGGACCGTGGGCTTGCTGCTGGCGCTCGTGGCAGGAGCAGGTTTTATCGACCTGCTGCGCGAGGGGTTTGGCGGTTTGGTCTCCGTGGTGCGGCGTAGCCTGGCACCGGTGGGGCTCGCGGGGCTGGCGGCAGTGAGCGCCCGTTTTGGGCTGCCGGCCCTTGTCGATTTGCTGATCACGGTCGCTTTGGTCGCTTGCATGGGGCCGCTGCTGTATCGCATCGTCTATCGCCGCATCGCGCAGGCGTCGTCTCTGGTGCTGCTGATCGTGGCCGTGGCGCATCATCTGGTGATGCTTGGGTTGGGTCTGTACTTCTTTGGTCCCGAAGGCGTGCGCGCGGCGCCTTTGATAGATGCCTCGGTTTCGTTGTTCGGGGTGCCCGTGCAGGCGCAGACGATCGTAATTCTGTTGAGTTGCGCCGTGCTGGTTGGTGGGCTTTACGTGATCTCTGAACGAAGCTTTTACGGAAAGGCGATGCGAGCGGCTGCGATCAACCCGATCGGAGCACGGTTGATGGGCATTTCGGCGGAGCTGGCGGGCGAAACCGCGTTCCTGGTGGCGGCTGTAATCGGCGCGATTTCGGGCATTCTGATCTCGGGCGCGACGACGATCTACTATGACAGTGGGTTTCTGTTGGGGCTCAAAGGGTTCGTGGCCGGCATTCTGGGCGGTCTTGCCAGCTTTCCGCTGGCAGGGATCGGCGCTTTTGGTGTGGGCCTGCTGGAGAGTTTCGCCTCGTTTTATGCCAGCGGGTTCAAGGAGACGATCGTGTTCGCCTTGATCATTCCCATTCTGCTCTGGCGGTCGATGGCGAAAGCGCGATGAAACCGCGGCAAGTTGCCACAGGGCTTGCGGTGCTGGCGGTTGCTACGGCCCCGATGGTGCTCGGCGAATATCAGCTTTCGTTGCTGACCTATGTCGGGCTTTCCGCGATTGTTGCGCTGGGGTTGGTGCTTTTGACCGGCAAAGCAGGGTTGTCGTCCTTTGGGCAGGCGGCCTTTGTTGGAATTGGCGCCTATGTCTCGGCCATCGCCACGCTGCGCGCGGGGCTGTCGCCTTGGCTCACCATGCCCATGGCACTGCTGGCGACCGGCTGTTGCGCCTGGGTGGGCGCCCTGGTGATGGTGCGGCTGTCTGGGCATTATCTGTCGTTGGCGACGATTGCGTTTGGCACGGCGATGTTCTTTCTGTTCGGCGGCCTTGATATCACTGGTGGACAAAGCGGGCTTTCGGGACTGCCGCCGCTGATGCTTTTTGGTTTTGCTTTCACACGTGCAATGCCGAACTATGCTTTCGTCTGGCTGGTGGTGCTCGGATTGATTTGGGCGCTGGGCAACCTGCTCGACAGCCGTATTGGGCGTGCCATTCGCGCCTTGCGCGATGAGGCCGCAATGGCGGAGGCAATGGGCGTGGATATCGCTGCGGCCAAGTCGGCGGTGTTCATTCTGTCCTGCGTCCTCGCAGGCTTTGTTGGCTGGTTCTATGCCTATTTCCAACGCTTCGTGAATCCGTCGCCGTTTTCGCTGGCGCAGGGCATCGAGTACCTGTTCATGGCAGTGCTCGGCGGCGCCAACCTGTTGTGGGGTGCGGTGGTGGGCGCTGGGCTGGTGACGCTGCTGAAGCCGCTGCTGCAGGCGCGGTTGCCGGAGTTGTTCGGGATGTCTGGCAACTTTGAGAGCGTGGTGTTCGGCGGCGTGGTTATTCTGCTGTTCCAGTTCGCCTCGGCGGGGTTGTTGCCGCGGCTGCAATCGGCACTTGGGTGGAGTGCTATCGCGGCACATGCCATTGACCCCGCTGAGCCCCTTGCCAAGCGGGCAGTGTTTTTAGCCGATGGGCCGGCGCTGGAAGTTGTTGGCGCGCGCAAGGCGTTTGGCGGGGTGATCGCCAACGTGGATGTGGGGCTGGCAGTGCGTTCGGGCGAGATCGTCGCGCTGATCGGGCCGAACGGGGCGGGCAAGAGCACGTTCTTTGACCTGGTGACCGGCGTGACCGCGGCGGATGCGGGCGACTTCATGCTGTCGGGGGCCTCCATCCGTGGCTGCTCGGGCTGCGAGATCGCGCGGCGCGGCGTGGGGCGTAGCTTTCAGCATGTGCGGCTGATCGGCGATATGTCGGTGATCGAGAATGTGGCGCTCGGCGCCCATTTGCGCGGGCGCAGCGGTATGCTGGTGGCAATGCTGCGGCTGAACCGGCGAGAGGAAGCCGGGCTTCTGGCGGAGGCGCTCCGGCAGTTGCGGCGAGTGGGGCTGGATGGGTTGGCCTGGAGCGAGGCTGGCAGCCTGGCGTTGGGACAGCAGCGTATTGTTGAAATCGCGCGCGCTTTGGCGGGCGATCCGCGCGTGCTGCTGCTTGATGAACCAGCGGCGGGGCTGCGGCATCAGGAGAAGCAGATACTCGCGGGTTTCCTGCGCGAGCTGCGGGCGGAGGGGCTGGCCATTCTGTTGGTTGAGCACGATATGGATTTCGTGATGGGGCTGGCCGACCGGGTTGTGGTCATGGAGTTTGGCCGGGTGATCGCGGCCGGCACGCCGGCGCAGGTGCAGAACGACGCACAGGTGCAGGAAGCCTATCTGGGGAGTGTCGCGTGACAACTCCTGGCCTTCTGCTCGACGCCCGCCAGGTGACGGTTCGTTATGGCAAGATCGCCGCGGTGCAGGATGTTTCGTTGCGCATTCGCGAGGGCGAGGTTGTCACCATCGTCGGGCCCAACGGGGCGGGCAAGACGACGCTGCTGTCGGCGTTGATGGGGCTGCTGCCGCTGGCCGGTGAGGTCGCTTATTTCGGTGGGGCGCCGATGCGGGCACCAAGCGTAGAGGCGCTGGTGCGGGCTGGCATGGGGTTGATCCCAGAGAAGCGCGAGTTGTTCACGAGCATGTCGGTGGCGGATAATCTGGCGCTGGGTGGGTTCGATCGATGGCGGCGGGGTACGCGTGACCAGGCCGACGATCTTGCGGAAATCTACGCGCTGTTTCCGCGTTTGGCAGAGCGGCGGATGCAGCCTGCATCGACGCTTTCGGGCGGTGAGCGACAGATGCTGGCGATGGGGCGGGCGTTGATGGCGCGGCCGCGGCTGCTGCTGCTGGACGAGCCGAGCCTGGGGTTGGCGCCCTTGGTGATGCGCGACATATTCCGTACCATCGAGAGCCTGCGGGCGCGTGGCGTTTCGGTGCTGCTGGTTGAGCAGAATGCCCGCGCGGCCTTGAAGATCGCCGATTACGGCTATGTGATGGAAGCTGGTTGTTTCGTGCTCGAGGGACCGGCGGCTGAGCTCGCGCACAACGAGCGTGTCATCGAGGCATATCTTGGCGTGGCGACGGCCGACCGGACGCCGGCACCTGCCGTTCCACTGTAATCGGAGTAAGGCAATTGCGCATCGTCTGCATCGGCGGCGGCCCGGCGGGACTGTATTTTGCCCTTCTAATGAAGAAGCTGAATACTGGCCATCACGTGACTGTTGTAGAGCGCAACAAGCCGTATGACACGTTCGGCTGGGGCGTGGTGTTCTCCGACGCCACGATGCAGAACATGCGGGTGTGGGACCCGGAGACGGCAGCCGAGATTGAGGCGGCGTTCAATCATTGGGACGACATCGAGGTCCTCATCAAGGGGCGCCGCATGCGCACCACCGGCCACGGGTTCGTGGGGATCGGGCGCAAGCAGATGCTCAACATCCTGCAGGCGCGCTGCGAGGCGGTGGGTGTGGAACTGGTATTCGAGCGCGACGTAGAGTCGGACGCGGATTTCCCCGAGGCCGATCTGATCATCGCATGCGATGGGGTGAATTCGCGGATCCGGCAAAAATATGCGGATGTGTTCAAGCCGGATCTGTTGGTGCGACCGAACCGCTATATCTGGTTGGGGGTGGATCGCTCGTTCGATGCCTTCACCTTCGATTTCCGTCGCACCGAGCATGGCTGGTTTCAGGCGCATATCTACAAGTTCAACGACACGACGTCGACCTTCATCGTGGAGACCACGGAGGAGAACTTCCTGGCGCATGGGCTGGACCAGGCGAGTCAGGGCGAATCGATCGCGTTCTGCGAAGCATTGTTTTCCGAGGTGCTCGACGGCTCCAAGCTGATGACCAATGCGAGGCATCTGCGTGGGTCGGCGTGGTTGAACTTCACGCGACTGGTGTGCGGCCATTGGAGCCATTTCAACGGCAACAGCCATGTGGTGCTCATGGGCGATGCAGCCCATACCGCGCATTTTGCCATAGGGTCCGGCACCAAGTTGGCGTTGGAAGATGCCATCGAGCTGGCGCGGCAGTTCACGTTGCTGGGGGATACGACTGCCGATATTCCCGCGGTGCTGCGGGAATACGAGGCGGTGCGCGCGATCGATGTGATTCGCATCCAAAATGCCGCGCGCAATGCGATGGAATGGTTCGAGGTCGCCGGGTATCGTTATGCCGACACGCTGGAGCCGGAGCAGTTCATGTATTCGTTGCTGACCCGATCGCAGCGGATCAGCCATGAGAACCTGCGGCTGCGCGACAAGGAATGGCTGGAAGGCTACGAGCGATGGTTTGCCGCGCGCTGCGGTGTGGCGCCGAGCAATTCGGGGCGGGTGGTGCCGCCAATGTTCACGCCGTTCACGCTGCGCGACGTGACCTTTCCCAATCGCGTGGTGGTGTCGCCGATGGCGGTGTATTCGGCGACGGAGGGCATGCCCGGCGACTTCCATCTGGTGCATCTCGGCGCGCGGGCGATGGGGGGTGCCGGGCTGGTGTTTGCTGAAATGACCTGCGTGTCTGCCGACGCGCGGATCACGCCAGGCTGTCTTGGACTATGGAACGATGCGCAGGCGGATGGGTTTCGCCGGCTGGTCGACTTCATCCATACGACACCTGCGAAGGCGGGGCTGCAGCTGGGCCATGCCGGGCGCAAGGGGTCTACCCGGGTGGCTTGGGAGGGGATGGATCAGCCACTGGTTTCGGGGAACTGGCCGCTGATTTCTGCATCCGCTGTGCCTTACCTGACGGGGGGCGTGATGCCGCGTGAGATGGACCGGTCGGACATGGACCGGGTGACGGCGGATTTCGTGGCTGCAGCCACGCGCGGTGTGGCGGCGGGTTTCGATGTTCTTGAGCTGCACTGCGCCCATGGCTATTTACTGTCGAGTTTCCTGTCGCCGCTGACCAATGTGCGGTCCGATCTTTATGGTGGCGATCTGGCGGGTCGGGCGCGTTATCCGCTTGAGGTGTTCCGTGCGGTGCGCGCGGTGTGGCCGGCGCATCTGCCGATGTTCGTGCGCCTGTCCTGTCATGACTGGGCGGACGGGGGGAACACGCCGGAGGAGGCTGCGGCGTTTGCGGCGATGTTCAAGCAAGCTGGTGCTGATCTCGTGGATTGTTCGTCGGGCCAGGTGTGGAGCGACGATCATCCGGTTTATGGGCGGCTGTATCAGACACCGTTTGCTGACAAGATCCGCAACGAGATTGGCATTCCCACTGTTGCGGTCGGCGCTATTTCAGAGGCCGATCATGTGAATTCGATCATCGCGGCGGGGCGCGCCGATCTTTGTGCGGTGGCGCGGCCGCATCTGGCGGACCCGGCTTGGACGCTGCATGAGGCGGCGAAGATCGATGTACCCTCGATGGAATGGCCGAAACAGTATGTCGCGGCGCGGCGGCAGTATGAGATCGGCCTGGCGCGCGCGGGGCGCGTGTGACCGCCCTGCCCTTCAGCACGCGGCATGTTCTGGTCACCGGTGCCGGCAGCGGCATCGGGGCGGCCATTGCCGCTGCGTTTGTCGCCGGTGGTGCGCGGGTTTCGCTTGCGGGGCGCGGACGTGCGGCGTTGGTGGCGTTGGGCGAGCGGCTTGGTGAAAGCGCTGCTGTTATCGACGCGTTCGACGTGACTGAGCCCGATTCAGTGGCAGGCGGGCTGGCACGGGCACGGGCTACTTACGGCCCGGTGCAGGTGTTGGTGAACAATGCGGGGGGCGCTGAGAGCGGACCGTTCGGGCGCATAACGCTTTCGCAGTGGAATGCGGCGATTGCAGTGAATTTGACGGGCACGTTCCTGACCAGCCAGGCGGTGCTGACCGATATGCGCGCGGCAGGGTTCGGGCGGATCGTCAACATCGCCTCGACGGCGGGGCTGGTCGGATATTCCTATGTGGCCGCCTATGTCGCTGCAAAACATGGGGTGGTTGGACTGACGCGGGCGCTGGCGCTGGAGCTTGCGCGGACTGGCATTACAGTCAATGCGGTTTGCCCCGGTTATACGGATACGCCGATGGCGGTGCGGGCGATCGAGACGATCGTGGCCAAGACCGGTCGTACCGCTGCGCAGGCGCTAGAGTCGCTGGCGGCTTCAAATCCGCAGGGACGACTGGTGTGGCCGCAGGAGGTTGCTGATCTTGTCTTGTATCTTGCAGGCGATGGTGCTTCAGCGGTGACCGGACAGTCGATCGCAGTCGCCGGTGGCGAAGTGATGACCGGATAAGAAAAGTCAGGGAGATGCACCAGGTGAAAGATTTTCAGCAGGGCTCGGGCCTTGTGATTCTGCAGCCGCCGGAATGGCCTCGGCCGAAGGGGTATGCCAACGGGATGGTCGGCCAGGGGCGGGTGGCGGTGCTGAGCGGCCAGATCGGCTGGGACGCGCAGGGCGTGTTCGCCGACGGGTTGGTGGCGCAGACGCGCCAGGCGCTGCTCAATATCCTGGTCGTGCTGGCACAGGCCGGTGGCGGGCCGGAACACGTGGCAAGGCTGACCTGGTTCGTGACCGATATGGCGGCGTATCGGGACGCGGGCAAGGCGCTCGGCGACGTGTGGCGCGAGGTGATGGGGCGGAATTTTCCGGCGATGGCGGTGGTGGGGGTGACCTGCCTGGTGGAGGAAAAGGCCTGCGTGGAGATAGAAGCCACCGCTATTCTGCCGCAGTAAGGTCTTTATCCTTGGCCGCACCTGGGTCATTGTTGCAACAAGACAAAGAGAGGTCGTTTCATGTCCAGTGATGTCCTGCAGGCGTTTGCATCCGCATTGTCGTCTGGCGCTATCAGCGTCGTCGATCTCAGCCAGGAACTGTCGCCTGAGACGGTGGTGATCAATCTGCCGCCGCCGTTCGCGCAATCGGCGCCGTTCCGGATCGAACAGGTTTCCGCCTATGACGACAAAGGCCCAGCCTGGTACTGGAACAATATTTCACTGGGTGAGCACACCGGCACGCATTTCGACGCGCCCGTTCATTGGATGACCGGGCGCAGCTTGCCAGCCAGCACGACCGATACCATCGCACCGGGGCGGCTGGTGGCGCCGGCCTGCGTGATCGATGTAGAGGCGGAATGTGCCGCCGACCCCGCATTTTTGCTGATGCGAGCGAAGCTGTTGGCTTGGGAGGCCGAGCATGGTCGGATCCCCGCGGGGGCCTGGGTGCTGATGCGCAGCGGCTGGTCGCGACGCACGGGGGATGCGTTCCTCAACGTCGGCAAGACCGGTCCGCAAAGCCCAGGGCCTGACCCCGACTGCGTGAAGTTCATGGTGGACGATCGCGATGTGGCAGGTTTCGGCACCGAGACAGTGGGCACCGATGCAGGCGCCGCGCATAGCTTCACGCCGCCGTTTCCGTGCCACACGTTCATGCATGGGGCGAACAAGTTCGGCCTTGCCAGCCTGACCAACCTCGACAAGCTGCCGGCCACGGGAGCTGTGATCATCACCCCGCCACTTAAGATCAAAGGCGGCTCCGGCAGTCCGTGCCGGGTTTTGGCCCTGGTCGGCGGCTGAGGAAGTAAGGCACGGGGGCGCCGCCCCCTTGACCCCTGCCAGAGGCAGAGCCTCTGGACACCATTCGCTTAAGAATGTTTGAGAGTGATGAGGGGGTCATACCCGCGGGTCGTTATGACCCGCGGGTATGACC
>JANXSM010000163.1 GCA_025352665.1 Rhodospirillales bacterium | reverse complement strand
GCGCCGACGGCGCTCAACGCCAACCAGAATTTCCACCAGGTCCATCCATGCTCATAGCGGTGCCCTTAACGGCGTCCATACAAGCACCTTTATGAGCGGCACACTGCGAGTTCGGCAGGCGGTCCTCGCCGGACGGATACGCTAATCCCATGCTTGCGGGTGACCTCGGTAGGGGTCAACTCCGGCCCAGCGCTCTGAGCGATGATCGCTCGCTTCTGCTCCGTCGTCCACGATCGACGGCGTTCAGCCCGACACAGAACCTCTACCCGAGGCCCGCGAGCGCTCTTATGACCAATCGTACGAGCATACTCATCTTCGTCGACCAAACCCGGCAGCAGCGTGTCCATCCGCAACTCAAATCATGGAACGCACGGCCACGCCAGATGTCGCCGCCGCGACGCTTACGAAGCACGACTGATTCATCCGACTCAAGCTGTTCCCGGATGGACACTTGGATTGTTTCCGCGTCGCAATTTAATTGTCCTGGCTCTCGGTTGGCCTACTTTCGTGCATCCCGCTTCTGTCGCCGGCGCGCGGGCGCCGTTTTGCGGAAGATGTCGCCGATACCGCTCGCGCGACTGGCGTCAATCCCACGGGAGGCGCGCTCCGCGAAGATCGACAGCGGCCAGCACAGGGCGAAATACGTAAGGGCAACGGTGCCGAAGACCTGCACCGGCTCGAACGTCACCGTGTTGACGATCACCGCAGTACGCGTGAGCTCGGCGATGCCGATGAGCGATGCGACCGACGTGCCTTTAACGAGTTGAACCATATAGCCGATTGTTGGCCCCAGCATCGTACGCAGCGCCTGCGGCAGGATGACGAGGCGTAACGCCGGCAGGTAACGCAGCCCCAACGCACGCGCGCCGTCCCATTGGCCGGATGGGACGGCCTGCAGCGAGCCGCGCCAGATTTCGCCAAAGAAAGCGCTGCCGTTCAGCGTGAAGGCAATGGCAGCGGCAGTCCAGGCATCGGGGCGCAGGCCGATGAACGAGGATCCGTAGTAGACGAGCAAAAGCTGGATCAGCAACGGCGTGCCCTGCAGTACGCGGATCCACCAAATGGCGATCCGCCGCGGTAGCGCCGTCGGCGCGATGCGGGCTGCGGCGACGACGAGGCCGAGCAAGCCACCGCCGGCACAGGCGATGAGCGAGAGCAGCAGCGTCCAGCGCACCGAGAGGAGCAGAAACTGTAGTTCGTTCCAGCCGAAATCTCGCAATCCCATTGTCTAGACGGTCCAACGGAACAGGCGGCGGTAGCTACCGTCGAACAGCGCCATGAACATCTGCACGAGCAGGAAATAGATTGCGCCGACGACGATGAAAACTTCGAAGTTCCGGAAAGTCTGCATCATCACGTTGTTGCCCACTGCCGTCAGCTCCTCCACCGCGATCGCCGAGACGAGGCTGGAGCCCAACAGCTGCAGCACGAACTGGCTACCAAGCGCGGGATAGATCGTGCGCAAGGCCGGAAGCAACACGATGTGGCGGATGATCTGCAGGCGTGACAATCCAAGCGAAAGCCCAGCCTCCACCTGACCACGCGGCGTAGCGTCAAGGCCGGAACGAACAATCTCGATCGCGTAAGCGCCGAGATTGGCCGAAAGTGCCACGGTCGCGGCCTGCGTGCTGTTGAGCCGCAATCCGAGCGGCGGCAGGATGAAGAAGACGACGTAAAGTTGTATCAGCAGCGGCGTGTTGCGGATCAGTTCGACATAACCGGCGATCAGCCAGCGGAGCGGCCAGGGTCCGAAGGTGCGCAGGATCGCGCCGGGCAAGGCGATGGCGAGGCCAAAGACCATCGAAAGGGCCGCGAGTTCGACGGTCAGCGCCGCGCCGCGCGCGAATACCTCCCACCGGTCCAGGATTGGGCCGAAATGGAAGATGTAATCAACGCGCGGCGCGCCGAATTCGCTTGCGGTCTGCTCAGAAGACCGGCAGCGCGGGCAACGGCGCCTTGCGCCATTTCTGCGATAGGTCCTCAAGCGTCCCGTCATTCTTCAGCGTGTAGATGAACGTGTTCATCCAACGCAGAAGCTCGATGTTGCCACGGCGCATGCCGACGCCAAAATGGAAACAGCGCAGCGGAAACTTCATCTCAAAGCCGTCGCCGGAATTGGTCTTGCGCAGGTAGATCTCGCCGTAGTCACCACTGCCGAGCAGGTCTACCTGGCCGGACAGCATCGCGGACATCGTGCTGGGATAATCGTCAAACCGTAGCACGCTGATGCTGTTGTTGTGGGCGGCGCTGTAGGCGGTGGTGATGTTATCTTCGGGCGTGCCGCGGGTGACGGCGATCTTCAACCCTTCAAGGTCCTTCAGCGACTTGGCGGATCGCGACTTTGGGCCGACGATGGCGGAGCACTGGCCCGCATAAGGATTGCTGAACCAGACCTGCTGCGCGCGCTCGGCGGTGATGGAGAAGATCGAAACGACGATGTCGACCCGGTTGGTCAGCAGTGCCGGGATACGACCCGGTGAATTCACCGTCACGAACTCAACCTTCACGCCGAGCGCCTTGGCGATCATGTTGGCGAGGTCGATGTCGAAGCCCTCCGGCGCCATGGCGCTGCCGAGCATGGAGTAGGGCGGAGTCGTGGTGTCAATGGCGATCGTGATCGTGCCCTTGCGAATGATCTCGTCGACGGTCTGGGCTTGTGCGGCAGCGAAGCTGGCAGTCGCCAAGGTCGCGGACAGCAGCAGCAGCCGAAGTGCTTTGAGCATGTTGACCTCCCGGTTCTGGTTTTTTTATTTCGGATCACATCATATATCCCGCTGTCCAGCCACCATCGACACAAAGGATGTGGCCGTTGATGTAACTGCTGTCGGGATCGGCAAGAAACAGCGCCGCGTCGGCGATTTCATCGGCCTCGGCAGGGCGGCCCAGCGGCACATGGCGGAGCATGTCCTGCACGCGGGCTGCGAATGTGCCGTCCTCGCCATAGAACAGTCGCCGTGTCCCCTCCGTGAGCGTGGAGCCTGGCGTGATACAATTGACCAGCACTCCGCGCAGGCCGAGTTCGATTGCCATCGACTTGGTCAAATTCACCACGCCCGCCTTCGCAGCGACAAAGGCCGATTGCAGCCGCAGCGGGACCAAGCCCGCGATCGAGGCGATGTTGATCACGCGCCCTTCGCCACGGGCGAGCATCGGCTTGAGTGCAATGTGGCTGACGAGATAGAGCCCGTCGAGATCGACACCGATGATGCGATGCCACTCATCGGGCGGAAAAGTGTCGATGTGGACACGATGGGCAAACGTGTTCACGCCGGCGTTGTTGACGAGAATATCGAGCCGCCCCCAGCGTGCGAGTGTGGCTGCGACCGCTGCTTCGACCTGGGCGGAGGCCCGTACGTCCATGGCGACACCGATCGCATCGGGCAGTGTTGCCGCCATTGCACTCGCGCCGGCCGCATCGATGTCCGCCACGACAACGCCCGCGCCGTTGCGCGCCAGCCCGCGTGCGATCGCAGCCCCGATGCCGTGGGCGGCACCGGTGACGAAGGCGACACG
The DNA here is from genome assembly GCA_025352665.1 of Rhodospirillales bacterium. GTDB lineage: Bacteria > Pseudomonadota > Alphaproteobacteria > Acetobacterales > Acetobacteraceae > CAIQQQ01. The sequence continues at coordinate 105,759 of JANXSM010000163.1, read as the reverse complement.
CCCTGCGAGATCGACGTTCACAGCATTACCCTTATGATAGTATGAAAGTTTGACAGAAGGATCGCCGGGGCATGTTTTCGTTCGCACGTGTGCTCGATCGCGCCGATGGTCCGCTGTATCGCCAGGCGGCCGCGGTACTGCGAGCTGCGATCTCGGCCGGCACGCTGGAGGTGGGCACCGAGCTGCCGCGAGAGGCCACGCTCGCTGACTTGTTCGGCGTGAGCATGATCACAATCCGGGCGGCACTGCGCGAACTGGAGGGCGAAGGGCTGATCCGCAAGCGGGCCGCCAAAACAGCGGTGGTGACGCGCGCCTTGCCGGACGGATGGTCGCGCGATGTCAACAGCCTCGACGACATCGTGGCGGCCACACGGGATTTGCGTCTGGAGATCGACTCCTATGCGCCGCGTCGCTCCGCCGAGGCCGCAAGCTGCTTCGCACTTGCGCAGACCGCGCTCGTGCCATGTTTGCGCGGCCGGTTGTGGCAAGGCAAAATACCGTTGTCTGATCTGACGATTTTCTTTCCGCCCAATATCGGCGGCAGGCTCACGCGCGCGGACTTTGACGACGTGGTGGTCTTCCGCTCGGTCGAACGCCGGCTCGGTCTGCGCGTGGCCGGCGCGCGGATCACGGTGGCGGCAGAGGTCGCAAATGCCGGCCTCGCGCGCCGATTGGCGTATCGCTTGGGCGGTGCGGTGCTGGTCAGCCGGATGCTGTATCTCGATGGGGACGGCCGTCCCGTCGAACTGACGATCGCGCGGCATCGGGCGGACCGGTATCGCCTCTCCCACGGCTTCGGCAACGCCGCCTAGCGCTTTAGAGCGCCTTGGTGATCCTACGGGCTCGCGCACGGTCACGGCTTCACCACGCCGATCGTGGCACCCATTGGAACGACGCTTCCGGCCGCGACCACGAAGCGCCGCAATATACCTGAGACCGGCGCTTCGATCTCGACGACGGCCTTGTCCGTTTCGATTTCAGCAACGGTTGCCCCCGAGATCACACGGTCGCCATCGTCGGCAAGCCAGCGCACCAGTCTCCCCTCACTGACGGTAAGGTCACCGAACGGCATGAGGACTGGCTCACCCTCGATTACGGACACCGCGCTGGTGTTCGCCGACTTCGCAGGTGGCGGCGCCGAACTTTCGATCACGGGCGCCTGCATGCCATCGATCCGGCCGAGCCAACGCCAGGGTGGCGGCGCGTGTCCGGCGAGCACATCACGCACCCGGGCCACAATCCGCGCGGCGGTGACAACCATCGCACCTTCCAGCGACGGAGCGAACGGATGGGTGACCGGATCGGTGTGCAGCCGGGCGACCGGACCGTCCAGTTGGTCGAATGCCAGCTCGTTCATCGCCTGCCCAAGCTCGGCGCCCAGACCCATCATTGGCCAGCCTTCGTCCACGACCAGCAGCCGATGCGTGCGCGTGACGCTCTCGGCCACCGTGTCGACGTCAAGCGGCTGGATCGTACGCAGGTCGATGATCTCAGCCTCGATGCCCTCGCTCGCGAGGATCTCGGCGGCCTCGAGCGCGCGGTGAACGAGTTGGCCGCAGCTCGCGATGGTGATGTCGCGGCCGCGCCGCGCGATCCGTGCGAGCCCGAACGGCACGAAATGTTCGCCGTCCGGTACGGGGCCCTTGCTCGCGAACAGCGATTTGCTTTCCATGAAGATGACCGGATCGCCTGCCCGCAGCGCCGTCTTCATCAACCCCTTTGCGTCGGCCGGTGTCGCGGGCATGCAGACGATGAGGCCGGGAATGTGAGCCCAGACCGGATGGTAGGTGCCGGAATGGTGCGGCCCCGCGCTGCGCACGGTGCCAGAGCCCACGCGGATCACCACAGGGGCCGTCATCTGGCCGTTGCTCATGTAGCGCAGCTTCGCCCCCTGCAGCACGATCTGTCCGGCCGCCTCGAACAGGAAGTCCGCGAACATCAGGTCAGCGATCACCCGCACGCCGGTAGCAGCCGCCCCGATGGCAGCTCCGGTGAAGCCCATCTCGCAAATCGGCGTGTCCACCATGCGGTCGGCACCGAATTCCTGATAAAGGCCCTTCGTATGCGCGAACGTCCCGCCGCGCTCGCCGGTGCCTTCGCCGAAATAGATCAGGTTGCGCTCGCGGCGCATCTCCTCGGCGATTGCGTCGCGCACGGCGTCCAGCCAACTCGTCTCCGTCGTCGTTGCGTCCACGCGGGCTGCGCGCAACGCCTCGGGCGGGTTGATCGGATCAGCATAGACGTGCCGGCGCACTGTCGCTGGATCAGGTTCGGCGGAGGCGCGCGCATGCTCGACTGCATCGCGCACCTCGTCGTCGACATGCCGCTCGATCTCGGCGAGGGCGCTTTCGGTGGCGAGGCCGAACTCGTCGATCAGCCGCGCACGAAAGTTCGTCACCGGGTCGCGCGCGGCCCATTGGTCGATCTCGCTTTGCGTGCGATAGGTGCCGACGACCGCATCGCCTTCATGGTGGCCGACGGTGCGATAGGTCTTGGCTTCGACCAGCGTCGGGCCTTCCCCCTGTCGAGCGCGTTCGGCTGCCTCCTGCATCACCGACCAGACCGCTATGACATCGTTGCCATCGACGGCGACGCCGGGGATGCCGTAGGCGGCGGCGCGCGTGGCGATTTCGGGATTGAGCGTGACCGAGGCGAGCGGGGTCGCCGTGGCATAGAGGTTGTTCTCGCAAAGAAGGATCACCGGTGCGCGGCGGACGCCGGCGAAGTTCAGCGCCTCGTGGAACGCGCCATGGCTGGTCGCACCGTCGCCGAAGAACGCGACGGCCACGCCGTCGGTGCCGCGATAGCGGGCGCTGATCGCAGCACCCACCGCGTGCGGCGCACCGGCGCCGACCACCCCGTTCGTCCCAAAAAGTCCAACGGAGCGGTCGTACAGATGCATCGTACCACCGCGTCCACCGACGCTGCCATCGCGCCTGCCATACAGCTCGGCAATCAGCGTGCGCGGGCTCATGCCCTTGGCAAGCGCGTGGCCATGGCCTCGATGCGTCGAGGTGATCCAGTCGGTGCGGCGCAGATGTGCGCAGATGCCGACTGCGGTGGCCTCCTGGCCGATATAGAGGTGCAGGAACCCTGGCGTCTCACCGCGTCGGCAGGCCACCTGGGCGGCGAGCTCAAAACGCCGAAGCAGAGTCATCCGCTCAAACAGCAGCAGCATTTTCTCGGTGTCGAGCCCAGGCGGAAGCGACGGGCGGTTGGCACGTGGTTCGGCCGCGATCTGATCGAGCATGGCGTTCGTGTTTCCCCCGAACCTCGTTCCGTTGTTCCCACGGCCGAGCTCTTATAATAGCATGAGCCTATAACGAACGAAGTATCGCTTTCAAGCGGAACCGGCAGGGCGGGAGTGGACAATGAAAATCGACATGAGCGGGCAGGTCGCATTGGTCACCGGGGCGGCGCGCGGCATCGGCCGTGCGATCGCCGATCGGCTGGCGGCGGAGGGGGCGTCGGTGGTGTTTTCGGATATCGACGGTGACGCCGCGCGGATGGCGGCAGGTACAAACGGGATGGCGCTGCGTCTGGACGTATCGGACGAGGCGGAGGTGGAGGCGGCGATTTCGGCCGTGCTGGCGCGGCACGGGCGATTGGACATTCTGGTCAACAACGCGGGCATCGGCACGGGGCCTGATGAGCGGGCACGCATTGACGAGGTGACGACCGAGCAATGGGACCGCGTGCTGCGTATCAATCTCACCGGGCTGTTTTTTGTCAGCCGCGCGGCCGTGCGACCGATGATCGCGCAGAAATCAGGTCGTGTCGTCAACATCGCCTCGGTGGTCGGCCTGGTACCCTTGCGGCTGCAAAGCGCCTACGTTGCGGCGAAGGCGGGGGTGGCGAACCTGACCCGTTCGATGGCGCTCGAGCTTGCGCCGCACGGCATCCGCGTCAATGCAGTGGCTCCGGGTGCGACGGAGACAGAGGCGTGGCGCGAATGGATTGCCGACACATCGAGCGAGAAACAGGCGCTGTATACGCGCCTGATGTCACATATTCCGCTCGGCAGGCCAGGCCGGCCCGAGGAGATCGCGCATGCCGCGCTGTTCCTCGCCTCCCCCGCGAGCAGCTACATCACCGGCCATGTGCTGGCCGTTGATGGCGGTTGGCTTGCGGGCTACGCGCGGGACTTCTGATAGTAATCCAGCGTCAACTCGATGCCCTTTTTCTGGCAACGAGACCAGATGGTTATGGCGTCGATCTGCTGTGGGACCAAGGTAAAGTCGACGCTCTGCTCGCTGGGACCGAGAGCCCTGGGTTGCTGTGCTGTCTGTGGGTCGAGGTCCACCGCACTCGGCTTGAGCGGACAATGGAGCGGTTCTGCTCGGCGGAGCGTCTTGCTGACAAGGACAGCGTGATGGTCAGGGACGCAATGAAAATACGGTCTGGCGCTGAAATCGCCAATGGCGCGGACGATGAGGTGGAGGCCAAATCGTGGTAGGTCATGGCGGGCCATGGCTCGAGCTTGCGCTTCATACGCATCGCCCGCTGGACTGGGGAGGCGTTAGAGCAATATCGGCTGAGGTTGAACCAACCGTGCGATAAAATTGCTCGTCAAAACACAAGGCTAGAGCCTGATCGCTTCGCTTTGCCATGCTGTCGGCATAGTGCAGTCACGCGATCGAGCGCGGCAGACATGGCGGGATGGTTGAAATCCGCCCCTGGCACACCGACCGAGACCGACAGGTCATAGGGGCCGATGAAGAACCCATCGACACCGGGCAGCGCCGCCATGGCCTCGAACTCGTCCAGTCCCTGCTGGTCCTCTACAAGAGGCAGTACCATGGTCGTCCGGTTCGCCCGATCCGCATAGGCGCGCCAATCGTCGGGATAATATTCCGTAGACAGAACGATCTGGCAGGTGCCGCGCTCTCCTTCTGGCGGGTAGCGCATTGCCCGCACGAGCGCTTGGCAGTTTGCCAGATTACCGTGCAGGATCACGATCCCCGCCACATCCAAGTTCATCACGCGCTTGATCAGCCCGGGATCCACCTCCGGCACACGCACCAGCGGCGCGATGCCGGCGGCGTCCGCAGCCCGTATCAGATGAGCCAACCGGTCCATGTCCATCGGGTTATGTTCCATGTCGATCATGACGAAGTCGATCCCCGCCGCCGCCATGATCTCGATGACCATCGGGGTGCCCAGGAACCCGATCATTCCCAACACTGTTTTGCCGCGCGCGAACCTCGCCTTCAGGTCGACGCCCATGACTCAGGCCGCCTTCATCTTCAGCATCGCTCGCGCCTCAGAAGGCGTTGCGACCGGCCTGCCAATATCGCGGGACATCGCCGCACATTTTGCCACCAGATCGGCGTTGGGGGGGCAACCCAACTCTGGATACTGATAATCGCCCAGGCCCGGTGCGACGTGCCCGTCATGCGCGATGGCCGCTGCCGCAACCGGGAAGATGTTGGCGTGCTTGGTGCACACGGCCCATTGAATGAGGTCGCCATTGGGTTCCGCATGGTAGAATGCCGCCAACCCCTCCGGCGTTGCATCGTGCCCGGCGATCCGCCCGCCGCCGCACAGCGGAATAATGGCCAGCGCCGGTTCGGCCAGCAGCCCCATTTTCATGAAAATGTCGGCCGTCCGCATGAACGACACGGTCCAAATCCCCAGGCTTGGCTTCACCCCAAGCTCCTGCATCACCTTGGCGAAGTGCGTGCAACTCTCGATGCTGTTGGCGTAGACCTTATCCGTGCTCTTGAATTGCCCGGTTACAGCGTTGAAACGGTCCATGTTCGTGCTGCCGATGTCCACCGTCGCAATGTCCGGCAGGGACGCCTGCAGGTGCTTCAGCCGATGCTCGGCATCGCCAGGATTATCGACGTTGCCCAGCGTGGTGTGGATCAGCACGTCGCAGCGTGCGTGGATTTTGCGCGTGATCTCGGCATACAGCTCGGGGCTGTTGCTTTTCCCCCCGTTCGGTCCGCGTGCATGCACGTGCACGATGCTGGCCCCGGCAGCGTGGCATTGCGCCGCGTCCTCGGCGATTTCGTCTGCGGTATAGGGAATTTTGTGATTGGTGTCCCGCCGCTCCCACTCGTTGAGGCGAACGTTGATGATCAGATGCGACCGTCGAGGCAGGATCAGATTGATGGATCGTATACAATGGCCGATACGATGACTCGCACTTTGTTCGACCTGATTTGGCGCAGTCACGTCGTTGGCGTTCGTCTGGACGGTCGCACCCTCGTCTACATGGACCGTCACGTCATCCACGATCTGCATGCCCCGCACGCATTTCGAATGCTGGATGCCATGGGCCGAGCCGTACGCCGTCCGGACCTCACCGTCGCTGTCACCGACCACATGGTCTCCGCCCTCGCCACCCAGACACTTGCCACGAAGCCCGCCGAACAGATGCGCGTCGTGCTCGAAGGCGCGCTGCAGCCGGGCGTTGCCGCCAAGGACGTCATTCTGTTCCTCATCGGTCGCCTTGGCTCGGACTCTGCAAAGGGCCACGCTGTCGAATACGCCGGGCCGGTCGTCACGGCCATGTCGGTCGAGGGACGAATGACCCTTTGCAACATGACCACGGAGCTCGGCGGCCGGACCGCCCTCATCGCTCCGGACGACGCGGTGGCCACCTGGCCTCACGCCCGCCGCTACGCCCCCCAAGGAAAGGAGTGGGACACCGCCTTGCGCAGTTGGGGCGACCTCCGGACAGAGCCGGAGGCCCGGTTCGACATCGACGTCACCGTGAACTGCACTGCTCTGGAGCCGCAGGTCACCTGGGGCATCGATCCCGCCCACGTTGTCGCCGTCGGGGGCCATATTCCGCTGGACGGCCCGTCCTTAGCCATGGAGTACACGGGCCTCAAACCCGGCCAGGCGATGGCGGATCTCACGATTGACCGCGTATTCATCGGCTCTTGCACCAACGGCCGCATTTCCGATCTCAGAGCTGCGGCGGCCAACCGCCAGGGTGTCGGCGTCCGCACCCATCTTGCGGGTCCCGGAGTCGCCGCCGCGGTGACCGGCCGAATGACCGATCCGCGCCGCCTGGTGGCAGCATGAGCTACCCCCCCCCCCGTCACCGGCCGGGTAGCCGTGCTAAACCGCGACGACGTTGACAGCGACCAGCTAGCCCAGGCCTTGCCGGTGGCGGACTTGCACTCCATCCGGGACACTAAAGGACCGATCACGGTTGACCTCGAGCGGCAGCGCATCACCGGGCTGTGTCTGGATATCGGCTTCGCCACGGCACCCGAGGAGCGTATCGCACTGCTGGAGGGTCTGGACGACATCGGCATGAACCCTGAAGCTCGGCGGCGCGATCGCCGGGTTTGAAATGCGCGAACGAGGAGAGCGGCCATGGCTGCAACGTATGGTGCTGCAACGAATGGTATCGACGGAATGAACGCCCCCGTGAGCTACCCTGCCAGCCCCCTTGGCACCTCTCCCGGCAGGCGCCTCCGTGACCTTATCGCCCGACCAGGCACCCTCGTCATGCCCGGAGCGCACGATGCCTTGTCTGCCCGCCTGATCCAGGCGCACGGCTTCGAGGCAGCCTTTGGAGGCGGCTCGGCCGCCACGTCCACGCTGCTGGCCGAGGCGGACTCCGGTCAACTCAGCATGCGCGATTTCGCCGACCATTATGCCCGCTTGGCGGGGGCGGTTGATATTCGGATGCTGATACCGGCTTCGGGGGCGTCCACAACGTCCGTCACGCCGTCCGCGCGTTCGAAGCTGCGGGGGCCGCTGGCCTGTTCATCGAGGATCAGGTGTGTCCCAAGCGCTGCGGCTACTTCGCCGGCAAGGCCGTGACGGGGATCGAGGACACGCTGGTGAAGCTGAAGGCCGCGCTGGACGCCCGCCGCAATCCGGATTTTGTCATCTGCGGCCGTATGGACATCGGCGTCGATATGACCTTCGTCCAGGGCGCCGACACCGTCGCGAGCCTCGCCCGCGTCTGCCGTGAAGTACCGTGCCCTCAGCTTGCCAACGTTTCGCAGGCCAGCAATGCCGTTCCGCTGACTCCGGATAGGGCCCCGTTGCCGGTTGCTGCAGGGCCGTGGCGCCACCTCTTTTAGTGCCTGGCTATTGAGGCCACTGAACTGCCACGCCGACGCCAACTTTTTATCGCGGGCCACATCAGGAATGCAATCAGCAGGAGCAGGAGTACCCCGGCCGCCGGGCGCTCGATGAAGATGTGCGGGTCATCACCGCTCATCTAATAGGTCCGCATCATCGCGCCTTCTGTCAGCTTGGCCAGCAGCAGGCCGACAACCACAGCGGAGACCGGATATTCGAACCGCTGCAGCAGCCAACCCATTACCGTGAACACGGCTAGAGCGTGATGACCGAAGGTGGAATCACGCGATAAAAAAGAGCTAGAGCGGGATTACGTCGCCTATCAGACGTCATCCCGCTCTAGCGTCACGGGCCCGGCCATGTTGCCGTTCAGCGCATAGGCCCCGATCACCGCGAGTGACAGCAAGGTCGGGATGATGACTCGCAGCGGAATGCGGATCACGTGGGAAGCTGCGAGGGTGAAAGCGAGGCCGACGGGAATGAGGAACAGGATCTGCGCCAGGTTGGACAGGATCACCGCATAAACGAGGTCCTCGTGGTCGTGCATGAATTGCGGACCACCGATGATGTTGTGCATGTCGAAGGCGACCAGCAGGATCGCCGTTGCCCCGCCAGTGGGGATGCCCAATGCGAGCAGCGTGGCAATCGAGCCGCCTTCGGAGCTAGCATTCCCCGCTTCCGCCGCGATCACGCCCCGCGGGTCGCCAGTGCCGAATGCCTCCGGGTCTTTCGCCGTGCGGCGCGCCTCAGAATACGATAACAGGTTCGCCACCGCATGCCCGCCCGGCAGCGTGCCGATCACCGAACCGAGCAGAGAGCCGCGCAACAGGACCACGGGATAGCGCAGCGTATCCACCGCTGCCCACACGATCCGCATCAGGCTCACCTTGCCGGCGTTGGGGCCCGTGGCGATGTAGTCGGACTTCACGAGCCCGAACAGCCCGGCTGCAGCGTCCGAGCTCTACCGGCAGGGCGCCGGATCGAATGGACCGTCACCTGCAAGGAAGGCAACCTCCTGCCCGCCGCTGCTGTCGCAATGGAACGCGGCGGACATGTCTTCCCTGGCATCGGCGACTATCCTTACCCAGAGCTCGGCTTCCCAACCAATGAGGAACTCGTGCGCTTTTTCGCCACACCCGGTCGCGCCCAAGGCCGCGAGCCGGCCACCCCGGCCGAGGCCCGATCCATGCTCGGCCTTACTTGACGGACGATACGCCTGCACTCGCACACGAGCCGGAGCATCGGACCCAATCCGACCGCGTGTTTGAATTGATCGAGCGCGCCCTGGTCAGCGGCGAGATCCCACTCGGGAGCCGCTTGGCAGAGGAACAGCTGTCACGCCGCTCCGGGGTGAGCCGCGGCCCCATGCGGGAAGCCCTGCGCCGCCTCGAAGGCCGCGGCCTGGTCGTCCGACTACCCCATGCCGGCGTGCGTGTGGTTCAACTTGATCGCAGGGACATGGCAAAGCTCTACGAGGTGCGCGCCTCGCTCGAGGGCCTCGCCTGTCGTCTCGCTGCGCAGACCATGTCGGAGGCTGGCTTTGACCGGCTCTAAACCCTGTTGCACCAACACCGCACCATGGAGGGCCTTCAGGCCGACCGCTCCTACCACCAGGAGTATGGCGAGCTCGACTTCCATTATGTCCTTGCCCAGCAATGCGGCTCACGCCGGCTCGAACAATTACTATGCCGAGATCTCTATTCGATCATGCGCCTGTTCCGCTTCAAGACCGGCCACGCTCAGGGCCGTCCGTTGCGAGCCTTCGTGGATCATGAACGGATCCTGCAGGCGATGCGGCTTCGCGATCCTGAGTTGGCTGAACTTCTGAGGTGGCGGCACGTGGCAGCGGCCGGAGCGCAGCTGCAGAAGTCGATCGACAGATCGGACTGAATATCTATGGTCTTCTGATAAGCAGACCATCCCAGAACCGTCCGGCTCGACAAACGAGAAGTTCAGATCGACGATAATCATGGCCCGCGCGCTGCCGGCAGCTTGGGGCGGTGCTGACGAAACCGCGGGTAGCGGCCGAACGGGCTACCAAACATATGTGCCGTGGCCTGGAGATCTCGAATGTTAGAGCAGTATTGCCTGAGGTTGAACCAATAACGCGATAAAGTTTCTCGTCAAAACAAACCGGTAGAGCCTGGCAGCTTTGCCTACCAGAAGCGATCAGGCTCTAGCAAATAAGCCCGCGCTTGGCGTTCGGCCCGTGGCCTGGTGGATTGGCGCCGATCCAACGGGCATCGGCGAGCTTGCTCGCCGGCTGGTAACGGCTGTCAGCGCTGAGCCGAAAGCGATTCGAGCGGTTGTCGAGGCTGGCGTGGATGGTGAAGATGCTGAAGATCAGCACGTCTCCCGCGGTGAAGGCTGTGGTGAGCCAACGGCCGCCAAGGCGCTGGCGGATTGTCACGGGATCGGTGCCGAGCCAACCGTTGGAGCCTTTCTCCCACGCGTCGCGCTGGTCCGGTCCGTTGGTGCAATGCGCATCCACGTCGAGAGCGTGATAGGATTTCTCGAGCTCCGGGGAGTGACATGACTGTTCCAGCACCATCAAGCCGCCCTGCTGCAGATCGATGTCGCCCAATGGTGTCCAGGCCGTGAACAGTCGCTCGCGCTCAGCCCGGCCCATATAGACGACGTCGGCATGGCATGGCGTGCCGAGACCAGGCGGCACGGCGCGCAACCAAGTATAGTCGTAGTGCCGGGTCGATTCGCCAAGAAAGCGATCGAAGAATGCCATCATCGGTCCGTCGTATAGGAGGGTGGACAGCGCGGCATTGTGGAGCGTTAGCGCTGTTCGCGCATTTCGGTCCAACGAATGCGATAGGGCGGATGACTCGGTCAACGCCTCCATGGGATTGGTGCCGGCTTCTAGTACTCCTGCGGCGTGCAAGCGACAAGTGATCTCGGCGCGCGCGTCCAGCACCTGCAGTCTGTCGAGCAAGCCCGGGAGGAACAGATAACCATCGCGCGCCATGCGGGCGCGAAGTGCACCGGTATCGCCCAGTTCGGCAGACGCATCTTCAAGCACACCTAGCTCATCGATGCCGGATTCCAGAGCGACTCCGCCGCTGGTTAGCGATTGCGAAGCATCGAATGCTGCCATTTGGTTCATTCGTTGCGCCCCGCCTTTAGTCTTTTTGTTACCCAATGGAGCTGTCCGTTGCAATCAAATTATGGACTTTGGCCGTGGCTTACCGACAGCAGACAGCGACCACCTCAGCGTGCAGCAAGGAGGTGACAAGGAAGCGGGCAGACCGAATGCGTGCGGTCACTGCAACTTCACGGGGTGACGGGATGCGTTAGTGCTCGTACGGAAAAGCTTTTCCGTTGCGCTTCGATCAATCCGTGCCTAGCATCGCCACTAGGAGGAAACGCCGAATGGCGTCGGAGCAGCACAACGCGCAGCGGCGCACGCCGGTGACGATCCATGACGTAGCCCGTGATGCCGGGGTCAGCGTCGGGACCGTCTCGAAGGCGTTGAACGACCGAGGTCAACTTCGTCCCGATACGCGCGCGCGGGTACGCGCCACGGCGGCGATTCTAGGATTTCTCCCGAACGAACTCGCACAGAGCCTTCATCGCAAGCGCAGTTTTACCGTCGGCATCATCACGAGCGATCGGTTCGGACGCTTCAGCATTCCCTTGCTCGAGGGCATCGAAGACGCGCTCGATCCCGCGCGCATCGCCGTCTTCCTGTGCAAGCCGACAGACGATCTGGAACTCGAGCGGCGCCATGTGGACTCGCTGCTGGCCAAGCGTGTCGACGGCATCATCGTGACGTCGCGGCGAACCGATCCGCGCCGTCCGCTCGACCTTGGCGGCGCATCGTTGCCCGTCGTGTACGCATACGCGCAGAGCGAGGACCCAGCAGCCGCTTGCCTGCTTCCCGACGACGAGGGTGGCGGCGCGCTGGCGGGCGCGCATTTCGCGCGTCTCGGACGCAGGCGCATCGCGCACATAACGGGTCCAGAACGGTTTGCTGCCGTGCGCGAACGACGCGTCGGTCTCGCCCGCGCGCTCGCCGATGCAGGGCTGGTGCTCGATGACCAGCTTGTCCTGAGTGGGTCATGGAGCGAGGAGTGGGGTCGCGAGGCTGCCGAGCGGCTGCTGGACATTGGCCGGCCGTTCGACGCGATCTTCTGTGGCAGCGACCAGATCGCACGTGGTGTCGCTGACACTCTGCGCGACCGCGGCGTTCATGTGCCCGAGGATTTGGCGATCGTGGGTTACGACAACTGGGAGATCGTCGCCGCTGCGACGCGGCCGCCTTTGACGACGATCGACCCGTGCCTGGACGAGCTCGGCCGTTTGGCGGCGACGCGGCTGCTTGGGATGATCGACGCGAACGACGGGCAGCGCGCGGCGGCAACCCGCGTTCCGTGCCGGCTCGTCGTGCGCGCATCTTGCGGAGGCGGAGCAGAATAACAACCGGCCTCGAAAGCCGGGTGACAGGAAGGGAGCGAGCGATGCGGTTCACGGTAAAACTGACGATCGGACTATTGGCGTTGGGACTGGGAAGCGGCGATGCCAATGCTGCAGAAATCACAATGTGGGCGCGCAGCACCACCGAGGCCTACTCGACCGCGATGGTGAAAGCGTACAACGAGACGCATCCCGACAAGGTTGTCCTCAACCTCATCCCCAACGAACAGTTTGTCGCCAAGGTCGGCACCGCGATCGCGGGCGGCTCGCCACCCGATCTCATGTCGATCGACCTGGTCTACGTACCGACCTTCGCGCGCGGTGAGGAGCTGACTGACGTCACGGCGTTGGCGAAGGCGTTACCCTATTACGAAAAGCTCAGCCCATCGCATCTGCGGCTCTCGACGTTCGAAGGAAAACTGTTCGCCGTTCCCTACAGCGCGGAGGCGTCGTTCCTGATGTACGACAAGGCGCTGTTCCGCAAGGCGGGGCTCGACCCGGAAGTGCCGCCGAAGACATGGGCGGAGGTGCGCGCTGATGCCGAAAAGATCACGGCCCTCGGCAACGGCACGTATGGCTACTACTTCCCCGGCAACACGGCGGGGAACAATGTGTTCACCTTCCTGCCGCTCATCTGGGCGGCAGGTGGCGACGTCATCAGCGACGACGGCAGCAAGGCTACGCTGAACTCGCCCGCAGTGCTCGGCGCTCTCGACCATCTGCGTGCGATGTGGGCGTCGAAGACCATCCCGCCCTCCGCACGCAATGACGGCGCCGAGAACATCATCTCGACGCCGGCGAGCGGCAAGGTCGGACTCTGGGCCGGCGGTGCGTTCACGATGACGGGACTGCGCCGCCTCTCGCCGAACATGGAAGTGGGCGCCACCTTCCTCCCTGGTGAGAAGGCTGGACAGTGGTCTTCCTTTGCAGGCGGCGACGCCATTGCGATACCGCGCGGCAGCAAGCAGCCGAAACTCGCATGGGACTTCATCCAGTGGACATATTCGCCGGAAGTACAGATCGGCATCCTGGCGCGCAACAACGCGCTGCCGGTGCGGACCGATCTCGCGAAGAACGAGTTCACCGAGAGGAACCCCGTTTACCTCGTCGCTACCGAAGCGATGGCGAAGGGTCGGACGCCTTACAGCTTTGTCTATAATGATCTGCTGAATAGCCCACAGGGACCGTTTCTGCGGATGTTGCAACGCGCGGTATTCGATGGAGATGTGACGGGCGCAGTCGCCGAGGCGCAGAAGCGGTTCCAGCAGATCATCGACACCGGAAACTGAGACCAAAGATGCGGCATCACGGACTGACCGGATGGCTGTTCGTGGCCCCCGCCTTGTGCCTGACCAGCGTGTTCTTTCTATGGCCGCTCGCGATGGTTGGATGGATCTCGGCGCATAACTGGCCGCTGATCGGGCGGCCGCGCTGGATCGGTTGGCGCAATTATCTCTCCATCCTCGATGACGAGATCTTTCTGGGCGCGGTGCGCTTCACCGTCACCTACGCCGTCCTCATCACGCCGATTCTGTTCATCGTCGCTTTCGTGCTGGCCCTGCTCGCCAATACAAAGCGGCGTGGCGTCGGCCTGTTCCGCACGATCTGGTTCCTGCCGACCTCCATCGGCATCAGCACCGCAAGCGTACTCTGGGTGTGGATGCTGAATGGCGATGTCGGCGTGTTCACGACCATACTGAACGCATTGGGTCTTGCACTCGGGCCGGTGCAATATCTCGATAGCACGGGCGCGGCAACCGTGGCGGCGTCGACCATGGTGGTTTGGAAGACGGCGGGCTTCACAATGGTGCTTCTGCTCGTTGGATTGCAGGGAATTCCGATCGAGCTCCACGAAGCAGCGCGGATCGATGGCGCCAGTTACTGGCAGGATTTTCGTCATGTGACCCTGCCGCTCATGCGCCGCAGCTTGCGGCTCGCGCTGGTCCTGTCGGTCACCGGATCGCTGTTGGTGTTCGAACCGTTCTACATCATCACGCGTGGCGGCCCGCAGAACGGGACGATCAGCATCGTCTACTGGATCTACAATAGCGCGTTCGGCTCGTTTCGCGTCGGCTATGCTGCAGCGCTTGCCATCGTCCTGCTGGCGATGGTGCTCGCAATCAACCTCGCCCAACTCGTGCTACTGCGCGATCCGGACGACGCATGAGTGCTGCCATAGTGCAGGTGCCGCCCGCGCGCTGGCGACCTGGTCAGGCACTGATCGTGTGGATCTACTACGCCGTTTGCGGTGCGATCACGTTGGCGTTCCTGTTTCCAATCGCATGGGTATTGTTCTCCTCAGTCCACGCAAACGCGGGCAGCGTGCCATCGCCCGGCTGGTTACCGGCCACGCTTACCTGGGAAAATTACGCAGCCCTTGCGAATGTCGGCTCAGGGCTCTGGCGCTATCTTGGGAACAGTGTCGCGGTCGCAGTCGGCAGCGCGCTCGGCGTTGCGATCATCGGCTCGCTCGCGGCCTATGGCTTCTCGCGCTTCCGTTTCGTCGGCCGGCGCCTCGCGTTCATCCTCGTGCTCGCCGCCATCATGGTGCCGTTCCAGACAGTACTGACACCACTGTTCATCGTCCTGCGTCTCATAGGCTTGCAGAACTCGCTGGTCGGGCTTGGGCTTGTGTACACAACGTTCCACCTGCCTCTCGGCGTCATGATCATGCTCGCTGCGTTCGATGCCGTGCCCCGTTCACTCGATGAGGCCGCGATGATTGACGGTGCCGGCCCGGCCGCCATCCTCCTGCGCGTACTCCTGCCGCTGGTCGCACCGAGTCTCGTCACGGTGATGCTCATCAACTTCATCGCGAGCTGGAACGAGTTTTTGGCGGCACTGATCCTGATGACGGACCAGTCGAACTACACCATGCCGGTGATGCTGGTGACGATCTCCTTCGGCTATCTCGGAGCGGTCGATTGGGGCGCGCTGCAGGCCGGGACGGTGATCACGATGCTGCCCTGCCTCGCGCTGACCGTTGCGTTCCAACGCTACTATGTGCAGGGGCTTCTTGCAGGTGCAACGAAAGGCTGAGGACAGAGCGATGCAACCAAACCTGTTACATGAAATTCCACTCGGACGCATCACGCCCCGCGGATGGCTGCATGATCAGCTTCTGTTGCAGGCGAGGGGCCTGACTGGCCAGCTTGAGGAAGTGTGGCCAGACGTGGGGCCCGAGAGTGGCTGGCTCGGTGGCGGTGGCGAAAGCTGGGAGCGCGGCCCCTATTATCTCGACGGATTGGTCCCGCTCGCGCATGTCCTGGGCGACGCGCTCCTGCTTGGCAAGGCACGCAAATGGATCGACTGGATGCTGGCGAGTCAGCGACCCGACGGATGGTTCGGGCCGGCAGGTAACGACGATTGGTGGACGCGGATGGTCGCGCTGAAGGTGCTGATGCAGCACACCGATGCGACGGGAGACGAGCGCGTTGTCCCGTTCATGCAACGCTATTTTGCCCACCAGGCGACGGAGATCTCAACGCGCCCCTTCCGCCGCTGGGCAGTCGCGCGGGGGCAGGAGAATATCCTCGTCATCCAGTGGCTCTACGATCGCGCACCCGACCCGTCGCTGCTGCTCCTCGCTTCGAAGATATTGGCGAGCACAGTCGATTGGGGCGGCTATCTCGCGGATCGTATTGTGCAAGGACCGGCAACGCGCTTCAGCCATCTGACCCACGTCGTCAACGTCGCGATGGGGCTGAAATTGCCGGCGCTACGCGCGCGGCTCGGCGACGCTGGCCAGCGCGAGATATTGGACCGCGCCTTCGATAACCTGGATCGCTATCACGGCCAGGCGACCGGCATGTTCTCGGGCGACGAGTGGCTGGCCGGCACTTCGCCCAATCACGGCGTCGAACTCTGTGCCGTCGTCGAGTTGATGTACTCCCTCGAAGTGATCGCACGCACCTACGGCTCAGGCACGTTCGGTGATCGACTCGAACGGGTCGCCTACAATGCGCTCGCCGCCACGATGACGGCAGACGTCACCGCGCACCAATACCATCAGCAGCCGAATCAGGTGATCGCATCAATTGCGCGCCGGGATTGGACCTATAGCAGCGAGGCACCGAACACCTTCGGCCTGGCGCCGCATTTCGGCTGCTGCACCGCCAACCTGCATCAGGGTTGGCCGAAGCTCGCGGCAAGCCTGTGGGCGGAGGACGGGGAGGGCGGCCTTGCCGTCCTTGCCTATGCGCCCTGCCTGGTGCGCGGTCGCGATCTCGAGATCGAGGTGGAAACAAACTACCCGTTCGATGAAACCGTGGTCATCAAGATCGTTCGCGCCTCGGCCGGCGAGCGGGCAATTGCGCTCCGCGTTCCCGGCTGGTGCAACTCGCCTGAATTCAGCGTCGTTGGCGCGGCAGTGGACCTGCGCGCGGTGGACGGAATTGTCGCGATCTCGCGCGAATGGCAGGCCGGTGACACCATTTCGGTGCGGCTGCCGATGCCGGTCCGTGTCGAGACGCGCGAAAACGGCGCCGTCAGCCTCCATACGGGACCGTTGACCCTGGCTTACTGCCCCGGCGAGATCTGGCGGCCGATCCCGGACACGCCCGGTCTGGGCGACTGGGAGGTGTTTCCGCGCAGCAGTTGGAATTTCGGCCTCGAAATAGAGGCCGGTGCCAGCACGGTGCCGCTCGCGATCGAACGCCGCCCGCCCTCCAACCAGCCATTTGCTCTAGCCGGTGCGCCAGTCCGCGTCGCGATGCGCGGCCGGTTCGTTCCGAGTTGGGAACTTCTCCACAACTCCGCGGCTCCACCGCCGCCAAGTCCGGTCACAACGAACCAGACGCCAAGGCCAATCATTCTCGTACCTTATGGATGCGCACGGCTCCGGGTTTGTGAATTCCCGCGCATTGAGCCGGTAGAGTTCACGGGAGAGGTGTTCGACTAGGGCATGATCCGCGCTGATAGGCGCGGAGTTCATCCCTAGTCTTTTGTTTTATACCAGCCGGCCTTGATGCTGGAAGAGTCAGCATTAGGGCAGGCTGGTATAAATTGCTTTGAGTGCACTGTTAAGATCTCTGATTCAGGACTATCTCAGTGCCATGCGGTCCAATTCCATCCGTCGTTGGTTCATGGCATTCGTTCTCGGCGCATTCCTGTGCGCTGGTCTGGGGCAGCCGATGCCAGTCGCCGAAGCGGCTTCGATGCCGGGGATGACCATGGCCATGGACGGCGCTGACGGTATGCCAATGCCGTGCAAGAACACCGTCCTAAACTGCTTCACGGACATCGGGTGTATCTTCATCGTGGCGCTCCCACCCGCATACACCCCGACCGTCGTCCAGCTCGCCTGGTCGCGCATCGTTTACGCGAGCGTCACCGCGTCGCATGTAGGCATGTCGCTCAAGCCTGATCCCGGACCACCCATTCACGTTTGACATGACGGTCGGCTGACCTCTGCGGCGCGTAACGCGGATTGCCGACTTCGCCTTCAGGAAGCGGCTGATGCCGTCCTGCAATGTCATGCCGTGCCGCCAGCCCCATGCGCGGGCGGCCGTTCGAGATGGGATTAGAGAATGCTGTTCAAGATCATGCGCAACGCCGCTTTCGGCGCGGGCTTTGCCGTAATGTCCGCTGCCACCGTTCCAGCCTTCGCCGTCGCGACTGACTACAAATTCGAGGTCGTCAGCGTCCAAAGCGCCGGCCCCATGAAGACGGACGTGACCATTCGTCTGGTGCATGTTCCCGATAACAAGCCGGTCCCGAACGCGGTCATCTTCGAAACCCATGCCGACATGGCACCAGAGGGCATGCCAACCATGCCCGGCGACGTTACCCAAGATGCACCACAACTTGGCGGCGCCTATCGCTTCCAGGTCGCCACCGCAATGGCAGGCGGATGGGCCCTTACCTTGTCGGCAAAGGTTCAGGGTGAAGCGCAGACTGTAAAGCAAACCGTCACCTTCAAAGCCACGAAGTGACATGGTCAACACCATCGTGGGGGTCAGACCCCCGAGGCGCGCCGGGCTAAAGTCCGGCGTAGCCGCCTATTTTTTAGCGTCACTGCTGGCCGGGAGTGCGCAGGCGCAAACAGGCGCGCCCCTCGGCAGTGAAGTTCAGGGGTTGATCTCCGCTGGGCGGGAGCTGAGTCCTGCTTTGCGGGGAGCCGCTCTGGAGAGTGAAGCAGCCGTCGCACGCGCCAGCGGTGCGGGCGCGCTCGATGATCCGACCATCTCGGACGCTTATCAATACTACAAGGACGGCGGCGTCTTCAGCGCACACACGGTCATGGTGAGCCAGGCATTCCCGCTGTGGGGCAAGCGTGACCTTCGCCGCGAAGCGGCCCAAGCGGATGTTGACGCGGCGCGTGGGCGGGAACTGGCCGCACGCGACGAGCTCGACGAGAAGATCAAGGTCGCGTTCGCCCAGTAAGGCGTGCTGGCCCGTTCCATTTCGATCAACCGCGAGATCCAGGACATCGCTCGGCGCCTGCGGACCGCGACGGAGGCCCGCTACGGTCAAGGCGGCGGCGACCAGGCCGGCGCCATCCGCGCACAGGGAGAAGATACTGCGGCCAAGCTTGAGTTGGCGCGGCTTCAGGGTGAGCGCAACGCAATCCGCGCCCGCCTGAATACGCTGGTCGCGCGGCGCGCGGATACGGCCCTCGCCGAACCCAGGTTCGCGACTTCCACGGCCATGGTTCCGACCATCGCCGTTTTGCTCGACCGGTCACGGGCCGGAAATCCGACATTGTTATCCCAGACGGCAGCCATAGCCGCCGCGCGCAAGCGGAGCGTGCTGGCCGACAAGGCCTGGTATCCGGATGTGACCGTGGCCGCCGGCCCCGTCATCCAGACCAATAATCGCCCGGTCGGCTTCGCTGCCACCGTCGGACTGAACATCCCGGTGCCTTGGGGCCGGGAGGCGTCTGGCCAACAGGAGGCAGCTGCAAACGTCGCCGCGTCGCAGCAGCGATATGACGCCGTCCTGCTCGAGATTGAAGGCTCGCTTGGCGAGGCAAAGGCACGCCTGGATGCCGCGCGACAAACGGCTGAGCTCCTGCGCAAGGAAAGCCTCCCGCAGGCGCGGGCCACAATGCGTGCGGTGATGGCGGGCTACAGCCAGGGACGTGGTGACCTCGGGACAGCCATCGAAGCGGAGCGTCGCATCCACGATGTCGAGCTGTTGGCGCTGCGCGCAGACCTGGACGGGGCCGTGGCATTGGCGGCCATCGAACGTCTGATTGGCGGTGAGCTGTGAACCGCGCAGGACTGGCCATCGGCATGGTTTTCGCCTCGTCTTTCGTGGCCACCGCGCAGCAGGGCCCAGCGCTCTACTACCAAGACCCAACAGGTCAGCCGCTCTGGTCTGCAACGCCAAAGAAAGACTCACAGGGACGCGACTGGACGGCGGTTTATCGGGACGGTGCGGCGGCCCCGGCCCCGGTCACCGCGGAGAAGGCCAAGCCGCTTTACTATCGCAATCCCATGGGCCTGCCGGACACCTCCCCGCTGCCGAAGAAGGATTCGATGGGGATGGACTACACGCCTGTCTATCCCGCCGACGTGGCAGGCCCGCCCGGCAGCGTCGCCATCAGTCCCGAGCGCGTGCAGATGCTCGGCGTCCGCACGGAGATAGCGACGATGCGAACAATGACACGCGCCGTCCGCGCGGTCGGCACAGTCGCCGTCGACGAGCGCCGGATCGCCGTGGTCGCACCGCGGTTCGAGGGCTGGATTGAGAAACTGCTCGTCAGTGCCAGCGGCGATCCCGTTCAGCGCGGGCAATCCCTGTTTGAGTTTTACAGTCCCGACCTCGCTTTGGCCGAGCAGGACTACGTCCTTGCCCGCCAGATCTCAGGCAATCTCGCCCAGGGTGCGCTGAACCGTCTCCAGAATCTGAACGTTCCGGCCGAGGAGGTCGCCCGTCTGCGCAAGACCGGACGTGCCAGCCGAACGGCCGTCATCGTGTCGCCGATGGACGGCGTGGTCATGGAAAAGATTGCCGTCCTGGGCATGCGGTTTGCGCCCGGCGACACCTTGTATCGTATTGCCGACCTGTCGAGCCTTTGGGTCCTCGCCGACGTCTTCGAGCAGGATTTCGGCCTCGTTCGCCCGGGCCAGGACACAAAGGTCGCAATCGCCGCCTATCCGGACATGGGCTTCCAGGGCAAGATCACGTTCATCTATCCGACGGTGAACCCCACAACCCGGACAGTCAAAGTCCGCGTCGAGGTCGCCAATGCCGAGATGCTCCTGAAGCCAGACATGTATGCCACCGTCGAAGTGTCCGTCCCGGTCGCAGCCACGCCGGTTCTCGCGGTGCCCGGGTCAGCCGTGCTGGATTCCGGCAAGCGCCAGGTCGTCCTGATCGAGCGGACCGCAGGGCATTTCGAGCCGCGTGCGGTAACGGTCGGACGCAGGGCTGATGGCTATGTCGAGATCCGCAGCGGCATCGATGCGGGCGACAAGGTCGTGATCGGCGCCAACTTCCTCATCGATGCCGAGAGCAATCTCCGCGCCGCCCTCCAGTCGTTCACGCCACCCGGCACGCCACCCGGCACGCCACCCAATCCAGCCGGGGCAACGAAGCCATGATCGCGCGGATCATTCGCTGGTCTACAGAAAACGTGTTTATGGTGCTGCTCGGCGCGCTGTTCCTGGTAGGCGCCGGAATGTGGGCCGTGCGTAACACGCCTCTTGATGCCATCCCCGACCTCTCCGACACCCAGGTCATCGTCTATACGGAGTTCCCCGGTCAGGCCCCGCAGGTCGTCGAAGACCAGGTCACCTATCCGTTAACGACGGCACTGCTGACTGTCCCGCATTCGAAGACCGTGCGCGGGTTCTCGTTCTTCGGCGTGTCCTTCGTCTACGTCGTGTTCGAGGACGGGACCGACCTCTACTGGGCACGTTCCCGAGTGCTCGAATATCTGAGCACGGCTGCGAAGCGGCTCCCGAACGGCGTCACGCCGACACTCGGGCCGGATGCGACGGGGGTGGGCTGGGTCTATCAGTATGTCATCACCGGGGCCGAACGGACGCTGGCGGAGCTGCGGGGACTGCAGGACTGGTTCGTACGCTACCAGCTCGCGCGTGCAGACGGCGTCGCCGAGATCGCCAGCGTCGGTGGCTTCGTGCAGGAATACCAGGTCATCGTCGATCCGCAGCGGCTCCAGGCCTACGGCATCCCGCTGCCCGCGGTGACGACAGCGATCCGCGACAGCAACGCCGATGTTGGCGGCCGGTCCATCGAGATGTCAGAGACGGAATATGTCGTGCGCGGTCGGGGGTATCTCCGTGGCGCAAAGGACATCGAGCAGATCGTGTTGTCGATGCAGCGCGGCACGCCAGTGCTGTTAAGGGACGTCGCGCGTGTCGAGCTGGGACCGGAGGAGCGGCGCGGCATCGCGGAGCTGAACGGCGAAGGCGAGGTCGTCAGCGGTATCGCGCTTCAGCGCGACGGCATGAACGCACTGACCGTTATTGACAGCGTCAAGAAACGCATCGCCGACATCGCGGGCAGCCTGCCGTCCGGTGTCTCGATCACATCGGTCTATGATCGCTCGGACCTCATTGGACGCGCGATCGCGACGTTGAAGCGCACGCTTCTGGAGGAGAGCGCCATCGTTGCACTGGTGTGCGTGGTGTTCCTGCTCCACGTCCGCAGCGCGCTCGTCGCCATCGTGATGCTGCCGATCGGCGTGCTGTTCGCCATGCTGCTGCTGCACCTGCTCGGGCTGAGTTCGAACATCATGTCGCTCGGCGGCATCGCCATAGCGCTCGGCGCAATGGTCGATGCGGCCATCGTCATGATCGAGAACGCGCACAAGCATCTCGAGCGCGCGCCGCCGGGTGCATCTCGCCTGAAGGTGATGACAGAGGCTGCGATCGAGGTCGGCCCGGCGTTGTTCTTCAGCCTGGCCGTCATCACCGTCTCGTTCCTGCCCGTGTTCACGCTGGAAGACCAGGAAGGGCGGATGTTCCGGCCGCTCGCGTTCACCAGGACGTTCGCCATGGCTGGCGGCGCGTTGCTGTCGGTGACGCTGGTGCCAGTGATGATGATGCTGTTCATCCGCGGGCGCATCATCCCCGAGCACCGCAATCCGGTGAACCGCATTTTGATCTGGCTCTACCGCCCGCTCTTCTCAGGCGTGCTGCGCGCGAAGGCGTTCGTCATCGTGCTGGCAATCCTCATCCTGGCGGTCACGGCGTGGCCCGCGCTGCAGCTCGGCAGCGAGTTCATGCCGACGCTGAACGAGGGCACGCTGATGTATATGCCGGTCACGCTGCCGGGGCTGTCCGTCACCAAGGCCGCCGAACTGCTCCAGACCCAAAACCGGATCATCAAGGGATTTCCCGAAGTCGCGAGCGTATTTGGCAAAGCCGGGCGGGCCGCCACGGCCACCGACCCCGCGCCGACCGAAATGTTCGAGACCATCATCAACCTCAAACCTGAGACCGAATGGCCTGCAGGCATGACTGTGGACAGTCTGATTGCCGAGATGGACCAGGCGCTCCAACTGCCGGGCATCAGCAACGCCTGGACGATGCCGATCAAGGCGCGGACCGACATGCTGTCGACAGGCATCCGCACCCCCGTTGGCGTCAAGGTTTACGGACCGGACCTTGCTGGCATCGACAGACTTTCCCGCGAGATCGAGGCCGCCGTGCGCACCGTGCCCGGCACCACCAGTGCGTTCGCCGAGCGCGTTGAGGGCGGCTATTATATGGAAATCGAGCCTGATCGCGCGGCACTTGCCCGCTACGTTCTGACGGTCGGGGCCTTACAGGAAACTATCGCCACGGCGTTGGGAGGCGAGCCGGTGACGACCACGGTGGAAGGGCGCGCGCGCTACACAGTCAGCGTTCGCTATCCGCGGGGCTTACGCGATGACCCGCAAGCAGTCTCGTCGCAAGTGCTGGTCCAGGGTTTGACGGGTACCGCTGTCCCGCTCGGGCAGCTCGCCAGCGTGAAGCTGACTCGCGGGCCGTCGACCATCCGCACCGAGAACGCCCAACTCGTGAACTACGTCTATGTCGACCTGCACGGCCGAGACCTCGGCGGCTACGTGGCAGACGCCCAACGCGCGGTCGCCGCGCAGGTGAAGATGCCACCGGGCTACCACGTCGAGTGGAGCGGCCAGTTCGAATACCTCCAGCGAGCGCAGGCCAAGTTGAACATCGTGGTCCCGGTGACGCTGCTGTTGATCTTCGTGCTGCTCTACCTGAATTTTGGGAGGCTGACGGAGACGCTCATAGTGATGGCGTCAGTGCCGTTCGCACTCGTGGGCGGCGTTTGGCTGATGTTCCTGATGGGCTTCAACATGTCTGTTGCCGTCGCGGTCGGGTTCATTGCGCTGGCGGGCGTGTCGGCTGAGACGGGGGTGATTATGCTGATCTACCTGGACCACGCTTTGGCCGAGGCGCGTGCGGCTTGCTCAAAGGCCGGTCGCACATTCACCTGCGACGATTTGCGGGCAGCGATCATGTCTGGCGCCGTCGAGCGTGTGCGGCCGAAGATGATGACGGTAACCGCGATCATGGCGGGGCTGCTACCGATCCTGTGGAGCACTGGGACCGGGTCTGAGCTGATGCGCAGGATCGCGGTGCCGATGGTGGGCGGCATGGCGTCATCAGCGGTGCTGACGCTACTGGTGATCCCAGCGATCTACGCAAGCATAAAAGGATATGGATTACCGAAGGCAATATCGTCGACCGTAAATTTTGTAGTGGCAGCAAAGTAGAATCAATATCGCAAGATCATGCCCTTTTACCTTGATACGGACTGATCAAGGCGACCGCGGAGGCCGCGATTTTGCCAACTGGGGGATTATGACGCACTCTCAATGCAAGGCGTCGGGAGCTTTCTTTGTTATCGTGTCTGACGATGAGCGATATCCGTATCGTTTTCCCCTCTTTGAGGCTTTCTCAGGACGAGCTTGTAATGGCATCTCACGACCCAAGTAGGGCACCGAGCTCTCGGGTAGTCGATCCCGGAAGCGGGTACATTTCCTGTCCTGCCCGACGGCAGCTTCTAGCGCGAGCGAACGTTCGCGCATTTGATCGAGCTGGCGCAACGTATGAACAGAGCTGACCGTTTGCTTTTAGGAACCTGCCCATGCGGCGCAGGTTTTGTTCGGCTCGGCCATCAAATGGCGCCCCGTCCGCTCCCGGCGGTCAGCGCGTCAGCACGAGGTGGGTCGCCGGCTCCGTTGGGACCACGTCCGTCACCCGGGCGAAGTGATCGTCGGTCCCGTCGTCTTTCCCAATCATCGATCGAAAGGTCTGGGTCGGGTAGAACCAATTGAGTAACTCTCGCCCCCAATGCCGAGCGGATTCTCCAGGCTCTGTGGCTCTGATCTGGACCAGCCCCGAAGCCGTCGATGGACACTCCAAAACCCCTTAGAGCAATATTGCTTGAGGTTGAACCAATCGTGCGATAACATTGCGCGTTAAAACAAAAGACTAGAGTCTGAGCGTTTCGCCTACCAGAAGCGATGACGCGGCGCTTCGCCCCGTCGATCTGACCAATGGGCAGTTCTCGCTACTGATGTCATTGAACCGACCCAGTCCGCCGCCGATGGCACCCGTGGCGCAACTCCTCGCCATGGACCGGACGACACTGACGGCCGCTATGAAACCAATGGAACGGCGCGGCCTGATCGAGGTGCTCGTCGATCATGCGGACCGGCGCAGCAGACTGCTCGTCCTCACGAACGCCGGTCGCGAAACTCTCGCGCGAGCGGTGCCGCTCTGGCGCGCGACCCACCAGAAGGTTGAGGCCGAGTTGATTGATCCCGACACACTTCGGCGGGAGCTGATTGCACTTGCGTAAAAACCGTCGAACCTAACCAACCACAAGCCAGAGAGGACAATATGCTCCCTATTATCACCACCTTCGCTTGGGTTCCTCCGTTCGCACGGGGGTTCGTCCGCGACATCCGTGCGCGCTGGGCGTGCGAGGAAGTCGGTCAGCCCTATGACGTTGTGCTGATCCGCAACGCCAAGACGGCTGAGCATCGCTGCCATCAACCCTTCGGGCAGGTTCCGACCTATCGCGACGACGAGGTAGAGATTTTCGAATCAGATGGCATCGTGTTGCGCATTGCCGAGCGAGCCGCGCAACTGATCCCGGCCGATCTGCGGCGCGTATCCGTGCGATCCAGTGGCTCGTCGCCGCGCTCAATTCGGTGGAGCCGTTCGTCATGGCAATCGCGGTCAACGACATTTTCGAGGCCGATCGCGACTGGTCGAAGGCGCGTCATGCCAAGGTCGTCGAAGATCTGCATGGCCGTCTTCAGGATCTCGAGGAGGCGCTCGGCGACAACGAATGGATCGATAAACAAACGTTCACCGTCGGCGATCTGATGTTGATCTCAGTGCTCGGCGGCTTGCGCGGCTCGACGCAACTGGACCGCTTCCCGAAGCTCGCCGCCTATATCGAACGCGGCGAAGCGCGGCCCGCGCACCGCAAGGCGATGGCCGCCCAGCTCGCACTTTATGCCGACCGGGTGCCGACCTGAACGAAGCCGATTGGAGAGAAGCAACGATATATACTGAAGGATTCCTGATCCCGATCTTGGCTGGCTCCACGGAGGAAGCTTATCGCCTCTTTGCCGAAAAGGCGGTGCCGATCTTTTAGGATCACGGGGCTACCCGGGTAGTCGAGGGCTGGGCCGACGACTTTTCGCATGGCAAGGTCACCGACTTTTACCGCGCGGTCCAGGCCAAAGACTGCGAGACGGTCGTCCTTTCGTGGATCGAATGGCCCGACAAGGCAACGCGCGACGCTGGCATGAAACACGTCATGGAAGACCCGCGGACGCAGCCCAACGGCGAGCCGATACCGCTCGTCCGCCTGCGCCTGATCTTCGGCGGCTTCCGCGCGATCGTCGATCAATAACTCACCAAACAGAAAGAGAGAGCGAAATGGCCAACTCTGACGGCACCCCGATCAGGTACGAACTGATGACCATCGACATCGATGGCGCGCAGAACTTCTAAGCCGACGTGGTTGGCTGGAGCATCGCGCCCTCGGGGATGGAGGGCATTGGCGACTACCGCATCCTCACCGCGCCCAGGCGTTGTGGCTGGAACGAACTGGTCACCAGCGACCACCAGGCCGCGCTCGCCTTCTACGGCGAATTGTTCGACTGGGAAAATAACGAATCGATGGCGATGGGTGAGATGGGCGAATACTGCTTCATCGATCATGCCGGCCAGCGGATTGGTGCGATGATGACCGCAGGTACCGGATGGACGACGCGCGCGACCTATTATTTCAACGTGCCGTCGATCGACGCCGTGGTCCCCAAGATCACTGGCGGTGGCGACACCGTGAAGATGGGCCCGCACGAAGTGCCCGGCGGCATGCACATCGTGATGGGTATCGACCCACAAGGCACCGCCTTCGCGTTGGTTGGCGGAAAGTAAGGAGCAAGACGATGACAAAGATGACAACCTGCCCGTGGTTCGACCGCGGTCAGGCCCGAGAGGCCGCGGAGTTCTACGCCAGCGTGTTCCCCAATACGCATGTCGGCCCGGCGCTTAGAGCGGAATGACGTCTGATAGGCGACGTAATCCCGCTCTAGCTCTCTGTTTTATCGCGTGATTCAGACTTTTCGGTGATTCCACCTTCGGTCATCACGCTCTAATTCGCCCGCGGACAATCCGTCGGCCAAGCGTGGCCAGGAAATTGCCGTAGAGTTTACTTTGCTCGGTCAGTCGTTTGTCGGGCTGAACGGCGGCTCCCGCTTCAGCCCCACCGAGGCGGTCAGCTTCCAGGTCTTTACCGACACGCAGGAAGAGACTGATCGCTATTGGAACGCGATCGTCGGCAATGGCGCTGCGGAGAGCATGTGCAGCTGGTGCAAGGACCGCTGGGGCTTGTCGTGGCAGACGAGGCAGTGGTCACCGGCAAACACGTGTTGGTGGGTTCGCCTCGCCATCTCGGAAACTACCTTGCGAGTTTGCTGGAAGCCGTCTCCGGCATCGGTGAACTGGAGAGTGCTGGGAAGACAGTGGTCCTCGTTGTCGCTGATGGCATACTGTTGGGTTTCATCGCCCTGCGCGACGAACCACGTGCAGATGCAGCGGCTGGAATCGCGGAGCTCCGGAACATGGGGCTTCGGACCGTCATCCTGTCCGGCGACAATGCCCGGACAGTAAAGGCGATCGGCGACACACTTAAAGTCGAAGTCAGAGCGGAACTGTTGCCGGCGGACAAGCTGCGCGAGATCGCCGGACTGGGTCCGCTGACCGCGATGGTCGGCGACGGCATCAACGACAGCCCCGCACTCGCGGCCGCCGCCGTCGGGATCGCGATAAGAAGTGGGACCGATGTCGCACTCGAAGCTGCCGATGCGGCTCTGCTCAACAACCGCGTCGGCGACGTGGCCTCCCTGATCAGGCTCGCGCGCGCGACGCTGGCGAACATTCACCAGAATATTGGGATCGCGCTCAGCCTCAAGGGCCTGTTCCTGGTCACGACGATCGTGGGTGTGACGGGCCTGTGGATCGCAGTGCTCGCGGATACGGGTGCGACGGTGATCGTAACGCTGAACGCGCTTCGGCTCCTTCGGTACGGCCGCTCCTCCAGCCGGTAGAAGTCTCAGTGTAGAACTGAAGCGGGGAATGGTCGGCTGGGTTGGACGGATTTCAATCGCACTGGACAAACGACGAGAAGGCACTCTCTCCCAGGCGTCCAATCTATGAATTGGCACCATCGTGGCTCGCTCGTGCCCGCATAAGCTAGAAGCCTGAATTATTTGGGCACAATCATCAAATTTCTGGTGTCCCAATCTGCGCCCATCAGGACACCAGCCGGACGCAGAATTTCTCTATGAATTGAATAATTCACTGGCTATCGGCACGGAAGGCCAAGGCGGCGCTGATTCTTTTTAGACTCAGCCCGACCCCTCTGAAGCAAGCTTCTTCCGTTTTTCGTTGCGGTCATGATTACTCAGACAGGTTCCTAGCTCTTTACTTTATCGCGTGATTCAGACCTTTCGGTGACCCCACCTCCGGTCATCACGCACTAGAAGTTAGTTTTGAACCGAAATGCCGCGGGTTATCCCCAACGTCGGCAATGCTGGAGTCATGGGGTTTAATAGACGCTCGGTATAAGTGGGTCCACGCGCCTCGCCTTGCCTTCCTCCGCACCTCTACCGAGAGCGGTTCCAGCAGAAGGTCAATTCGTGCTTGTTGTGGAACAGGTGCATCACTGTGGCGCCGGGCAGGGCTGCGAATTCTGCCACTGCGTCGTGGTCGGTATCGCCTTGCAGCTTGATGGTGCAGACGATCCGGCCGGTGGTGCCGGCCTCGATCCAGGTTTTAACCATCGCCAGCAGCCGGTCGGGGTAGGCGATGATGTCGCTGAACAGCCAGTCGACCGGTTCGGGGGCGAGTGCGAAGGCGCTGCCCGCGCGCAGCGTCACGCCGGACATGGCGGCGACGTTCTCGGCCAGCGCCGCCTTGTCGATGGCGGTGACGGTGGCACCCAATTTCGCGATCGCCCAGGTCCAGCCGCCGGGCGAGGCGCCGAGGTCGAGGCACGTCTGGCCAGGCTGCGGCCAGGCGCCGATGCGGGTACAGGCCTCCCACAGCTTGAGGTAGGCGCGGGAAGGCGGCCCGATATGGTCTTCCACGAACACGCATTCGCCGTTGACGAACGGGCTGGTCTTGGTCGGGCTGGCCAGCATGAGGTCGGGCGCCAGCAGCGTCCAGGCGCCGAGGTGGCCGGAGGGTGCGGGTTCGGGGAACACCAGCGGCCGCGCCTTCACCGGCGGCAGGCGTTCGGCGATCAGGGCCATGCGGCGGTGATGCTCAACCCCGTAGGCCTGCCAGTTGCGCTGCAGAGACCGCAGCGCGTCCGCCGCCGATTTGATCGAGGTGATGGCGATCTCGCGCGGGTCGGTCCACACGTCGAGCGCCCAGACGCTGGGGACGGGAGCATCGGGCGACAGGGCGAGCCGTCCGTGCCAACGCTCGATTGCGACACCGGCACGGGCCAGCTCGGCTTCCAGCGTGGCTTCCAGGCCCTCGGGTGCGAGATAGGCGGCGCCGACGCTCACCGGCGGAACGCGCAGAGCATCAGCAGCAGCCAGCCGCCCATCAGGAACATGCCCCCGGCAGGCGCGTATTCGGTCATTCGGACGCCGCGCAGGTAGGTGACGTAGATGGAGCCGCAGAACAGCACGATGCCAACGGCGAAGGCGACACCGGCCAGCTGGATCAGCCACCCGCCGCGCCGCGCCCACATCGCCACGAACAGCAGCGCCAGGGCATGGAACATCTGCATCTCCACTGCGGTCGTGGTGGAGGCCTGAGCCGCCCCGGTCATCACATGGGCCGCGTACACCGACATCGCCATGCCGGTCAGCCCCGCCAAACCGCCCAAACCAACAAAAACCCGCTCCATGCACTCTTCTCCCGATCGAAACCTGCCCGTATAGACAGGCTATGCCACGCGGTGACCTGTTTCCCGATATCGGGCCTTATGAGACCGGCCAACTGCCGGTCACGCGCACCCATGTCATGTACTGGGAGCAATGCGGCAACCCCAACGGTTTGCCCGCGCTGTTCCTACATGGCGGCCCCGGCGCCGGGGCCGGGGCGGTGCACCGGCGTTTCTTCGATCCGCATCACTGGCGGCTGGTGATCTACGACCAGCGCGGCGCCGGTCGCTCCCGGCCGCTGGGTCTGGTCGAGGAGAACACCACGCCCGACCTGGTCGCGGATATCGAGATCCTGCGCCAGCATCTGGGCATCGACCGCTGGCTGCTGTTCGGCGGCTCCTGGGGCTCCACGCTCGCATTGGCCTACGCCCAGGCGCATCCCGAGCGCGTGGCGGGCCTCGTGCTGCGCGGCGTGTTCCTGGGGCGTCGTTCCGAGGTCGATTGGTTTCTGCATGGCATGGGGTCGATCTTCCCTGAGGCGCACAACGGCTTCACGAGCTTCCTGCCGGAGGCGGAACGGTCCGATCTGCTGGGCAGCTACCTGGCGCGTCTGTGCGATCCGGATCCCGGCGTGCACATGCCCGCGGCGCGCGCCTGGTCGATGTACGAAGGCTCGTGCAGCACGCTGCTGCCCAGCCCCGATTCGGTGCTCAGTTTTGCGCAGGACCGCACGGCGCTCGGTCTGGCGCGCATCGAGGCGCATTTTTTCGCCAATGACCTGTTCCTGCCCGAGGGTGGCCTGCTTGCCCATATGCACCGGCTGGCGCGGATCCCCGCCGAAATCGTGCAGGGTCGCTACGACATGATCTGCCCGCCGGTCACCGCCTTCGAGCTCACCGCCGCCTGGCCGATGGCGCGGCTGACGATGGTGCCGGACGCCGGGCATTCGGCCCTAGAACCGGGCATCCGCCGCGCCCTGGTGGCCGCTGTCGAACGTTTTCGCAACATCTTCTGAATCGAGTTCTACCATGCGCGTTGCCGTGATCGGCCTGGGCTCAATGGGCATGGGGGCGGCGCTCAACCTTGTCGCGAAGGGCCACGACGTGACCGGCTGCGAACTGCGCGAGAGCGCAAGGGCGGAGCTGGTCACGGCCGGTGGCGCTGCCGTCGGCAAGGCGTCCGAGCTTCCGCAGGGCGTCGAGGCGCTGGTGATCTTCGTCGTCAACGCCGCACAGGCGAACGAGGTGCTGTTCGGCGCGGAAAGTTGCCTGCCGCGCCTTGCGCCGGGGGCGGTGGTGCTGTGCTGCACAACCCTCGCCCCCGAAGCGGCGCGCGCCATGGGTGCCAGGCTCGCCGAGCATCAGCTGCTGCTGCTCGATGCCCCTGTGTCCGGCGGTGCCGGCGCAGCGCAGGCCGGCACCATGACGATCATGGCCTCCGGCACGCCCCTCGCGTTCGAGCGCGCCGAGCCGGTGCTTTCCGCTATCGGAGCCAAGATCTGGCGACTGGGCGACGAGGCCGGCATCGGCAGCACCGTCAAGATGGTGAACCAGCTGCTGGCCGGCGTGCATATCGCCGCTGCCGCCGAGGCCATGGCGCTCGGCATTCGCGCCGGCGCCGATCCGCAGACGCTGTTCGATGTGATCAGCACCTCCGCCGGCTCGTCTTGGATGTTCCAGAACCGCGTGCCGCACATCCTGGCGGGAGACGACACGCCGCGGTCGTCGGTGAATATTTTCGTCAAAGACCTCGGCATCGTGCTCGACCAGGCGCGCGCGCTGACCTTTCCGCTGCCCATGGCTTCCACCGCGCACCAGCTGTTCCTGGCCGCCGCCGCGGCAGGCAACGGCGCCAAGGACGATGCCTTCGTAATCCGCTTCTGGCAGATGCTGGCGGGGATCGCGCTGCCGGAACGCCAACCCTGACGCTGTCGCGCGAGAGGGCTTGCGGTCGAGCGGCAGCGCGCTGCTAACCACCATAGTCTCGGGTGGGTGGTTCAGGCGGCCTGGGCCAGTATCTGTTCCATAGCGGCGGCGATCCGGAACAGCCGGGCATCGCCCATCGTCTCGCCCATCAGCATCAGCCCGACCGGCGCCTCGCCCGCACGGTGGCAGGGCAGGCTGATGGCACAGCGATCCAGAAAATTGCCGATCGTGGTGTTGCGTAGCTGCAAGGTGTTGACGCGGTTGTATTCCGCCTCGTCGTCGAGCTCTGCGATCGGCGGCGGGATCAGCGGGCAAGTCGGCATGATCAGCATATCGAAATCCTGCGTCTCCTCATTCATGCTCGCAATGATGCCGGCGCGGGCGTTCACCAGGTCGATGCAGTCGGAGGCCGGCATGGTGGCGCCGCGCGCGATGCGGGGGCGAATACGCGGGTCATAGCGGTCGCCGTGTTCCGTGATGAGCTTGCGGTGCCAGGCGAAGGCCTCGGCGCTGGCCAGGCTCGCGCGGGCGTGGGCGGGAGCAATCTCGTCCATGGCGGCAAACCGGTGCTCCATGATGACGCAGCCGGCGGTCTCCAGCTGTTCCAGCGCGCGGGCGAACCCCGCGGCGACATGGCTGTCGAGCCCGTCGAGCATGATGTTGGAAGGAATGGCCAGCCGCAGCCCGGTCAGCGGGAACGGCCGCAGCGGCGTGACCGGCTCGCCGGCCAGGATGGCGTCGACTGCCGCACAGCAGGCAACGGAGTTGGCCAGCGGACCCACCGAATCGAGGCTGGGTGACAACGGCAGCACGCCTGTGATCGGCACGCGCCGCGCCGTGGGTTTGTAGCCGACCACGCCGCACATGGCGGCCGGCACCCGGCACGATCCGCCAGTGTCGGTGCCCAGGGCCGCGAACGCCATGCCGTCGCTGATCGACACCGCGGCCCCGGATGAGCTGCCGCCGGGAATACGGGCGGAGGCGCGGTCCCAGGGGCTGGCCGGCGTGCCCCAGTGTGCATTGATCCCGAGGCCGGAAAAGGCGAACTCCGTCATGTTGGTGCGGCCCATGGGAATGAACCCGGCCGCCAGCAGCCGTTGGATCAAGGGCGCCGAGACCTTGGCCGGCGGTGCGTCGGCCAGCACCACGGAGCCGGCCGGCGTCGGTTCGCCGGCGATGTCGAACAGGTCCTTGATGCTGGCGGGAATGCCCGCGAACGGTCCCGCGGCGCGCCCGGCCCGGCGCTGCGCGTCCGCTGCGTCCGCCGCCACCAGCGCCTGGTCGCGATACACCTTGAGAAACACCCGGCTGCCCTCGCCGGTGGGGTCGTCGATACGGGCGAGGCATTGCTCCACCAGCGCGCGGGAGGTGGTGGTGCCGGTCTCGAGAGCGCCGGCGAGCTCGTGCAATGTGTTCATCCCGCCAGTGTTCCCAACCGCGTGCGCTGTTGCAAGGTCAGCTGCGTGGTGGTTGACGCGAAGGCGTTCCTGGTGCCCCACTCCGCGCGGGAGGACTTCGATGCAAGCCGAACTGGTATGGGACCTGAAATGCGGCACCGGCGAGGGCCCGGTGTGGGACGCGCCGAACCGCCGCCTGTTGTTCTGCGACATTCCGGCTGGGCGGATCCACGCCCTTTCGCTGGCGGATGGCGCCAAACAGAGCTGGCAACTGCCCGAGAACGTTGGAAGCTTCGCCCTATGCGCCTCCGGCCGGCTGCTGGTGGCGCTGCGCAAGCAGGTAGTGTTCTTCGACCTCACTAACTCTGCGATCACCGAATTCACCAAACTGATCGACGAGCCACCGACCAACCGGCTGAACGACGGCAAGGTCGGCCCGGACGGCAGCTTCTGGGTGGGCAGCATGGACGAGAGCACGCCCCGCGGCCCGCTCGGCCATCTGTACCGCGTGACCGCCGATGGGGCGATCACGCGCAAATCCTCTGGCTACATGGTTTCCAACGGGCTGGCCTGGTCGCCCGACGGCGGCACCATGTACCATTCCTGCAGCACCCAGGGCCGCATCGACGCATGGGACTATCGCCACGGCGAGATCAGCAACCGGCGTGAATTCGCCCGCGTGACGACCGAGGAAGGCCACCCCGATGGCGCTGCGACCGACAGTGAAGGCTGTTACTGGTCGGCCGGCGTGTCGGCTGGACGGCTCAACCGCTTCACCCCTGACGGCCCCCTCGCCGAGAGCGTGCCGATGCCAATCTCATCGCCGACCATGCCGTGCTTTACGCCAGGCTATCTTTATGTGACCTCGCTGCGGCGCGGCGACACGCAAGCCACCAGTCTCGACGGCGGATTGTTCCGCCTGCCGACATCGCTCGAAGGCGTGCCGGTTCCCGTGTTCGCCGATATCTGACGGAGATGACCATGCCGCCCAAACCTGTCCTGCTCACCGGAGCCTCCGGCAACCTCGGTCGCCAGCTGGCCGCCTACCTCGGCAAACTCGGCTGGACGCTGCGGCTGACCGACATCGCACCGTTTCCGGACCCGATCCCCGAGGGCAGCAGCTTCACCCAAGCCGACCTCACCGACGGCATGGGCGTGCTGCGCCTGGCCGAAGGCTGCGGCATGATCCTGCATTTCGGCGGCATCTCGGTGGAGCGGCCGTTCGAGGAGGTGCTCGGCCCGAACATCTCCGGCCTGTATCACATCTACGAGGCCGCCCGGCGCGAGGGGGCCCGCGTGCTGTTCGCCAGCTCCAACCACTCCATCGGCTTTCACGAACGCTCGGAAAAGCTCGACGACGACTGCCAGTTCATGCCGGACGGCTATTACGGTCTGTCCAAGGCCTATGGCGAGCTGATGGGGCGCACCTATTGGTTCAAGCACGGCGTCGAGAACGTCAACGTCCGCATCGGCAGCTGCTTCGAGGCGCCGACAGAGGCGCGCGCGTTGTCCACCTGGCTGTCTTTCGCCGATCTATGCCGGCTGTGCGAACGCGCCACGCTCGCACCCGCGGTGGGCAGCTGCGTGATCTGGGGTGCGTCCGCCAACACCCGCACGTTCTGGGGCAACGACGCCCGCGCCGCGATCGACTGGAAGCCGCTCGACAGCGCGGACGCGTATGAGAACGCGGTGATGGGCAAGGTGAGCGGCAACAAGATCACCGAGCGCTACCAGGGCGGCGCCTACACGGCGATGGACTACACGCGCAAGGCGCCCCCGCCAGCAAGGCTGTTCGCCAAGACGCCGGCCTGATCGTTTCGCCGGTCATATTTCGCGCGCCGCTGCTGGCCAGCCCGGCGGGCTGGTATCAGAAGCGATCGGGCCCCAACGCCCGAACGGCTGCTTCCGCCCGGCGGGCGACCTCCATCCATCCGTGCCGGTCGCTGGCGACATCGGTGAAGCGCTGCGGCGTGCCGATCGTCAGTTCCAGCCGGCCGGGGCGTGGCAGGCGGCGTTGCGCCGGCCAGCAGCGATAGGCGCCGTGCAGGAAACAAGGCACCACCGGCACGTCGGTTCCGGCCGCGAACGCGCCCAACCCAGGGCGGAAGCGGCCCATGGTGCCATCGCGCGAGCGGGTGCCTTCTGGGAACAGGATGAACACCAGCCGATCCTCGATCAGGCGTTGGCGCAGGAAGGCGAGGTCGGCTGCCGAGGTGTCGTCGCGCCAGATCGGCAGCGCGTTCAACGCAGTGGCAGCGAAGAACAACCGGGTGGTGGTGCCGAAGAACACGTTGCCGGCCGCGAGGGCGGTGGCGCGGCTGGCGAGCAACCAGGGCAGGGCTGCCGTCAGCGACAGCGCGTCCAGATGGCTAGTACGGTTGCCGAACATGCCGGCCAGCCCCTGTTCGCGGCTGTGCGAGCGCAGCCGCTCGGACAGCGACAGGTTGAGATCGCGGGCAGGGCGAAGATCCCATCGCGTCATGGCCCGGTGATGATCCGCACCGGTTCAAGCAGGCCGAAGCCGACGTATTAGCCAATCAGGTGAAAAACCGCTGGCGCCACCAGCAGCATGCTGTTGTAGCGGTCGAGAATACCACCGTGTCCGGGCAGGACCACGCCCATGTCCTTGATCCCAAGGTCGCGCTTGATCGATGACAACATCAGGTCGCCCGCCTGGGCCGTGATGCTGACCAGCACGCCGATGGCGATCAGCAGCCAGGTCCGGTCGATGGCTGTGCCGAGGAAGATGTGGTGGCTCAGGAACGCGACCAACGACGTCACCAGCAGCAGCGCGCCGAGCGCTCCGGAGAGGGTTTTGCCCGGAGAGGTCACTGGGATCAGCTTGCGCCCGCCGATCAGCTTGCCGACGGTAAAGGCCAGCACGTCGTTCAACGCCACGCACAGCAGCAGCACGATCGGGCGGTAGTTGAGGTCGTTGGCCATGGAGCCGAGACGGGCGAGCCCGCTGCCGAACAGCATGAAGCCAAAGATGCCGAGCGCGGTGCGCTGGATGTAGCCGGACGGCCGGTCGAGCGGGATGGAGACCACGGCGATCAGCACCATGGTCAGCGAGGGGATGGCGACGACCAGGCCGTACCAATGGTCGAGCGAGGCGTAATTCTCGGCGACCAACCCCACCCGCGCCATCGCCTGCACGATGGGTTCGCGGAACAGGCCGGTGGCACGGCTGGACTCGCGCAGGCAGAGGATGCCGAGCACGGTAACCGCGGCGATCGTCCAGCCCTGGCCAGCCAGCACCGGCACGATCATCAGCGGCAGCAGGACCAGCCAGGAGCCCAGCCGCAGCCGAAGCTCGCGCCGCCGCCGGCCATCCCGGCGCGCGATACCAGCCCACCTTGATGCTGGAAGAGTCGGTATCAAGGTGGGCTGGTGTTAGATGTAGTGTTCCGCAAGCGGCGCGAAGCCGTTGAAGCGCTGGCTGGCGTAGGTCGTCACATAGGCGCCGGTCGACAGCAGGTCGACCTGATCGCCGCAGCACAGCGCCACCGGCAGGCGGTAGTTCGACTTCTCGTAGAGAATATCGGCGCCGTCGCAGGTCGGCCCGGCGATGGCGACGGGCCCGGTCTCGCCGCCGTCATGCGGTGTCGCGATACGGTATTTTATCGCCTCGCCCTCGGTCTCGGCCAGGCCGCCAAAGCGGCCGATGTCGAGATACACCCAACGCACCGGGTCGGTGCCACGCCTGCTGACCAGCACCACTTCGGAGCGCACCACCCCGGCATCGGCCACCAGGAAACGGCCGGGCTCAATCAGCATTTCCGGCAGCGCGTTGCCGAAATGCTGCGTCATGGCCCCCATGATGGCGCTGCCGAACCGATCGATCCCCGGCACGTCGTCGCGATACGAGGTGGGAAAGCCGCCGCCGAGATTGCACATACGCAGGTTCACCCCCGCGTCCTTGAGGTCGGTGAACAGCATGGCGACGCGGCCGATGGCGGCCTCATAGCTGGTGGTATCGGTCTGCTGGCTGCCGACGTGGAAGGACAGGCCGTACGGGTCGAGTCCCAGTTCGCCGGCGCGGATCATCAGCGCGCGGGCGTGCTCCAGCGTGGTGCCGAACTTGCGCGACAGCGGCCAGTCGGCCCCGGTGTTCTCGACCAGGATGCGGCAATAAACCCTGGCGCCCGGCGCATGGGCTGCGAGCTTGTCCAGTTCCTCGTCCGAATCGAAGGCAAACAGTCTCACCCCGGCCGCGAACGCGCGGCGGATGGCCGAGACCTTCTTGATCGTGTTGCCGAAGCTGACACGCGCGGGCTGGGCGCCTGCTTCGAGGCAAGCGTCGATCTCCTCGGCGCTGGCGGCGTCGAAGCTGCTGCCAAGGCCCACCAGCCGCTGCAGGATCGGCGCTGCCGGATTCGCCTTCACGGCGTAATAGATGCGCGCCAGCGGCAGCGCAACGCGTAGCGCACGGAAATTGCTTTCCACACGGTCGACGTCGAGCACCAGACATGGCGTTGCCGGCTGATGATCGGCCAAAAAGCGCGCGACTTTAGGAGTCATCGCACAGGGCCCCCGATAATAGGTCCGCCTATGAAGGCGGCGGACGAGATTACAAAACGGTCGAACGAACCAGCGACCAGACGGAACTTTCGCGACGAGAGGGTGTCGCAAACCCGGACTGCCAGAACGCTTGACGTCGTTACGTAACCCCGATCATCCAGGCTGGGGGGCCAGAGGCACGTGCGTTGCTGCGTAGGGGGGTGCAAATAGGACCCCTACCCCCCTGGCGCAAGATAAATTTTCTCAATGCGTCCGCAGCCGCGCCGCAACCTGTCGCCCTGGTCTATCGTCGTGGCCGAGGAGCCCATTGCCGTGGAGACATCTTGAGCGAGACAACGACTGACCGCGTTGCCGCAACCAGCCGGTGGACCGCCGTCGGTCATCGGATGCGGCTGCAGATCGAGGAGGGGCGGCTGCCGATGACAGCGGCCGCCTGCGCCTTCTACGCCACCCTGGCGCTGTTCCCCGGGATCACCATGCTGATCGCGCTGTACGGCCTGCTGTTCGACCCGGTCACCGTGGTGCCGCAGCTCAACCTGCTGCGTGACGTGCTGCCACCGGATGTTTTCGTGCTGATCGCGCGCCAGGTGCACGCGCTGGTGACGCAGCGGCCGATGGACCTCCAGCTCAGCGTCGGCATCACCGCCCTCATCACGCTATGGAGTGCCTCGATCAGCACCAAGTCCATGCTGACGGCGATCGGCCACGCACATGGTCGCCATAAGCGGAACCTTTGGCGGTTTCAGGTGACCGGCGTTGCGATGACACTCTGCGCTGCCGTGGCCGCGGTGTTGACGCTGGCCATACTGGTGGCGCTGCCGCAGGCGCTGCGGCTGTTCGCACCAAGCGTGATGATGCGCTCGGCGATCCATTTGGTCTCCTATGCCGTGCTCATCGGCTTCGTCGCAGCATCGATTTCAGCACTCTATCATTTTGGCTCGCCGCCAGGCTCGAAGGCGCCAGTGGGGCCCGGAGCATTGGCCGCGACGCTGATGTGGTTGGCGACCACCCTCCTGTTCTCCGTCTACGTCTCGCGCGTGGCTCCCCTGCACAGCACCTATGGCCCAATCGCTGCCGTGGCCGGCGTGATGATCTGGTTCTGGATGTCCACCCTGATCGTGCTGCTGGGCGCCGAGCTCAACGCGGCCCTTGGCGGCCGTGACGAAGAAATCCGAAGGTAGGCATCACAAGGCGACGAGATGTGATAGGATGCGTGTCCGCCTACGCTCGCCATTTCCGTCGGGCGACCCCATCCTACGTTGTTCTGCCACCACAAAGGTCGTCCTGCACCGATGCTGACGCTGTTCTCGTCCGAAGACCTCGGCCGCGTGTTCGACGCGCGCGCCATCACCCGTGGGCGTTCGATCGTTCTGCTTGGAACCGTGGATGTTGTGCTGGAGGACAGCGCCATTTCGGTGGCCGTGGAGCACCTCGGGCAACGCTATACCGGAAGGCTGGTGCCGTCCCAGCTCGGCCAACGCGTGAGCTTCGCCAATTCCTGCAGTTGCGGGCAGACCAACTGCCCGCATCTGGCAGCCGGTGCGTTGGCGGCGCTGGACCGTTATCCCGCACTGCGCCGTCCCGTGCAGAAGGACATGCTTGAGGCGCTGACCTCGGCTGCGCCTGACGAACGCCAGAAGCTGGTGTTCGAGCTGTCGCCGGGCGAGCCGCCGCATGCCTGTTTCGTCTCCACCCTGCTGATCGGCGAGCGCACCGGGCGGCTGCAGCCGACCACGCCGGCCCAGATCCTGGCTGAGCGCAGCCATACCGAGACCACCCGTATCATGGCCAAGCTGTTGGGCGGCGGCGGCGAAAGCCGCACGCCGGTTCCGGCCGCAGCCGTTGCCTCTGTACTCGGGCTGCTGGCCAGGCTGGGGCGTGCCCGCTGGCATGCGACCGCCAAGACGCTGACGCTGGGGGCGGAGCGCGCCTTCCAGGCCAATGTGGCCCCGAACCTGCCGCCGAAATCGGCGATCATCCTGGGCGACCTCGGCCCGTGGTATGTTGATGGTGCAACGGGCGAGGTTGGCCGGGTGCGGCTGCGTGCGGCACCGGTTGTGCGCCAGGTGCCGGGGGAAGCGCCTGCGCCGCAGCGGCCTGCCGCGGTGTCCCCGCCGCTGCGTTCATTGCGGGATCGGCCACGACCTTCGGCGCCGACCTTCCAGCGCCCGATGCCGCCGCCGCCGGTGGCGAAGGGGCGCTTCGGCGGTCGCCGCTCCGAGCCGACCATTCCTTCCATGAACGAGCCGACGATCCTGCAACATCCGCTGGTTCCGGTGTTGCGCTTGCGCAAGCTCGATTGTCCAGACGATTACGGCCGGCTGCAGAGCATCGACGCGCTGATGGTCGATTTTGAATACGATGGCGTGGTGGCAGCGGCAGACGACGAACGTCAGTTCGTGCCTACCCAGAAGCCCGGCATCGGCGGCGAACAAAGCTTCATTCGCCGCGACCGCGAGGCCGAGGCCGCCGCTTTGACGGCGCTGCGCCTAGACGGGTTCAGCCAGATGCGCGTGGCCGAGAGCGGCCACGCCAAAGGCCGCATGGTGTTCGTCTACCGAGGCCGCGATGCCTCCGAACGCTGGCAGAGCTTCGTCAGCGAGCGGCTTCCGGCCTTGCAGGCGCTTGGCTGGCGCGACCAGATCGATAAGGAGTTTGGCCCGCGTCGCGTGCAGTCGGTGGGCGACTATGATGTCCGCGTGGCCGATGCCGAGACGGGGTCGTTCTCGCTCGATTTCGGGATCGAGATCGACGGCAGGCGCCTGCCTCTGTTGCCCATCCTGACGCGGCTTCTGGAGCGCGGCGGCATCGAGGCGGCGCAGATCATCGACGGCGAACTGATCACCAGCCTCGACGACGGCCGTATCCTGCGCCTGCCGGCCGAGCGCATCCGCCGCCTGCTGATGGTGATGGAAGACCTGATCGCCGCCGCCCGCCGCACCGCTGACGGCGGCTTGGTGCTGCCGACCGCGGAAGCGGCCAGCGTGCTCGACCTCGAGGATCTGCTGACCACGCGCTGGGACGATGCGGCCGCAATCGAAGGGTTCGCCCGGCGTTTCCGCGGCACGGCGGAGATTCCCGAAGTGGCGCTGCCGGCGGGTTTCCTGGCCACCTTGCGTCCCTACCAGCAGCTCGGTGTGAATTGGCTGCAGCACCTGCGCGAGATCGGGCTTGGCGGCTTCCTGGCCGACGATATGGGGCTGGGCAAAACCGCGCAGACCATCGCCCATATCGCCATCGAGCACGAGGCCGGCCGGCTCGACCGGCCGGCGCTGATCGTGCTGCCCACCAGCTTGGTTGCCAACTGGTCGGCCGAGCTCCGCAAATTCGCCCCGCATTTGCAGTTCGCGGTGCTGCACGGGCTGGACCGTCACGCCCGGCGTGGCGAGCTCGACGGCGTGCATGTCGTGCTGACCACCTACACCGTGCTGTCGCGCGATATCGAGGAGATGAAGGCGATCCCCTGGCATATCGTGGTGCTGGACGAGGCGCAGGTGATCAAAAGTCCCGACTCCAAGGCCACCAAGGCGGTCTGCCAGCTCGATACCCGCCATCGTCTGTGCCTGTCGGGTACTCCGATCGAGAACAATTTGCAGGAGCTGTGGTCCGAATTTGCCTTCCTGATGCCAGGCTTGCTGGGCGACCGGAAAGGCTTCACCAAGCGCTTCCGCACGCCGATCGAAAAGAACAACGATCCAGTGCGCCGCGGCCAGCTAGTGCGGCGCATCCGGCCGTTCCTGCTGCGACGGACCAAATCCGAGGTGGCGACCGATCTGCCGCCCAAGCACACGATTTTGCGTCGGATCAATTTGGCGCCGGAACAACGCGAGCTGTACGAAACCATCCGCGGCACGCTGTACGACGAGGTGCGCGAGCAGATCGCAGAGCTCAGCGCTGCCCAAAGCCGGATCGTGGTGCTGGATGCGTTGCTGAAACTGCGCCAGGTGTGCTGCGACCCGCGCCTGGTGAAACTCGCCTCGGCCCGGCTGGTCGACACCTCCAGCAAGCTCGACGATCTCATGGAGATGGTCAGCGAGATGATCCCGGAGGGGCGGCGGATCCTGCTGTTCTCGCAGTTCACCTCGATGCTCGACCTCATCAAGCCGCGGCTGGTGGCAGCGGGCATCACGTTTGTGGAACTGCGCGGCGACACGCGAGATCGGGCCGAGCCGGTGCGCTCGTTCGAGGCTGGGGAAGTGCCGTTGTTCCTGATCAGCCTCAAGGCCGGTGGCCGCGGATTGAACCTTATCTCCGCCGACACGGTGATCCATTACGATCCCTGGTGGAACCCGGCGGCCGAGGACCAGGCGTCGGACCGGGCACATCGCATCGGCCAGACCAAGTCGGTGTTCGTCTACAAGATGATCGCGGCCGACACGGTGGAGGACCGCATCGTGGAACTACAGCAGCGCAAGGCGGATCTGGCCAATATCGCGCTGGGGGAGGACGGCGACCTGTCGGGCATCGAGGTCGACGACGTGGAGTTCCTGTTTGGTAGGCCGGCGGAAGAGAGAATGGCAGCGTAAGAACTTCTTTTTTGAAAAAAAGAAGCAAAAAACTTTTGGACGTTTTTTGGTCCTTTTTTCAAAAAAGGACTGCTGTCTTCCCAGTCAAAAAGGCGAGGGGCAAGCGCCCCTCGCCTTTTTG
This sequence comes from Rhodospirillales bacterium, assembly GCA_025352665.1. GTDB lineage: Bacteria > Pseudomonadota > Alphaproteobacteria > Acetobacterales > Acetobacteraceae > CAIQQQ01. The sequence goes on along the minus strand of JANXSM010000163.1, from coordinate 63,439 downwards.
GTCAGTTGCCGCGTCGGTCGCCGGTCAGCTGCAGCAGCAACATGAACAGATTGATGAAGTTCAGATACAGGCTGAGCGCATCGAACACGCTGCGCTTGCTGGCTTCCTGCGGGCCGTCGGCATGGGCGAACTGCACGTAGGTGGCCTTGATGCGCTGCGTGTCATAGGCGGTCAGGCCGGTGAAGATCAGCACGCCGAGCACGCTGATCGCGAACTGCAGCCCGGCGGAGCCCAGGAACATGTTCACCAGGCCGGCCAGGATGATACCGAACAGGCCCATGATGAGAAAGCTGCCCATCTTGGTAAGGTCGGTGCGGGTGACATAGCCCCAGATGCTCATTGCGGCGAAGGTGCCGGCGGTGATGAAGAATACCCGCGCGACGCTTTCGCCGGTGTAGATCTTGAAGATGTTCATCAGGCTGGCGCCCATGGCGGCGGCATAGCACCAGAATATGATCTGCACGGCGCGGGTCGACAGGCGGTTGACGCCGAAGCTCAGCACCAGCACGAAGCCGAGTGGAGCAAACATCGCGACCCAGGCAAGAATGCTCGGCTGATGCATCAGGCCGCGCGGCGTCGCCACCATCGGGTAGAACAGGTCGTAGAGGCTGGAATTGGCGATCGCGTAGGCAACGACGCCAGTCAACAGCAGGCCTGAAGCCATCCAGTTGTAGACGCGAAGCATGTAAGCGCGCAGGCCGGCGTCCAGGGCTGCCGCCTGCGTGGTGGCACTGCCAGAGCCGGGGTAGGACCGGGAGTCGGGACTATAAGCCATGGGCGGGAGTTTCCTTTGGCGAATGCGGGCGATGCGAGGGGATCGTTTTTTGCACCGAGATATTAGACTTCGTCTGAATCGCGGCTCGATTCAAGCAGACACGTATTAAACCGTGGACAGGCACCTGATGTCTGAACCGGAGCGGCTCACACACAGCTTATCATTAAGCGGTTTTACCTAATCATTTCGTAAAAGTGGGGCGGCTTTGGCGCGTAACGCCGCTTCGGTGCCAGCAAAGCCGAACAGCAGCATTAAGGCAACACAGGCGAAAATCGTTCCGGCCAGGGTTTCCGGCAGGAAGGCCCAGTCAGTCCCCATCACGTAATGCACCACTCCGTAGCTCGACGCGGTGCCGATCAGCGCTGCGATCAGCCCGGCGACGGCGCCGAGTGCGCCGAATTCTACCAACCATGCGGTGCGTATCTGCCGTGCGGTGGCGCCGAGGCTTTTCAGGATCACCGCCTCGTTGATGCGCCGGCGTTGGCCGGACGCCACCGCCCCGGCCAGCACCAGGGCACCGGCGGCCAAGGTGAGCGAGCCGGTGGCAGCCAGTGCCGTGCCGATCTGGGCGAACAGCACGCCGACGGCTGCCAGAATATCGGCGACCCGGATGCCGGACACGTTGGGCAGCGCGTCCGTCACCGCCCGCAGCAGGCGACCCTGGCTGGCATCGGTCGCGCGCACGGTGGCGATATGCGTGTGGGGCGCCTTGTCAAGCAATCCAGGGCTTGCGACGAAGGTGAAGTTGATACCCATCGAGCGCCAGGCGATGTCGCGGAAGCTGTCCACTTTCAGGTCGATGTCGCGGCCGAGCACGTTGACGCGGATGATGTCGCCGAGATGCACGCCCCAGCCGCGCGCGAGATTGGCGTCGAGCGACAGCAGCGGCGTGCCGGTGTAGTCGGCCGGCCACCACTGTCCCGCCACGAGGCGTGTGTCCTTGGGCATGGCGGCGGCATACGTCAGGCCACGGTCGCCGCGCAGCGCCCAGGCGGTGTCGGGCGTGGCATGCACCTGGTCAGCGGGAACCCCCGCCACGGACACCAGCCGGGCGCGCAGGCTCGGCACCTCCTGCATGTCCGTCACTCCCGGCTCGGCGGCCAGGATGGCACGGAAGGTCGACATCTGGCTGTTCTGGATGTCGACGAAAAAGAAGCTCGGCGCCGCGTTCGGCAGTTGCTCGGTCACCTGGCGTTGCACGTTGCCTTCGATCAGCGCCACCGCCGCCAACGTCGACAGACCGAGGCCGACCGAGACCAGCATCAGCGGTGTGGCGGTGCCGGGACGATAGAGGTTGCCCAGTGCCAGCCGCACCGCGGGGTGCCCGGTGGCAGTGATGCGTGAGGCGACCCGCATGAGCAGCCAGGCGCCGCCGCGGAACAGTGCCAGCGTGACCAGGGCCGCGGCACAGAAGCCAAGGGCGAACCCACGCTCAACGGCGGTGGCGACGGTGAGGCCAACCAGGACCAGCGTGAGGATCGTGGTTGTCGCGATCACCCAGGCCTGCGGACGGCCGCCGGCGGGTAGCACGGCGTCGCGGAACAGGGCGGCGCCGGAGATCGCCATCGAGCGGGCCAGCGGGCCAAGGGCGAACACCGCGGCGATCAACGCGCCGTAGGTGCCGGCCAGCAGCAACGGGCCTGCGAACAATCCCTGCACGGGAGCGACCGGCAAGGCACTCCCCAGCAGGTTGGCCGCCAGCACCGGCAGCAGGGCGCCGACCACCAGGCCGAGCACGATGCCGGCGCTGGCCAGGGCTGCAACCTGAAGTGCGCAGACGCTGAACACGAGCCAGGGCGAGGCGCCGAGGCAGCGCAGCGTGGCGATGCTGCGAGCACGCCCTTCCAGCCAGGCGCGCACGCCATTGGCCACACCGATGCCGCCGACCAGCAGCGAGGTGAGGCCCACCAGCGTCATGAACAGGCTGGTGCGCTCGAGGAACTGCTTGACGTTGGGGGCCGCGTTAGAACTGTCACGCACCCGCCAGCCCGAATCCGAGAAGGCCGCGCGCAGATCGGCGATCGTGCGTGCGATGTTGGTGCCGGGCGGGAACAGCGCGCGAAGCTGGTACTCGACGATGGCACCCGGCTGGATCAGGCCGGTGGCCGCAAGGTCGTCAAGCCGGATCAGCGCGCGCGGACCGAGCACCGAGGGCGTGCCGACCCGGTCCGGCTCCGTGGTGAGGGTGGATTGCAGGGTGAAGCTCGACCGCCCCAGTTGCAGCGCCGCGCCGGGCTTCACGCCAAGCCGGTCGAGCACGAGCGGCTCTACCGCAAGGCTTTGCGGGCGCAGTGGACCGACCGGGTCGAACACCGCAGCACCGATCAGCGGCCAGGCGGCATCGACTGCCTTCAGTTCAACCAGCATGCGCTCGCCGCCGGGTACCACGAGCATGGAGCGCATGCCGACCACGTCCGACGTCTTGGCGCCATGCGCATGCAGCCAGTCGCGCACCGTGTCCGGCAGCGCCTGCGAACCGCCTTGCACGGCGATGTCGCCGCCGAGGATGCGCGCGCCGTCGGCCGCCAACCCCTGCTCGATCCCCGCGCGCAGGCTGCCGACGCCGGCAATGGCGGCAACGCCCAGGGCCAGGCAGGCGAGCACCACCCGCAGGCCGCGGGCACCGCCGCGCAGCTCGCGACCGGCCAGGCGCAGGGCGAGCATCATGATGCGATCAGGCCGTCGACGATGCGGATCTCGCGGTCGCAGCGAGCGGCCAGGGCGGTGTCATGGGTGATCAGCAGCAAGGTGGCGCCGGTTGTGGCACGCAGGCCGAACAGCAGGTCCATCACCGTCTCGCCGGTGGCGCGGTCGAGATTTCCGGTCGGCTCGTCCGCCAGCAGCAGGCGGGGACGGGCGGCGGTGGCGCGGGCCAGCGCCACGCGCTGCTGCTCGCCACCTGACAGCTGGCTGGGCAAATGGGTCAGCCGATGACCCAGCCCCACGGCACGCAGGCTGGCCTCGGCTGTGGCCATCGCATCGGCGCGTCCGGCGAGTTCCAGCGGGATCGCCACGTTCTCGAGCGCGGTCATCGAGGCGATGAGGTGGAAGGATTGGAACACGATACCAATATCAGCGCGGCGGAGACGTGACAGTGCGTCCTCGTTCATGCGGGTCAGCTCCTGGCCGCCAATCTGAACCGAGCCCCCGCTGGCGCGTTCCAGCCCGGCCAGCACCATCAGGAGACTGGTCTTGCCCGACCCGGAAGGACCCACGATGCCGACAGCCTCCCCCGCCGCCACATCCATGTCGATGCCGCGCAAGATGTTGACCGCACCCGCTGCCGAAGGCACGGTCAAGGTCAAATGCCGCACCGAAATGAATGCCGCCGCCCCGAGGTTGGGAGCGGCGGTGGGAGTGAGTTGGGGCGGAGGCGTGTGAATGACGTCCATGTTTGAGCGATATGGCCTGTCCTGCGACTGGCGCAAAGCCTTGGTCCTGCTGTGTTGCGTTGTTTTCATCTCGGCGGGCAAACCGCGGGTGCTGGTGCTCGGCGACAGCCTCGCCGCCGGATACGGCCTGGCCCACGAAGACGGCTTCGAGTCGAGGCTCGGGGAGGCGTTTCCCCAGATCACCGTCATCGACGCCGCCGTGTCCGGCGACACCACGGCAGGCGGCCTCGCGCGGCTTGACTGGGCGCTGGCAGACGGCGCGGATGCCGCGATCGTGGAGCTTGGCGGCAACGACGGACTGCGCGGCATCGATCCGCGCAACACCGCGCAGAACCTGACGGCGATCCTGGATGCGTTGGCTGCGAAACACATTCCGGTGCTGCTGTCCGGCATGTATGCGCCGCCCAATCTGGGCGATGCCTACCAGGCCGAGTTCCGCGCGGTGTTCGACAAACTGGGCCGCCGCCCCGGCGTGATCTACGATTCGTTCTTTCTCGAAGGTGTCGCCGCAGACCCGGCGTTGAACCAAGCCGATCGCATCCACCCCAACCCAGCAGGCGTGCGCCGCGTGGTGGCGCGGATTTCTCCCCGCGTTGCAGAACTGCTGGCTCGTATCAAGCCGTGAGGCTGTTCGTTGCGATCGATCTGCCATGGGATTTGCGTGAGCCGCTGACCCGGCTCGCCCGCGGCCTGCCGGGTGGGCGCTGGGTCTCGGAGGCCAATCTGCACCTCACCTTGCGCTTTGTCGGCGAAGTGCCGCCGCATCGGGCGGAGGAGGTGGATCTCGCCCTGGCCACGCTCCGCTCCAAGCGGTTCGCACTGAGCCTGGCCGGCGTGGGCACCCAAAACCGCGCCGGACGCGAGGTGGCACTTTGGGTGGGGGTGGAGCGCAATGCGCAGCTGGAACATCTGCAGGCCAAGATCGAGACGGCGCTGCACCGGGCCGGCCTGCCGGCCGAGAAGCGGCGCTTCCTGCCGCATGTGATGCTGGCGCGGCTGGACAACACGGTCGAGGAGAAGCTGGCGGCCTATGTACAGTCGAACAACCTGTTCCGGGCCGGGCCGGTGGTGATCGACGCGTTCACCCTGTTCAGCTCGCAACTGGGCAAGGAGGCCTCGGTCTACACCGCCGAAGTGGCGTACCCGCTAGCATGAGCAGCTATTGGCTCATCACGCATCCGGACGTGGAGATCGATCCGGCGGTGGACGTGTGCGCGTGGCGATTGTCGGCACGCGGGCGCGCGCGCATGGCAGCGTTTGTTCCGCCTCGGTTCGATGCCGTGTGGTCAAGCACCGAGCGCAAGGCGATGGAGGCGGCGGAAATCCTGACGCAAGGCGGCCCGTTCGCCACGCTGGACGCGTTGGGCGAGAACGACCGGAGTTCCACTGGCTATCTGCCGCGCGCCGCGTTCGAGGCGATGGCGGATATTTTTTTCGCAGCCCCCGAAGCCAGCATCCGCGGCTGGGAACGCGCGATCGATGCGCAGGCTCGTATTGTGGCAGCGGTCGGCCAGGTGATGGTGGAGAGCGCGGGCACTGTCGCAATCGTGGCGCATGGCGCGGTGGGGGCACTGCTGCTGTGCCATGTCACGGGCGTTTCGATCTCGCGCGCCGCCGACCAGCCACCTGGCAGCGGCGGGCATTTCTTTGTGGTGACCGACGGCGTGCTGCAACACGGCTGGCGGGCGATCGACCGCTGAGATGGCCGCACTCGACGACATCGCCACAGCCGCCCGCGCCTGCACCTTGTGCGCCGCCGAATTGCCGCTGGGGCCGCGGCCGGTGCTGCAGGTGTCAGCCACCGCGCGGCTGCTCATCACCAGCCAGGCGCCCGGCACCAAGGTTCATCTCAGCGGCCGGCCATTCACCGATGCGTCCGGTGACCGGTTGCGCGCCTGGCTCGGAATCAGCGCCGATGTGTTCTACGACGCCAGCCGCGTGGCGATCCTGCCGATGGGACTGTGCTACCCCGGGGTGCTGGCACGCGGCGGCGACCGTCCGCCCATGCCGATCTGCGCGCCCATCTGGCACCCGCGCCTGCTGCCGCTGATGCCACAGCTGCGGCTCACCCTGCTGGTGGGCAGCTACGCCATCGCCCGCCGCTTTGGCCCGGGATCGATGGCGCCGGTGGTGGCGGGCTTCAGGGACGCACCGGCCGATGTCATGGCCCTGCCGCATCCGTCGTGGCGCACCCTGGGCTGGGAACGCCGCACGCCGTGGTTCGTGGACGAACTGCTGCCGCTGCTGCGATCGCGGGTGGCGGCAGCACTGGAACTGCCGCAGGAGCTTTCATGAACACCGCAGACCTCCAGGCGTAACTCGACCGCCACGAGACCGTCACCGGGGGGAATCTTCTAGATGTTTGGTCCCGGAGCGTCATGACGCTCGCGCGCTTTCGCCGCCTCAAGATCAACGAAGACCAGCAGCATGTGCTGCTGCAGGGATAGCGGACGCGACGTGCATTGAGCGTGCTTCGATAGGATAGTATAAGTTGTAATCGATATTACAATAGGTTGCAAAAAGTAATATAGCAAAAGATGTTATATTCAAAGCACAGTTGATGTAACTGATGTGAGTATGCAAACCGGCTCGAACGGCGGTCGTTGGACCGGTTCTGATAAAGTTTGCGAAATGTTTAAAACGGCTTGCATGAATGCCGGCCACACTCCGCGGCCCGCCGGCTGGCGCGCCGACCTTGCAGGACTGCACGGCATCGGAAGGAACGGCGTCGTTTATGAGTGTGGGAGATGAGGTAATCGACTCACCGGTTCGCACCAACACCACAAAGGTGCCCCATCGCATCCCGAGCCTGTCTCCGACCATTTATCATGAGGACTGGTGGCTCGACATCTGCAGCGAAGGTGCGGTGCGCGAGGTTCAGGTCACGCGTGACGGCGCCGCCATTGCGCGTCTGCCGTATATGATGACCCGACATCTCGGGCTGATCACCTGCAGCATGCCGCCCCTGGTGCATTTCAGCGGTCCCACCTTCGCGCCAATGGACGGGCCGGAGTCGAGCCAGATGCAGCAGCGGAACGATATGACCCGCGAGCTGTTGGGCCGTCTGCCGCCCTACGACGTGCTGTCCTTGAAGCTTTATCATGGCATCGCCGACACGCTGGCGTTTCAGCGGGAAGGCTGCAAAACCTCGGTACAGTTCACCTTCGAGATCGATCCGAGCTCGAACGATAAACTCTGGGCAGCCATCCGACGTGGCCATCGCCGGCTCATCCGTGACGCGCAGGCATTGCACACGGTCGACACAGATGCCGCGCCTGATGAGTTCGTGGCCTTCTACAGCAGCAACGTCGAGAACGCGGGTAAGCAGTTCCGTTACGATGCAGCGCGTGTGGAGCGGCTCATCCAGGCCTGCCTCCATCGCGGCCGCGGCCATATCCTGCTGGCCCGCGACAGCACGGGCGCAGCCAAGGCCGGTCTGTTCACGATGTGGGACCAGGAAGGCGCAGGCAGGATGTACAACTTCCTGGGCACCCGCGCGCCGGGCCAGCCGGCGGCGTCGGCATCGGTACTCCTGGTCTGGGCGGCACTGCAGGAAGCGAGCCGGCGGCGGCTGACCTTTGATTTCGACGGCGTCTACAACGCGGGCCAAGTGCAGTATTTCGCAGGCTTCGGCGGCCGCGTCACGCCACGATACATCGTCTCGCACGCCAGTCGGCGCGCCAAGATCACCTACGGGCTCTACAGCCTGGCAAACCGGCGCAAGGAGCACATGTTCTAGAGTGTTATCGCTTCTGATAGGCGAAGCGATCAGACTCTACCCCTTTGTTTTAACGAGCAATTTCATCGCACGGTTGGTTCAACCTCAGGCGATATTGCTCTAACGCCGCTGATTTTGCGCGCCGCTCAGCTGGCTGCCACCGCCAGTCTTTGGGCCGCGCGGGTGCGGCCCATGAGGGGGAGCAGGGCCTTGAGTTCGGGGCCGTGTTCCTCGCCGGTCAAGGCAAGGCGCAGCGGCATGAACAAGGGTTTGCCCTTGCGGCCAGTGGCGTCCTTGATCGCCGTGGTCCAGTCCGACCAGATCGCGTCGTTCCAAGGCTCGGCGGGCAGCAGCTCGAGTGCCGTGCGCAGAAATTCCGCCTCGCCTTCGATCACCGGCGGCACGATGGTGCCAGCCACGACATCCCAATAGCCGCGGGCTTCGGCGAGAAGGTCGAGATTGCCGCGGATGGCGAGCCAGAACGCTTCGGTGGCACCCGGTGGCAGCCGCGGCGCCACGGTTGCGAAGTCGATGCCGTGCATCAGTTTGCGGTTCAGCGCCAACACCTGGGCGATGTCGAACCGCGCCGGGGAGCGAGAGAACCGGCTGAAATCAAAGTCGAGCGCCAGGTTCTCCAGCGGCATCAGGGCTGGGTCGGCGGAAGTGCCGAGGCGGGCGAGATAGGCGGTGATGGCCATCGGCTCGATGCCGTCGGCGCGCATGGAGCGCAGCGATATGCTCTCGGTGCGCTTTGACAGCTTGCCGCCGTCGCTGCCGGTCAGCAGGGGGAAATGGGCGAAGCTGAACTTGGACTTGTTGGCGCCCAATGCATCGATGATGTCGAGCTGCACGCCGGTGTTGGTGATGTGGTCCTCGCCGCGCAGGATATGCGTCACCTTGGAGTCGATATCGTCGACCACCGACGTGAAGGTATAGAGCGGCGTGCCATCGGCACGGATCAGCACCGGGTCGGACACTGCGGACAGCTTCACCTCGCGCGTGCCGGATACGAGGTCGTGCCAGCCGATGACGCGTTCCGAAAGCTTGAAGCGCCAATACGGGCGTTTGCCGCCAGCTTCGGCCTTTTCACGCTGCTCGGGCGTGAGCTTGAGCATGGCGCGGTCATACAGCGGCGGTTGGCCACGCTTGACGCGGTAGTCGCGCTTGGCCTGGAGCTCGGCCTCGCTTTCGAAACATGGGTAGAGCCGACCGGCAGCCTTCAAACGTTCGGCGGCGGCTTCATAGGCGGGAAGCCGGTCAGACTGGCGGAAGCTGTCGTCCCAGGTCAGACCAAGCCAGGTGAGGTCTTGGCGAATGGCGTCGGCGTATTCCTGGGTGCCGCGACTGGCGTCGGTGTCGTCGAACCGAAGGATGAACTTGCCGCCGGTCTTGTGCGCGAAAAGCCAATTCAGCAGCGCAGGGCGGGCGTTGCCGGGATGCAGATAGCCAGTGGGCGATGGGGCGAACCGAACGACGGTGCTCATTCCTCGTCATCCTCGTCGCCGTCCTGGCGGGGGTCGAGTGAGCGCCAGTCGCGGTCTTCTGCGTCGGCGGGCCGGTCGGCGAAGTTCGACAGCTCGGTGGCGCTGCGCCAGGTGGCGTCGCCGGCATCGATCACATGGGCGTCCTCACCGAAGGCGAACCAGGCGGCGAGCACGTCGCGGGAGGTGGCGCCGGTGGCGCGGCACAACTCCATGCTGTCGCGCACATAGCGACGTGCGAACGCGTTGGCGTGCATCAAGGTGGGGAAACCCGCGATCTCCTCAACGATGTTGTCCTCCGCACCGCCTGACAGATCGAGGATGCGGATGCGCCAGCCTCCTTCGGGTGCGAAAACGTCAGCCAAATGTATCTCGCTCATGAAATCAACGCGGTATATCCATTTGTTATGGGGTAGCGGCGGTCGCGGCCAAAGGCGCGCGGGGTGATTTTTACGCCAGGTGGCGCTTGCCGCCGCTTATACTCGGCGCGGTCCAGCATCTGCCAGACACGCAGCACAGTCCTACGATCATGGCCTTTTTCCACCAGCGCGTCCACCGACACCTCACCCTCGATCAGACCGGCGAGGATGGCGTCGAGCTCGTCGTAGGGCGGTAGGCTGTCTTGATCGGTCTGGTTGGGTTTCAGCTCGGCGCTCGGCGGCTTGGTGATGACTCGCATCGGCATGACCGCGCCAAGAGGGCCGAGGCCGCCCTGTGGATGTTGCGCGTTGCGCCAGTGGCAGAGTTCGAACACCAGGGTTTTATAGACATCCTTCAGCACCGAGTAGCCGCCGCACATGTCGCCGTACAGTGTGGCGTAGCCGACCGACATCTCGCTTTTGTTGCCGGTGGTCAGCACCATGTGGCCGAGCTTGTTCGAAATCGCCATCAGCAGCAGCCCGCGCGTGCGGGACTGGATGTTCTCCTCGGTGATATCGGCCGGGCGACCTTCGAAGATCGGCGCCAGGGCCTGCTCGAAGGCGTGCATGGCGGGGGTGATGGCGATGCTGTCGCAGGAGATGCCCAGCAGACGGGCACATGCGGCGGCATCGTCCAGACTGTCCTGGCTGGTGTAGGGGCTGGGCAGCATGAAACTGCGCACCCGCGCGGCCCCCAGCGCGTCGACCGCGATGGCTGCCGATATCGCGCTGTCGATGCCTCCGGAGAGGCCGAGGATGATGCCGGGGAAGCGGTTCTTGTTCACGTAGTCGCGCAGGCCCAGCATGAGGCAGCGGTAGATCAACTCCAGCCGGTCCACTTCCGGAGGCAATGGCTGCGGCGCGCACACCAGGCGCTCGCCATCGTTGTGCCATTCGGTCAGCGTGATGGCCTGCTCGAAATGCGGCATCATCAGCGCCAGCGACCGGTCCGGGTTCAGCACGAAGCTGGAGCCATCGAACACCAGCTCGTCCTGGCCGCCGACCTGGCCGACGAAGGCGAAGGCGAGGCCCGTCTCCACCACGCGCGCCACCGCGAGGTCGACGCGATTGGCCTGCTTGCTGTCCTCCCACGGGCTGCCGTTGATCGACAGCAGCATTTCCGCACCACTTTCAGCGAGGGTTTCGCAGACGGCGGGAAACCACCAGTCCTCGCAGATCATCAGCCCAATGCGGTGGCCGCGGAACACCACCGGGCCAGGTGCTGGGCCTGCGTCGAACACGCGCTTGTCATCGAAAACGCCGTAGTTGGGCAGCTCGTGCTTGGCGCGCCGGGCGGTGATGCCGCCGGCGTCCAACACGAAGGCGGCGTTGTAGATCCTGTCGCCCTCCTGCCAGGGGCCGCCGACGATCAGGCCCGGGCCGCCATCGGCGGTATCGGCCGCCAGCGCCTCGATCGCCGCCGTACAGGCAATCACGAACGCGCGCTTGCGTACCAGATCCTCCGGCGGGTAGCCCGCGATGGAGAATTCCGGGGTGACAACGAGGTCGGCCCCCAGCCGGGCCGCCTCGGCACGGGCGGCGCGGATCAGGACGAGGTTGCTCTCGATCTGCCCGAGATGCGGGTTGATCTGGGCGATGGCGAGTTTCAGGGGGCTGGGCATGAACGGAAGCTAAGGCGGCGGATGGCAAACGCCAAGCGGGCGACTATCATCCCTGCCCGCAGCTTTGGTCGGCGGCGAGGAATTCTGCGAGACGCGTGCGCTCAGCCGAGCCTTGCGCAAACTCGGCCATCGCCTTGTGGCACAGGGCTGCGGCATCGGCGGCGCGGCCGCGGCTGCGCAGCTGAACGTAGAGCAATTCCCAGAGGTCGGCACGCCGGGCCGGGTTGGCGTCGGGCAGGGCGAGCGAGGCGCGGGCGTCCGCCTCGGCCGCGGCCCAGCGGCCAGCGCGTCGGTGGGCGTGCGCGCGCAGCCATAGAATGTCGGCCATGCTGGTGCCGGCGGCGCGGGCTCGGCCCAGGATGGCGTCGGCCCAGCCACGGTGGCCGGCCGTCAATGCCGCGGCGCCGAGCCCGTTGAGATAGAAGCGATGCGGCTTCTTGGCCTGGCGCAGCAAGCCTGCGATCCCACCCGGGTCCTGCGCCAGCGCCAGGGTGAGCAGCCTGGCGAACACCTTGCGGTCGGAGAGCATGTGCACCGCTTGGTGGCCGGTGTGAAACAGCGGAATCGGCACCACCGGCATAACCGCCTGCAGGCCCTGCAGCTGGCCGAAATCCGCGCGGTCCAGCGGATCGTGGATCACCAGCGGCGCGACGGCTACGCGGTGCGCCGCCGCGATCGCCATGCCGGCGTGCAGATGTGGGCGGAAGAAATGGTGAAAGCGCGTGTCGTCCGGCACATCGGCAGGATCGATCGAACGCTGCGGTGCCACCGCGATGATCGCGGCGGGCCGGAACAGCCGCGCGTGGCGGATGGCGGCGTAGGCGCCCATGCTGTCGCCGTAAAGGACCACCCGGCGGCCGGCGAGATGCTGGGCAATTTGGGCCACGCAGGCGGCCATGTCCGCCTCCGGATACCAGTGCGGCAGGCAGGGCATGAAGCCGATGCAGTCGAGATCGAGCGCGTCGGCAACGCCGCTGGCCCAGAAGCTGCGACCGTCCGCAAGGGTTGCGGCGTTGCCGAAGGTGATCAGTGTGAGGTCGCCGCCGGCTGGGCGGTGGTGAATTTCGGTCAGCCCCGTCGAGAACACTGGGCCCACGCGCGGATCAGTGCCCGTTGCGCAGCCGGGCCTCGTTGCGACGCAGCAGGAACTCGCGACCCACTTTGACCCGCGCCTCGCCGTCGTACTCCACGATATCGGCGGTGGCGTAGGTCTCGGCCCAGGCGTCCGGTATAAAACTGCCGGTGCCGACCACGTCGATCGGCGCATGCGCATCCGCCATCACGCGGCATTTGTCGACGCCGAAACCGGAGGAGGCGATGATGCGAACGGCAGGATAGCCGGCCTCGTCCAGCCCCTCACGCATGCGCCAGATGGCAGCGGCCGACACGCCGGTGCCGACCAGGGCGCGTAGCTCGGCGTCCGAGCGATAGCGGCGGATGGCGCCGGGCGCGTGGCGTTCCAGCACCGCATAGCTCTCGGCGGGGTCGAGCCCTTCGAGGAAACGGCCGCCATGGGTGTCGAGCCGAACCGACAGGCGGCCTTCGGCTGCGATGTCCGGGAAGCGGCGGCATACCGCGAGCGCGTCGGTGATCTCGCGGCCGAAATAATCGACCAGAACGGTCAGCGCCTGCTGGGGGAACGTCTGGTGGAACATTTCGGCGGCGCGCACGGTGCTGCCGGCGTAGCCGATCAGGGCGTGCGGCATGGTGCCCATGCCCGCCGCAGCGCCGAAATAATGCGCCGTGCCGTCGGTGGCATTGCCGATGAAGCCGCGCGCACCCTCGCGCTGGGCGGCCGCACTGCCGACGCTGGCCGCATAGGCCATCATCTCCTGCATCTCGGCACCGGCGCAGTGGCGCGCCTCCATCGCCAGGAACGGCACCTTCGGCAGCGCGAGCGACATCTGGTAGGCGTTGTGGGCGGCCACACAGGCAGGACCGATCTTCTGCAGCAGGATGGTTTCGAGATCGGTGAGCTGGGTGAAGTTGCCGCCGATATAGACCAGCGGCTCCCCGGCGCCCACCCAGTCGCCTTCCGCATGGGTCAGCTCGATATCGAAGCGGGTGTTGCGGGCGGCGGCGGCGCGCCCGAGCCAGTCGAGCATCAACCGCGGGGCCGCGATCACCGGGCGACGCAGGAACAAAGCGTAGGTGACGTGGCGATCGCCGAACCGGCTGACGATCGCCTTGGTGCGGTTGAAATACACGTCCGTGCGCGCGGCGATGTCGGCGTCCAGGTCCGGCTCCGGAATATGCTCCATGATGGGTCTACTGGGCCGCGACCGCAGGGCTCGGCCGGTGCCTGCGCGCCTTCAGCTCCTCCGCCACCAGGAAGGCCAGCTCCAGCGACTGCTCCGCGTTGAGCCGCGGGTCGCAGAAGGTTTCGTAGCGGCCGCCGAGATCCTTCATGGTGAGGCCATGGGCGCCGCCGATGCATTCGGTGACCTCCTGGCCGGTCATTTCCACATGCACGCCGCCGGCCCAGCTGCCCTCGGCGGCATGGACGTCGAAGAAGCGGCGGACTTCGGTCAGGATGGCATCGAAACTGCGGGTCTTGACCCCGGCATGGGCCGAGATGGTGTTGCCGTGCATGGGATCGCACAGCCAGACCACCTTGCGACCATCGCGCTGAACGGCGCGCAGCAGTGGTGGCAGGGACCGTTCGACCTTGTCCGCCCCCATGCGGCTGATCAGTGTAAGGCGGCCGGGCTCGTCCTGCGGGTTGAGGATGTCGATCAGGCGCAGCAGCTCGTCGGGATCCATGGTCGGGCCGACCTTGAGGCCGATCGGATTGCGCACACCGCGCAGGAATTCCACATGGGCCCCGTCCGGCTGGCGAGTACGGTCGCCGATCCACAGGAAGTGCGCCGAGCAGGCGTAGGTGTCGCCGGTGGTGCTGTCGATGCGGGTCAGCGCCTGCTCATAGGGCAGCAGCAGGGCTTCGTGGCTGATGTAGAAATCGGTTTCGCGCATTTCTCGCGTGGTGTCCGACGTCATGCCGCAGGCGGACATGAAGGCCAACGTCTCGTCGATGCGTTGCGCGAGATCGCGGTAGCGCTCCACCAGGGGAGAGCGTGCGACGAAGCCCAGGTTCCAGCGGTGCACCTCGTGCAAGTCGGCGTAGCCGCCGGAGGCGAAGGCGCGCAGCAGGTTGAGTGTGCCGGCGGACTGGAAATAGCCGGTCTCCATGCGGGCCGGATCGGGGATGCGCGCCTCGGGCGTGAATTCCGGGCCGTTGACGATATCGCCGCGGTAGCTGGGCAGCGTTTCGTCGCCGATCGTCTCCATGTCCGAGCTGCGCGGCTTGGCATATTGCCCGGCCATGCGGCCCATCTTCACCACCGGCACGGCCGCACCGTAGGTGAGCACGACGGCCATCTGCAGCAGTACGCGGAAGGTGTCGCGGATGTTGTTGGCGGTGAAGCCCGCGAAACTCTCCGCGCAGTCGCCGCCCTGCAGCACGATGGCGCGGCCTTCCTGCACGGCGCCGAGCTGCGCCTTCAGCCGCCGCGCCTCGCCCGCGAACACCAAAGGCGGATAGGCGCGGATCTTGTCCTCGAAGGCTTTCAGCCGCGCCGGGTCGGGATACGCGGGGACCTGGCGGATCGGCTTGCGACGCCAGGAAGCGGGAGTCCAAATGGAGGTCATCGGCGGTTCCGGTTGCTCAAGAAGCGAGCTGTTGTGCTGATTTATTGATCTAGGCGCTCTGGCTACCCGCCTGCAACTCGCGTGCGGGTTCGCAGAGTGACGAACTCTTCGGCGGCGGTCGGGTGGACGCCGACGGTGCGGTCGAAATCGGCCTTTGCGGCGCCGCAGTTGATGGCGATGGAAATGCCCTGGATGATCTCCGGCGCGTCGTCGCCCAGCTTGTGGGCGCCGAGCACGCGCTGGGTGGCCTGGTCCACCACCAGCTTCACCAGCGTCTTGCGGGCGCGGCCGGTCAGCGTGTGGCGCATAGGCGTGAAGCGGCTGAGGTAGATGTCGGCAGGGCCGCGAGCCGCGGCCTGCGCCTCGGTCAGGCCCACGGTTCCGATCGGCGGGCTGCTGAACACGCCAGTGGCGACACGCTCGAGATCCCAGTGGCGGGGGCCATTGCCGTACAGCGCCTCGGCCAGCGAATGGCCTTCAGCGATCGCGACGGGCGTAAGGTTCAGCCGGTCGGTGACATCTCCGATGGCATAGATATGCGCCACGTTGGTGGCCGAGGTGGTGTCCACCGTCACCGCGCCCTTGGCATCGATGGCGACACCCGCGTTGTCCAGGCCGAGGCCTGCGACATAGGGGGCGCGGCCGATGGCTGCGAAGCACAGATCGGCTTCGATTGTGGTGCCGTCGGCCAGATGCACGGTCTTGATGTCGCCGCGCGCGGTCACCTCGCGCACCGCGACCTCGGCGTGCAGGCGGATGCCGGAGTTGGTCAGTTCCTCGGCGAGGCCCGTGCGCAGGTCTTCATCGAAGCCGCGCAGCGGCAGCTTCTGGCGCATCACCAGGTCCACCTGGGCGCCGAGACCCTGGAAGATGCCGGCGAACTCGACGCTGATGTAGCCGCCGCCGAGCAGCACGACGCGCTTGGGGAACTGCTTCAGGAAAAACGCATCATCCGAGACGATGACGTGCTCGGCGCCGACGAAGGGGGGCATCACCGGGCGGCCGCCGGTGGCGATGACGATGCGTTCGGCGGTGACACGCTCGCCGCCGACATCGAGCGTATGAGGGTCGATGAACACGGCCTTCTTCTCGAAGATGGTGATGCCGACACCGGTCAGAAGCTTGACATAGATGCCGTTGAGCCGGGCGATCTCCACGTTCTTCTCGCCGATCAGCGCACTCCAGTCGTGTGTGGCCGGCCCCAGGTTCCAACCGAAGCCCTTCGCATCGGCGGCGGAGTTGCCGTATTCGGCGGCCATCACAAACAGCTTCTTCGGCACGCAGCCGACATTGACGCAGGTGCCGCCCCAGAAGCGTTCCTCGGCCACCGCCACGCGGGCGCCGTGGCCGGCGGCGATGCGGGCGCAGCGCACGCCGCCGGATCCGCCGCCGATCACAAACAGGTCGAAATCATAGGTCATAGGGGCATTCCGGGCTGGTGGCCCGACCCTCATAGCACCCGGACGGGAGGGGTAAAGCCCGTGCACGCTGCCGCAGCGCGCGTCAGCCCTGCTGGCAGGCGAGCTTGAAAGAACCGGTCTGCCGGCGCGGCGGCAGGGGCCGCAGGGTTTGGCTTAGAGCCGGATGATGTTGGATAGAAACATAATCCGGCTCTAAGCCTTTATTTAATCGATCATCTTTATGGCTTTGGATAAACTATCCAAAGCCATAAAGATCTAACGGCGACCGCGCCTCAGTTGCGGATGTCCATCCAGGTTTCGGTGAAAGGCTTGTGAAAGAACGTGGCCCAGACGAAGTTCATGGCGTAGCGCGCGCCGATTTTGATCGGACCCTCGCTGACCAGGCGGCGGCCTGAGGATTGCGCCGGCAGGTCAAAGGTGAACTTCACGTCGCCGACCGCGCTGAGGCGGCGGGCGAGGTCGGTGTCCTCGCCGTAGAAGGCGAAATTCTTGTTGAAGCCGCCGATCGTTTCCATGGCGCTGCGGCGTACGACAAAGTTGCCACCTTGCATCATCGAACCAACTTTGAATACAAAGCGGTTGAGCATGTAAAAAACATAGCCGGACCGGTAAAATAAATTCACCCATAACCGCAGCGCTGGCGAGACATCGTAGTAAACATAGGGTCCGCTGAGCGCCACGAGCTTGGGGTTGGCGCCGAATTCCTGCAGCACGCGTTGAATCCAGCCGTCGGTGATGATCGTGTCCGCGTCGACATTGGCGATCAGCTCACCTTTCGCCACCGCAAGCCCTGCGCGACGCGCCTGATACAGGCCCTTGATCGGCTCATCCACCACCGTCACGCCGGGAAAGCTTGCAGCCACGGCCGGTGTGGCGTCGGTGCTGGCGTTGTTGACCACGATGATCTGCGCCGCGCACCCGCTTGCCGCCACCTGCTCGATGATGGCTTTGAGCGTGCGTCCAAGACCGGCTTCCTCATTGTAGGCTGGCACGACGAAACTGAGCTTCATGTCGCACTCCATGCGATGTCATTCTGCGGCAACAGGGATCGATACAGACTTTCCCAGGAGTCTGTCACGGCGGCGATGGAGTGGTGCTGCGCCAGCCTATGGGCGGCCTCGCCCAACATGGCACGCCGATCGGGGTCGGCGAGCAGATCGGCGATCGCGCGCGCGAGGGCTGCTGGGTCGTGCGGCGAGACCAGGCGGCCGTTGCCGGTCGTGACGAACTCGGCCAGCGGGCCTTGATCGGGGGCGATCACCGGCACGCCGCAGGCCATCGCCTGCAGACTCGCCATGCTTTGGGTCTCGCTGGTGCTCATCATCACGAACAGGGCCGAGGCCGAGAACAGGCAAGCCAGGCGCTGCTTGTCGAGGGTTCCGAGGAAGGCGACGCGGTCCGAGATGCCAAGCTCGGCGGCAAGCCTGCGCAACGCGTGCTCCTGGGCGCCGTGGCCGGCGAGCGCCAGCGTCGGGCCATCCGGCAGCAAGGCCAGGGCGTGCAGGATCGACTCGATGTTCTTCTCGGCCCCGAGCCGTCCTGCGTAGGTGATCACCGGAGCGCGCAGCCCGAAATCTTCCGCGCGTATGTCCCGGGGGCGGAAGCATTCCGTGTCGATCGGGTTGGACACCACCACCGGCTGGTGGCGCATGCGGGCCAGACCAAGCTCGGCGAACACGGCGCGCGACGGGGCCGTGACTGCTTCGCAGTGGTTGTAGTACCACGCGACCCAGGCCGCCGCGCGCTCCACCGAGACGGGGATATAGGGGCCGAACGCCATGACGTTGGTGTGGTTGGTGCCGACCACAGGCACGCTCAGCATACGGCTGGCGAACAGCGCCTCGAGTCCCAGGCCAAAAAAGGAATGGCTGTGGATGACGTCTGGCCGGCGCGCGCCGCTGTGCATCATGGTCGATAGCGGACACGGGATCACGGCGCGGGATTGTTGGGTGGAACTGCGAACTGGCACCGAAACGCGGCGGTGTACGGTGACATTGGGTCCCAGATCGGGCTCGCCGATGGGATGGCCGCTGCGAGCGAAGTCGGCTGGTGGATGGCGGGGGGCGAAGATTTCCACCGTGTGACCGCGGCGGCCGAGGTCGCTTGCCGTTGACATCACCGAATCCTGGATACCGCCCAGTTCCGGGTAGAAGTGATCGGTGAACATCGCGACCTTCATGCAGCCTGGCCCCTTCGTGGTCGCGGATGGCGCAATACCAGATAGGCTGCGAGGACGCCCACGATAACCAAACCCAACGTCCACCAACCCCAATGGTTCACGGCGCGTGTCCAATTGGCGCCGACGAGGTAGCCGACACCCAGCAGCAGCGCGGCTTTGGGCAATGTCGCCAACAGGTTGATGATGAGGAACCGGGGCAGGGCGATGCGTGCGGCGCCGGCTGCGATGAGCACCAGAATGCCGATGGCATGGGTCCATTTGCCGATCAGCAGCATGCGGATCGAGCGTGCCTTCACCCGCGCTGCGAATTCCTCGGCCTTGCTCACCGGCAGATGCAGCCATAGGGCGATGCGGTGGACGCGCCCCTGCGACAGGCGGCCGACTGCGTAATATAGACAGTCGCCGATCAGGTCGCCGATCACCAGCAGCGGATAGACGACGAACCAGTCGAACACCGATTGGGAGCACAGGACGCCTGCGACAACCGCCACGATCGGGCCTTCGACGATTGCCAGCGGCAGCAGCAGCCAAAGCCCCTGATGCGTCAGGAACGCGCTCAGTTCCGCCAATGTCACGTGCGCAGGCCGGCCGGAACGGGGACAATTCGGATCATATTGTCGCCCTACACGCTCCGCTCGCGCAGGTGGGTTACAAAATGGCGACTTTCGCCAGATATTCTCACTCGACGGTGACCGATTTGGCCAGGTTGCGCGGCTGGTCCACGTCGGTGCCCTTCAGCACCGCCACGTGATAGGCCAACAGCTGCACGGGAATGGCGTACAGGATGGGCGCCACGAACGGGTTCACCTGCGGCAGGATGATGGTCTCGGTGGCGATCGAGCCGAGTTTGGCAGCTCCCGCGGCATCGCTGAACACGATGATGCGGCCACCGCGGGCGGCGGCTTCTTGCAGGTTGGAGGCTGTCTTTTCGAACAATGGCCCGGAGGGGGCGATGGCGATGACGGGCACATGGCTGTCGATCAGCGCGATCGGGCCGTGCTTCATCTCGCCGGCGGCATATCCCTCGGCATGGATGTAGCTGAGCTCCTTCAGCTTGAGCGCACCTTCCATCGCGATCGGAAAACAGGCGCCACGGCCCAGATACAGCACGTCGCGCGCTTCGGCGATGCGCGCGGCGATGCGCCGGATCGGGGCTTCGTCGTCCAGCACCTGGGCGGTGCGAGCCGGGATCTCCAACAGAGCTGTGGTCAGCTCGGCTTCCTCGGCCGAGCTGATCGCGCCGCGCGCGCGGCCGAGCGCGAGCGCGAAGCAGGCGAGCACCACGAGCTGGGCGGTGAACGCCTTGGTGCTGGCCACACTGATCTCGGGCCCGGCGATGGTCGCAAGCACCGCGTCCGACGCGCGCGCTATGCTCGACTCCGGCACGTTGACCACGCTCAGCACATGCTGCTGCTGGGCGCGCATGTAGTGCAAAGCCGCCAGCGTGTCCGCGGTCTCGCCGGACTGGCTGATCAGCAGGCCAAGTCCGCCGCTTTCCATCGGCGGCGTGCGGTAGCGGAATTCGCTGGCGACATCGGCGTCGGTGGAGACGCGGGCGACCTGCTCGAACCAGTGGCGTGCGACAGAACCCGCATAGAAGCCCGAGCCGCAGGCTGAAATGGTGATGCGCGAGATTTGCGCGAGGTCGAACGGCAGCGACGGCAGCACCACGCGCCGGCTGGTCGGGTTGACCATCTGGTGCAGCGTGTCGCCGAGAACGGCCGGGTTCTCGTGCAGCTCCTTGTGCATGAAGTGGCGGAAATTGCCCTTGCCGACGGCGGCGCCGGTGAGGGAGGTGAGGCGGACCTCGCGGCTGACCTCGGCCCCGGAGGCATCGAAAAATACGGCGCCGGCGCGCGTCACCACCGCCCAGTCACCATCGTCGAGATAGGCGATGCGCCGGGTCAGGGGGGCGAGCGCCAGGGCGTCGGAGCCGATGAACATCTCGTCGTCACCATAGCCGATCGCAAGCGGGGCGCCATTGCGGGCGGCGATCATGAGCTCGGGGTGGCCTGCGAACACCACGGCGATGGCGTAGGCGCCGGTCAGCCGGGCGAAGGTGGCGAAAGCGGCGGCCGAGGGGGACAGGCCGCGGGCGAGATGCAGGTCGAGCAGCTGGGCGACCGTTTCGGTGTCGGTTTCGGTCGTGAAAATCTGGCCCGCGGCTTCGAGCTCGGCGCGCAGCTCGACATGGTTCTCGATGATGCCGTTGTGCACCACGGCGACGCGTGGGGTGCCATGCGGATGGGCGTTGGTTTCGGTGGGCGCACCGTGGGTGGCCCAGCGGGTATGGCCGATGCCGGTGTGGCCATCCAGCGGGTGGCCGTTCAGGACGGCTGCCAGATTGGCGAGCTTGCCCTCGGCCCGCCTGCGTTCGATCACGCCATGCTGCAGGGTGGCGATGCCGGCCGAGTCATACCCTCGATATTCCAGCCGCCGCAGCGCTTCGAGCAGAAGCGGGGCCGCCTGTTGCGCGCCGATGACGCCGACGATGCCGCACATGGCCTGTTCCTACTTGCGCCGGGCGGCGCGAAAGGCTTCGCCGCGACCGGGGATCTCGCGCTGGCGAGCGCGGCCGAACGCCATCGCCTCGGCCGCCACGTCCTCTGTGATGGTGCTCCCGGCGGCGATGAAGGCGCCGTCGCCGAGCGTGAGCGGGGCGACCAGCACGCTGTCGGAGCCCACGAACACGCCGGCGCCGATGGTGGTGCGGTGCTTGGCGAAGCCGTCATAGTTGCAGGTGATGGTGCCGGCGCCGATGTTGGTGCCGGCACCGATGCTGGCATCGCCGAGGTAGGCGAGATGGTTGGCCTTGGCCCCCGCGCCGAGGTCGGTCGCCTTCAGCTCGACGAAATTGCCGACATGGGCGCCGCGCCCGATGGTGGTGCCCGGCCGCAGGCGGGCATAGGGGCCGATGATGGCATCGGGGCCCACATGGCAGGCCTCCAAATGGCTGAAGGCGCGGATCTCGGCCCCGGTCTCAACTGTGACACCGGGGCCGAACACCACGTTGGGGCCGATCGTGACGTCCTGCGCCAGCCTGGTGTCGAAGGACAGGAACACCGTGTCCGGCGCGGTCAGCGTGACGCCCGCGTCCATTGCAGCGCGGCGCAGGCGGGCCTGCACGCAGGCTTCGGCTTCGGCCAGTTCGGCGCGCGAGTTGATGCCGCGCAACTCGTCGTAAGGCGCCTCGACGCAGGCCACGTTGCAGCCATCGGCGCGGGCGAGCTCCACGAGGTCGGTGAGGTAGTACTCACCCTTGGCGTTGCCGTTGCGCACGGCCCGCAGCCAGCGCCGCATGTCGGCGGCCGGGGCGCACAGCACACCGGCGTTGCACAGGCCGACCGCGCGGTCGGCCTCGCTCGCGTCGGCGAATTCGACGATGCGGGTGACGTATGGGCCTTCGGTCATCACGCGGCCGTATTTGAGCGGATCGGCGGGGCGCATGGCGAGCAGGGCGAGGCCCGCGTCGCCCTGGGCGCGGCGAGCGAGCAGGCGGCGCAGGGTCTCGTCTGAAATCAACGGGTTGTCGGCGTAGAGCACGGCCACCTCGCCTTCGCCGAACAGCGCCTCCGCCTGCAGGGCGGCGTGAGCGGTGCCGAGGCGGTCGTGCTGGATCACGAGGGCGTGTGGGGCTGCGGCCTGGGCGACGCCGTCCATCTCCGGCCCGCGCACCACCACGATGCGGTCGAACACCGCGGCACAGCTGTCCAGCAGATGCAGCAGCATCGGCCGCCCGGCGATCGGGTGCAGCACCTTGGGCAGGGCCGACTTCATGCGGGTACCCAGGCCGGAGGCGAGGATGATGGCGGTTCGCTCGGTCATGACCCCTCCGGTAGCGGTCCGGCGGCCGTCGTGTCAAAGGGGGGGCGATCACTCTTGATGTCGTGCTGCAACAGAGATGGAGAGACCGATGGCGCGGTGGATGCTGCTGGACCTGGACGGAACGTTGGTCGACTCGGTGCCCGACCTCGCCGCCGCCCTCAACCGCACCCTGGCGGCCCATGCGCTGGCGCCGCTGGGCAACGATGCGGTGACCGGCATGGTCGGCGACGGGGCGAGCAAGCTGGTCGAGCGGGGGTTCGGTGCCCGCGGGGTGTGCGCCGACGCGGCGATGCAGGCGCGGTTCCTGGCGGATTACACGGCACATGCCTCCGACCATTCCCGCACCTACCCGGGCGTGATGGAAGGGCTGGAACAGCTGCGTGCGCGCGGCTGGACGCTGGCCGTGTGCACCAACAAACCGGAGGCGGCCGCCCGCGCGCTGCTGGTTGCCCTCGGGCTTGCGCCCTTCTTCGCAAGCGTCGGCGGTGGCGACAGCTTTGCCGTCCGCAAGCCCGACCCCGGCCATCTGCTGGCGACACTTTCGGCCGCCGGCGGCGAGGTGGGACGTTGCGTAATGGTGGGCGATCACCACAACGACATCATCGCGGCGACGGACGCCGGGGTGGCGAGCGTGTTCGTGCGTTGGGGCTACGGGGTGGATGTGCCGGGCGCGTCCGCCGCCATTTCGCGTTTTGCCGAATTGCCCGATGTGGCGGAGCGGCTCGTCGCAGAACATTGACGTCAGCAGCGCTTCGAGGAACAGCATGAGTGAAACCGATGGACTGCCGCCAGGGCCACGCCGCTGGGTGATGGCCTGTGCGGTGCTGGGCGTGGTGCTGGCGGGGCTGGACAGTGCCATCGCCAACATCGCCCTGCCGACGATCGCACGCGAGCTTTCGGCCACCGAAGCGGCCACCGTCTGGGTGGTGAACAGCTACCAGCTGGCGGTGACGATCTGTCTGCTGCCGGTGGCCTCGCTGGGCGAATCGCTTGGCCTCAAGCGTATCTACGGCTTTGGCCTGGCGCTGTTTACTGTGGCCTCACTTGCCTGTGCCCTGTCGCCCAATCTTGATACGCTGGTGGCGGCCCGCCTGCTGCAGGGTGTCGGCGGCGCCTGCATGGCAGCGCTCGGAGGAGCCATGGTGCGCGAGATCTATCCGCGCAAAATGCTCGGCCAGGGCTTTGCGCTGATCGCGCTGGCGGTGGCGATTTCGGCGGCACTTGGGCCGACCATCGCAGCGCTGATCCTGTCGATCGCCAGCTGGCCGTGGCTGTTCCTGGTCAATGTGCCGTTGGGATTGATCGCAGTACCTCTGTTCCTGGCGGTGGCGCCGACCAGTCGCCGCCGGCCACGGCCGCTCGACCTGGTGGGCGCCCTGCTGAGTGCGGCAGCACTGGGGCTGGTGGTGGTCGGCGTGGACGGTCTTGGCGGTTCGGCCCGCGCCACTGCGATCATCGAGCTGGTCGCAGGTGTGGTGTTCGCGGGTCTGCTGGTCTGGCAGCAATCGCGGCGCACCACACCGCTGCTGCCGCTCGACCTGCTGCGTATTCCGCTGTTTGCCCTGTCGGTTTGCACCTCGATCTGTTCATATTCCGCGCAGATCCTCGCCTATATCTCGCTGCCGTTCCTGTTCCAGACGGTGATGCACCGCTCGGCCGTGGCAACCGGCCTGCTGGTCACGCCCTGGCCGCTGCTGGTGGCCGTAGCGGCCCCCATCGCTGGCCGCCTGTCGGCGCGCTATCCGGCGGCCATTCTGGGCAGTATCGGTATGGCGATCCTGGCGGTGGGGCTGGGGCTGCTGTCAACCATGCCCGCGTTGCCAGCGGACTGGGATGTGGCGTGGCGCATGGCCCTGTGCGGCATCGGCTTCGGCTTCTACCAGACCCCCAACAACCTGACGCTGATGACGGCGGGGCCGCCAGAGCGCAGTGGTGCCGCCAGTGGCATGGTCGCCGTCGCGCGGACCGTCGGCTGGTCGCTGGGCGCGGCGCTGGTGGCGCTGATCTTTGGCGTGCGGGGCGGCGCCGGTGCCGTCACCTGTCTCGAAGCCGGCGCCGCCTTCGCAGCCATTGGCGCCATCGTCAGCGTGTCGCGCACGCGGGCGTGACGGATGTCATAATTCTGTCTTGAAACTGTCATGGCTTGCCTGGACAATGGGCGCTTCATCGTGGAGACCCGCCATGTTCTCTCGTCGCACGCTGCTGGCCGGGGCGGCCGCCCTGGTGGCTGTTCCCGCTTTCGCGCAGACCGCGCACCCAATGCCCAAGGCTGGCAAGCGGGACTGGGCGAAGCAGGTGCCGGTCATTCGCATCGGCTTGCTGGGCGGCGAGAACGAAGCGGACCGGCTGCAGCGGGTGGCGGGCTACAAGAAGCTGCTCGAGGACACCTTCGAAGTGCCGGTGAAGACCTACGCGGCGGCGGACTACGCCGGTGTGATCCAGGCGTTCGCGGCGAGCCAGGTCGATCTGGCATATATGAGCCCGGCGGCCTACGCGGCGGCCTGGATGCAGAGCAACGGCAATGTCATTCCGCTGCTGACCTCGCAGGAGGCCGATGGCAGCACCTCCTACGTGTCGGTTCTGTATGTGCGCGCCGACAGCGGCATCACCTCCATCGAGCAGCTCAAGGGCCGGTCGCTGGCCTGGGCGGATCCCAACAGTGCCTCCGGCTATCTGATCCCGCGCTCGGAATTCCGCGTGATGGGCGTGGACCCCGAACCGGGCAAGTATTTCTCCCGCACCGGCTTTGCCGGCGGCCATGAGCAGGGCGTGGTGGCCGTGCTGGGTAAGCAATACGACGCCGGGGTGACCTGGAGTTCCGGCCTGGGCGATGCCGCACAAGGCTACACGCGCGGCATGCTGCGGGTGATGGTCGAGAAGAAGATGCTCGACATGAAGGACATGCGGATCATCTGGAAGTCGCGCCCGATCGAGAACGGGCCGCTGACGGTGCGGGCCGACACGCCGCAGAGCTTTCGCGACGACATGATGGCATTCCACCAGGCGGTCCCGATCGCCTACCCGGACGTGTTCCACTCCATGGACATGGGCAGCGGCAAGGACTGGGTGCCGGTGAAGCACGAGGACTACGCCGTGTTCATCGACCTGTTCAAGGCGGAGGCGGCCGACCGCCGCAAGGGCTGAACACGGTTTGGCAGAGACGGTGCGTTTCGCCGGCACCTCTCCGGCCACCCTGGACATGCTGCGGCTGCTGGATGCGCAGCGCCGCAGCCGGTTGATCGCCACGCTGTTCTATATGCTCGTCCTGGCCGCGTGCCTCGTCGTGTCTGCCTGGGTTTCTGATGTGACGCCCGAGGCGCTGGCGAAAGGCCTGCCGCGGGTGGGTTCGTATTTCGCCAAGCTGGTGCCGACGCTGCATGCCGCCCAGCTGTTCGCAGGCGTGAAGACCGAGGGCTCGCTGGCGTTCTGGTTCTACCGGCTCGGCAGCTGGTCCTGGCTGCTGTTCGAGACCAGCCAGATGGCCTTGCTGGCGACATTGATGGGCGCTGTGGTGGCTTTTGTGCCGGCGTTCCTGGCGTCGGCCAATCTGGTGCCGTCGCGCACGGTGTATTGGGTCACGCGGCGCATTCTGGAGCTGTTCCGCTGCGTGCCCGATAT
Source organism: Rhodospirillales bacterium (assembly GCA_025352665.1). Taxonomy (GTDB): domain Bacteria; phylum Pseudomonadota; class Alphaproteobacteria; order Acetobacterales; family Acetobacteraceae; genus CAIQQQ01. The sequence continues at coordinate 37,341 of JANXSM010000163.1, read as the reverse complement.
CGTCTATGCGCTGATCCTGGTGTGGGCGTTCGGCGTCGGGCCGATGGCTGGCATCTTTGCCATCGCCCTGCACACGGTGGGCGCACTCGGCAAGCAATTCGCCGAGGCCGCCGAGAACATCGACATGGGACCGTGGGATGCGATCCGCGCCACCGGGGGCACCTGGGCGCAATGCGTGCGCTTTGCCGTTGTGCCGCAGGTGCTGCCGAATTTCGTCAGCTACGTGCTGCTGCGCTTCGAGATCAACGTGCGCGGTGCCACCGTCATCGGCTTCGTCGGTGCCGGCGGCATCGGCCAAGAGCTCTATCAGGTGATCAGCTTCAGCTATTACGAGGAGATCAGCGCCATCGTCGTGCTCATCGTGCTGATGGTGGCTGGGATCGATATCGTGTCCGAACGGTTGCGCAGTGCCGCGATCGGCGCGGTCAGCTGATGGCGCGGCTGTTCAGCCTGGCCAGTGTTTCTGAGGCCGATCTTGCCCGCCTGCGGACCGAGCAGCCGCGCGCGTTCGCAGCGTCTCGCACCACGGTGGCGCTGCGCTGTGTCGTGGCGGTTCTGGCCGTGGCCTGGCTGGTCACGGTGCTGGTGTGGTTCGACATCACGCCGGCGCGGGTTTGGAACGGGCTGGGCGGGATCGGCAAGATCGTGGTGCAGATGATCCCGCCGCGCCCGGGCGATCAGTGGGAGGACATTCTCAAGGGATTGGCGGAGAGCGTGGCCATGGCGTTCTTCGGCACGTTCATGGCGATGCTGGTCGCGGTTCCCCTGGGCTTCCTCGGCTCGCGCAACGTGGTGGTGAACACGCTGGCGCATTTCTCCATCCGCCGGGTGTTCGACGGTCTGCGCGGCATGGACCAGCTGATCTGGGCGCTGGCCTTCGTGCGCGCCGTGGGGCTGGGGCCGCTCGCCGGTGTGCTGGCGATCTTTGCGGCCGAAGTCGCCGTGCTCGCCAAGCTGTTTGCCGAGGCCATCGAAAATGCCGACCCCCGCCAGACCGACGCGATCACGGCCACCGGCGGCAGTGCGGTGATGCGCGTGCGCTTCGGCCTGCTGCCGCAGGTGATGCCGGTCATGATCGCGCAGTTTCTCTATCAGTTCGAAAGCAACGTACGCTCGGCCTCGATTTTGGGCGTGGTCGGCGCTGGCGGCATCGGCCTGCAGATCGCCGAGCGCATCAAGGTGCGGTACTGGGACGAGGTGCTGTTCATCATCCTGCTCATCATGGCGACGGTCGCAGCGCTGGACTGGTTGTCGTCGCGGATCCGGCGGCGGCTGATCGGTCTCTGATACCAGCCGGCGTGTTCCCTGGCGGTCGAACAGGTTATGCTGTGCCGGCTTTGCAAGGAGGCCCAATGCCGGATCATCCCGAGTTCGCGTTGCACGTCGACAAACCCCAGGACCTCCGGCGCGTCGGCATCCATCCGAACCACTGGTATCCGCTGGCCTGGTCCCGCGAGCTCAAGCCTGAGGCCACCTATGCCGCCCGCTTCGCCGGCGACCCCGTGGTACTGGTGCGGCCGAAATCGGGGCCGGTGTTCGCCTTGGAAGACCGCTGCGCCCATCGCCAGGTGCCGCTCTCCAAGGGCGTGGTGCAGGCAGGCGCCCTGCGGTGCTGCTACCACGGCTGGACCTACAATTCCGCCGGCGCCTGCATCGACGTGCCGTATCTCGGTAAAGGCAAGCTGCCGAACGGCGTCCGCGCCTACCCCTGCCTTGAGCAGGATGGGCTGATCTTCATCTGGCCGGGCGACCCAGCGCTCGCGGGACCACTTCCCCCGCTCGGCTCGGTCGCCGACCCCGCCTTCAAAACCCGGCGCTTCGGCAAGCCGGTCGGCTGCCACTACAGCTTCATGCACGAGAACCTGATGGACATGAACCATCAGTTCCTGCACCGCCGTCAGATGGGCCAGATCGCGCCACGCTACCTCGATCGCCGGATGGGGCCGGGATGGCTCGAGTGCGACTATACCTTCGCCCGCACCGGCGGCCGCCAGCCGCTGGGCGAGGCCGCCATCCTGGGCAGCCGCCGCGGTGTTTCCACCCGCCAGCGCGACCTCATGACCATCCGCACCCAATACCCGTATCAAACCCTCAAGATCTGGACGAGCGGGGACGAGCCGGTGATGGACCTGTGGATCGCCTATGTCCCGCTCGACGCCGAGCAGCGCAGCAACCGCACCTTCGGCCTGCTGTCGGTGCGGCGGCCCAAGATTCCCGGCATCCTGGAACTGTCCTGGCCGCTGCTGGTGTGGTTCACCGAGCGGATCTTCGCCGAAGACCGCGCTATCGTGGAAATGGAGCAGGCGGCGCATGACCGCCAGGGGGCCGATTGGAACCAGGAGGTCTTCCCGGTGATCCGTGACCTCCGCGCCATGCTGACCGAGAACGGCGTGGTGCCGCCGTAACCTCAGGGTGCCGGTACGATCAATCCGGTGCAGGGTCCGAAGCCGATCGACACAAAACCGGCCCGGCGACAGATCCCGTGCAGCTCCGCCAGGTCGCCGTCCTCCAAAAAACTGCGCCGCTCGCCAGTCGACAGCACCAGCGGCGCGCGGCCGCCCTGTGTCAGCTCGAGCAGGCTGCCGCGCTGTTCCGCCGCGGGGCCGGAGATGGTGCCGGAGCCGAGCAGATCGCCTGGCCGCAGATCGCAGCCGCCGCTTGCGTGATGCGCCACCATCTGCGCCGGCGTCCAGTACAGATGGCAGGCGTTGGAGGTCGCCACCACCTCCGCCGCCAGCCCTTGCGCCTGCATGGCGGCGGTGGCGAGACGGATCTCCAGGGTAATGTCCAGCCCACCGCGGGCCTGGTCGGCGGCATCGGCGAGATAGTCGAGCGGCGCGGGATCGCCGTCTGGCCGGACCATGGCGGGCACCCGGAACGGGCGCAGCGCATCGGCGGTGACAATCCAGGGCGAGATGGTGGTGGCGAAATTCTTGGCCAGGAACGGGCCGAGCGGTGCCATCTCCCACCGCTGGACATCACGCGCCGACCAGTCGTTGAGCAGGCAATATCCAGCGATGTGCCCGGCCGCGGCTGCGATCGGGATCGGCACACCTGGGGCATTGCCGCGTCCGATGAAAAATCCGAGTTCGAGCTCGACATCCAGGCGCTGGCTCGGCCCGAACACCGGCTGCGTGTTCGCAGCCAGCACCCGCTGGCCATTGGGCCGCGATACCACAGCCCCGCTCGGACGCACGGAGGAGGCGCGGCCGTGATACGCGATCGGCACATATTTGTAATTGGGCGTCAGCGGATTGTCTGGCCGCATCAGCGCCCCGGCCGCACTTGCGTGGTGAATGCCGGCGAAGAAGTCCGTGTAGTCGCCGATCCGCGCCGGCAGATGCAGGCGGCATTGCGCCGCCGGATGCAGCAGCGTGTGGGCAGTCGGGGCGGTGCTGGCGTCGAGCAACTGGCCCAGCCTGCGGCGCAGGCCGGTCGCGTGGTCTGCCCCCAGGGCGAGCAGCGCGTTCAGCGTATCGCCGGCGACCATCGCTTCGGGCACATCGTCGATCAGTCCGGCGGCGACGCCGGCGGCGAGATCCAGGATCTGGTCGCCGATGGCAACACCTGCCCGCGGCGCGCCGTCGGAGGGCGAGAAGATGCCGAGCGGCAGGTTCTGAATGGGAAACGCGGCATCGGCGCGGTTGGCCGTCGCCACCCAGCTGCGTCGCGCGGGGTCATGGGTCTCGTCCAGATCCACGGTCATCTATGTCTCCGAGATGTCAGGGCCAATGGCGCAGGCCGTGGCCGATATAAACCGGGATGTCGGTCCGGCTCACCCGCAGCGGCGCCAGCGGCTCGATGCTTTCGAACAGGCCACCGTAGGCCACCTGCATCTGCGCCGGGCTGCGGCCGGGTGCGATGATCAGCAGGTCGCCCTGGTTGGGTGGGGTCGTGGAGAAACGAAATTCGCGGGCGTCGACGTTGAGGCAATACAGCGGAATGTCCGGCCCGAGCCCGATGCCGATTTTGCCGGCATCGGACCAGCTGCTGGCGGCGATCGGGCGGTCGAGCAGATGCCGCGCGGCCAGCTGCCCCCGCAGCTCGGTCCAGTCGTGAAGCTGCAGCAGCGGGTCGCCGGGCAGCAGATCGTTTCGGACCACACCGACCCCTGCGATCAGCGCGATGGCCACGAAACCCGCCGTCCAGGTGAGCGCGCGAGGTGCCCAGGAGCGCTCCGCCAGCCAGGCGCCGAGCAAGGGAAACAACATCAGGTAGCCAGGGACCGCCCAGTGGAACAGCACCTGGCGCGACCAGAGCGACACGATCAGGAACAGCAGAATGGGCGGCGCTGCGAGGCAGACCAGCAGCCAGGAGCGCCAAGCGTCGCGGCCTGCGCGTAAGCCCTGCTCGAACACCAGCGCCAATCCCGCCCAGATCCACGGCAGCAGAAACAGCGCCTCGCCGCCCAGGGTCACCAAGGGTCCGAGCAGATGCAGGCGCGCGGCCGCGGCTCGGCCGCCCTGGAAGGCGAGGCTCGCCCAGCCGTGCTCCGCGTTCCAGATGATGGCGGGCGAAAACACCGCCAACGCCACCAGCCCCGCGACATAGGGCTGCGGCCGGACGAGCCAGGAGCGGTGCCTCGGCTGGCTCAGCAGATACAGCACCGCACCGCCGAGCGCGAGCACGGCGGTGTATTTCGACAGCATCGCAAGCCCCGCGCAGGCGCCCGCACCCAGCCACCACTGCCAGCCACGCCGCTCCAGCGCATGCACCAGAAACAGCACGGCACCCAGCAAGGCTGCCACCAACGGACCATCCGGCAGCACCCAGCCGCCCGAGGTCACGCCGAACACCGGGGCCAGGTTCATGCTCACAGCCGCCCACAGCCCGGCCCGGGCGCTGAACAGCGCGGTGCCCAGCCGGGCCATCGCCCAGGTTGAGAACGCAAACAGCAAGATGAACGGCAACCGCACCAGCCACGCGGCCTCGCTGCCGGCAAGATCGGCGATCCCGCGCGCCATCCACCACGAGACCAGCGGATGGTCGAAATATCCCAGCTGCAACGGGCCGCGGCCGGCGACGACCATGTAGCTTTCGTCGACCCCAAGACCGAGCACGGCGGCCAGTCCGATCCGGACGGCCGCCGTTCCCACAATCAGCCAGGCAAGCGCACGGATGCTCAGGCGGCGATGACCTTCTGGGTCTGCTCGCCGAGCCCTTCGACGCCCAGCTTCATCGTCTGGCCCGCCTTGAGGAAGATCGGTGTGGGCTTCTTGCCCAGGCCCACGCCCGGCGGCGTGCCGGTGCTGATGATGTCGCCGGGGTGCAGGGTGATGAAGTGGCTGACGTAGCTGACCAGTTGGGCCACGCCGAAGATCATCGTCTTGGTGCTGCCGTCCTGCATCCGCTCGCCATCCACGTCGAGCCACATCTTGAGGTTCTGCGGGTCGGGGATCTCGTTCTTGGTCACCATCCAGGGGCCGGTCGGGCCGAAGGTGTCGCAGCCTTTGCCCTTGTCCCAGGTGCCGCCGCGCTCGGACTGGAATTCGCGCTCCGACACGTCGTTGACCACGCAGTAGCCTGCGACATGGGCCATGGCGTCGGCCTCCTCGACATAGCGGGCCTTGGTGCCGATCACGATGGCGAGCTCGACCTCCCAATCGGTCTTGACCGAGTTCTTGGGAATGATGACGTCGTCGTTCGGCCCGCAATAGGCGCCGAGCGACTTCAGGAAGATGATCGGCTCCTTGGGGATCTTGGCACCCGTCTCGGCGGCGTGGTCGGCATAGTTGAGGCCGATGCACACGAAGTTCAGCGGCCGCGCCACGCAGGGCCCCAGGCGATGCGTGCCGTGCACGATCGACAGCGCTTCCGGTTTGATATGCGACAGCTCCGCCAGCTTGTCCGGTGACAGCGTCTTGCCGTTGATATCGGGAATGAAATCGCCGAGGTCGCGAATGCGGCCCTCGCTGTCCAGCATGCCAGGTTTTTCCGCGCCGACTGGCCCGTAACGCAACAGTTTCATCGTTTTCTCCCTAGAGCAATATCGCCTGAGGTTGCATCAACCGCGCGATAGATTTGATCGTTAAAACCAAGAGCTTCAGCGGGATGACGTCGCCGATCAGACGTCATCCCGCGCTAAAGCGTCCAGCCGCCGTCTATCAGCATTGCCTGCCCGGTGACGAATTGCGCGTCGTCGCTGGCCAGATACACCGCCATGGCGGCGATCTCCTCGGGTGAGCCCAGCCGGCCCATCGCCTGGCGGGCAATATACTGGGCTCGCGACGCCGCGAGGGAACCTGCCTGCGCGGCACCGGCGGCAATCCGCTCGTCCAGGCTCGGCGACTGCACCGTGCCCGGGCAGATCGCGTTGCAGCGAATGCCAGACTTCACGAAATCCGCGGCGACGGATTTCGTCAGCCCGATCACGGCGGCCTTCGTCGTGCCGTATACAAAACGGTTGGGGGCCCCTTTGATGGAGCTGGCGCCCGAGGCCATGTTGACGATGCTGCCGCCACCCTTGGCCACCATACCCGGCAGGAACGCCTGGATGGTACGGAACATGGAACGCACGTTCAGCGAGAACGCGAAGTCCCATTCCGCTTCCGTGGCGTCCAGCACGGTGCCCTGATGGACGAAGCCGGCGCAGTTGAACAGCACGTCGACCGGGCCAATCCGGGCCGCCGCCGCGCGCACGGCGTCGGCGTCCAGCACGTCCAGCCGCGCCACCTCGATGCTCTCACCGGCGATTTCCGACAGTTTCGCCTCGTTCAAATCGGTCGCGAACACGCGAGCGCCCTCGGCTGCGAAGGCGAGTGCGGTCGCTCGGCCGATGCCCTGGGCACAGGCAGTCATAAACGCGGTCTTGCCCGCGAGACGTCCAGCCATGGCCAGAATTCCTAGTGGTTGTTGCGGCTCTCGCCGCGGGTGTTCAGCACGTCCAGATACAGGGTGGCCGGCTCCAGGCAGGCGCCGGTGCCCTGCTGGCCGACCATGCTGCGATAAATCTCCTCCCAGGGTGTCATGTTGACAAGCTTGGGCGGGGTCCACTTCGCGCGCCGCGCCTCCAACTCGCCGTCTGGCAGCAGCACATCGACCTTGCGGGTGTTGAGATCGATGCGGATCCGGTCGCCGGTTTTCAGCAACGCAAGCCCGCCACCGATTGCAGCCTCCGGCGAGATGTTGAGCACCGACGGTGCCGCTGAAGTGCCGGACTGGCGCCCGTCGCCCATCGTCGGCAGGGTTGAGATGCCACGGTCGAGCATAGCGGCGGGCGGCTGCATGTTGACCACCTCGGCCCCGCCCGGATAGCCGATCGGGCCGCAGTTGCGGATGATCAGCACCGACTGGTCTTCCACGCCCAGGTCGGGGTCCTCGATACGGGCGTGGTAGTCCTCGGGGCCTTCGAACACGATGGCCTTGCCTTCGAACACGTTCGGGTGATGTGGGTCGGACAGGAAACGAACGCGAAACGCCGCGTCGATCACGCTGGTTTTCATGACGGCGGTGTCGAACAGGTTGCCGCTCATCACCACGTAGCCGGCCGATGCCTTGAGCGGCGTGTCGTAGGCCCGGATCACGTCGCGATCGGGCTCGGCCACCGGGCGCAGATTTTCGGACAGGGTCTTGCCGGTCACGGTCATGGCGGAGCCGTTGAGGCGCCCGGCGTCGAGCAGTTCCTTCATGACGGCGGGAACGCCGCCGGCACGGTGAAACTTCTCGCCCAGGTAACGCCCAGCTGGCTGGCAATCCACCAGCAGTGGGACATCGGGGCCCAGGCGCTGCCAATCGTCCAGCGAATGATCGACGCCCATGTGCCGCGCGATCGCCACCATGTGGATCGGACAGTTCGACGAGGCGCCCAAGGCGGCCGCGGCCACCACGGCGTTCTCGAAGGCGGCCTTGGTCATGATGTCGGATGGCCGCAGGTTCTCGTTCACCATGTCGACGATGCGGCGGCCGGTTTCATAGGCCATCTGGCCGCGCTCGCGGTATGGGCCTGGGATGGCGGCACAGCCTGGCAGCGACATGCCAAGCGCCTCGGCCAGCGAATTCATCGACAGCGCCGTGCCCATGGTGTTGCAGTGCCCGACCGAAGGCGCCGAGGCGCATACCATGTCCATGAATTGGTCGTAGGTGATCTTGCCCTGCGCATGCAGCCGCCGGGCTTCCCAGATGATGGTGCCGGAGCCGGCGAGCTTGCCGCCGTACCAGCCGTCCAGCATGGGCCCGCCGGAGAGCACGATGGCAGGAATGTTCACCGTGGCAGCACCCATCAGGCAAGCCGGGGTGGTCTTGTCACAGCCAGTGGTCAGCACCACGCCGTCCAGCGGATAGCCGTGCAACACCTCGACCAGCGAAAGATACGCGAGGTTGCGATCGAGGGCCGCCGTTGGCCGCTTGCCAGTCTCCTGGATCGGATGGATCGGGAATTCCAGCGGAATGCCGCCGGCGTCGCGGATGCCATCGCGCACGCGGCTGGCGAGGTCCAGGTGATGGCGGTTGCAAGGCGACAGATCCGAACCGGTCTGGGCGATGCCGATCACAGGCTTCGGCCCTTGCAGTTCCGCCCGGGTGATCCCGAAATTGGTGTAGCGCTCGATATACAGCGCCGTCATGGCGGGATCGTGGGGATTGTCGAACCAGCGACGGCTGCGCAGCCGCGGCCGGTAGTCGTCCTGCGCATACGTATCGGGCATATTGATTTTCCTCCAGCCGCGTTGGCCGCACCCTGTCTGCGTGGCCGCCCATCTGTCAAATGCTGTCCCTGCATCGCAGGGCGGGCGCTGCCAACGGGCTACCTGAACAGCTGGGTCCATCCCGGCGTTGGTATCAGTCGTGCCGGCATGCACCAGCTGTTGGTCTGGATATCGCGCCCGCAGGCTGCTTCATTGCGCCTGGGCGCTGGCTTCGGAACGCGTGGCGCCGGAACGGGCGGCCAGGGCGGCGGCCATGAAGTCGTCGAGCTCGCCGTCGAGCACGGCCTCGGGGTTGCCTTTTTCCACCCCGGTTCGCAGGTCTTTGACCAACTGGTAGGGGGCAAGCACGTAGTTGCGGATCTGGTGGCCCCAGCCGATGTCGGTTTTGGCGGCTTCCGTCGTGGCGCTGGCGGCTTCGCGGCGGGCGAGTTCGGCTTCGTACATGCGGGCCCGCAACATGCCCATGGCGGTGGCGCGGTTGCGATGCTGGCTGCGGTCGGTTTGGCAGGCGACCACGATGCCGGTCGGGATATGGGTGATGCGAATGGCCGACTCGGTCTTGTTGACGTGCTGGCCGCCGGCGCCGGAGGCGCGGTAGGTATCGACGCGCAGGTCGGACGGATCGATTTCGATCTCGATGGTGTCGTCGATCACGGGGTAGACATAGACCGAGGCGAAACTGGTCTGCCGGCGCGCCGCGGAATCGAACGGCGAGATGCGCACCAGGCGGTGCACGCCCATTTCGGTCTTGAGCCAGCCGTAGGCGGCGGGTCCGCTGATCTGCAGCGTGGCGGATTTGATGCCGGCCTGCTCGCCCTCAGACTCCTCGATCAGCTGCATCTTGTAGCCGCGTTTTTCTGACCAGCGGGTGTACATGCGGATCAGCATCTCCGCCCAGTCCTGTGCCTCGGTACCGCCGGCGCCGGCGTTGACTTCGAGGAAGCAATCGAGGTTATCGGCCTCGCCCGACAGCAGGCTTTCGATTTCGCGGCGCTTCGCCTCGGCCAGCAGGATGCGGAGCGCCTTGAGCGATTCCTTCGCCATGGCCTCGTCGGCCTCGGCTTCGGCCATGGCAATCAGCTCGACGGCATCGGCCGAGTCCCGCTCCAGCCGGGTCACCGCCTCCATGCCGTTGGCGAGCGTGGTGCGCTCGCGCATCAGGGCCTGGGCGGCTGCGGCGTCATTCCACAGATCCGGGTCCTCGACCCGGTTGTTCAGTTCCTCGAGGCGGCCCTGGGCGACATCCCAGTCAAAGATGCCTCCTCAGCAGCGCAATCGACTGCTTGATCTGTTCGTTGAGGGAGTCGGATTCGGCTGACATGTCACTTCGCGTGAGTGGGGGAGGCGGTCAATACAATCCGCCAAGCCCGCTGTCCACGCCTGCCGCGGGTTTGGGCGGCTCGGCATTGGCCTGTGCGCCGTCGCTGCTGGTGCCGCCCATGGGTGCTGAGCCGCCGGGGTCCTGGCCGGGTTTGAACGCGTCCGTCACCATGCCGTTGCCGCTGTCCCATTGCGCCATCGTGACGCCGGGCGGCTGGATGAAATGCAGGTTCGGGCGGTTCTTCAGCGCCACCGCCATGAAGTCGTGCCAGACGGGGCCTGCGACGGCGGCCCCGGTCTCGTTGTTGCCAAGGGTTGCCGGATTGTCGAAGCCGATCCAGACAACGGTGACGAGGTCGGGGGTGAAGCCTGCAAACCAGGCGTCGTTGAAGTCCTGGCTGGTGCCGGTTTTGCCGGCGATGGTGTGGTTGAGCCCGGCGGCGACGGCGGTGCCGGTGCCACGGGTGACCACGCCCTGCATCATGTTGATCAGCTGGAACACGCTTGGCGCATCGGCGATCTGGCGGCGCGGATCGGCCACGGCGGGCACGTGGGTGACATCGGTGCAGTTGGAGCAGGCCAGCGTGTCGGGCCGCCAGATCACGTGGCCGTCGCGGTCCTGCACCGAATCAATGAGGGTGGGGATGACTTCCTTGCCGCCGGCGGCGATGGAGGCGTAGGCGCCGGCCTCGCGCAGCACGGTGGTGTCGACCGCGCCGAGGGCGGCCGGCAGCACGCGGGGCATGTTGTCGACCTCGTGGAAGGCGATCGCGTTGCGGGCCACCGCCTCCATGCCGATTTGGTTGGCGACGCGGACGGTGACGAGGTTCAGCGACTTCTCGAGCGCCACGCGCAGCGGCACCGGGCCGTTGAAGTCGAGCTCGAAATTGCCGGGGCGCCATTTGCCCGCGGCCCCCTGGTCGACCACGAAAGGCGCGTCGAGGAAACGCTGGCTGGGCGAGATGCCGGCCTGCAGGGCGGTCAGATAAACAAACGGCTTGAAGCTGGAGCCGGGCTGGCGCGCGGCCTGGGTGGCACGGTTGAACTGGCTGTTCTCAAAGCTCCAGCCGCCGGACATCGCCAGCACCCGGCCGGTGGCGGGGTCGAGCGAGACCAGGGCGCCCTGCACCTGGGGCACCTGCCGCAAGGTGAGCCGTTCCGCCCTGCCTGGCGATTTGCCCGCAACGGCTGGTGTTCCGGGCAGGATCTCGACCATCACGACGTCGCCGATCTGCACCAGCTCGGACATTTTGCGGGGAGCGGGGCCGAGCACGCCGGCTTTGGCCGGTCGCGCCCAGGAGGCGACGTCCGACAGTGACAGCGGCAGCACCCGGGGGGTGGCGGGCACCCGGTTGGAAAGACCGGCTGCACGATCGAGGAAGCCGAGTTTGGCGTCGCTGTCGGTCATTTCCAGCACCACGGCCGAGCGCCATTCCGGCAGCAGGCCGGCGGGTTTGGCGGCGGCGGCCAAGGCGGCGGCCCAGGCGGTGCGGAAGCTTGGCGTCACGTCCATGCGCGCGTAGGGGCCGCGCCAGCCGCCGTGGCGCAGATCGTAGCGCTGCAACCCGTCGCGCAGCGATTTGTCGGCGGCCTGCTGCAGCACCGGATCGAGCGTGGTGCGCACCACCAGGCCACCCTGGGTGGTGCGGTCGGCGCCGAATTTATCGACCATCCAGCGTCGTACGTCCTCGGTGAAATACTCGCCGCCGGCCATCGTCTCCACCCGGCGAAAGGCTGCCGGCACGATGGGGGAAGCCTTCGCGGCCGTTGCTTCGTCCGCGGTGATGGCGTGGTCCTGCGCCATGCGCTCGATCACGAAGTCTCGGCGTGCCTTTGCGGCATCGGGGAAACGGAACGGGTTGTAGTTGTTGGGTGCTTTGGGCAGCGCCGCCAGGAAGGCGGCCTCGGGGATGGTCAGCTCATCGAGCGACTTGTTGAAATAGGCCTGTGCAGCCGCGGCCACGCCATAGGCCTGCAGGCCGAGATAGATCTCGTTGAGGTAGAGTTCGAGAATGCGGTCCTTGCTCAGGCTATCCTCGATGCGCAGCGCCATCAGCGCCTCGCGGATCTTGCGGCCGAGGCTGACCTCGCTGCCCACCAGCATGTTCTTGGCGACCTGCTGGGTGATGGTGGAGGCGCCGACCGGGCGGCGGCCCTGGCCGTATTGGGCGAGGTCGGTGACTGCGGCGCGTAGGATCGCCTGCGGGTCGATACCCTTATGGGTGTAGAAATTCTGGTCTTCCGCTGAGATGAAGGCCTGTTTCACCCGCGTCGGAATAGCGGCGATCGGCACGAAGATGCGCCGCTCGGTGGCGAGTTCGGCGAGCAGGCGGTCGTCGCCGGCATAGATGCGGCTCATGACGCGCGGCTGATAGGTGCGCAGGGCCTCCAGATCCGGCAGATCGGTCGAGTAGCGTTTGTACATACTATAGGCCGCGATACCGCCGACCGCGCAGGCGAGCAGCGCGAGGCCGACGAACACGCCCATCAGCCGGCCGAACACGCCGACGGCCGTAATGCGGGAGCGCCGGCGGGCGGGTTTCACCTTCGTCGGCGGCTCGGAGTTTGGAGGCGCGGGCGGAGTCAACCGGTCACGCCGCGGGGGTCGACCCTGCGGGACAAGCGGCTGGCCGGCGGAAAAATCGTCTTGCATGGCGCCCAATACATTGCGTTCTGGCCGAGATCACGGTTTGGAGGGTGTGCTACCCGGCCATACGTGTGCCCGGCAGAGCGGCAAAATAAGTGTCGACCGCCCGCTTCATCGCAAGTGCGACCCGCGCGCGGTAGTCTGCCTGACGCAGGGCCGCCTCGTCCTGGCGGTTGGACATAAAGCCCATCTCCACCAACACGGACGGGATGTCCGGCGCCTTCAGGACCATAAACGCGGCCTGACGCTGCGGGTTCTGCAGCAATCCGATATCTTTTCCCAACGAACCGACCACGCTGTGGGCCATACGGACGGCGCCGAGCCTGGTTTCCTGGCGCACCAGGCTGGCCAGGATGCGGGCAACTTCCGGCGGCGTGTTCTGGAAGCCGGCGCCGGCGAAGCGGTCGGACGCGTTCTCGCGCTGTGCCAGGGCTGCGGACTGGGCGTCGGATGCACGGGCACCCAGCGTATAGACGCTGGCGCCTCGCACGGCGTGATCGGTCAGCGCATCGGCGTGCATCGACACGAACAGGGCGGCACCGCGGCGCTGGGCGATCGCCACGCGTTCCGGCAGCGGGATGAACACGTCGCGCGTGCGGGTGAGTTCCACGCGATAGCGGCCGCTGGCGGTCAGTTGGCGCTGCAGTTCCTGGGCGGCAGCGAGTGCGATGTGCTTCTCGTAGGTGCCGGTGATGCCGATGGCGCCGGGATCTTTGCCGCCATGCCCGGGGTCGAGCATCACAAGCGGCTGCAGCCCGCGGGCGGGCAGGGCAGGGGCTGCCGTGGCCCAGCCCGGGGGCCAAGCGAAACTGGCGGCAACACCAGAGCCGAACAACAGCCGACGGGTGATCACAAAACAAACCCTCAACGATGGGGGAACGTGACATGCCTTAACATGTCACCTTCAGAAAATCATCTTCCACGTTGATTACGGCTGATCCATGGCCTGTCCACAACGCTTACTTGCGGAGGGGGCCGGTTTGCTGCAAGGTAAGACTCGCTTCGGCAGCGTGCCGGGGACCGGCCTTGACCAGCGCCAAACACACCGTTCGGTGTCCACAGCGCCTTACGGCGTGTTCTCCAGGACCACTCTGGCGCCGTGTGACTTGCCGGGTCCGGCCGCGAATTGCGCGGCTGTCACGTGCAAAAACATTGTGCCAAGCGGGTCAGCCCACGCTTCCGCCCTTGCTGCGCGCAGGCTGCGCGTCGGCCGCGTCCTGTCCCAGGCGCGGCTCGGCCAGGGGACCGGAAGTAGTCCGGCCGGCATCGAGTTCAACCGGGGCGGCGGTCCGATTGGGTCGCACCCGCCCGCCAGATATAGGGTTTCCTGCCCGCCGTGGCCCAGACTTCCTGCACGTCTCCCCTCGAACATCGATATCGTGCTGGACGCCCGAGCGGAGCTTCCGCCGGGCTGTGTGCATCGGCCTCACCCCTGATCCGGCGGTCTCCGCCCTTCCCATCAAGTCTCCGCAACGGCGATCAGCGTACGCGCGCGCGCCGGCGGATCATCGGAGTTCGCGGCTGAATGACCAAGCGCATGTTGATCGATGCCACCCACGCGGAAGAAACCCGCGTGGTGGTGCTGGACGGTAATCGTCTCGAGGATTTCGACGTCGAGACATCGACGAAGAAGCAACTGAAGGGAAACATCTACCTCGCCAAGGTCGTGCGGGTGGAGCCTTCGCTCCAGGCGGCCTTTGTGGAATACGGCGGCGGCCGCCACGGCTTCCTCGCGTTCGGGGAGATCCACCCCGACTACTACCAGATCCCCGTGGCCGACCGGCAGCGCCTGCTCGAGATTGCAGCCGAGGAGGCGCGTGAGGAGGAGGAGGCCGAGGATCGCCGCGAAGCCGGCTGGGCCGTGAAGGCCGACCCGTTGCCGCGCAGCGGGCGCCGCCAGCACGAGCCTGCGCCGATCCCGTCCGCGACCGCGGCCGAGATGGTCGCTGAGAACGAACTGGCCACCGAGACCTCGATGGAGACTTCGCCTGCCGCAGGACCCGAGCCGATGGTGACGGAAATCGCCATCCAGTCCGGCCCGCCCGATATGTCGGAGAGCGTGGGTCCCGCCGAGATCGCCGACGCCGAGCAATCGATCGCGCCGGCTCCGGTCAAGCCCGTCGCGGAAGCTGTGGCGCCGGCTGCCGAGACGCCGGTTGGCGAAACCCCCGCCGCCGAAGCCCCGGCCGAGCCTGTGGCCCCACACACCGGACCTGCCCAGCCGGCGTTGATGCCGCCGACCGACACCCGCTACGGCGATGCCGACGCGGTTCCGTCCGATGTGGAGCCGCTCACAGTCGAGGCACCCGTCGCCGCCGTCTCGGAGATCCACTCGCCCGAGGCGGACGATGACGAGACGCCCGCGCCCGGTTTCGTGCTGGCGGGCGATGCCGAAGGCGCTGTTGACGACGAAACGACTGGCGACAGTGAGGCAGGCGACGGCGAGGCGGGCGACAGCGAGGTGGGCGACGAAAACCTCGATATCGCCGCGGAGGATGCGACGCCGCCCGAGACGATCGGTGGCGAGAGCGACCAGTTCGAAGGCAATGGCGCCGAGGAGGCCAGCCGCCGCCGTTCCTCGCGCATGCTGCGCAACTACCGCATCCAGGAAGTGATCCGCCGGCGCCAGATCCTGCTGATCCAGGTCGTCAAGGAGGAGCGCGGCACCAAGGGTGCGGCGCTGACCACCTATATCTCGCTGGCCGGACGCTACTGCGTGCTGATGCCCAATTCGCCGCGCGGCGGCGGCATCTCCCGCAAGATCACCTCGGCGTCGGACCGCAAGCGGCTGAAGGAGATCACCAACGAGATGGAGATCCCCGATGGCATGGGGTTGATCGTGCGCACCGCGGGCGCCAATCGGCCGAAGCCTGAGATCCGCCGTGACTGCGAATATCTGATGCGGCTGTGGGACGACATTCGCGAGCACACGCTGCGGTCCACAGCGCCGGCGCTGATCTATGAGGAGGCGAGCCTCATCAAGCGTTCGATCCGCGACGTGTATTCCCGCGATGTCGACGAGATCATCGTCGACGGGGCGGAAGGCTGGCACCAGGCGCATGATTTCATGCGCATGCTGATGCCGAGCCACGCCAAGAAGGTGCAGCTGTGGCGGCCCGAAGGAGTGGCGATGCCGCTGTTCGCCAATTACCAGGTGGACCAGCAGCTGGACGCCATGCTGGCGCCGACCGTGCAACTGCGCTCCGGCGGCTACCTGGTCATCAACCAGACCGAGGCGTTGGTGGCCATCGACGTCAACTCCGGGCGTTCCACCCGCGAGCGCGGCATCGAGGAGACGGCGCTCAAGACCAATCTCGAGGCCGCCGACGAGGTGGCGCGCCAGTTGCGGCTGCGCGACCTGGCCGGGCTGGTCGTGATCGACTTCATCGACATGGAGGCGCGCAAGCACAACGCCATGGTTGAGCGGCGCATGAAGGACGCGCTGAAGAACGATCGTGCCCGCATTCAGCTCGGCAGCATCAGCCACTTCGGCCTGATGGAGATGAGCCGCCAGCGGCTGCGGCCGAGCCTGGCCGAGACCAGCTTCGTGATGTGCCCGCACTGCAACGGCCTGGGCCATGTGCGCAGCACCGAAAGCAGCGCCATCCATGTGCTGCGCTCGGTGGAGGAGGAAGGGTCCAAGCTGCGCGCCGCCGCTATTCTGGTGCATGCCGCGGGGCCGGTGGTGATGTATATCCTCAACAACAAGCGCGACCGGCTTTTGGAGATCGAGGCGCGCTATGCCATGCGCGTCAGCTTCGCGGGCGACGACACGCTGCTGCCGCCGGCGGTGCGCATCGATCGCCTGCGTCCGCAGGTGCCGGAGGCCGAACGCCTGCTGACAGCCACGCCGGTGGCCGTCGCGGCCCGGCCGATGGAGGAGTACGACGACGCTGAGGACGCGGACGTGGTGAGCGAGCCGGACGAGGTGGTGGTGGTGGTGCCCCAGGCCCGCGAACCACGTGCCCCGCGCTCATCACAGAAGGCCGCAGCTACGCCTGAGACCGCGCTGGCCACCACGGGTGACGCCGCGGCGTCGGATGAGGCCGAACAGCGTCGCAGGCGTCGCCGTCGCCGTCGCGGCGGCCGTCGCGATGGGGCGAACCCTGGCGAAGCCTCGGCCACCGGTGACGATGAATTCGGTGAGGCGCCGATCGCGGGCCTATCGAGCGGCGTGCAAATCGCCGAACAGCAGGCAGCCCCGCTGGCGGTGGCCCCGGTTGAGGAGCCGCTGCTCGACCCGGACGTCGAGCCGGCCCCCGCGGGTGGCGAGATTCCGGTCGGCGAACAGCTCGAACTCGACGAGAACGGCGAGCCCAAGTCGCGACGTCGCGGTCGCCGTGGTGGCCGTCGCCGGCGTCGCGGCGAGCCGGGCGAGGCCGGAGAGGAAGCCTTGCTGCCTGAGGATGACGTGCAACAGGCCTACACTGGGCCGACGCCCGCTGACCCGTTCGGCGGCACGCAGGACATCTTCGACCTGCTGGAGCCGGCTGAGCCCGTCGCGCCAACCCCGGCGCCACTCCCGGTGCCCGAGCCTGCTTCCGTGCAGCAGGACGCGCCTGTCGAGGCCGCTGCGGCACCCGCCGAGGCCACAGAGGCCCGTGCCGAGGCCGTTGAGACGCCTGCCGTGGCTGCACCGGAGCCCACGGCCGAACCCCACGCAGCAGCGGCTGAGCCTGCGCCCGAGCCGGCCGCTGAGCCCACGGTCCAGCCAATCGTGATCGGTGAGGATGTGCTGTTGGAAGCGCCGCCGAAGAAAGGCTGGTGGCGGCGCTGATCCGATGGGCGGGCCATTGCGGCCCGCCCATCCCGGCTGACCACTACCACGCCTTGATCTCTACGCGGCCCCTGTTATGGTCCGCGATCGCGCGCCGGAGGGTTGGCCGAGTGGCTTAAGGCGCACGCTTGGAAAGCGTGTGTGCGTGAAAGCGTACCGTGGGTTCGAATCCCACACCCTCCGCCAATTGCAGTTGATTTTGTTGGACATTTTTTCTGATTAACTCGCAATCCCTTCAATGGTCCCCTCTAATGAAACTGAGGGCGGTAGTGTGAGCGCTGGTCTTTCGAAATTTCAGTTTTGGAAGAAAAGGCCGCGCGATCTTAACCAGTCGTGCTGGACGACTGGTTAAATCCGCGAGGAACCAAGCCGTCGAGAAAACTCACGGGTAAGCCCCCATCAACTGCGGTGACTCGATGCGGACGCTGGCTGACACGTTGCCGCTGGTGGTTGTGCGGGCCACGGTGCCCGGTGGGGCGCCCTTGATGGTGATCTCGGTGTGGACGGTGCCCGCAGCGCCCGGGGCGGCTACAGCAGGGTTTGGTAGAGCTGGGAAAAGCCTTGGCGGCCCGTTGATCGTCCGAACATACCGCTGTGTTTCCGCCGGCGGATCGTGTTTAACCCCTAAATTACCAGCCAGGGGGCGCCCTAAATCAAGGAGGGGGGGGCGCTGGCAGACAGGCAACAAGAGGCGGCGGAACAGTGACCGTCGTAAAGCTGGCGGAACTACCTGTGGTGGCAAGTATTTTTCCACCGATCGCCAGCACATCGGAAAGGCTAGAAATCTGCTCTGGGAAAAACAACGATGAAAACTCAACAAGATCAAATTCAAGGGGGACTGGTTTGGAGGTATCCAAGCGCAATGGCTGCTTCGCCGGAATAGCAAGAGTCATGAATTCGTCTATTTATAGTGTAAGATTGGCTCTTCAAAATATTACGATCTGTCATTCTATCGAAATTTGCATAGGTCGGGCGAACTATCAACATCACCCGTTTTGTCGCTGATACGGGCAGATTTTGTCCGGTCCTGATGACCATGTAAAATGCATCGTTACTTACACCCCAGCCCTGCTCAATACCGAATGGTGATCCAATTTTTGCATCTTGCGGTAGCAGGAAATCTCTTGGTGACAATTCTTTTTTGACAAAAGCACCGGCGCTCACCATCACAGCAAGCAAAGGGACGTAGGCGAAAAAACGAAACTGAAATGGACGCGCTATAAATTGACCTAACGTTGCGGATTGGGCGATCGCTGCGTCAACTGCGATAAAAATGGCAGCAATAACAATGCCTCCATAACTAACCCAATCCCAAAATCCCCACGTACCCATCATATGCCCCCATCGTAAACAGAAGCTAACAATGATTGTGGGCCAAATCCAAGCTTTGGTCTCGGCCATGAAGGTACTCATCTCATGGAAACTCCGAATTAGGCAGGTCCCAATTGACGTGCACACCTCAAATTACCCCTGACCGCCCGTCCCCGCGATGCGCGTAGAGATTCGCCTCCCCGTTGCGCAGTTCGTCGTCGACCTGCTTGTCAATCGGAAACAAATTGATCGGTTCCGGATTGAAAGCATCGTGCGGCATGATGGTCACCTCCGCCACGGTGCCCCGGGTGATGTCCTGAAGGTAGTTCACCTCGGAGATCACCCACTCCAAATTTGACGGCACCTTGAGCGCGGGCAGATCCAGGGTGACTGTCGCGTTCGGCTCCCACAGGTTGCCGCTCCGGTCGCGCCATGTGTCCGTGGTCACGGTGACGGCATAGCTCCGGCCCATACGGCGGGCCTTCTCCCAGTTCGCGCGGCGGATCGAGAGGTCGAGCCCGGCGAAACCCTGCTCCGACACAATGATGCGGATTCGGGCCTCGCGAATCGCCTCGTCAGTGACGATCGCGTCAGAGTTCGCAACGCTGATTCCGACCGGCCTCGGGGGTGCCTGCGCGAGTTGCCAAAACTGGTCGACCGAGTTGCTGACCACCTGGATGTTGTGGAACCGCTGGTCAATCCCATACGTGTAACGCGCCGCCTGGACGTTCACGCCCTGCTTGAAGCCGGACGCCATCCCAGTCTTTCCGGCCCGCGCCAGAACCATGTTGCCGGTGGTATCCTCGTAGGCAAGCAGCCCGGACACGCGGGTCAAACGCTCGATGATCTGATAGGGCGTCTCGGTCAGCACAGAGTTACACTGCGGGATCTGATCGCCCGGTCCGTCCAGGCTGGTGACCTTGATCCCGAACCTGTCCGTGACGATCTGAGCCACGCCGAGCGTCGTGGACTGGCTGATCTGCATGCCGTTGAACAGCGCCGAGCAGTCCACCAGATCCTCACAGCGCCCGCGCCCGCTGATCTCGACCTCATGGCTTCCAGAGTCCATGGAGCTGCTGTAGCGGTCCACAAAGCCGGTGATGAGCAGGTCGCCGTTGCTCTTCACCACCACAGGTTGGCCAGGTTGTATGTCGATGCCAGGCGTGTCTGGATAAAGCTCCGTCACGATGACGGTGAAGTCGCTCGGGCACCTCTCTACGCCGCGCGTGATCCGAACGGATTTCCAGCCGGACCACTCCCGCCCGTTGACGCTCAGAACCACTTTCTCGGGCTTCGGTATTGCGATTGCGCTCGTCGTGTCGGCCATTTTTACCACCTGCAGTGAAGGGCACGCACCTGCGCGTAGGTCGCCGCAATGCTCTTGCCCGGCACGGCGCCGTGCAGCGCCTTGAGATCGGCTGCGTGCGCGATTCGGCCGTCCGTCGTTTCGAGGTCCCGCACGGGCATCGCCAGCCTGCGGGCATGCGCCAGACGGGCTTCGTCGGTGCGGGTGTCGGGTGCCTGGGGATCAATTGCGTGGCGGCGGGCGCTGCTGAAACCGCGGCCCTCAACCAGGGCGTTCGCATTCGCCGGCACGGGCACCACCGAGATTTCCAGCAATTCCTGTTCGAGGAAGTCGATACCCCAGGGGCGGTCCGGGTCCTTCGACAGTTCGTATTTGGTCGGCATGAAACCTACCGATACGGTATTGATGTAGCCGCCCTTGGCCAGTTTATAGATCGTATCCGCAAAGGCGTAGGTGTTGGCGTCTGCGAACTCGATGTCGCCCATGAGGCGCGCACCCTCCACCTGCACGTTACAAGCCCGGCCGATAGGCGGAGCGCCCGAGTCATGGCCGAACAAGGCCACCGGATTGCGTTTGAACGCGGTTAAGTCCCAGCCGGCGGGATCAATCGTGTCGCCCATTCGGTCGACTGAGCCATCGGAGAAGCAGAACCGAACCCGGCGGGTGCCTTCAATCGGGACAGGGCTCGCATCCCCTGCCCGATACACCCCAGCACCGTCAGCGCGACCGGTTTTCGCCAGTTCGCGAAACGCTGCCTGATCAATAAACTTATCCATTTGCAGCGTTCCCATTTAGGTTGGCCGACGAGACGGAGGAAACGCCCCGCCGGCCGCGGCGCTGATCTGCGGTGTCCACTCCGCCGGGCGCCGATCTGGTGATGTCGTTCATGCTGCTTGTTCCGCCTGCCCGGCTCCGGCCTCGCGCACCGCATCCAACTGGGCCAGGGCGAGCCGCAATGCTTTGATCGTGGTGCCCAAGTTTGCAGCGCTGTTGCGGGCATAGCCCACCGCTGAGACCGATTTCTTGAGAAGGTCCTCCATCTCACGCCTGCGGTGGTCGATCGGCCAAGCCAGGCCGTCATCTTTGATTGGGGCCAGGGCTGCTACCAGAGCTGAGTACGCGGCACGGTGGGGTTGGGCTTCGGCCTCGGTCGTGACGACAGCAACCTCCGCCCTGGCAAGGTCCTGCATCGCCGTTGCAAGCTCGGTTTCAATATCCAGCCGCCATAGGTCCAGGTCGAACATCAGATTATTCCCCGATCCTCAAGCTGCCGCCGGATTGTGCTGATCTCGGAATCCCAGACCCGCTCGCTGCCGAGCAGGAGAAGGCTGCCCATGTTGAGCGCGCCAATCTGGTCGGGTGCAGGGTCGTATCCCTTAGCGATAAGGCTCGCGCGGAAGTCGCGTTCTGCGTCGACCAGCCGTGAAAGCGCCAGGGCGGCGCGGTAGATCTCTGCCAGTTGCGCGTCGTGGCGCGGCCGAAGCGCCATGGAAAGATCGCGCGATCGATCGGCAAGCAACTCGTCCCGCCGCATGATCGCGCTGCGCCGGGCGGTATCAATGATTGCGGTCTTGCGGGCCAAGTCTTGCAGGCGCGCAACGCGGTCATTGCGGGGTGGCAGTGGATCGCCACCAAGAACACCGAGGGCCGCCGCAATGGCGGGGTCGTTATGCGGCTGGACTGCCTTCGTCGTGGCTGCGGTATTCGCCGCGAGTTCCGCTTGCAACAGCGCCAGCCGGGCCCGCTCGCGCCTGTCCCGCTCGCCACCGGGCATGACACCCGATTCGGTAGCGCCCGGACCGAAGCGCCACTCCAGCGCCATCATTTCCTTTTCGCGGGCAAGGCGGTTCGTGCCCTCGCTCAACTGGGTCACCAGCGCAACGGCGGCGAAAATTTCCGGGTCGTCATGGATCGGCGGCACTGTCGCGGTGCCCGGCGACGTGGGCACGGGCGGTGCCTGGGGTATCTTTTCAGCCGGTGGCTTGGACTTGAGAAAAGCCATGAGGGACTCCTTGCTTCACCGAATATCCGATGGTCGCCGGCTAATTGCGACGGCTCCCGACTAGCCACCTATATCATTCAAAAGCTGACGTAATCTGGCCTCGCCCGGCATCTCACCCAGCGACAGAATGTCGAACAGGTCGCCCTCGATGCCCGGCGGCCGGCCCGTGCATTGATGCCGCCGGAAGCCGCCACGCGTTTCGTATTGGCGAGCGCGACATGCAATGGCCCGGGCTAGGGGCCGGCCCGATAGTTCGGGCCAGTGCCGGGCGGCGAGTTCGCGGATGCGCTGGTCGCGCTCACATAGGCAAGCCTGTTGTCTCCAACATGGCGGCAGCGCCAACGCTTGCTCAAGCGTCTGGGGGTCCGCCAGCCAAGCCGTGACGGCGCCCGCGATCCTGATCATGCCGTCGTCGCCGGACTTGGCCAGGAGGACCACTGCGCCGCGTAGGGCCGCAACGGTGTTGGTAACGCTAATCAACCGCGACAACCTCCGGCTCGAAATCTGCCGGTTTCAGTCGGCGCCGCTCGCCGGGAAGCAACAGCCCATGACGATCAAGATAGGCTGCCTGACTTTCGAACATCGGCGGGTCGAATGGGTCCGGGGCGGGGGAAGAGGGGTGCCCTTCCTTAACCCAAGAGGTAGGCAAGCCAAAACGGAAACTATAGTCGTTCGCGTGTCCGACCCCGCCTAGCCTGCGGCGGGGTTCACATTCCGACTTCATAAATCCGGGCCGATCAGCCCAGATTGGGCCATCCCACCGCCACCAGCATGACGGACGCGTTCCCGGATGTTCCCCGATCCAATCAGCTAAGATCGTTCCCCGATGTGCAAGCCAGAGGTCGCCCAGCGACGGGACCGCGAGACAGCCCGGCTCCTGCATGGACCGAAGGAAGAATCCTTCCCAGCCGTCGGCTTGGCAGAATGTCCTCTCGTCACGCTGGTCGGTCAGGACTGCCCACTCCATCTCCGACACGTCGGACATACGGCCTTTGGCAACTCGGCGTTTAACTGGCATGGGTCTATCTCCGGTTAGAGCGAAGGGAAGGCGGGCGTCCGGCCTGCGCTGGCGGTGCAACGTCGAGATCGAGTTCGCGCAGCAGCCGGGCAAACGCTGTTCTGCTGTCGCGCTCGACCGCCACTTCAGGCCGCGCGTGCGGCGATCCGAACCGGTCGTTGAATGTCAGCCCATGGTCGGCCAGCGCCTCGCGAGCTTGCTGGGCGCGATCCCAACATTCCGCGGCCAGCGTCAGCAGCCGGATATGGTGCTGTTCTAAATCGAAGTCGGTCGTTACCTTCGCGAACCAGGCGCGGGTCGGCGGCCGCAGGTGTTGGGGCGGTTTCAGAGCGGGCATTTTCAGAATTCCTGTTTGAACGGGGGCGGGAGACACGAATTTTTGACGGGAACGCGGTTTTGCGGATCGAGCGGCCCCAGCTTTGAGACCCCCATGGGGTGTGGCGGCATGAAGACCGCTCAACATTGAACTTTTGTCGGTTGCGGATTGGTCAATCGAAATGGTGTCAGGATGGTCAGAGTGCGGTCCATAACCCTGACCGGCTGGAGCCTTAGAGTTTCCTGGGTTTGTCAGGGTGGTCAGAGTGGTCAGGGTAATAAAGAAATCTGGGAGATTTCTGGCCACCACTGGAGTAGTTGTCGTGAGTGAAATCCGTGCGTTCAGAATTATCGTGGCGATTTGTAAATTTCTGCCTTGTCCACCACGTCCACCCTGACCAAAGGCAGTTTTCCGCGGATTTTCGTGGCCAGGGTTGGGATTTCTGCCCTGGCCACGGGCAGGGTTCATGGCTCGCCCCAGTCAATGTGAAGGCCAGTAACCTCGATGAACGCCGACCGAGCATGGCCAAGGGCGCCCAGAGAATATGCCGGTGGCCGCGGATGAATCACTGGTTTGGCCTTCCGCTGCGTCCCGAAGGCGGCCGGCTCGTCCGTGATGTGCTCGCCAACTGGCGAATTACGGAGACGCTTCGGGTTGCAGCCCATCTTCACCAGGAACCGACCAATTGTCTCGCGGCTCATCGGGTGCCGCTCGCCGCGTTCCTTGGCAAATTCCATGTAGCTGGCGAACAGAAGCTCGGTCGACACATCCTCACGCCACTTCGCGAACGTCTCCTCGAGACCGAGCCGAGACCGGAACACGTAGCCCCGCTCCAAACAGTCCTTCCACCAAGTCTCGGTGGTCGGCAGGCTCAGCTTGCGCTGCTGCTGGAGCCCATCGGTGACCGGCACAGCGCGGACGTTGAAAGTGGTTAGATCGTGGGTCAGAAGGTCGTGCAGCATCGCCTCATAGCCACCGACGTCCATCTGCGCCCAGATCTCGGCGAAGTAGTCGTGGTTGTTCTTGGCAGCCTCGGAGACCTCGAGCACGAAGAACCGGCGCGCATCGACAGATGCAGGAACCACCCACTCTTCATTCGATGCCATTATGACGCGCAAGAAATTTGGCATCTGCACCGCGTTCGCGAACTTGGCCTCGATGGTCAAATAGGGTTCCGTGATTAGCGACTTGAGTGTTCCGACGTGCTGCTTGTCGCCGGCGAAAAATGCCTCGTCGGCAAACAGCAGAATGGCGTCGCGTAGGTGGCTGTTGAAGTTGCCCACCAAGTGCTTTGCGGTGCTGATGGCCATGCCGTGCTGGCCGCAGATCTTGAGCAGCGCCTTTGCCAGTGTGCCCTTGCCGGTGCCCTCTCCGCCCTTCATTACGATTGCAACTTCTCCCTGCTGATCGGGGTATTGAACCATGCGGGCCATCCACCCCATCAGGTAGGTGAAGCGCTCGGGATCGCCGTCGCAGATGATTGCCAGGATATGCGATCGCATCAGCGACCAGTTGCCGGGCTTGGGCGTGACGGCGAAGCCCTCCCAAAGGTTGAGCACACCTTCCTGCTGCACGCGGGTTGACGGGTCGAACCGAACGCCGTGGATGAACTGGCGCCGCTTGCGGTTCCGCAGCCAAACCTGCGCGGCTGTTTTGAGGATCGCATTACCCTTGTCGTCGATGCCGACTTCAATTAGCCGGTTGAGATAAAGGCGCTCGAGGTCTTGGAAGCTTAGGCGATCAAACATCTTGCGCTTGAGCACGGCATCGAAGCTTGGCGCGTAGATCACCGCCTTGCCTTGTTCGTTCACCACCATGTAGCGGCCGTTGAACTCGGCCACGACGGCGACCACCGAGCCTTGCTCCTCATCGGCCGCGGTCGGCGCAGCAGGGCGTTCGTCAGGAGTGCTGGCCAGCGTATCGACCAGCTTGTGAAGCTGCCCGGGCGATCCGCCGGCGGCTAGCCAGTCGAGCACGTCGCCCTTGGCCGGCAGGTCGGGAAGGCGCACGACGCGAACAATGCCAGCCTTGGTTTGAACACTGGCCGCCACCATTGCAGCGTGCTTCTCTCCCGGCTCGTCGTTGTCGGGAAGGATGACGACATCAGCGCCAACTAGAGCAGCGTCCGACCGGACTGAGCCGCCCTGCGGCTCATTTGGGCGGACATAAGCTGCTCTAGCACTTATGTTTTCTAGAGCACGTTCCGATCGATTGATTCCAGTCGATCGGAACGTGCTCTAGATGGCTGCTGTAGGCGGACCGCCATTTGCCGGCGCCGCCCGGCGAGCACGTAGCTGCAAGGCCGAGTTGCGCTAAAGCATCCGCGCTCTTCTCGCCCTCGACGATGTAGATTGTTTGACCGGCAGCAACGGCAGATAGAACCTCGGGGAGCCGGAAAGGGATCAGATCCACGCCCGCCATCTTCCAGATCCAACCGCCCGCACCGTCTGGGCGTCGCTGGCGGAAGGACTTCGGCTCGAGGCGGACAACCTGAAAGGCCAGAGCGCCATCGGCACCGAAATAGTCGTACGCCTTGACGATCTTCGGCTTGTCAGGAGCGACCGCCGTCGGGATGTGGCCACGCTCGGACAGCCAGGCCAGCGCGGCCCTTCTGCCTTCATCATCGTCGGGCAGGTTCTGTTTCCAGCAGACAAGATCAACGACACCACCGCCGACATCGCCGTTCTCATGGTCAAAGAACGTGCCCTTCTCGGTGTTGACCGAAACGCTGCCATAAGATCCGAACCGCATTTCGCGCTCGCTGGACAGGAGGGCGTTCGGCTCGCCGAGGAGCTCGCGCGCCACGAATGGCATTGCGCGGACGAACTGGGGGAATTGACCGCTCACTGCATGGCCTCGCATGGGCAGATCATCGCGATGCCCCCAATACACGGTCGGCAATTTCCTTGAGGCAGTAGCGCTGCTTGGTGCTCAGCCGTCGGAACGCAGGCAGGTCGCTCAAAAAGCAGACTTCCCAACGACGGAGCGAGCCCGGTTGTCCGAGGCAGGCCGCGACGGTTTGGCGCCACGTTCCGAGCTCGGGCAGCTGTTTCTCGATAGGGGCCGGCTCCATCACGTCGGACCACCGCAATCCGCGCTGCTGCACCATCCGATGCGCGGCCAGGCCGGCGGCGTCGCGTTCGCCCGCATGTTCCGAGCCTAGCAGGCCGAGCAACTTGGCGAGGCGAACGCGGTCAGTTTTTGCGAGGGCCGTCACTGCGCTAGATCCCGCAGCGGCGCGGTGCCAATGCGCACCAAGCGGCAAGCCTCGGCTGCAAAAGCCCGGGCGACTGTCTGGCGCAAAATCGGGTGCTGAACTAAGCCGGCCAGCGCGTCGAGTGCGGCAACCTGCGCGAGATCCTCGGCTTGCTCGGCGACGGTCTCGGGCGTGCAGTCTAGATCGGCCATCTCGTCGTGCGATGCGAGCACCACCTGAACGGCGCGGTAGAGGGCGGCGTTCAGGTGAGCGTCGGTGTCGAGAGGTTTGGCGCGCGTCACCCTGTCACCCCCGCCAGTCCGGCGATTTCGCGCGCGGATGCCAACAGCGCAGTGACGCCACCCGCCCCTCGCCGCCGGCCCGCTATTACGAAGGCGTAATATACGACCAGAAACAGTGCTGCGTCGCTGGGTTCGGTGCGAGGCGGCACAGCGCTGTCCTTGACCAGCCAGCCGGCAAGCGTATCGATCGTTTGCTGTACCAATGCCTCGCCGAATTCAGCGCGCTCGGTATCGTCGAAAGTGGCGCTCACGTGCGCGCGCCCTCACGCAATGCCGCCACGCGCCAGGCCAAACGTTCGGTGCGGTCGTTGTGACCCTGCGAGATTTCGATGTCGGCCTCACGGTCAAGGTCGGCGGCGGTGAGCAGGGGGCGATAGAAGTCGATGCGCCGGGGCGCAAAGCGACGGAACTGGAAGTTACGATCGCAGTCGTGGTGCTGAGCGAAGTCCATTGGGATGCATCCTGAAAGATTGGACGCAGCGGGGCTTGAAAGCGGGAGTCACGCGGGATATAAACGGGTGTCGAGGCCGCCTTCCCGAACGAATTCCCGCCCCTTGCGCATCGCTGCGTCAGGGGCGTTTTCGTTACTGAGCAGCGGCCTTCGACACGAACGGCGGCAACTCCGCGACGAAGGCGTGCAAGCTGGCTGCGGTGATCATCGTGCGGCTGCCAAGCTTGCGTGCGTCGAGCTTGCCCTGTGCCAGAAGCTCGTGGCCGCGCGTATTGCCGACGCCGATCGCGTCGAACGCGTCCCTCTTCGGAATGAGGAGCGCCGAAAATCTTGCTGTGTCATGCATTGCCGGGGATCTCCGTTGCTGTCCGGTTGACATCAACGGGTATGACGGCGGACTTTCGAAATGGCACGTGCAACAAGTATCGACTTCTCGCACGCTGCCGATGCGGCTGAAGTGCTACTTCAAGGACGCAACCAGATCGTCGAAAAGCGCCGACAAACGCGAGATCGGGGTGCGTTCGTCCACCAGCCCTGTCAGCGCCCTCGCGATGAGTGATATCCGTCGCATGCGGTCGCTCTGCGCCAACGGCATTCCAACAAGAGTCACCCCGAACCTGTCCGGTGTTTGCAAGCGTGATGAATACCGGGGCTTCGTCATAATGGTGGTATTGGCAGCCCGGCTGTGTAGAGGCGAAAGAACTTTGTTTCTGATGTCTTTTTGTATGGCCGCAAGTTGTCCGGCGGTCATTTTTCCCAAACCATCGACCATTACTCTGCGCAGCCCGGCATGGGTAAGGACTGCCCTGGCATGCGGCAACTTCTCGGGGCTCAAAGATAGGATTTTCGCCGCCGCGCGTGCTGCCTGCGCTTGGTCTAACTTGTTGTTCATCAGCCAATGAATTGCCGCGAAGCGGATGAAAGCGGTATTGTCTGAGGGAGGCCGGTTTTTTGCGCGCTTCTGAGCAGTCGCTGCGGCGGCTATCGCAAGGAACCGCTGCTCCCCCACCTGCGCTAGCCATAGCTCTGCCCGTCTGCGGTCGAGAGGGCGGAGGTCGTTCAGCCAGGCCGGCCCACCCACGAAACACTACCTCGCTTTTTTGGTCGGGGAAGCATCGTCGTTCGTCCGGCGAACTGCAACGGTCATGAGCGAACGTGCTCACGACGCATTCCCGTAGACTCGAAGCAGATCCTTGACGATGCCGCCCGTCCAGTTCGCGACGATATCATACTCCCAATCTTCCGTCCCATCTGGCTGCCGGGCCTTATTCTGGGCCGCCCGGAATTTTGCAAGAATACCCTCGACAGTTGTCGCCGGCCTCACTGCGTCGATCGCCTCCCTGGTGCGGCAGTAGGCCTCCCACTGGGATTCGTATTCGGGGCTTTCGTCATCGTGGGTGCTGGTGTTGAACGCCCTGAAGTTCGCGATATGCTCCGCGCACAGGCGGATGATATCGGCGTCGGGGTGCGGGGTGGACGACGCGGCCTCGGTGGCACCAACGCCGGTGGTGGCCACGCCGGCGGCCAGGCCGGTAAGCAGGTGGCGCCGTGATGGGGCGGTCATCGCACCACCCGCTTGGCATAAAGATCGTATAGGTTATCCTCGACTTTCGCTTGCATGGTGATGATTTCGCCTGCCTCGCGCGCCTCGACGATTGCCACCGGACGATGGGGCCAGAAGTAGAGCCAGCCCTCTTTCGGATTATGGCGCGCGTCTTTGACCGCCACCCTGGTCCATTCGGTTGCCAGATTCTGAGTCTCGGGATGCGCGCGAAGCATCGCGAACGTTTCGAAAGCAGGAGGTAGGTTCGCGAACCTGTCGGCGAAGGCTGGCGGCGGGGCCAGCTTGGCGCTCATAGGATCCACCCGTTGATGCGGGAGCAGTCGGTGTCCTCTCCGTCGTCATCGGGCTCGAGGTCGTCCGTGCCGGCGTCCAGGCTGTCGAGGTAGTCGATCAGCGTGGCGATTGCGTATTCTGTCCATTCGCGTGAGGCGATGGCCACGGGTCTTTTTCTTGTGGTGAAGGTGGGCGTGGTATGAACGTGTCTAGCCATAGCCTCGTTCTCCTGGAACGTGGGTTGCGGTTAGGCCGGGCGAGGTGTTGACGCACCGCGTTCGGCCGCTTTGGTTGGCAATAAGTGCCGACCTATGGTATGGTTAGTGACATTCGAAGATGAAAGTCAACAACCTTTGCCGACTTTGACGCCTAGCCAGTGCAGGGGTGCCCGCGCGATGCTCGAGATGACGCGCGAAGACCTCGCCGGGGCATCTCTTGTGGGTCATTCCACACTCTTTGATTTTGAGTCCGGCCGTCGCAATCCACATCCCCGCACCCTCGCCGCCATCCGAACCGCCCTAGAAGCCGCCGGCGTGGAATTCATTGAGCAGAACGGTGGCGGCCCAGGCGTGCGCCTTCGGCAGCCAAGCGCGTGACTCCCACGCAGATGCGTGAAGGACGCCGCTTGCTCGGCTGATCGACTGGGCGCCATGAGCGAGACTTCGCGGTATGTTGTGCAAACGTATGAAAGGACGGGCCGCGTGATACCGCCGCCGTCTTGGGCCCCATGCCCTTGCCGGCTGACCGCAATTCGCTCCGCCCTGGAAGCCGCTGGCGTCGAATTCATCGAGCAGAACGGGAGGCCGGGCGTGCGATTGCGGAAGATCAACCATGATGGTGAATAGGCGCTCCTAGCTGGGCCGGACGAAGGCCGTGCAGATCGAGCACGCCGCGGTCGTAACAAAGCTGCGGGGCACCACGCCAGATCCGAGACTGGCATTGTTTCAAGTTTTGGATATTGGTATCCAACTACTTTTCGTCAGGAGGTGCGCGTCGAGCTGAACGTCTCCTTCCCGCAGCTTCTAGTTTAGCTGGTTCTGTAATTAACCTCTCTAATAGTGAAACGGTAAAGTCTAGTAGGTCCTCTGTGTCTTCCTTGCTTCGATTACCGCCATGAGCACCATCGTTGGCATCCTCGCGGATGCATGCAGCTAACTCACTTAAATTTGACGGGAGTAAATTTTTTTCAAATAGCCATGCCAGCCTGAGGCCCAGGTCCCGACGCTGCTTTCGATTTGGCGGCGGCAGCTCAATATTGCTGTCATCGGGCAGGAGAGGGCGGGTGGCTAAGTCTACGCAAAGACGAAACATTATCGCAGCGGCATTGTGGCAACCGATCGTCAAGCAACCTGCCCCTTCGGAAAATATTTTCGAAATTTCTTCTGGCAGGTAGTCAGGTGGTTTTATCGAATTCTGATCTTTTTTACTCACAAAACTTTTAATTTCGAATTAACGGTTTAATGAATCTGCGTAATTTAAGAAAGATTTCCGATCAGAAAATGAACCCTGATCTCCAACGTCTTTCAGACTAACGATAAACGTTGTCGATTTATGACATGTCTCGGCAGACACAGAAGATCTCGTGCCACGTCTGCCAGCTGTACATGATCTGCGTCAGTATTTCAGCTCTTACATCAAACGTTACATGCTTTGAGCCGCATCTAGGGCAATCGGAAACCAACAGAGACATAAAATCAACCCTTACACTCGACAAATTATTTTATGACGGATTCAAATGTTAACCCAGAGGCAGTTTGGCAGTCACATGTGTCGCCCACTCCTCCATCATAGACCGTCGCCGCTCGAACAGATCTCCCCGCCGATAAGCCGCCTCCACCTTGTCCCGCACCGTGTGCGCCAGTGCGGCCTCGGCCATCTCGCCGGGGTAGCTGGTCTGCTCGGCGCACCAATCGCGGAACGAGCTCCGGAACCCGTGGGTGGTGATATCCTCCCGCTTCATCCGGCGCAGTAGCATGTCGGTCGCCATGTTGCTCAGAGGCCGTCCTCGACGAGCCCCTGGGAACACGTAGGCTGCCTCACTGCCGCTGCCCGGCTTCAGGGGTGCCACCTTGGCCAGGATTGCCAGCGCCGCCTCAGACAGGGGCACGCGATGCTCACGGCCGGCCTTCATCCGCGCCCCGGGAACGGTCCACGCCTTACCGGCCAAGTCGATCTCCCGCCAGGTCGCGCCTAGCACCTCGCCGGATCGGGCCGCGGTCAGGATGATGAACTGCATGGCCATCGGCGCCAGGCCGGCGCGCTTGTCCAGCTCAGCCATGAACCCCGCGACCTCGGTGTATGGCAGCGCTGCATGGTGTTTCACGGAATTGGCCTTGGAACGCTTACCCAGGATCACCGCCATGTGCCCGCGCCAGCGCGCCGGGTTGTCGCCGGTGCGCCACTCGCGCGCCGTGGCATAATCCAGCACCGCCTCGATCCGCCCTCTCACCCGGGCTGCGGTCTCTGCCTTCAGGTTCCAGATGGGTGTCAGGATCTCGGTGACGTGGGCGGTGCTGACCTCGCCGACCGACAAAGCGCCGATCACCGGGGCGACATAGGTGTCCAGTGAGTTGCGCCACTGCTGCCGGTGCTTGGCGTTGCGCCAGTGCGCCTCGTGGGCTGCCAAGTAGTCTATCGCCACCTCGCCGAAGGTTTTGACTGCGATCGCTTCGGCTTTCACCTCCGCCAGAGCGGCGGCGTCGTCTCCCCGCCGCTTTGCCAGTGGATCACCGCCGGCCTTGAACTCGGTCCAGTGCTCTTTCGCGATCGCTCGAGCCGTGGCGAGGGCCACCATATTCGGTCCACTGGCGGCGCCGAGTCCCATCTCGCGCATCTTCCCGGCCCGGACATACCGGAATGACCAAAACCGACCGCCGTTCTCTCGCACGAGCAGGAACAGCCCACCTCCATCACCATAACGCCCTGGCTTTGCTGAACGGACCTGAGCAACTGTGAGCGATTGGCCGCGCCGGGGCATCGATGTCTCCATGGGATTCGAACCCAGGCTACCACATTTATCCCCTCTTTGCGCCCCTCTAAAATTTCTGACTACTTGCGAATGCGGCCGAATGCAGGCGAATGACAAATACCCGCCAGCCTCGCTTTCCAATAGGTTAGCCATATATTGACGGACGCACGCGAATATGCACGAACGTTACTTTAGAAGACACACCCTCCGCCAATTCACTGTTTTTGGCCATTCGCCACAGCCCAAAATACACGATGGAAGCCTGGAGAAACCTCGGTTTTCTCAAATGTAGCATCCCCCAACATCTCTTCACATTCCTTCCCGTTCGCGCTTAGAGTGGGGGGTAGTTCGGATGGCGGGGCGGGCGGCGAAGCTATCGGCGCCCAAGGTTCGGACTGCCAAACCCGGTTCGCACATGGATGGGGATGGGTTGCGGCTGGTGGTTCGGGCCAACGGGTCTCGGTTTTGGCTGCTCCGCTATCAAATCGCCGGCAAGTCGCGTGAAATGGGCCTAGGGCGGGCGGGGGATGACCGCGCGGCTGTCCCCTTATCGGCGACCCGTGATGAGGCTGCCCGGCTTCGCACGATGGTCAAGAGTGGTGTTGACCCCTTAGCCTCTCGTGACGTGGAACAGGCCGCAACGGTGGCGGCGGCGCAGCGTGCTGCGATCCAGGGGATCACCTTTCAGTCGGTTGCCGAGGCATACCTCAAAGCGCACGCGATGACCTGGCGCAACTCAAAGCATCGGGCGCAATGGACAAGCACGCTGGAGACCTACGTCTATCCACATATGGACGGGCTGCCGGTGACAGAAGTCGGCACTGAGCATGTGCTTGCGGTGTTGGAACCAATTTGGCGAGTGAAGGCCGAAACCGCCGGGCGAATACGCGGGCGCGTCGAGACCGTCCTTGACTACGCGACAGCAAGGCATTGGCGAACCGGTGATAACCCCGCCCGGTGGCGCGGCCACCTGTCCAGCTTGCTACCGGCCAAAGGGAAGGTCGCTCCGGTGGAACACCATGCGGCGCTGCCGTGGTCGGACGTCGCAGGGTTTCTGACAGCCTTGTGCAGGCCGGCTGGCACCTCCCCAAAGGCGCTGGCCTTCGCCATTCTGACCGCCGCTCGATCTGGCGAAGTGCTGGGCGCACGTTGGAGTTAAATTAACGCAACGGCAAACCTCTGGACGGTGCCCGGGGCGCGCATGAAGGCCGGGCGTGAGCACCGCGTCCCGTTGTCTACCGCTGCCATGGTGGTGCTTCAGGCGCAGCGTGAAGGCGGCACGGCAGACGGCTATATCTTTCCTGGAGCACAGCCGTGCAAGCCTCTTTCAAATATGGCGCTGGCCATGGTTTTGCGGCGTATGAAGCGGCCCGACATCACAGCGCACGGCTTTCGCAGCGCCTTCCGGAACTGGGCTGGCGAGACCACAGGCACGCCGCGTGAAGTGGCCAAGGCAGCACTCGCGCACATGGTGGGCAACAAGACCGAGGCGGCTTATGCGCGTGGGGATTTGTTTGAGAAGCGCCGCGTGCTAATGGCGGCTTAGGGTGAGTATTGCACCGGGGCTGCGGCTGTTGGCAGCAACGAGACAGCAACGCAGGAGGCATGAGCAAGATGGTTGAGCCGTTGGAGACGGAGATCAAGCAGGCAAGTAAGGAGCGCACCCGGGCGTTGCGGAAGTCCAACCTGGAAAAGAAACAGGCCCGCCGAGTGATGGCGAAAGCCGAACAAACGAGGCTGGAGGCCGAACGGTCGAGGATGGAAGCCAAGCAACCCATGACGGAGGCCGAATGGACGAAGGCGGAAGCCGCTCGGTGGATGGTGCGGGTGCGCCCTTCAGAAGGGTCCGCAACCGATAATTGGTGGTTTGTCGAGGCCCGGACGCACGCTGGCATGCGTGCTGCCGAGCGTGTGGCAGGGAACCCCGGAACGCGGGACGTGCTGTCAGTGCAATGGTCCGCAGCCGATATCTGGTGGTTTGTTGAGACCCGGATAGGCGCGGCCATGCGTGCCTCCCAGCGTGTTGTTGTCGTGCCTGCCGAAGGGCGCCTTGGATGGCGCGAAACGCGGATGGCTGAAATGCTGTCCGATCCGCGTCACGCCGCCCTCGTTGCGGTTCTCAAAAAACTAGAACCGAAGGCTGCCATCGTTAGCATCCATCAGGGCGTGCTGGACATTGTTGCCGCGATGCCAAGGACGGAAGATGAAAAGGTCAAGCAAGCGGAAACGAGGCGAATTCAGAAAGCAAAAGAAGACGCCGAAGCAGAAGCAAATGGTTGGGAGGTTGCAGAAGAAAAAGCGTGTCCAGACGGGACGGAGCCGGAGGGGACAGGTCTGGAAGAGACTTGGGAATATCCCATGGATGCGACGCCTCGCAAACGGATAGAAATATATTCAAAGCTGTCGTTAACTGCTGCGAGCGTTAAAGGGCCGCCTGCTGATGAGCACAGGGCTATTTGGCTGGTTGCGGTAGAGCGATCAAACACAGCAGAGCCGACTACGTCCCAAAAGCAGGATGCTCCCCGCTGGTTTGTGGACGAATACACGACCAAGCACCCTGACTACGAAAAGCTGTGGCTTGCGTTCACGATCCTGCGTGTTGGGCGGCGCCTGAATGGGCGGAACTTACATATATACACGGACACAAAGATCGGTCCGGTAGGCGAGGCCGCGGTCTATGTGAACGGCGTCCTGGACGCGCTTGGGCTACCGCTAGTCACCAAAAAATCCGGTGACCCTCGGTGGCCGCAGCAATACGTCAGGGCCGACCACTTAGAGCGCTTGGTCCGGGTAACGGGGAACGAAGTAAATTCAACGATTACAATGAGCTAAACTAATCGAATAATGTGGGCGCAGTATAGGTGGAAACAAAGGGGGGAAAGGTGAGCATTTCTGAGTGGTCGCAACCATTCGGAAAAATGCTTATGAACATCACCCCGCTTAATTCCATCAACGAGACCAAGCGCCTGACCTCGCTAGGTCACACCAAAGTCTATGAGCTAATCGGCAACGGCACCCTTGATGCCCGCAAGCTGGGCTCGAAAACCCTGATCACTGGCGAGAGCCTAATGGCATTTGTTGCCGGGCTTCCCGCCGCACCGATTGGGGCCAAGCACAAGGCCACCGCAGCCGCCGAAGTGGGGGCCGTGGTATGAGCCGGTTGACGAAAATGATGGGCTGCAACTTCATTCAGGCCGATGGATTTGTACAATACCAGGGCTATCTGGAAGCCATTGCCCCCGCAACGGCAACGCGAAAAGAGCGAGTAAAGCTTCGTTATTTTTTCGCAGTGACAGGCGAGCCGACGAACGCAGAGTGGTTTCCCGCGACCGCGTTCAAGGGCCATGTGCCAGGGCAGCCAGGGTGGAAAACCTATGCCAACGTAGCCGCGGCCAACGCAGCCGAACAGGCTGGCTCTTACAATCAACAGGCCATCATCAACCGGCGGATGGATGCGGAAGAAGCCGCTTCGCGGGGGGTAATCTAGTGGCCCGCATCCGGAAAGACATTCAAGAAGCTCTGCGAGGGAAAACGGATACCGTTTATCGGCAGGTAACCCTCAAATACCCCACTCATAAAATATAAGTTGATAAAGTTTAAGCGAAAGCGCGTAAATTTACGGGAATTATCTCTACCAAAGAGCTCCAGGATGCTGTGCACACTATAAAGATAACATTTGCATAGTCCCAAAGCACAACAGTGAGTAGCCGTGAATACCTTCTAGACAGGGGATGGACCTCCGTACGTAAGAACCGTCAGGATACAATCGCCAAAGTTAATCATAATTGTTTGAGTCTTTAGTAACATATTAGAAAAAATATCGTAAACATTACTGTAAGACACTGGTGCGGCACTTAAAGACACGCTGGTAAATTTAAACTCACACAAGAAATACCATGATCATGTTTATCAAAAGTCATCAGCATCAAGCCACTGAGATGGTGCTGTTTACAAAATCAGACGGCCCCTTGAGCAAGAGCATCAGCTTGAACGCCGATGGAACTTTGCAGAGCGACGGCTCCGCCTGCATCATGTCCAAGGGCACAGCCGAGCGCCTCTTTATCGCGGACACACATGCTCTCGCCGGTGTATTGCGCGGCATGAAAAGCAATCAGGCGCTGGGTCTTGGTGTCCTACGAGATGATCTTTCGGCAGAGGTGCGGGTTACCACCAAGGCACAAATTAAGGCCACCACTACCGGCGATCTGATCGCCCGCACCGCTGATTACATCCGCTTTCGCGACGGCAGTGCCTTCGTGCTCATCGACATTGATACCAAGGCTATGACGCAACCCGTCAAGGCTCGCATTGAAGCGGCTGGTGACATCGAAACGGCCTTGAAGGACGTATTGCCCGCGCTGAGTACTACCGCAGGCGTCATCCGGGCCAGCACCAGTTCAGGCATTAGCCGCGTAGATACGGGCGATGATTTCCACGGCTCTGGCGGCTTTCATTGGTATATCCAGATCGCGGAGGGCATCGATGCGCGGCGGTTCCTTCGTACGATGCATGCCCGCTGCTGGCTT
This sequence comes from Rhodospirillales bacterium, assembly GCA_025352665.1. GTDB lineage: Bacteria > Pseudomonadota > Alphaproteobacteria > Acetobacterales > Acetobacteraceae > CAIQQQ01. Next base: position 722 of record JANXSM010000163.1, on the reverse strand, counting down.
GCAGGGCTGGGTTGGATGATGGTGAGTGGAGCAGGCCAGTTGCTTGAGCGCTCACTCGTTGACCGCACTGTAGGTGCGCCGGAGCGGCTGGTATTTGAGGGCGCTCCAGCAATCGACACCGCGAAACTCAAGCAAGACAGCGATAAACGCGAGCCCCAAGTAATTAAGGGTGGGACCCTAAATACGAAATGTCAACGCTGGAGCAAAAATGCATCGGCGTGCCGGAGTAAAACTACATCACAGATGGTGGCAGCAAGGCGCCCCGTACGGGGCGCCTTGCTGCGTATCGGTCATTTGTCGGGAGGCTTGTCGACTGGAGCGCCGCGTTGGCGTCGCTTGCTTTGCTTGAGCCGGTAGCTGTCGCCGTTCATTTCCAGGATGTGGACGTGATGGGCAAGGCGATCGAGCAGCGCGCCGGTGAGGCGCTCCGAGGCAAATACGCCGGTCCATTCGTCGAACTCCAGGTTGCTGGTGGCGATGGTCGAGCCCCGCTCATAGCGTTGGCTGAACACCTCAAACAGAAGTTCGGCACCAGTCTGCGACAGCGGCACGTATCCAAGTTCATCGATCACCAACAGCTTGTAGGCGGACATCTGGCGTTGCAGGCGCAACAACCGCTTCTCGTCGCGCGCCTCGATCAGTTCATGGACCAGGGCCGCCGCCGTGGTGAAGCCGACCGATAATCCCCTCTGGCAGGCCGCCAGTCCTAGGCCGAGGGCCAC
>JANXSM010000124.1 GCA_025352665.1 Rhodospirillales bacterium | reverse complement strand
ATCGCATCGAGCGGTTCTTCAGCAAGCTCAAACATTCACGACGCTGCGCCACCCGATATGACAAGCTTGGAAATAGCTTTCTCGGCTTTGTTCAGCTTGCAACGATCAGATTGTGGATACGGTTTGTCCACAACACCTAGTGCAGCGTCTTGGAGAGTTTGGGTGTGATGTGAAACCGGAGATCTAAGATCTATTACTTTAAATGTTTCACTTACTGTGAAGTTTTGTATGTTCTAATATTTTTTGCGCTGGACCGCGCTCGCTCGCGGTTCCGGCAATGCGTCCACCACCGTTGTAGTCTCCGCCTGCTACAGCGGAGGTTTTACCGAAGGTGCAATGGCACGGGCGAACCGGGTGATCCTGCACTGTCGCGGGGGAGGACCGCACCTCGTTCGGCTGCGGCGCCGGGCGGGAGCACACGGTGTTCGACGGCTACTTCCTCGCAGCAACCAGCGCAGCACGGCGCTGGAGCGACATTGCGACCCAGGTGCTTACCTGCGTGACGCGGCGGGAAGCCGCGATGCATGTGCAGGCTTCCGAGCCGCAGGCGTTCATCGGCAGCGCGGTGGTGGACCTGCCGGTGCCATGGCGCAAATCACAGAGCCTCCTGCCAAAATCATAAACTCGCCCGCGCCCGCCCGCAGAACCCCACCAAGCGTGCAGCCGCCGTCGCGGCGCTGCCCGGGTTCGAGCAGCTGCGCGACATCGGCCGCGACATCAAGAACCACACACTGCAGCACCTGGATTTCTACCTGGAGACCTGGGAAGCCAACGTCCTCAGCAACGGCGGCCACGTGCACTGGGCCAGTACCGCAGACGACGCTCGCGCCGCCGTGCTCGCCATCGGGCCGGCGCCTCCACCGTCACCAGAGGCAAGTCAGTGGTGTCGGAGGAGCTCGCGATCAACGAACGTCTCGAACCCCACGGCATCCCCCCGATCGCAACCGACCTCGGCGAATATATCCTCGGCAAAGCACAAGTAAGCCTGCGCGTCGTCCAGCACAGTCACAGCCCGTCCAGCCATAACACTCGCGCGGCCCCTACCGCCCCTTCAACGCATATGAGGCAGCAGCGTGCCTCACACATCAGCCCCACCTACCCACACACCAAATTCCCCCCTATCTTGGTCGTATGTACCCAGAATCCCGACCCCGCGTCGCACTCTTCGTCACCTGCCTGGTCGACCTCCACAGGCCAACGGTCGGCTTCGCCGCAATCAGGCTGCTCGAAGCCGCCGGCTGTGATGTCGAAGTGCCCCGCGCCCAGACCTGCTGCGGCCAGCCCGCCTACAACTCCGGCGACCGCGCCACCACAACCGCCATCGCCCGCGACATCCTGGATGCCTTCGGCGGCTACGACTACGTGGTCGTCCCCTCCGGCTCCTGCGCCGGCATGCTACGCACCCACATGCCCCATCTATTCGACGACGACCCCAACACAAGCGCCCGCGCCGAGGCACTCGCGGCCAAAACCTACGAGCTGATCAGCGTCCTCACCGACATCAGAGGCATGCTAGCGGTCGACGCCGCGTTCGCCGGCACCGCCACCTACCACGACAGCTGCGCCGGCCTGCGCGAGCTCGGCATCAAAACCCAGCCGCGCGACCTGCTGGCCTCCGTCGAGGGCCTCAAGCTCGTCGAAATGGTGGAGCCCGAAATCTGCTGCGGCTTCGGCGGCACGTTCTGCGTGAAATACCCGGAAATCTCCGTCCGCATGGTCAGCGACAAAACCGCCGACATCACAGCCACCGGCGCCGACACGCTGCTGGCCGGCGACATGGGCTGCCTGCTCAATATGGCCGGAAGGCTCACCCGCGAAGGCAGCCAAATCAAGGTACGCCACATAGCTGAAGTGCTGGCCGGAATGACCGGCGACGTCGCCCCCATTGGGCAGAAAGGGTAGGGCCATGCTCGCCACCAGCAAGGAATTCAAGCAGAACGCCCACCACGCAATGGCCGACCGCGGCCTGCAGAAGGCGCTCGCCCGCACCCGTCCGCAGAACCCCGCCAAGCGTGCAGCCGCCGTCGCGGCGCTGCCCGAGTTCGAGCAGCTGCGCGACATCGGCCGTGACATCAAGAACCACACACTGCAGCACCTGGATTTCTACCTGGAGACCTGGGAAGCCAACGTCCTCAGCAACGGCGGCCACGTGCACTGGGCCAGTACCGCAGACGACGCTCGCGCCGCCGTGCTCGCCATCTGCCAGCAGGCCGGCGCCCGCACCGTCACCAAAGGCAAGTCAATGGTGTCGGAGGAGCTTGCGATCAACGAACATCTCGAAGCCCATGGCATCATCCCGATAGAGACTGACCTTGGCGAATATATTCTGCAAATCCGCAAGGAGCCGCCCAGCCACATCATCGGCCCGGCCTTTCACCTGAACCGCGAGGACTGGGAGGAAAGCTTCCGCAAGGTGCACACCCATTTGCCCGCCGATCGCGTGTTCGCCGAGAAGCGTGACATCCAGGCCGAGGCCCGTGTGCTCCTGCGTGACAAGTTCCTCGCAGCCGACGTCGGCATCACAGGCGCCAACTTCCTCATCGCCGAAACCGGCAGCTCCGTCATCGTCACCAACGAGGGCAATGGCGACCTCACCCAGACCATCCCGCGCGTCCATATCGTGCTCGCCAGCATTGAAAAGATGGTCCCTACGCTAGAGGACGCAACAAGCCTGCTGCGCCTGCTCGCCCGCTCCGCCACCGGCCAGGAATTCTCCGTCTACACCACCTTTTCTACCGGCGGCCGGCTCGCTGGCGATCTCGACGGCCCGGAGGAATACCACGTCGTCATCGTCGACAATGGCCGCTCCGCCATGGTCGGCACGCCATTCCAGGACATGCTCCGCTGCATCCGCTGCGCCGCCTGCATGAACCACTGTCCGGTCTACCAAACCGTCGGCGGCCATTCCTACGGTTGGGTCTATCCCGGCCCGATGGGCTCGGTGCTCACCCCTAGCCTGATCGGCGTGGACCAGGCCGGTGACCTCCCCAACGCCTCCACCTTCTGCGGCAAATGCGAAAGCGTCTGTCCCGTGAAGATCCCGCTGCCCAACCTCATGCGCCACTGGCGCGAACGCGAATTCGAACGCCACCTGCAGCCTGCCAGCGTCCGCAGCAACCTCGCCCTCTGGGCCTGGTTCGTCCGCCGACCCGCGCTCTACCGAACCGCCACGCGCCTCGCTGCCTGGGGGCTGTCGCTGCTCGGCCGCAAGCAGAACCGCCTAACCTCCCTGCCACTCGCTGGCAGCTGGACCGCCGGCCGAGACCTCCCAACTCCCGAAGGCGACACGTTCTTCGCCCGTTACGCCCGCCAACAGAGGAACGCCCGATGAGCCGCGATGCCATCCTCGGCGCCATCCGCCGCGGCCTACGTCGCGGCCCGCTGCCGGACGACCAGGCCATGGCGGTACGGGCGCGCCTGGCCAGCCACCCTCGCCACCTCATTCCCGCCCGCACTCGCATTCCCCATACCGAGCAAGTCGATCTGTTCCTTGACAACGCTCGCCGCGAGTTCGCCACCACCATGCGCGTGGCCGATATAGCCGCCATCCCCGAAGCTGTGGCCGACTACCTCGCCGCCCAGAACCTGCCCTCCGCCTTCGTCATGGCACCGCATCCGGACCTGCGCGAAATCCCCTGGGCCGACCGCCCTCTGCTGCGCCTACACGAAGGCCGCGCCGAACCGGACGATCTCGTCTCCGTCCAGCACGGCTACGCAGGGATCGCCGAAACTGGCACCCTCGCCCTGCCCAGCGGCCCAGACCGCCCTACCACGCTGAACCTTTTGTGCGATACCGAGATCGTCATCCTCTCCGCCTGCAACGTCGTCGGCGCCTATGAGGAGGTGTGGGACCGTCTGCGCCTCGAACGCACCAACGCTGCCGGTCGCTTCCTGCCCCGCAACGTCATGCTCGTCACCGGCCCGTCCCGCTCCGCTGACATCGAAAGCACCCTGGAACTCGGCGCCCACGGCCCCCGCCGGCTGCACATCGTGCTGGTCGACGACCCCACTGGCATGTGATGGCGCCGCCTCGCCGCAGACGCCTAACCGAAACCGACCTCACGGAATGGGCGCATTTCGCCCGCCACATCCGCCCCCTGCGCGGCCGAACCTTGCCCGAATCGCCGCCCGCCCCAGAACCGCCGGCGCCCGCTCTAATCATCCAGCTGGTCCCGCCAACCTCACGTCCGCAGCCCATGCGCGCCCAACCGCTGCAGGTAGGCCTGCACCCCGGCGGGCTCGACAACGCATCCTGGAACAAGTTCCGCTCCGGCAAGCTCGGCGCGACCAGAACCATCGACCTGCACGGCCGCACCGCCCAACGCGCCTATCACGCCCTGCATACCTTCTTGATCGCAGCCCACGCCGACCGCATTCGCTGCGTCGAGGTCATCACCGGCCGTGGCACCGGCGAGACCGGCGGCGTCCTCCGCCGCGAACTCCCCATGTGGCTCAACCTGCCTACATTGCGCCCGCTGGTCCTGGCCGCCAGCCACCCGCACCCCGCCAACCCCGGCTCCGTGCGCCTGCTGCTCCGTAAACCCAGATGACCCCGTTCGGCGCCCGCCTGCGCGAACTGCGCGCCGAACGCAGCATGACCCAGGCCGAACTCGCCGACCGCCTGCAGATCTCCGCCGCATATCTTTCGGCATTGGAGCACGGCAGGCGCGGCACCCCCAGCACTGGCCTAATCCACCAGATCTGCGCCGAGCTGGACCTGATCTGGGACGCCGCCGACGAGCTCCTAAAGCTCGCCCGCATCTCGCACCCCAAAATCGTCGTCAACACCGCCGGCCTCTCACCCGACCAGACAGCATTGGCCAACCGCTTGGCACAGACAATTGCTCGCCTGCCACCCCAACTGGTCGCAGACCTGCATGCCCTGCTCGACAAGGTCCCAAACGTCACCAAACTCCGCGTGCGTCGCAGCGCTGGCCGCGGGGTGTAGTCTACATCCGTGCCGTCACAATCCACGTCGTCGCCCGCAGCACCACAGGCGGTGATCCCAGGATGCCAAAACCCAGCCGCGTTCAGAATGGCCCGCACGATGTCCGAATACCCAGGGCGGAAGGGCGTCGGGTCCATGCATGTCCTCAAGCCCCGCCGCCCGCAGAGAAAGATCAAGCAGCGCCTGCCACTCCGCCCCGGCCTGTGCGCCAAGCGCGCCCGCAGCGCCAATCAGGCCTCTAGCACGCCGTGCTGACGCAAAAACCCTATCAGCGCGAGCAACGGCAGCCCTAGAATCGCGGCATACTCGCCTTCAATCCGGTCGAACAGCTGAACCCCCGGCCCTTCGAGCCGATATGCCCCTACGGTCTGTGTCACCGCATGCGCCTCTGCCTGGAGATACCGCGCCAGGAATGCATCCGAAAAATTCCGCATGGTCAGCTTCGGCTTGGCAATGTGCTGCCATAGCCGCTGGTCACCTCGCTGGCAGATCACGGCAGTGACCAGCACATGTGTCCGCCCCCGCAACGCCTGCAACTGCGCCCGCGCCTCACCGACATCCACTGGTTTGTCGAACCAGCGCTCCTCACACACCAAAAGCTGATCACACCCGATCACCAACGCATCCGGATTGAGCCGCGCCACTCGAAGCGCCTTCAGTTCAGACAGCAGCAACGCCGTGTCCTCGGCGGAAATTCCCTCCGCCCGCGCGCTACGCTTGATCTCGCCCTCATCGACATGCGCCGCCCGCGCCTCGAACACGAGACCTGCCCCTGTCAGCAACGCCCGCCGCGCCGCGGAAGCCGACGCCAGGATCAGCGCCGGCACCGTCGCCTGCAACCTACCTGCGGGCAAACTCACGTAACCGGTTCCTCCGCTGCTTTGCGCCGGCGCTCATGCCACGATTGCATCAGCGTGATCACCGTCGCCGCTGTCTCCTCGATCGACCGCCGCGTCACATCGATCAACGGCCAACCCCGCCGTGTGCACAACCGCCGCGCCCAGATCAACTCCGCTCTCACCGCTTCATGATCGACATATTCACCAGTGTCCTGCCGCACGATCCCAGCCGTCGGACCAGTACCGATCAACTTCAGCCGATGCCTGCGGATTTCAATCAGCGCCTCCGCATCCAGCGTCAGCCCGATCACCGGGCAGAGCGGATTCTCCAGCCCCGGCGGATCCATTGTGCCCGGCACCAGTGGAATGTTCGCAGCCTTGATGCCGCGATTGGCCAGGTAGAACGAGGTGGGCGTCTTTGAGCTGCGCGAGACGCCCACCAGCACAACATCCGCTTCGGCGATCCCGGCCTGCGCCTGCCCGTCGTCATGTGCCAGCACATAGTGCATGGCATCGATACGCCGGAAATAATCCGCATCCAGCACATATTGCCGGCCGGGACGGGCGATTGCGGCCTCGCCGAACTGTGTCTGGAACATCGCAAGGATGGGATCGAGTACGTTCACCACGGCAACGTCAAACCGCTCGCACGCCGATTCCAGCTCCGCTCGCAGCGCCTTGTCCACCAGTGTTGACAGCACCGGCCCCGGCTCCGCCTCGATGCCCTCCAGCACCCGATGAAGCTGGAAACGCGTTCGAATGAGGCTCCACCGATGATACACGATGCTGGCATGCTCAAATTGCGAAACAGTCGCTCGGGCGATGGAATTGAGGGTCTCGCCCGTGGCGTCGGAGACCAGGTGCAGATTGATGCGGTTCGACATGACAGCGAGGATAGCGGGGATAACCCCATATTTCACCAAGGCGATTTCACCGGCCTTGGGCATGCGGGGATAACCACCAGGGTTAGCCGACATCGGGATGAAATCCAGGGACCTAAAACGCGTCTGGGGACGCGCCGGTTCCACGCAACATTAACAGCAGCTTAATAAAACTTCCTTATGTGGAGAACTCCCGGAGGACTTGCGTCAGACCGTGTACCCCGTCATCCACAGGGTCCCACTAACACTGCATCCAAGACTCTTTATCTTTCTAGAAGATTAAAGAAAGCGAGAAAGGCTGAGGATGACCAAGAAGCTGCTGGAAGTGCTGAGTGGCGAGGCGGTCTGGCCGCCGCCAGTGTGGCTGATGCGACAGGCCGGCCGCTTCCTGCCCGAATATCGCGCCGTACGTGCCACCACCTCGGGGTTCATGGACCTCGCCACCACGCCCGAGAAGGCCGCCGAGGTTACACTGCAGCCGGTCCGCCGCTTCGGCATGGACGCCGCCATCCTGTTCAGCGATATCCTCGTGCTCCCCTGGGCACTAGGCCAAGACCTCACATTCGAAGCCGGCGAAGGCCCCATCCTGCCCCCGATCCGTGACGCCGCGGGGGTCGCGGCCCTCGACACCACGAAGGTGCGCCCCGCCATCCGGCCCATCCTGGAAACCGTCCGCCAGGTCCACGCAAGCCTGAAGGAGGACGCCAGCAACGGCGGCACCGATGCCACGCTGATCGGCTTTGCCGGCAGCCCCTTCACCGTCGCCTGCTACATGATCGAAGGCGGCGGCTCGAAGGAGTTCGCCAATGTCCGTGCCATGGCGCATGGCCAGCCCGAGCTATTCGCCGAACTCATGGAAAAGATCACCACCGCAACCATCACCTACCTCTCCGCCCAGGTTCTGGCGGGTGCGGAGGCCGTGATGCTGTTCGGCAGCTGGGATGGTATCCTCTCACCGCGCCTGTTCCGCACCCATGCGATCGCCCCCGCTGCCCGCATCGCAGCCGCTTTGCGGAGTCGATTCCCGCGCGTTCCGTTCATCGGATTTCCCCGCCTCGCCGGGCTGATGATCGGTGAATACGTACAGAAAACCGGCGTCCAGGCCCTGGCCCTCGATACCTCGGCCGAACCCACGCTCGCCGCCGGCATGATCCCCTCCCACGTCGCCGTCCAAGGCAATCTCGACCCGCTGGCCCTGGTCGCCGGAGGTGCCGCACTCGAAGACGAGACCGCGGCCCTGCTCGCCGCCATGCGCGGCCGACCGCATGTGTTCAACCTCGGCCACGGAATTCTCCCGCAAACCCCCCCGGAACATGTCGCAGCCCTGATCGCGCAGATCCGTGGCGCTTGACGCAAGCCGCCCTTCTGCCATCTCTGCAGGTATGCCCGACCCGAACCGAAAATCCCCAAGCCGCCCGAAAGTCGCAATCGTCCTGCTCAACCTGGGTGGGCCGGACAAGATGGAGTCGGTCTATCCGTTCCTGGTGAACCTGTTCGCCGACCCTGCCATCCTGCGCGTGCCGTTCTTCATCCGCCCACTGCTGGCGCGCATCATCGCCCTCGCCCGCCGCAAGCCCGCCAGCGAAAATTACGCACTGCTCGGCGGCAAATCCCCGCTGCTCGAGCTCACCATCGACCAAGCCCATGCGATCGAGGCGGCCATGCCCGAACTCGACGCGAAATGCTTCATCGCCATGCGCTACTGGCATCCGTTCAGCGACCAGGCGGCGCGCGAAGTAGCAGCCTGGAACCCAGACGAGATCGTCCTGCTGCCGCTCTACCCACACTACTCCACCACCACCACAGGCAGCTCCCTCGCCGCCTGGCGCGAGGCCGCTGCCGCCATTGGCTTGGCCAAACCCACGACCTCGATCTGCTGCTATCATTCTGATCCCGGCTTCATCGCCGCCACCGCCGCCACCGTGCGTGCCAGCTATGACAAGGCCCGCGCCGAGCTCGACCCCGCGATTCCGTTGCGCGTGCTGTTCTCCGCCCACGGCTTGCCCGAAAGCATCATCAAGGCAGGCGATCCGTACCAGCACCAGATCGAACGCACGACGGCGGCCGTCATCCAACAGCTTGCCATTCCCGAACTCGACTCCGTGGTTTGCTACCAGTCCCGCGCCACGCCGCAGAAGTGGATCGGCCCTTCGACCGAGGAGGAAATCAGCCGTGCCGGCCACGACAAGACCGCACTCCTGGTGGTTCCCATCGCCTTCGTGTCGGAACATTCAGAGACCTTGGTCGAGCTCGACATCGAATACCGAGACGTCGCGGTGGCCGATGGCGTGCCGGCCTATTTCCGCGTGCCCGCGCAGAACTCCGATCCGGCGTTCATTGCCTCACTCGCCGAGTTGGTAAGACGTAGCCGCGACCGCGGTACGGGCCTGTGCAGCTTTGCCGGCAGTCGTACGTGCTACAGGCCGCATCGTGACTGCCCGCACGCCCGTGCCGGCGTCGAGGCGCCTCCAGGCCCCGCCAGTGCCACGGAGCCCACCAGGCTGCCACGCGCCGCATGACCCCCGAACAGCTCATCACCAGCCGCGCCGCACCGCTGCGGCTGGTGATCTTCGACTGCGACGGCGTAATCGCCGACAGCGAACCCATCGCCAACCGCGTCACCGCCGAACACCTGACGCGGATCGGCTGGGCCATGACCACCGAACAAGCCGACGAACACTTCCTTGGCATGTCCTGGCCGGACATGCAGGTCATGGTGGAAGCCAGGATCGGCGGACCCGTCCCGCCCGGCTGGTGCGAAACCTTGAACGAGGAATTCCACGCAGCCCTCGACCGCGAGGTGACCGCAATCGACGGTGCCGTCGCGGTACTGCTGGAACTAATCGAAATGGGCGTTCCCTGGCGCGTCGCCTCCAACTCCTCGCACCACCAGATGGACATCAAGTTCGCCCGCATCGGGATCACCGAGCATGTTACCGGCCGCAAGCACAGCCACCACGACGTGGCGCGGGGCAAACCCGCACCCGACCTGTTCCTGGCCGCCGCCGCTACCGAAGGCGTCTCTGCCGCCGAATGCCTCGTCATCGAGGACAGCGCCACTGGTGCCCGCGCCGCCAGGGCCGCCGGCATGGACTGCCTGGGCTATTCACCGCGTCACCACGATGCCAAGCTGGTGGCCAAAGGTGCGGTGCCGTTCCGCTCGATGTATGAACTGCCGGCACTGATCCGCCAGGCGCTGAACCAAGCCTGAGGATCCCACCATGACCGTCACCGCCCTGGCGCCCTACCTGCTCTGGCTTAAAGCTTTCCACGTGATCTCGGTGATCGCCTGGATGGCCGGCCTGCTGTATCTGCCGCGCTTGTACGTGTACCACACAGCCGTTCCCCGCGGCAGCGTCGAGAGCGAACAGTTCAAAGTCATGGAACGGCGCTTGCTCAAGCAGATCATGACGCCTGCCATGATCGCCACCTGGTGCTTCGGAATCTTGCTCGTGCTCAGCCCAGGTGCGGTCGACTGGCATGCCGGCTGGTGGCACACCAAGCTGCTGCTGGTGATCCTGATGAGCGGCTTCCACGGCGCCAGCTCGAAATGGCGGCGCGACTTCCTCAATGACCGCAACACACGGTCGCACAGGTTCTATCGTTACGCCAACGAAGTCCCAACCGTCCTCATGATCATCATCGTCATCATGGCCATCGTTCAGCCATTCTAAGATCGAACTCACTGCTTCAATGCGTGACTCAGACCTTTCAGTGATTCCATCTTTGGTCATCACGCTCTAGGAGCCTGTCCGAGAATTCGGTAGCCGACGCGGATGGTTGTCAGGTTCACTTAGCTGCATGAGCAAGACCTTTCGCGCGTGGGACGTTGACCAGGGTTGGGTGCTTCCTCCGTCGCTGCACGACGATGCGCCGGCGGGGCACCTGGCGCATTTCGTGCGGGACACGGTGCGCGAGGCGTTGGATCTGTCGGCGATCATGGGCACTTATGA
>JANXSM010000122.1 GCA_025352665.1 Rhodospirillales bacterium | reverse complement strand
TTTTGCGAAAGGTCGATGCCAGGTCCGTAGAGCAGACCTGGAAAAGCATCGGCACACTTCTCGATGCTTTCTCAGAACAAGAGTGCAACAACTACCTCATCAACTCTGGATATGCACCAACTTGAAGCTATCCCGCTCTAGCTCAACAGTTTTTCTATCTGTTCGATCATGCGCAAACCGATGGCGCGGTTGCCGTGGGTCTGCAGCACCTCCGTTTGGCCGCGTTGGGCGAGAGCACGGCCGCGGGTCGGGTCGGACAGCATGGGCGTAAGCAGTTCCACGGCGTGATCCACATCTGGTTCAGCCCAGCTCTGGCCCTGCCAATGCGGGTAATCGCCGTCTTTCAGCGCGACCGCGGCGTGGCGCACCGGCAAGGCGTTCTGCGGCGTCATGAAATCGACATTGCCGGACCAGTTGGTGCCAAGGGCAAGCCTGCCGAGCGCCATCGCCTCGCCCAGACCGCGGCCGAAGCCCTCGGCGCGATGCAGCGACACAAAGCAGTCGCAGGCGGCGATCAGGCTGCGCACGCCCATGGTGTCGAGCGGCCAAGCGATCACGTGCACGCGATTGGCGGCGCCCTGTCCTGCGACCCAGCTTTCCGCCCAGTCTTCGGCGCCACGTTCGCCTTCCTTGGCTTTGAGAACGAGCTGCAGGTCGGCATAGGGATGTTCGGCGCGCAGCCGGTCGAACAGGGCGAGCACGGCTTCGGGGTTCTTCCGGCTCGCGAAGCTGGACAGGTCGAAGAAGTTGAGCAGCACGAAGGCGCTCTCGCGGATGCCGAAATTGCGGCGCGGCAGCAGCGGGCCCGGATGCGGCTCGACCGACTGGCCGACCAGGGGGGCGGTGATCCCGACCGTTGCCAGGCTCTGCTGGATGAAGCGCGACAGCGCCCACACCATGTCGAAGCGGCGAAGCTGCTTGGCCCATACTTCCGGATAGGCCGGTAGTTCCCAGGCGGGCACAACGATGTTGACGCCATCGGCGAGACTGTTGCCGCGGGCCTCGAAGGCCTCGAAAACCCGCTCCACCTCGTCGCCGTTGACATGGAAAATTCGAATGCCACCCGGCACCGCATCGACCTCGCGGCTGCCGATCACGGCTTCATGGACGGCGTCTGTTCGGCCGGCGTAACGAAATATGTCATACACGCCGTGGTGCAGGTGCAGGGCCGAAAGGGCCGCGATCTGGCTGCGCATCTGCTCGCCCATGCCAATCGGCGCCCAGGGATGGCCGATCAGCGTGATCGGCACCGCATCGAGCGGGCCGGCCACGGTGCGAGTGGCGACTTTCCGGGCGCGGGTTCCGCTCATGACACGCGCTTGCCTTCCATGGCCGCCCGCAGCGCTTCGAGCCAACGATGGCCGTAGCCGGTGTCGGGCTCCAGATGCGCGCCCTCCGCCCACTCGTTCCACGCGTTGACGAACAGCAAGCGTTCGTCCCCGGTATGGAAGGCGCGGATTTCCTCGATCTTCTCTTCCACATAGATGCGGAAGGCCTCGGGGGTTGCGTGGTCGAAGCTGCTGCCGTAGCCGGGCTGGCGGGCCGTGTTGTCCCAACTCGGGAACACCGCGGGGTAGCGCACGTAGGACACGCTGTCGCGGCTGAGGAAGCCAAGCACCGTTTCCGGGTAGTCGTAGCGATAGCCGGACCAGCCGTCCTTGATGATGGCGGGGCTGTCGGTGGCAGCAATCGCGCGGCCGTGCGGGGGGAATTCCACACAGGCATCGAAGCCGAGATCAGCCGGCGACACCTCGGCGTCGACGGCCTCCATGCTCTCGACATATACGAGATGCACGCCGGAGAACCCGGCCTTGGTGAAGGCGACGCGGCAGGCGGCCGCGAACGCCTTGGGGTCGGGCAGCTTGAGCGGGCGGTAGACCAGGAAAAGCGGCTTGCTGTCGACGGTGATGCAGCGCGGATCGCGCCCGCTTTCGACGGCATCTGTGATGATCGAATCAAGTGTCGCCGCGTCGTAGCGCTGCTCGATCAGAATTTCGCGCGAGCCGCCGTCCCAGTGCTTGGTCCAATTCTCATTGGCCCAGCACAGGCAGAATTTCAGGTCGATCTCAGGGTGATCGCGCAGCACCTGCAGCGGCCGGTGCAACACACGCCTGCTGCCAAAGTTATAATAGTAGATGACAAAGCCGGAAACACCGTAGCGCGCGGCAAGTGCGGCCTGGGCGGCCAGCGCCTCGGCATTACGCAAATCATAGAAGCCAAGATCGGTCGGCAAATGCGGCTGGTAATGGCCGACATAGCTGGGCTGGGCCTTCACCACATTGGTCCATTCGGTGAAACCCTGGCCCCACCACAGGTCGTTCTCTGGCGTGGGATGGAACTGCGGCAGATAGAACGCCAGTACCCGCACGTCGTTTATCCGCCCGAGCAGCTCGCTCCAGCGGTTCCGCAGCAGCTGCTGGTTGCGCGCGATGCCACGCAGCTTACGGGCCATGCTGTCGCGGTTGGTCGACACACTGAGGTGGTGAACGACGACAGCGTTGTGCACGAAGCGGATGCGGTGACCCTGCGAAATCAGCCGCAGGCACAGATCGGCGTCCTCGCAATAGGCGGGGCGGTAGGCTTCGTCGAACAACATGTCGCCCAAGGCCGCGCGACGCAGCATCAGCGCGGCGCCGGAGCAATAGGTCACATCGCGATCGCGGGTAAAACCGCCCTCGGCGGGATCGGCGAACAGGCCGACCATGCCGCTTTCGCCATTGGGGCGGATGAAGCAGCCGGCCTCCTGCAGTCGTCCATTAGGGTACAGTAGCTTGGCGCCAGCGGCGGCAATGGTCACGTCCGCATCGAGCGCTGCGACCAGCGCTTCCACGGCGCCCGGCTGCACCTGCGTGTCGTTGTTCAGCAGCAGCACATACGCGCCGCGGCAACGCGCGAACGCCTCGTTGCAGGAGCGCAGAAAACCCAGATTCTGCGGATGGCGCACCAGCACCACGCCGGGGATTTTGGCAAGCACAGCCATGTCAGGATCGGTCGAGGCGTCGTCGGCCAGCACGATCTCGACGCTGTTGCCAAGCTTTGCGGCCGCCAGCGCCATCAGGCATTCGACGGTAACGTCGAGCTCGTTGAACACCGGGATCAGGATCGACACCCGCGGCGCCTTCGCCCTGGGAAATTTCAGGCGGCCCGCATCGGCCACCGTCCTGGCGCTGCGCAGGATCGGCAAAGGCGTCACCCGCACGTCGTCCTTGCGGGTCTGCCGGGCGGCAGCCAGGCGCGCGCGCATGTCGGTGTCCGCCATCAGCACGGTCTCGATATCGGTCGGCATCGCCTGGCCTACCGGCAGCGCACGGGCCGGCCCGTGCTGCGGCTCCGGCCGCTCGGCGGTCGCCTGGCGGCCCTCATGGCGGCCGAAGGCGAGGAAATGCAGCAGCGGCGGCATGTTGTTGTCAGCGACGTCGACGTACCGACGGCGATACAGCCCGGCATCGAACCCAGGCCCCGGATCGCGCGCCGCGTTGTCGCCGAAGAAGATGAAGTGGCGCATGGACTGGTACGGATCGCCCGGCACGTCGTCGTTCATGCGCGCATACCAGCGCGGGTCCAGCCAGCGGTTCGGCGTCAGCCCGTGCCGCGCACCGGACCGCACGAAGTGCCGCAGCAGCCCGCCGCTGGGCGGTTCATTGGCGGCCGCGATCGCGAGCTGGCCGGAATAATGCTCCAGGTCGAAATACGGGCCGGGATCGGCCAGGTCGAAATTCAGCAGGTCCAGCAGCCCATCGATCGAAGCCGGGTCGCCCATGATGAGCGGGTCGCGGCCGAGGATGTAGCGCAGGTCGATCAGCGGATGCGGCGCGCGGCGCTCGCCGAAGCCGAACTCGATGAAATCGAGCAGCGGATCCGCCCCTTCCACCATGTGGCCAGCGTGGACAGCCGCATAGAACACGCGGTCAAAATAGGGCGACAGCTCAGGCCGCAACGCCACCGGCAGCGCCAGATAGGCGCGGATGGCGTTCACGTCGGCGCGCGAGGTGCCAAAATGGGCCCGGAACCAGTCTTCCTCGACGAAGCGCGAGCAAAGCAGCCGGTGCGCCCGCATCAGCTCGTTGATCACGCGTGCAACCCCTGATGTTCGGGACGGTTCTACAGCGCCAACCTGCCTCAGTCGGACAGCACAGCCGCCCAGCGTTCAATCGAAGGGCGCGTCGCCTCGTTCGGCACCCGGCCTTCGGCGGCACCCGCGCGCATATAATGCTCGGTGGCGGAGGCGATGTCGCCGCGCCGGATGGCCGGGGCGATGTCCTTGTACTGCGCGGTGTAGAACACTTCGTCGACCGTGGGGCGGACGCCGAAGCGGCCTTCAAGAAAACCCGATTCGACGTAGTGCTTGTGCAGATCGGTGATCTGGCCGGCCTTGTGGGCAGCCTCCACGTCAGGATTGTGTTCGAGATAGAACTTCGCGTCGAACGGCTGCTGGTTGGCCAGCGTTTCCAGCAACGCGCGGAGCAGGCGCGTGTCGATCGCCACCTTCGACCGGCTGGCGAGCCGTTCGCGCGAAATGCGTAAAGAGTGCAGGATCAGCTCGATATGCGGCAGGAAGGCTGGGGCTGACATGTGCGGTTCCGTCTCGTCGTGTCACTCCTAACGCCCGATTGCCACGCCCGCAACCAGCTTGTCGCGCTGCATCAAGGGATCGATTGGTTATTTTTTATATTTCCCCGACAAGGCCAAAAAGTCGTCATGCCGGAACCGGCGGCACCGCAGGCAGGCCGAGCGCCTGCCGCTCCACCTCGGTCATGCCGGCGGCCTCGCGCCCCCAACTCACCTGATAGCGAATCACCCGGGCCGGGCTGCCGGCGACGGCCACGCATTCGCCGATCACGCCCTTGGCGAGCGACATCGCGCCGATGATCGAACCGCAGCCAACGCGCTGGCAGTTCAGCAGGAAGGCGCCCTGGCCAACCCAGACATGCCGTTCGATGACGGTGTCGACCGGCGGACGGTTGACGCGCTCGCCGGTGCGCAGGTCGTGAACGGCGTGCATGTCGTGGTTGCGGATCCAGACTCCCGACGAGATCAGCGCGTCCTCGCCGACCAGCAGAAACCGGCCATCGCCTTCGAGCTCCACACTGCAGCCGACCGCGGACGCACCGGCCCCCCACAGCAGCACCTGGCCGTTGGAGCGCAGGAACACGTCCTGCAGGGCGATATAGCGATCGGATAATCCGTCAAACAGCACCGTGTTGTCGGCGCCGAGCATGCGGATGTTGGCATGCAGATGGCCCTCGGAGGCGCGATTGTCGAAGAAGGCGAGATTTCCGGCGCCACCGATGGAAATACTGACCTGCCCGATCGGTCGGTCCGGATCGGTTACGATGATGGTGATGTCGCGATTGCCGGTGACGGTGAGGCCGAGGCGGCCCAGATCCGGGTCGGTGGCACCAAAAATGGTCATCGGCAGATCGGACAGGCGCTCGCCCGTCAGCAACGTCGCACGCAGATCGAGCATGCTGGTCAGCACGGCCTCGCCTGCGTTGCTCAGTCCGGGAAGGGCGACGGGCTGGGTCATCATGGGCTTTCCAATGTCGGCGCGGGCTACACCGAACATGAAGGCGAGCCGGCGTTCAGCACTGGCGTGTGCAATAACGTCGCGGGCGTTGCAAGAGCGTCAATGCGGCGTTGTTCCGACGATATCTTACAGTGTCGCACGGAAGTGTCATCGCCCCGAACCGGGCTCGGATTGATCCAATGTCGCGTCGGTGGCATGTCTGCCCCGCTCGCGACCAGGAAAAGAGAGATTTTGATGCGGATCATCGTTACAGGCGGCTGCGGTTTCATCGGGTCCGCGGTGGTCCGCCATATGATCCGCCACACCGATCACAGTGTCGTCAACGTCGACAAGATGACCTACGCAGCCTCCGAGGACGCGTTGGAGGAGGCGCGCGACCATGCCCGTCATATCCTGGTTCGCGCCGACATTTGTGATCTGGAGGCGATGCGCCAAATATTCGCCACCCACCAACCCGATGCCGTGATGCATCTGGCGGCCGAGACCCATGTTGATCGTTCCATCGATGGTCCGGGTCCGTTCATCCAGTCCAACGTGGTCGGCACCTACACGCTGCTCGACGTCGCACGCGCCTACCACGCAGCTCTGCCGGCCGACCGGAAGGCCGCCTTCCGCTTCCATCATGTCTCGACCGACGAGGTGTTCGGCGCCCTCGGGCCGAACGATCCGCCGTTCACGGAGACCACGCCGTACGACCCGCGCAGCCCGTATTCGGCCAGCAAGGCAGCCTCCGATCATCTGGTGCGCGCCTGGCACCACACCTATGGGCTGCCGACCATCGTCAGCAACACCGCCAACAACTACGGCCTGTGGCAGTTCCCCGAGAAGCTGATTCCGCTGGTCACGCTCAACGCGCTCGAAGGCAAGACGCTGCCGGTTTACGGCGACGGCTCCAACACGCGCGACTGGCTCTATGTGGACGACCACGCGGTCGCACTGACCAAGGTTCTGGAGAGCGGCGTGATCGGCGAGACCTACGCCATTTCCGCCCGCCAGCCGCGCACCAACCTCGAGGTGGTGCACGCCATCTGCGCCGCACTCGACGCCCGGGTGCCCGACCCCTTGGGCCCGCGCACGCGGCTGATCAAGTTCGTGTCCGACCGTCCCGGCCATGATTTCCGCTATGAGATCGACCCGACGCGCACCGAGAACGCGCTCGCCTGGAAGGCGCCGCATGATTTCGAGGCCGGCCTGGGCAAGACGGTCGACTGGTATCTCGCCAATCGCGCCTGGTGGGAAGGCGTCCGCTCGGCACGCTATTCCGGCGAGCGCCTGGGCCAATCGACGGCCAATATCGCCAAGGATGCCGCATAATGAAGGGCATCATCCTGGCCGGCGGTTCCGGCACACGGCTGCACCCGATGACGCTTGCCGCCAGCAAGCAGCTGCTGCCGGTCTACGACAAGCCGATGATCTATTATCCGCTGTCGGTGCTGATGCTGGCCGGCATCCGCGACATCCTGGTGATCTCCACGCCCGCCGACCTGCCGCAGTTCCGCCGCCTGCTTGGCGACGGATCCCGGCTCGGCGCCAAATTCACCTATGCCGAGCAGCCGAGGCCCGAAGGCCTCGCACAGGCCTTCCACATCGGCCGCGACTGGCTGGCCGGCGAAGCCTGCGCGCTGGCATTGGGCGATAATCTGATTTTTGGCGACCATCTGTCGGTGCTGATGCAATCCGCAGCGCAGCGTGAGGAAGGTGCCACCGTCTTCGCCTACCATGTGGCAGATCCCGAGCGTTATGGCGTGGTCACCATGGACGACCACGGCCGGGCGCTCGAAATCGTCGAAAAGCCGGCCGCCCCCGCCTCCAACTGGGCGGTGATCGGGCTGTATTTCTACGACAGGAACGTGACCGAGATGGCCGCGGCCGTGAAACCCTCACCGCGCGGCGAGCTCGAGATCACCGATCTCAACCACATGTATATGGAGGCCGGAAACCTGCATGTGCAAAAGCTCGGCCGCGGCTGCGCCTGGCTCGACGCCGGCACGCCGGACAGCCTGATGCAGGCCGGCACCTTCGTGCAGACCATCCAGTCGCGCCAGGGCATGCTGGTCGGCTGCCCCGAGGAGGTCGCGTTTCGCATGGGCTGGATCGACGCCGCCGCCCTGCGCAGCCACGCCCGCGGCCTGGGCAAGACAGAACTGGGCCGCGTTCTGATGGCAGTCGCCGAGGGACAGCACGCATGAAGGTCGAACGGCTTGCCATCCCCGACGTGATGCTCATCACGCCCCCGCGCTTCGGCGACAGCCGCGGTTTCTTCTCCGAAGTGTACAACGCCGCCCGGTTCGCCGTCGCCGGGCTCGACCAGATTTTCATCCAGGACAACCAAAGCCGCTCTGCCCGCGGCGTCGTGCGCGGTCTGCACTGCCAGATCGCCCCCAACGTGCAGGGCAAGCTGGTGCGGGTGCTGAACGGCTCGATCTGGGATGTCGCCGTCGACATCCGGGTCGGCTCGCCCACCTACGGCCAGCATGCCGGCGCCGTGCTCAGCGCCGAGAACGGCGCGCAGCTTTGGATTCCGGAAGGCTTCCTGCACGGTTTCGTCTCGCTCGAGGATGACACGGACGTGCTCTACAAGGTGAACGCGCCCTACGATAAATCGGCCGAGCGCGGCGTCGCCTGGGATGATCCGGATCTGGCGCTGCCCTGGCCAATCGCGGCCGGCGAGGCCGTCGTGTCCGACAAGGACGTCGAGCTGCCACGCCTGTCCGCATGCGAACCCTGGTATCAGATCTGATGACCGGCGAAATTCTGATCACCGGAGGCTCCGGACAGCTCGCGCGCGCCCTCGAAGCCTCGGCCGAGGGGCGTCCGGTGCGCCGCATCGGCCGCCCGGAGCTGGATTTCGACGTGCCGGACGCGATCCCGGGCACACTTGCCGCCCTGCGCCCCCGGCTGATCATCAATGCGGCCGCCTATACCGCCGTCGACAAGGCCGAAACAGACCAGGCCGCCGCCGATCGCGCCAACCATCTTGGCCCGAAGCTGCTCGCGGAATACTGTGAAAACGCCGGCATCGCGCTGATCCACGTTTCGACCGACTATGTGTTCGATGGTGACAAGGGTGCCCCTTACCTCGAAACGGACGCGCCAAACCCGACCGGCGTTTACGGTGCCACCAAGCTCGCCGGCGAGCAGGCGGTACTGTCGGCCTGCACCCAGGCCGTGGTGCTGCGCACCGCCTGGGTCTACGCCACCGAAGGCAAGAATTTCCTGGTGACCATGCTCGGCGCCGCGAAGCGCTTCCCAAAGCTGCGTGTGGTGGCCGACCAGATCGGCGGTCCCACCAACGCACTCGACCTCGCGATGGCCATCTGGGCCGTTGCCGATCGTATCCTGCAAGCCGGCTTCCAGCCCGCCTACCACGGCGTGTACCACGCCTGTGGCACCGGCGAGACCAGCTGGCACGGCTTCGCCACGGCGATTTTCGCCGAGGCGGCCAAATTCGGCCAGGCCGCACCGGAAGTGGAGGCGATCACCACCGCCGACTGGCCGACCCCGGCGCGCCGCCCGGCTGATTCGCGGCTGGACTGTGCAAAACTCGAACGTGTGTTCGCAGTGCGCTTGGCGGACTGGCAGCCCAGCCTGGCTTCTGCCATCGCGCGCATATTTGAAACGACGGAGGAGTCGCAGACTCGACCGACTGGGGTATAGAGTGGCGGCATGTCGCGGCACCTTCCTGAATCGCGCGTCGCCTTGCTGCTCTCCACCTTCAACGGCGAGCCGTATCTGCACGAGCAGCTCGAGAGCCTGCTGGCACAGACCCATGAGCATTGGGTGCTGTACTGGCGCGACGATGGGTCGGTCGACCATACCCGCGATGTGATGGCAGAGTTCGCACATCGCGCAGGCCAGGGGCGAGTCGTGGAAGTCACTGAGCCGCGCGCGCGGCTGGGGGCGGCCGCCAGTTTTCATGCGCTTCTGGCGTCGGTGGTGCCACAGCTCGCCTCGGTCGATGCCGTCGCCTTCGTCGACCAGGACGACGTTTGGCTGCCGCACAAGTTGCAACGCGGACTGGACGCCCTGGCCGCCTCGCCGCGCGATATTCCGGCGCTGTACTGCGCCCGCCAGGTCCTGGTCGATTCCCGCCTGCAGCGCATCGGCCTGTCGGTGCTCCCCAGGCGACCGGCGGAATTCACCTCGGCCCTGATCCAGAACGTGGCGACTGGCTGTACCATCATGCTCAACAGCCGGGCCGCAAGGCTGGTGGCCGCAAGCAAGCCGGCGCCGGCCACGCTGCACGACTGGTGGTGCTACCTGGTAGTCACCGGCGCCGGCGGGCGACTGTTGCAGGACCCGGAACCAGTCATCCTCTACCGCCAGCACGCCGGCAACCTGGTGGGAGCACCTGCCTCGATGCTGCGTCGCGCGGTGGGTGCCATGCGGCGCGGCCCTGGGGTGTTCATGGGCGTGATGCGCCAGCAGGTAGCAGCCCTCGCGGCACAGCCGCACCTGCTGACCCGGCAGGCGCATCAGGAAGTCACCATGCTCGACCATGCGCTGCAAGGCGGCTGGCGCACGCGCCTGCGCGCGTTGCGGCTGGCCGGGCTGAAGCGGCAGAACTGGGCGGAAACCCTGGTGTTCCGCGCCTGGTTCCTGATGGGCTGACGGCTATCCTGCCCAGCCGCAGGACCTGAGGGCTGCCTGCATGGCCGCAGGCGGAGGCGCTATCGCCGACAGCGGCGGATCGAGATCCAGCTGGATCGAACGCGCCAGCAGATGAAGACCGCCGCCTTTGCCATAAAGCGGGTCACCCAGTATCGGCCAACCGGCATACGCGCAATGCACGCGGATCTGATGTGTGCGCCCCGTGCGTGGCGAGAGTTCCAGCCACGCCATCCCCTCGCCGCGGCCCAGCACGCGCCAGTCCGTCACCGCCGGCTGCCCGGCCGCATCAACGATCATCGACCATCCGGTCCGATTCTGGCGTTTGAGCAAGGGTGCGTCGACCGTGCCGCCGTCGGCCTCGGGCTGGCCGTGCACCACCGCCCAATACGCCTTGTGCGCGCGGCCAGCGGCGAATTCCGCCTGGGCCGTCAGCAGCGGCGCCTTGCGCAAGGCAACCACCAGGCAGCCGGCGGTATCGGCGTCCAACCGGTGGGCCAGCCAAGGTCCGTCGCGGCGGCGGGAGAGGGCAGGGAAGCAATCCTCCACGCTCGGCCCGCCCCCAGGGCCCGGATGCACCGCAAGGCCGGCCGGCTTGTTCAGCACGACGAAATGCGTATCGCGGTGGAGAATGGGAATGTCCATGTCCGCCCGAGGTTGACAGACGGGACCGGGCAGCGGAAGCCGGTCGCATGAAAACCGATACCATCTGCGGGTTGCGGCCGGTCGACGCGCTGTTCACCCGGCGGGCCGATTCCGTGCAGCGCCTGTTCTATTTGCCCGAAGTGAAAGCAGCCGCCGGTCCCTGGTGCGCCAGGCTGGCGGCAGCGCGCAAGCCATACCGTATGGTCGAGGCGGAGGAGCTGGAAAAGATCGCCGGCACGCCACACCACGGCGGCATCGTGGCGGTGGCCAAATCGCGGGTGCCAGCGATCTTCGACCCGACCAATCCGCCGCGGGTGAAACTGTTGCTGGTGCTCGACGGCATCGGCAATCCGCATAACCTCGGCGCCATCGCCCGATCCGCGGCGTTCTTCGGCGTGGAGGCGTTGCTGCTGAGCGAGGGCATCGGCGATGCATTGCCGTCCGACGCCGCGTATCGCACCTCGGAAGGCGGTCTCGAATGGCTCGACCTGTTCCGCACCCGCAACCTGCCCAATGTGATCGCCGCCATCGAGCCGTATTACCGCACCGTCGCCGCCACGCTCGGCCGCGACGCGGTGCCGCTGGCGGAGCTGCCACGCGATCGGCCCATCGCCCTGGTGCTGGGCAACGAGGAACGCGGTGTGTCGCCACCGGTGCTCGAAGTCTGCCGCCGCCAGGTGCGTATCGCAGGCACCGGCCGGGTGCAAAGCCTCAATGTGGCGCAGGCCGCCGCCGTTCTTTTCGCCGATCTAGCAGGGATCACCCAGTGATGCGCATTCACGTCCAGAACGCCGCCGATGATCCCGCCTTCGATGTCACGGACGCAATGTTCGCGGGCACCGGCCACAGCGTGAGCTTCGGCAAGACCGAGGCGGAATTCGTGGCCGGTCTTGCCGACGCAGATGCGCTGGTGACCTCGCCCGGCGCCCTGCGCAAGTTCTATCCCTGCCCGTCGCCCGAGCTCAAGATGATCTTCTGCACCTCCGCAGGACTCGACCGACTGGCGCCGTTCGACTGGCTGCCCCCCGGTGTCGCCTTGCTCAACAACCGTGGCGCCCATGCCGAACGGGCCGGCGAATACATCGCCATGGCGCTGCTGATGCTGGCGGCGGATATGCCGGGCATGATCGCCTCCCAGCAAGCAGGCGTCTGGCAGAAGCGTTTCGGCTCCACATTGCAGGGCCGCCGTCTCGCGATCCTGGGCACTGGCGGGCTGGGCAGCGCCGGCGCGCGCAGTGCCCGGAAATTCGGCATGACCACAATCGGTATCCGCGCCCGCGCCCAGCCGCACGCCGATTTCGACCAGACCGTCACCGCCGAAATGCTCGACGAGGTGTTGCCCACCATCGAGTTCCTGCTGCTCGCCGCCCCGCTGACGCCTTCGACGCGGGGGATCATCTCCGCCGCCCGTCTGGCCCTGCTGCCGAAAACCGCGAAACTCATCAACATCGGCCGCGGCGCCCTGATCGACCAGAAGGCGCTGTGCGACCGGCTGGATGCCGGCGATCTCCAGGGCGCCATGCTGGACGTGTTCACGCCAGAGCCCATTCCGCCCGGCCACCGGCTGTGGACCACGCGCAACCTTATTATCACGCCCCATGTCAGCGCCGACGACCCGCGCACCTACGCCGCGGACAGCGTGCGGATCTTTCTCGCCAATCTCGCCCAGTTCCACGCCGGCGAACGGATGGCCAATATTTTCGACACGGTGCGCGGCTACTGAACATTCATCTACGGAGCGGCTTTGTTTTGCGAACCACTGATGCCACATCCTTGCGCATGAACCGTCGCACCCTCCTCGCCTCCGCCCTGCTCCTGCCTCTGGTCGCACCGTTTGTCCAACATCCTGCGTGGGCCGATGTCGCCATCGCTCCGCCGCCGCTGACCGCGCAGGATCGCGCCGATATCGCGCGGGTCGAGGCCTACATGAACATTTTGCGCAGCTTCAAGGCGCGCTTCCTGCAGGTGTCGCCCGAAGGGGCCACCGCGCAAGGCACAGTCTGGCTGTCGCGCCCAGGCCGCATGCGCTTCGAATACGACAAACCCAACCCGACCTTGCTGGTCGCAGGCTTCGGCTCGGCGGTGTTCTACGACGCGGAACTGAAGCAGACCACCTCGGTGCCGCTGTTCACCACGCCGCTCAGCCTGCTGCTGGCCGACAATCTCAAGCTTAGCGGCGACGTGACGGTGACCTCCGTCAGCCGCCAGCCCGGCGCCCTGCAGCTCACCATGCACAAGACCTCCTCGGCCAACGACGGCAGCCTCACACTGGTGTTCAGTGACAACCCGCTGCAGCTGCGGCAATGGGCGGTGACAGACGCGCAGCGCCAGGAGACCCGGGTGTCACTTTTCAACATGGAACTGGGTGGAAATTTCCCCGCCGAGATGTTCCAGTTCGAAGACCCGCGCCTCGGCCGAGGCAGCAACGGGAACTGAGCGCCACGCATAGCGGCCTGGACGTGATAACGCGCGATTTTTGCTAGGAATTTTAACGACTTCGGCTTTATTTTGACGCGTTGTTCGCGGACCATGAGCTCATGAAACCTTTGATCGGGATTTCCTGCTGCACCAAACTCTTCGGAATCTTCGGCATGGCCAACCATGCCGCCTCCGACACCTACGTGCGCGCCACCGACCGTCTGGTCGGCGGCGTGCCGGTACTGGTGCCGGCAAATGGGCCCAAGGCCGACATCGAATGCCTGATCAGCCGGCTCGACGGCATCATCCTCACCGGCAGCCGCTCCAACGTGCAGCCGAGCCTGTATGAGGGACCGGTGCACGCCGATGGCACGCCCGAGGACCCCATGCGCGACGGCACCACGATCCCCTTGATCCGCGCAGCCGTGGCGCGCGGCGTGCCTTTGCTTGCGATCTGCCGGGGCTTGCAGGAATTCAACGTCGCCTTGGGTGGCAGCCTGCACCAGCGGCTGCAGGATTTGCCGGACCGGATGGACCATTCCACACCCATGCAGTCCAACCCTGGGGTTCGCACCGGCAAGGCGCACAGCCTGCGCGTGGTGCCGGGCAGCTGGCTGCACCGTGTGGCCGGTGCCACGGAGATCGCCGTCAATTCGCTGCACAACCAGGGCATCGACCGCCTGGCACCCGGGCTGGTCGCCGAGGCGATCGCGCCGGACGGCACGATCGAGGCGATCCGCGCCACCAACACGCCAGGCTTTGCCATTGGCGTGCAGTGGCACCCGGAATATGATTTCGAGGAGGACGCGGTCTCGGCGGCAATCTTCGCAGCCTTCGGCCGCGCCGTTGCGGCCCGGATGCAGGGCCTGTCGGCCGCCGCCGATTGAGCCAGGCCACCGTTCCGGCCTAGGCTCCCCCGAACGGGGGAATGCGCCATGAGCGAACTGATACGGGTGGAGCGTCGCCCAGGCTTTTGCATCGTGGTGCTCGACCGCGCGGACAAGATGAACGCGCTCACCGCCGCAATGATCCATCAGCTCATCGCGACCCTGAACGACGCGGAGGCCGACCCCAGCTGTCGCGCCCTGGTGCTGACCGGCACCGGGCGCGCCTTCTGCGCCGGAGCGGACCTCGCGGGCATCACCCCCGATGCCGATCTCGCAGCCTTGGTGGAGCACAGCTGGAACCCGCTCGCGCGCAAGCTGCACCACCTGCGGATGCCCAGCATCGCCGCGGTGAACGGCATGGCCGCCGGCGCCGGCGCCAATCTCGCGCTGGGCTGCGACATCGTGCTGGCGGGCCATTCGGCGAAGTTCCTGCAGGCGTTCTCCAAAATCGGCCTGGTGCCGGATTGCGGCGGCAGCTGGCATCTGCCGCGCCTGATCGGCATCGGCCGGGCCCGGGCGCTGGCCATGCTCGCCGAACCCGTGCCGGCCACCGAGGCCGCGGCGATGGGCATGATCTGGCGCGCGGTTTCGGACGAGCGGGTGATGGACGAGGCCGAAGCACTGGCCACCCGCCTTGCGTCCCTGCCGACCCAGGCACTGCTGCTGACGCGCCAGGAGTTTGCCGCCAGCACCTCCAACAGTTTCGAGCAGCAACTGGCACTCGAGCGGGATCTGCAGGGTGTCGCCGGCCGAACGCCCGACTTCCGGGAAGGTATGCGTGCGTTCCTGGAGAAGCGGCCGCCGGTGTTCGCCGGCCGCCCGGCATGACAGCCGAAGACCTCGCCCAGGCCTGTGCGGCCACAATGTGGGCAGACGATCACGCCAGCCGCGGCCTCGGCATGAAGCTCGACCACGTCGCCCCGCACGAGGCGCGGCTGTCGATGCTGGTGACGCAGGCGATGGTGAACGGCCACGGCTCCTGCCACGGCGGTTTCCTGTTCGCCCTGGCCGATTCAGCCTTCGCCTTCGCCTGCAACACCACCAACATGCGCCATGTCGCGGCCCACTGCAGTGTCAGCTACCTGCAGCCGGCGCGGCTGGGGGAACGGCTGCACGCAACGGCGAACCTGCGGGCGAAAGTGGGGCGCAGCGGCATCTACGATGTCAGCATCGCCACCGAAGCAGGCGCCATAATCGCTGAGTTCCGCGGCCAGTCGCGCAGCACCGGCAGCACATTCTTTGAGCCCACATCATGAGCCTGCCGGAACTCCTGCCCGATCCCTGGCTGATCGAGCCGATGGAACGCGCCTCACGCGATGCGATTTCGGCGCACCAGGTCCGCCGGCTCGCCTGGTCGCTGCGCCACGCCTACGACAACGTCGCCCACTATCGGCAGGCGTTCGATGCCGCCGGCGTGCATCCCGACCACTTCAAGACACTCGACGATTTGTCGAAATTCCCGCTCACCGCAAAGGCCGACCTGCGCGCCAATTATCCGTTCGCCATGTTCGCGGTGCCGCGCGAACAGGTGGCCCGCATCCACGCGTCCTCCGGCACCACCGGCAAACCGACGGTGGTCGGCTACACCGCGGCAGACATCGACACCTGGGCGCATCTGATGGCGCGCTCCATCCGCGCCGCCGGCGGCAGGCCCGGCATGCGCGTGCACGTGGCCTACGGCTACGGATTGTTCACCGGCGGTCTCGGCGCGCATTACGGCGTGGAGCGGCTGGGCTGCACCGTCATTCCCATGTCGGGCGGCCAGACCGACCGGCAGGTCCAGCTGATCCACGATTTCCAGCCGGACCTGATCATGATCACGCCCAGCTACATGCTGGCCCTGCTCGACGCCTTCCGCGCCGCCGGCCACGATCCGCGGGCCACCTCGCTCAAGGCGGGCATCTTCGGTGCCGAGCCCTGGACGGAGGCGATGCGCCGCGAAATCGAGCGCGACTTCAACATGCATGCGGTTGACATCTACGGCCTGTCCGAGGTCATGGGCCCCGGCATCGCCCAGGAATGCGTCGAGACCAAGGACGGCCTGCACATCTGGGAGGATCATTTCTACCCGGAGGTGATCGACCCCGAGACCGGCGCCGTGCTGGCCGATGGCGAGCTGGGCGAACTGGTGCTCACCTCGCTGTCGAACGAGGCGATGCCCGTCATCCGCTATCGCACCCGCGACCTCACCCGCCTGCTGCCGGGCACGGCGCGCACCATGCGGCGGATGCAGAAGGTCACGGGACGGTCGGACGACATGATGATCGTGCGCGGCGTGAACGTTTTCCCCACCCAGATCGAGGAACTTGTGCTGCAGTTCGAGGAACTGTCGGGCCATTACCAGGTCGAGATGACGCGCCAGGGGCGGATGGACGAGATGTGCGTGCATGTCGAGGCGCGCCCCGCGTATTTCGGCGCCGGCACGGACGCGGTCGCAGCAACACTTGCGGCGCGGATCAAGGAGATGGTCGGAACCTCCGCCCGCGTGGTGGTGGCCGCCCCCGGCGGGATCGAACGCTCGCTCGGAAAGGCCCGCCGGGTGATCGACCGCAGAACCTGAAGTTCGGGTCAATGGCATAGGGCGTGCGTGGGTTTTGCCGATATTGGCACAAGGATGAACCCATGCTCCGGCGTCGCGCGACCCTTCTCGGCCTTGGAGCCGTGGGATAACAGCGGCCTACCAACAATTATCAATGCAACGGATATCCGGGACGAGTTGCGCGTTACGTCTGCCTGCGCTGCGCAACCGTCCCGGAGTCACCATGAATATCCCCACCCTGCTGGTCCTCGCAGCAACACTCCTGGGAACCGCCGGGTGCTACCTCGGCCCCCGCGAATTTGGCCGGGAAGGCTACCGTGAAGCCCCGCAGCGGGAACACTTCGAAGAACACCGCGGCCCGGAAGGCTTCCGTCCGCCGGGCTGATCAGGCGAAGTTGACCAGCCGTCCCGAGGGCGTGCCCAGAACCTCGTCGTCCTGCATCACGACCTGGCCGCGGATGATGGTCGCCATTGGCCATCCCGCAACGTCCTTGCCGTGGAACGGCGTCCAGCCGCAGGGCGAGACGATCCAATCGTTGGTGATGGTGCGCTTTGCCTTCATGTCGACCAGCGTGAAGTCGGCATCGTAGCCGGCGGCGAGCCGGCCTTTGCCCAGCACGTTGTAGACGCGGGCCGGTCCGGCGCACATGAGGTCGACCATGCGGCTCAGGCTCAGCCGGCCCGCGTTGACGTGGTCGAGCATAACAGGCACCAGCGTCTGCACACCCGTCAGCCCCGCCGGGCAATCCGGCCAGGGCTTCTCCTTGTCCGCCTTCAGATGCGGCGCATGATCGGAGCCGATGCAATCCACCGTGCCATCGGCGATGGCGGCCCAGGCGGCGTCATGGTGGCGCTTGTCACGGATCGGCGGGTTCATGACGCCAAAGCCCTTGAGGCTGTCATAGACGTCCGGCGCCCACTGGGTGAGGTGATTGACCAGCATTTCGCAGGTCGCGATGTCGCGGAAATCCTTGAGGTATTCCAACTCCTCCGCGGTCGAGACATGCAGAATATGCGCGAGGCGCGACGTTTCGCGGGCGAGCGCCATCAGCCGGCGGGTGCCGAGGAAGGCGCATTCGACATCGCGCCACGCGGCGTGGCTGGCGTACGGGTCGCCCGACTTGAACAGGGTCTTGCGCGCCTGCAGGCGGTATTCGTCTTCGCTGTGATAGGCGATGCGCCGGCGGCCGGCGCGCATCACCCGCTCCAGGTTCGCATCGTCCTCCACCATCATCGAGCTGGTCGAACTGCCGGCGAACACCTTGATGGCGCACACGCCGCGCTGGGTCTCCAGGCTCGCGAGTTCGGCGATGTTGGTTTTGGTGGCGCCAACATACAGACCCATGTCGCACCAGGCGATCTGCTCGGCATAGGCCTGCTTCGTCGCGAGCGAGGCCTGGTCGATGATGGCAGGCGTGGTGTTCGGCATATCGAACACCGCCACGAGCCCGCCGAGCACGGCGGCCTTGGTGCCGGTGGGGATCGTCTCGATCGCAGCGTTACCGGGATCGCGAAGATGCACATGGGGATCGATCAGCCCGGGCAGGACATGCAGGCCCACGGCGCTCACGATGCTCGGCGCGGTGCTGTCGGAAGCCGGCCCGATCGCTGCGATCCGGCCATGCCGCACGCCAACGTCGGCGGCAATCTCCCCCCAGGGCAACACGCAGGTGCCACCGCGAATGATCATGTCGAAATGGGCGGGCATCACAGAACTCCTGGCGGGTTGCAGCCGGCAATCTTGCACGCCCGCCGGCCGCGGGCCATGTCTGGGCCATGAGCAAACTCGCATATCTCCCAGATCGCGGCGTCGTCGAGGTCACCGGCGCGGACCGGGTGGCGTTCCTGCAGGGGCTGGTGTCCAACGACGTGGAACTGGCGACCCCTGGCCGCGCGATCTGGGCGGCGCTGCTAACGCCGCAGGGCAGATGGATCGCGGATTTCTTCATCCTGGCCGAGGGCGAACGCCTGCTGCTCGACTGCGAACGCAGCCAGGCGGCGATGCTGGTCAAGCATCTGTCGCGCTATCGTCTGCGGTCCAAGGCTGTGCTGCGCGATGCATCGGACGAATTCGCCGTGCATGTCGGCTGGGAGGGCGAGCCGGGCGGCACCATCGTCGCGCGCGACGAACGACTGCCAGACGCTGGCTGGCGCATCCTCGAGCCCACTCCAAGGGTGGACGCTCAGGCCGCCGCGACCTGGGACGCTCACCGAATTTCGCTCGGATTACCGGACGGGTCGCGGGATCTGGAAGCGGAGAAGACCGTTCTGCTGGAGGCCGGGTTCGATGAGCTCTCCGGCATCTCGTGGTCGAAGGGCTGCTACATGGGACAGGAACTGACCGCGCGCACCAAATACCGCGGCCTTGTGAAGCGGCGGCTGATCCCCGTCACCGTCATGGGTCCGATGCCCACGCCTGGCACCCCGGTGCTGCGCGGTGAACAGGAGGTGGGTGTGCTCCGCTCTTCAGCCGACGGGCACGCCTTGGCTGCCCTGCGGATCGACGCAATCGCCAATCAGGCGCTCACCTGCGGCGGTTTCGTGCTGACAGCGTTGCCACCGGCCTGGATGAAGCTCCCAGCATCCAGCTGATATCAGCCCACCTTGATGCTGACTCTTCCGGCATCAGGGCGGGCTGGCATACGCGCCGGGGTCGCTAGAGCAATGTCGCCTGAGGTTGAACCAACCGTGCAATAAAGTTACTTGTTAAAACAAGAGACTAGAGCCTGAGCGCTTCATCCATCAGAAGCGATCAGGCTCTAGCCCGCCAAATTGTGACACTTTCCAGGAGCAGCCATGTCCACCTATCTCGTCACCGGCGGTGCCGGTTTCATCGGCAGCCATCTGGTCAAGCTGCTGCACGGCCAGGGCCATCACGTCGTGGTTGTGGACAATCTGAGGCAAGGCCACCGCGAGGCGGTGCCATCGGGGATCGAGCTGGTGGCAGCCGACCTCGCCGATCGCGCAGCGCTCGATGCGGTTTTCGCGCGCCACAAATTCGATGCGCTGTTCCACTTCGCCGCCCTCTCCCTGGTCGGCGAAAGCATGCGCGAACCCTTGCGCTACTGCCGCGAAAACCTCGGCAACGCCATGAACCTGGCGGAAGCCGCGGTCGCCGGCAACTGCCTGCGTTTTGTGCTGTCCTCCACCGCAGCCCTGTTCAACCCCCCGCAGGACGGCAGCGCGATCGCAGCGGACGCACTGCCCGATCCGCAGAATGCCTACGGAGACAGCAAACTGCTCATCGAACGGGCATTGTCCTGGGCCGACCAGGCGCACGGCCTGCGCTTTGCCGCCCTGCGGTATTTTAATGCCGCCGGCTGCGACGCAGACGGCGCGCTCGGCGAGGACCATGATCCCGAAACCCATCTGATCCCGCTCACCATCGACGCCACGCTCGGCCGGCGGCCACCGCTCTCCGTGTTCGGCACCGACTACCCGACGCGCGACGGGACCGCCATCCGCGACTACATCCATGTCGACGATCTCGCAGCAGCCCACCTCGCGGTGCTGGAACCGCTGGAGCGCGGCTCCTGCCGCTACAACCTCGGCACCGGCCGCGGCACCACGGTGCAGGAGATCATCGACAGCGTGCAGCGCGTGTCCGGCCGCCCCGTGCCCGTCGTCGCAGCCCCCCGCCGCGCCGGCGATCCCGCCGTGCTGGTGGCGAGTTCGGAGCGTTTTCAAAAGGACACCGGCTGGACCCCGCGCTGGGGCGAGCTGGACGATCTCGTGGCAACCGCGTGGCATTGGCGCGAGAAACACCCAGGTGGCTACGCGGGTTGAACCCGCAGCGGTTCGGTCAGGAAAAGCCGGGTCGTCCCCGGCCGGTCGCAGGAAGGTAGCAGGCCGTGCCGAAGCCGAAACCACGCAGCGCTTCGGGCGAATACACAAGGTCGATGACCAGAAGGCAACGATGCGGGGCAGAGGGCTCCCCCGATCACTCCGAGGATAAGGCGATCACACGCGGCCGGGGCGCAACACCCCAGGTGATGCGGCCGGCCGCGTGGCACACCGGGCAGGCCGGCAGCCAGGCCGGATGGGGGGTGCCGCAGGCCTCGCAGCGCCAACCGGGATCGGCATCCGCAAGCGTTGCACGGCGCAAGGCGTCGCTCTGGGCGATGCGGCTGGCCTCGGTGTCGCCGTGCTGGCCGGCTTCCAGATCGGCCAGCAGAACCCAAAGACGCTGCTGGTTCATGCCGGCAGCCTGGGCGCGGGCGGCATGCGCGCGCGCCTCCTCCGGCAGGCCGGCGTCCATGGCGAGGCGGGCGAGCAGGAAATGGCTTTCGGGATGCGTCGGGTTCGACTGCACCAGGCGCATGCCTTCCTTCAACCGCAGCTCCGGATTGGTCACCGGCGCCAGCGCCTGGGTGGCGAGATCCGGATGCGGTGCGGTCTTCCACGTCGTGCGCAAAACGTCGAGCGCCTTCGCCTCGCGCCCGGCGGCCTGCAGGCGACGGGCATAGGCGACGGCGGCCGGACTGAAATCCGGATTGTCCTTCCAGGCCCGTCGCGCCATGCGCATGGCACGGGCAGCGTCGGTCTCCTGGTCCAGTGCCGCCACGGCGAAAGCGGCGGCGTCAAGGCCGGGGCCGGCCGAAGCCAGCGCCTGCGTCCAGTTGCCGGTACGCACGGCAAGTTGCGCGCGTTCGGCCCGCAGCCATGCGGCGCCGGGGCGGACCGCCTCGGCCTCGTGCGCCAGCCGCGACGCCTCGGTCCAATCCTCCTTGGCCATCGCCTGGCGAAACAAGCCACGCAGGCCGAGAAAAGCCGCATCCTTGCGGGCGGCGAGCAGCTTGAACAAGGCAGCCGCCTCGTCCTCGCGCCCCGCCAGGCGCGCAGCTTCAGCGGCGTGCAGCAGCGTTTGCGCGGTATCGCCCAACAAACGACGCGCGCGAGCCGCCTCGCTGCGCGCGGCGCCGGCGTCGCCCGCAGCGATCGCCACCAGCGCGCGGGTGCTGGCCGCTTCACCGGCCCGCCGCCGCCGGCCTGCCCGCCACGCACCGATTCGCAACGGCAGGGTCACGACAAAGCCGAACAGCTTCAGCACCAGCACCAGCAGGATACCAATCACCACGACGCCCAGAACGGCCACGGGGGTCGTGGTTTCGATCGTGTAACCGGCAATCGTCGCATCCACGGTGCCGGTCAGCCCGGCCACCCACCACGCCACCGCCACGGCGATGGCGACGGCGAGGACGGCCGAAAGAATGCCGCGCATCAGGAATGCGCCCCCAGGCTCGCCAGTGCAGAGCGCGCGTCGAGCAGGTCCTGCGTCTGGACCCGCCAATCCGCCATAGCGGCGGCCGCCGGTGCGTCCAGCGTGTCGAGCGTGGCAAGGGCGCCGGCGAGGTCTCCGGCATTGAGCTTGCCGCGTGCCGCGTTGAGGATGACGGAGGCTGGTGGGCCCACCAGCACCTTGTCGCCGGCACGCACGGTGACCAGCCCTTGGATACGACGGAGCATGCGTTCGCCGAAATTCAATCCGTCCCGGGCAGGGCGGCTCGCGGCCTCGGCCGCTGCCGCCGCGGCGGGGAAGGCCAGGCGCAGCCCCGCCTCGGTCGGCGGGTCGACCTGGGCGTAGCGGCTCAGGGCCTCTGGCGCGCCGGGCAGATCGCCCAGCTTCTGGCCGGCATCGAGTGCTGCGGAGGCGGCGCGCAGTCGGGCGGCGGCGGTGGCCCGGGCAGCATCCTGCGCCGCGTTCTGCTGCAGCTTCGCGTCCAGCGCATCCAAACGCCCGGTGAACGGCGCAACCGCGACCGCGACCGGTCCGGCCACGTCGGGCGCGGGACGGTTCTCCAATGCGGTCAGCCGTTGATCGATCGCGGATGTGTCGACGGTCTGGCTGGGGCGCTGCTGCAGCGCCTTCAGCCCGGTCTCGACCGCTCCAAGCCGATTGGCGAGCGGCGCCGGATCGGGTGCAGGTTTCTGCTCCAGCGACACCAGCCGCTGCTGGGTGTTGTGCAGCTCGCTCTCCAGCGAGACGACCCGCGCATCGTCCTGCGACCGATCGAAATAAACATACAGAAGCCCGCCGGCCAGCAGCACGGCCACCAGCGCGGTCGCCCAGATCGGCGTGCCCGGGCGGGCTGGCCGGTCTGGTGCAGGCGGGTTCGGCGGGATCATCGCCGGGGGCGGTTCCGTAGGCGGCAGGGGCGATTCAGCGAGGCCTGCGATCATGACCGGCACGGCCGCATGCGGCGGCTCCATCGGTTTGACGGTCTCGTTATCGGACGACTTCGGCCCAAACGGCTTGGGGTCGGACGGCGTGGGGTCGGAGGGCGTGGCGTTCGTTTCGGTCATGACAAAAGGGCCACCAATTCGTCCTGGTTCGGATGGGATGCAACACGGATGCTACGCCATGGCAAGCCTGCGAGCACCTGCGCCGTAGGGTGTGAAATCGCCAGCGCCTCGACGCCTGACACTAGCTCGGACCGCGTCGCCATGCACAGCAAGAAGGCCTGCGCCGTGGCCGCCGAGAAGAACAGCGCGGACGCGATCTTGTTCCCCGCCAGCGCCGCCTCGGCGACCGAGGGCAGGGCCGTCACGCGGCGCGCACCGTAGGCGAGGCGGCGATGGACGGTGAACCCCCGGCCACGCAAATCGGCGGCGAGCGCCAAACCCTGGCCGGCACCGCTGGCCAGCAGCAACGACCCGGCCGATGGGGAGAGCCGTTGCGACACCAGCGCCGCGAGAGCCTGGCCGTCCCGCCCGGCGCTCGCGACATCGCCAAAGCCTGCGGCGGCCGCGCGCTCGGCCGTGGCATCGCCCACGGCGAAAAGTCGGACTGCATGCAGCGCGTGCGGCAGCGAGGCGAGCGCATTGGCGCTGGTGACCAACACAGCCTGCGGCATATGGCTGACGGCGAGCGGGCGGCTTTCAATCGTCAGCATCGGCGCTGCCACCGGGCAGAAGCCCTGGGCCGCCAGCCGCGCCATGGTCACGTCAAGGCCCGGTTGCGGCCGGGTGACCAGCACACCCCGGCCGCCTCCGGGTCCGCTTGGTTCAGACAAAGATGTCCCGCGGGCAGTCCATGCGCAGGCTCGCGCCAAGATCGCGACCGAGCCGGGCGGCATCGCCGCGCGCCCCGGTCGCCACGCGGCGGAGCAGGAACGTGCCGTCGGTGCGCGCCACCAGGCCAGTCAGCCGAAGGTCGCCATCGGCGAGAAGCTCGGCATGGCCGCCGATCGGCGTGCGGCAGGACCCGTCGAGCTCGGCCAGCAGCGCCCGCTCGGCGGTCGCCACGGTATGCGCGTCAGGATCCTCGATGCCGCGCAGCATTTCGCGCAGCTCAACATCGTCGGCGCGCACGGTGATCCCGACGATGCCCTGGCAGGCGGCCGGAACCATGATCGAAGGATCAATCGCAGCGCCCTGCGCGTCCAGGCCCAGGCGGCGCAGGCCAGCCACCGCCAGCAACGTCGCTGCGAAATCGCCAGCGGCAACCCGGTCCAGCCGGCGCTGCACATTGCCGCGCAGCAGCGCGAACTGCAGGTCTGGCCGGGCATGCAGCATCTGCGCCTGCCGCCGCACGGAGGCGGTGCCGATCAATGCGCCCCAGGCCAGGCTCGCGAACGGGTCGAGCGGATCGACGGGATCGGCATCCGGCCCCAGGATCAGCGCGTCGCGGCTGTCCTCGCGGCGCAAGGTGCAGGCGAGCACGATGCCATCAGGGAGGTCTGTCTCCAGATCCTTGAGGCTGTGAACGGCGAAATCGACGCGACCATCGACCAACGCCTCGTGGATCTCCTTGGCGAACAGGCCCTTGCCGCCAATCTCCGCCAGCTTGCGGTCCTGCACCGCATCGCCGGTGGTATGGATGGCATGTTCCTCGAATACATCCATTCCCCGCAGCACCGGGCAGAAGTGGCGCAGAGTGGAAAGGAAGTCACGGGTCTGCACCAATGCCAAGGGCGAGGCGCGCGTGCCTACCCGCAACGGCAAGGCGCGGCGATGCGGCCGCACGCGGGGGGTGACGGTCAGCTCTGCGTAGGGGGGGTGGGCGGTGTTCATGGCGGTGTCCTAAAACCATGTTCGCATGAAAGAAAGATGCATCTTGCAAGGCAGCCCAGCGGTGATCTGCCCCAGCCCCGTACTGGGAATCGAGACGTCGTGTGACGACACCGCCGCCGCGGTGTTGGCTTCCGACGGGCGCGTGCTGGCGGAAGCGGTACTGTCCCAGGCCGATCATGCAGCCTTCGGAGGCGTGGTGCCGGAGATCGCGGCCCGCGCCCATCTTGCCCACCTGCCCGGGCTGGTGGATCGCGTGATGGCCCAGGCCGGCCTCGGCTTCGGCGATCTCGCAGCGGTCGCCGCGAGCCTGGGGCCGGGGCTGATCGGCGGTCTCATCGTCGGTAGCGGCTTTGCCAAAGGTGTATCGTTGGCCCATCGTATCCCTTATGTCGGCGTCAACCATTTGGAGGCCCACGCGCTGACCGCAAGACTGCCGTCGCTGGGCCTGGACGCGGCGTTCCCCTATCTGCTGCTGCTGGTCTCGGGCGGTCATTGCCAGTGCATCGCTGTCCTCGGCGTAGGCCACCATGTCCGCCTCGGCGGCACGATCGACGATGCCGCCGGCGAGGCGTTTGACAAGGTCGCCAAGCTGCTCGGCCTTGGGTGGCCGGGCGGACCTGCGCTTGAACGGCTCGCCGCCAACGGCAATCCCCGCGCCTACGCGTTTCCGCGGCCGCTGCTGGGGCGCAAGGGCTGTGACTTCAGCTTCTCCGGCCTCAAGACCGCGGTCGCGCAGGCAGTTGCAGCGCTGCCGCCCGGCGCCATCGCGCTGGAGACCGCCGCCGATATCGCCGCAAGCTTCCAGGCCGCGGTCGCCGCCGTGATCGCCGACCGCGCGAGCCACGCCATGCGGATGTTCGCGGATGAGCACGGCGCGGGATTGCTGGTCGTGGCCGGCGGCGTCGCGGCCAACGCGGCGCTTCGCACCGCCCTGCAGGCGGCCACCGAACGCGCCGGCTTTCGCTTTGCCGCGCCACCCCTGAAATACTGCACCGACAACGCCGTCATGGTGGCCTGGACCGGTATCGAGCGCATGCGCCTCGGCCGCGCCGACAGCATGGCCGCGGCCCCCAGGCCGCGCTGGCCGCTCGCGGAGCTGACATGAACTATCGACACGCCTTCCACGCCGGCAATTTCGCCGATTGCCTGAAACACGCCGTGCTCGTGTGGCTGCTGCGCGCCCTTCAGCGCAAGCCCGGTGGCGTGTTCGTGCTCGACACCCATGCCGGCACCGGCGCCTACGACCTCGAAAGCCCTGAGGCGCAGCGCACCGGTGAATGGCACCAGGGCATCGCCCGACTGCTGGCCGACCCGCCCGACCTCCTGGCCGATTACCTCGGCCTGGTGCAGGGCGTCGGCCTGTATCCCGGCTCGCCCGCGCTCATCCGCGCCATGCTCCGCCCGCAGGATCGGCTGGCCTGCTGCGAGCTGCACCCCGAGGATGCGGCAACCCTACGGCAACGTTTTTCGCGCGATCCGCAGGTCGCGGTGCACCGGCGCGATGCGTGGGAGGCGATCGGCGCGCTGCTGCCCCCGGCCGAAAAGCGCGGCCTGGTGCTGATCGACCCGCCCTATGAACAGCCAAACGAGTTTGGCCAGGTCGTTACGGGGCTGAAGCTGGCCACCACCCGGATGCGCCAGGCCGTGCTCGCCGCCTGGTTTCCCGTCAAGCACCGCACGCCGGTGCGCGAGCTTCATCTCGCCCTGCGCCAAAGCGGCCTGCGCGATATCGTCTCAATCGAGCTATGGCTGCGTGCACCGCTGGATGCAAGTCGCCTCAACGGTTGCGGGATGATCGTGGTCAACCCACCGTTCGGCTTCGAGGCTGCCGCTGGAACCATTCTTAAAGCGATGCTCGACCGCCTCGGCGCTGGGCAGGACGGCGCTGGGGAGGACGGGGCCGGTTTCGCGGTCGACCGGCTCGTCGATGAATGAAATCGCCGTCATCGGCGCCGGCGCCTGGGGCACCGCCCTGGCCATCCAAGCCGCCCGCGCCGGACATGGCGTCGTTCTATGGGCGCGCGATCCGGCCAAGGCCTGTGAAATTCAACAGACCCGCGCCAATGCTCGTCTGCCCGGTGCAAGGCTGCCCGATGCGATACACGTCACTGCAACGCTGCCCCATCGCCGGATCGCGCTGCTCGCAGTCCCTATGCAACATCTTCGCGCAATCCTGGCCCAACTTCCGGCGCCGGAAATCGCCGTGGCCTGTGCCAAGGGTCTGGAGCGCAGCAGCCTGTGTCTGCCACTGGAGATCCTCGCCGCCTGTCATCCGTCGAGCACCGGCTTGGTATTGACCGGGCCGAATTTTGCCCACGAGATCGCAGCCCGCCTACCCGCCGCCGCGATCGTGGCGGGGCATGCCGGTGACGCCCGCAGTATCCTGATCGAATGCCTCGCCACTCCCGGCTTTCGGCTCTACGCCAGCGACGATCCCCTGGCCGCCCAGATCGGTGGGGCCGCGAAGAACGTGATCGCAATCGCCGCCGGCGCTGCGATCGGCGCCGGCCTGGGCGAGAACGCCCGCGCCGCCCTGATCACCCGTGGCCTTGCCGAGATCACCCGCCTCGCGGTCGCCTTGGGCGGCCATGCCACAACCGTCGCCGGCCTTTCGGGCCTGGGCGATCTACTGCTCACCTGCACCAGCGCCCGCAGCCGGAACACCAGCCTCGGCCTGGAACTCGGCCGCGGCGTGGCACTGGCCGAGATCCTGACCGCACGAAGCACCGTCGCCGAAGGCTTGGCCACCGCCCCAGCACTGGTTGCGCGAGCCGCGGCGGCCGGGGTCGATCTGCCGATTTGCGAAGCCGTCGCCCGCGTGGTCACCGGGCGATCGACGATCGCCGATGAGATCGTGACCCTGCTCGACCGGCCGCTACGGCCCAACCATGATGAGACCTCATCGAAAATTCGCTGAATGACAAGCAATTCAGCTTTGTCTCATACCTGTGCGCATGAGTGTCATCCGTTCACCGTAGGTTCTGTTTGCTGGGGCGGGAGCGCATATCTCTGCCAACAGAAGCGGCCGGGCTTTGGCCCTCTGGTATTCAGGAGAACCACGATGAAACGATTTATCCTTGCCGCGTTCGCCGCGGCGACCCTGTTTGGCGTCGGCGCCACCTTCACCGACCGCAACCCAGCGGCTCGCCCGGTCCAGCAAACCGCCGACGTCAGCCTTCCCGCTGACGCGGTTGCCTAGAGCCTGATCACTTCGCCTACCGGAGGCGATATTGCCCTAGAGCGGGATGCCGTCTGATAGACGACGTCATCCCGCTCTAGCTCTTTGTTTTATCGCGTGATTCAGACCTTTCGGTGATCCCACCTTCGGTCATCACGCTCTAAAGTCGTCGCCTGGCCCGGTTCATCC
>JANXSM010000111.1 GCA_025352665.1 Rhodospirillales bacterium | reverse complement strand
CATACAGAAGAAGCGCCACCAGCATCGCCGGGTGATAGGGCGGCTGCCCGCGGTTCTCCTCATAAGTGCCCATGATCGCCGACAGATCCAGCGCCTCGCGCACCGTGTCCCGCACGAAATGCGCCAGGTGCCCCGCCGGCACATCGTCGTGCAGCGACGGAGGAAGCACCCAACCCTGGTCAACGTCCCACGCGCGAAAGGCCTTGCTCATGCAGCTAAGTGCATCAGACACTCATCCGCGTCGGCTAGCGAATTCTCGGACAGGCTCCTAGTAGATGCTCATGTAAAGCGTGATGTCCTCGGGGAACTCCATGAGAGACCGCGACGAGATAACTGGGGTTTCATTCCACAAGCGGCGGAGCGTAAATGTATTCAAGTCGAGGTTACGCAATTCGTCGACCAACCCGCTGTAGCTTTCCCGCAGGCTCGTGTCACCGGGGTCGAGATTCGACACAGCAACCAATCCAGTAGGTGCGCAATCAAGATAGAAAATCTTCAGGTCAGGCCGGAACTTCTTCAGCAACGGGACGACTTTCCAGACGTCTCCAGTCCAAGCATGTTGCCAGTTCCCTTCAGATACATCGCCGATCTCGTGGGTTCGAAGCGCCATCCGTGCATTGGCAAGCAGGTAGTCATGCATGAATATGATGGACTGTTTGTGGCACAGCCGTTCGGTATTCATAAAGTCACGCAAAAGGTATTCGCTTCGGTGCATGCCATCTAGAAAGCAAATATCAGGCCCTAATTTAAATATGCTTCGCAGATCATTCTCCGCAAAATAGGTATCCGATGGAATTTGATAGAAATGGGTCTGCGGGCGACCTGCCAGGACGTCCTGATCGAGCATGAAGTGGGGATCGACGCAGACTGCGCTGCATGTGAAGGACCTGACCGATCGTCCCAATTGGGTTCCGATTTCGAAATACGAGCGCGGATGGAGACTGTCGCTGATGAACCGGAAAAAGTCAGTATAGAGAACGCCCGCTGATTCAAGTATCTCGGGACTTGGCAAGATGTGCCTGCCCGACTCACGTCCAGAAGAAGCAAGCGGTTTGGCGGAGCGGCCTGATTCAGTTTGGTCACCAACTTGAAGCGCGTTCGAGTCCGACCTAAAATTTTTATCTTGATCAGCTTCAGTCATCATCTCTGCTTGCGGCACAGCTACAGGAGATTTCAACTAGCCCACTATTTTCCGCAGATCTGCAGATATTTTTGCCTGATCCCACCATCCATCTGTACCATCGATTTCTCTTGCTTTTGGCATAATCCTAAGTCCGTAGGACGGCTTATGCCAATATTTTTGCTCATCCACCTGCGTGCGCCGCGCTTCAAAGCAGAGTGTTGAAATTCGGATTCAACGACCCGAGCCTTCACATATAGCAGCGCTTTACGCGACGATAGCGCAAGATCATGAACCGATGCGCCAATCCATCACACCTTGGGACTATCTGTCCCATGCTGATCTTCGGCCTGTAACGCTTCGATCACCGCTAACGCCTCCTTGGCAGTGAGACCGAGGTTCTGAAGACCCCCAACCAGGGTTTGGACGTCACCATTCTCGACCACGCCATGAACGACCGCCCGCAGGATTCGGCTGAGCTTGACGGCATCACCACGCAAGACGAGTTCCGTATTGGGTTCACCGACCGGCGCATCCATGGGTGCAAACGGCGCCAGGCGCACCTTGGCGCGATGGTCGGCAGCACCCGATTGATCGTTCATGTCGATGCCGCGGTAGTAGCGCTTCTGCCATTTGTCGGACGGAGCTGCGGGCGGGTTGCGTTCCATCTCGATGCGAAACGCGTCACGCGAGGCGGACCAGGCCTTGAACTGGGCCATGAGATCCTTTGGCATCGCGGCGAAGCGGGGGCGGAACTGTTCGGCTGCGGCCCGCTGGACGGGGAAGAAGAAGCAGATTGGCTCACCTTTCTTGAAGCTCACCACGTGATTCCGCCGCAGGAAGCGCCAGTTCATGGTGAAGCTGTAGGGCGACCAGTCCGTCTCGATGATCCCTGACAACGGCGCGATGCCATCCTTTGCCGAATTGGGCGAGCCGCCAACCCAGATGTTCCAGCCGGGCGGGGTGCGAAAGATGCCGTAGATGTGAAAGGTCAACACCGCCTGGCCGAAGATCGACACCGGCGCGTCATGCGCGGGCGTTCCGGGGGGAACACGGATGATGACATCCTTCACATCGGTGCCGCCGCGCCATGAGGCCGTGAAGTCGCACGGGCTCAGCACCTCCCAGCCGTGGGCGTTGGCGATGTTCAGTGGCAGGCAGCGATACGCAAAGCTTTCGTTGGTGCGATCCATCCAGTCCCGCGTCGCCTCGGCAGGACGGATATGGGGTGCCCAACCGGGGTGGAGATAACAGATCAGGTCCATGTTGCGCTCCGTGGGGCTGGGCTTTTCGGCCATGGGGTAGCACCCAGCATCGGCCGCGGGGCGGAGAATAGCAGCGTCGTTGCACCGGACCGGAGACGAAGCTCGCGACCCGAAATCATCGAGCGAAAGCGTGAAGGCGAGTAGCCGGGCAGCGGCCAGGGCCGGAGCTGCCAAGGGAGACGGTGATGCGCAGCATTGCGCCAAGCGTGGTGGCGCCAACGGAGGTCAGCCGGGCGCGGACCACGGCGGCCGTATGGGACATGCCGATGGTGGCATGGGCGATGAAGATAGTGCCGGCGCCGCGGGGGATGCCGAGCACCACGCACGGCAATACGAACGCGAAGCCGATCAAACAGGTCGGGCAGGATCAAGGGGGCTGCGGGCAGGCACGCGAAACCGGTGGGAAAGAACGCAGTGTGGCCGCGACTGTGCGAGGTCCTTGGGATTCGTGCTCTCGGGTGATTTACTCAGATATTTCAAGCTGCTGGGAACAACAACAATGGCGCTGTCGAGCATCGCGATGCCGCATTTGGTGGGCTTGCGTGCATGTTCCGGGCTCATCAAAACCGCCCCAGCCTGGGGTGCCACGATGGCGAGAGCAAGCGGGCGAAACATAAAAACGCCCCCGGTTCCTGCCAGAACCGGGGGCGCTCTGCCTACTCCGCCGTTTCCGGCTCGCGTTCGGTATCGTCCGGCTCGATCTTGGCCGAAGGCGGCGTGTTGGCTTCGATGACCTCGAAGTCGAGCGCCTTGTCCTTCAGTGTGACCTTCACCGAGCCGCCCTTGGTGAGGCGGCCGAACAGCAGCTCCTCCGCCAGCGGCTTCTTGATGTATTCCTGGATCACGCGGGCCAGCGGCCGTGCGCCATACAGGCGGTCGTAGCCACGCTCGGCGAGCCATTCCTTGGCGCCCGACGAGAGTTCGATTGTCACGTTGCGGTCGGCCAGCTGGGCCTCGAGCTGCATGACGAACTTTTCCACGACGCGCCCCACCGTGTCCTGCGTGAGGGCTGCGAAGGGGATCACGGCGTCCAGGCGGTTGCGGAACTCGGGGGTGAACATGCGCTTGATCGCATCCTCGTCCTCGCCGGCCCGGCCCTCGCGGCCGAAGCCGATTGCTTCCTTGGCCATGTCGGCGGCCCCGGCGTTGGTGGTCATGATCAGGATCACGTTGCGGAAATCGACCGTCTTGGCGTTGTGGTCGGTCAGTTTCCCGTGGTCCATGACCTGCAGCAAGATGTTGTAGAGATCCTGATGCGCCTTCTCGATCTCATCGAGCAACAGCACACAATGAGGGTGCTGGTCGATGGCGTCGGTCAGCATGCCGCCCTGGTCGAAGCCGACATAGCCCGGGGGCGCGCCGATGAGGCGGCTGACCGAATGACGCTCCATGTACTCAGACATGTCGAAGCGGATCAGCTCGATGCCCAGCGTGGAGGCGAGCTGGCGTGCCACTTCGGTCTTGCCGACGCCGGTTGGGCCAGAGAACAGATAGTTGCCAATCGGCTTCTCCGGTTCGCGAAGTCCGGCGCGGGACAGCTTGATCGCAGCGGCAAGCGCCTCGATGGCCCGGTCCTGACCGAACACCATCGACTTGAGGTCGCGGTCCAGGTTGCGCAGCGTCTCCTTGTCGTCGGCCGAGACCGACTTGGGGGGAATGCGCGCGATCTTGGCCACCATCTCCTCGACATCACGCAACGTCACGGTTTTGCGTCGTTTGCCTTCGGGCTGGAGCATCCGGCTGGCACCGACCTCGTCGATCACGTCGATCGCTTTGTCAGGAAGCTTGCGGTCGTGAATGTATTTGGCCGAGAGCTCCACGGCGCCTCGGATAGCCTCCTCGGTGTAACGCACCTTGTGATGCTTCTCGTAGTTGGTCTTGAGGCCGCGCAGGATCTTGATCGCATCCTCGAGCGAGGGCTCGTTGACGTCGATCTTCTGGAACCGCCGTACCAGGGCGCGGTCCTTCTCGAAATAGGTGCGGAACTCCTTATAGGTTGTGCTGCCGATGCAGCGCAGAGTTCCGGCCGCGAGCGCGGGTTTCAGCAGGTTGGACGCATCCATCGCCCCTCCCGACGTCGCGCCGGCACCAATCACGGTGTGAATTTCATCGATGAACAGCACTGCGTTGGGCTGCGCCTCAAGTTCGGTGACCACCGCCTTCAGCCGCTCCTCAAAGTCGCCGCGGTAGCGGGTGCCCGCGAGCAATGCGCCCATGTCGAGCGAGTAGATGGTGCTTTTGGCCAGCACCTCCGGCACGTCGCCCTCGACGATGCGCTTGGCCAGGCCCTCGGCGATCGCAGTCTTGCCGACGCCGGGGTCACCGACATAGAGCGGGTTGTTCTTGGTGCGGCGGCACAGGATTTGAATGGTCCGCTCGATCTCCATCTCGCGGCCGATCAGGGGATCGATCTTGCCGCTCATGGCTTTTTTGTTCAGGTTCACGCAGTAGTTGGACAGCGCGTCCTGGCCCCGTTTGCCGGGCTTTTCCTCGCGCTCGCCCTCGGGGGCGGCGCCGTCGCTCGGGGGCGCACTCCCTTGGACCGGCCGGGGCTGGCTGCGCCCGGGCGCCTTGGCAATGCCGTGGCTGATGAAGTTGACCGCGTCGAGACGCGTCATGTCCTGCGCCTGCAGGAAATACACGGCGTGGCTTTCGCGCTCGCTGAACAGAGCGACGAGCACGTTGGCCCCGGTCACCTCGTCCTTGCCGGACGATTGCACGTGGATCGCAGCACGCTGGACCACCCGCTGGAAGCCGGCGGTGGGTTTTGGCTCGCCTGGGCGATCGGTCGCCAGACCCGCCAGATCCTTGTCGAGGAACTCTGTCAGGTCTGTGCGCAGCTTGTCGAGATCGACACCGCAGGCACGCAGGACGGTCGCCGCATCTGTGTCGTCGGCCAAGCCGAGCAACAGATGTTCCAGGGTTGCATATTCATGCCGACGCTCGGACGCGAGCGAGAGGGCGCGGTGGAGCGTCTGTTCGAGATTGCGGGAGAGCATGGGATCTGACGCTCCTTGGGTCGTATCAACAAGTCGACAAAGTCGGATATACGTGCGCACCGGATTCTGCCGGAAGGCCCCGGAGCACTGCCGGAATTAGAGGTATGGCGGTTTCACCAACCTGCCACATCATTCTTCCCCGATTGTGGGCCCCGCGCATCACCTATTTGCGC
The DNA here is from genome assembly GCA_025352665.1 of Rhodospirillales bacterium. Classification (GTDB taxonomy): domain Bacteria; phylum Pseudomonadota; class Alphaproteobacteria; order Acetobacterales; family Acetobacteraceae; genus CAIQQQ01. The sequence continues at coordinate 2,385 of JANXSM010000111.1, read as the reverse complement.
TGACAACACTTAAAAACCTGCCATGTCCATTCAAACCCGGCCACGTGCCTGGGTTGCAGACCGGTGATAGCAGACACAAAATCGTGTTGCGCTCTCGGTGCGATCACATTCGGATGGGTACCGTGGGCACAAGCAAGCAGCGCTGGGCGATTCTCAACGGCTTCGGCATCAGCCTCGGCGACAGCCTGATCGGGCTGCAGGCCCTCCACACTGCGCAGGGCCTTGGCGCAGCACCCACGCTTCCGGTTCTTTACCGCAAGCCCGGGCTGCACCGGATGGTCGACCAGTTGTATCCTCTTACCCAGGATTTCGCTGCGGTCGCGGCTCTGACGGAGCAGATCGAACCGAGCCTTTTGCTGGCCGACGGGTTCGACCGGGCGATCGACATTCGTGATTTCGCCTTCGATCCACACTTTCGTGGCGTCGCGATGTCCGATTTCTTTCTGTCTCGCCTGGGGCTCGACGCCGAGGCTGTGCCATCCGTGCTCAAACGCAACCTTTGGCTGGCGCCGCGGGTGGGGCCGCTGCCGGTCCCGTTGAAGCGCACCGCCCTCGTCTGTCCCGCAAGCTCGATGCCGCTGCGTGACATGCCGGAGGGGGCGCATGAACGGATCCTTCGCTGGCTTCTGGACAGGGGCTGGGATGTGCAGACACAAGGACGCACTCCGCCCGCCCTGCGCGGGCGCGTTGAGCAGGTGCCCCCGCAGCACCAGCTCACGGCCTTGTGCCATTTGGTGGCGCAAGCGCGTTGGATCATTTCCGTTGATACGGCGATGGTTCATCTTGCTGACGCGTTTTCCGTCCCGTCCGTGGCTTTTTTCACCACGCATCGCCCGGCTTGGCGCGTGCGGGATTATCCCCACTGCCAGCCGGTTTATCTGCCGCCCGCGGGGCTTCCAGAAGCGTTGGAGTTCTCGCGCGGCCCCGCCGATGTCGCAGCCACGCGCGCGGCGTGGGGACAGGATTTGCACTGGCTCGACGAAATCATGTCACGGTTTTGTCCCGCCGACGCCAGGGGCAATATTGCCTTAGGTTGAAGCAACCGTGCGATAAAATTTGTTTTTGAAACAATAGCCTATAGGCTGATCGCTTCGACTGTCGGAGGCGATCAGGCTGTAAAGCGGCTGTTCCAATCAGATTGGCGAAAATCCGCCTGGGACCGTTCTAGTAATTGCGCATCAGCCCAATTAGCCGCCCTTGGACGCGCACTCGATCGGCCGGGAAGATCCTCGTTTCGTGGCGAGGGTTGGCTGGCTCCAGGGCGATGGACGCGCCGCGGCGGCGCAGGCGCTTGAGGGTCACTTCACCCTCATCCACCAGGGCTACGACGATCTGGCCGTTTTCTGCTGCATCGCCGCGACAGATAATGACGGTGTCGCCATCGAGAATACCGGCATCGATCATCGAATCGCCGGCAACCTCCAAGGCATAGTGCTCGCCGGCGCCCAGCATGGAGACGGGAACCTCGATATGCGCCCCGCCATCGCGCACCGCCTCGATCGGCAGGCCGGCGGCGATCCGTCCGTACAATGGGAGCTGCACCGCGGCCGCGTCGCTGCCGGTGCGCACCCCTTGCATCCGGGCCCCGAAATCGCCGTGGATGACGTTCGGCGAGAAACTGGACAACGGCTGGTGTGCTGCGGGGGTGATTTGTTGGTCTTCGGGCGGACGGGTAACTTCCAGGGCCCGGGCACGATTGTGCCGACGCTTGAGGAAACCGCGTTCCTCCAGCGCCGAGATGAGCCGGTGGATGCCCGATTTAGACCTGAGATTGAGCCCTTCCTTCATCTCCTCAAAACTCGGTGAGAACCCGGTCTCGCTCAGGTGCTTTTCGATAAAGATGAGCAATTCGTGCTGCTTGCGCGTGAGCATCGGCAATGTTCCCAGCGGCCGACGGGGTTGAGGTGAGTTCAGAACATATCGGCAACCTGAGCTCCGTTCTACATTGGTTCTTTCGTGTCGGTCAAGAGTTGTCCACAGGCGATTCGCGCGTTTACCGGTTCGCCGGTCAAAACGCCGCCGCAGCGAACCAGAATGGGCATACCCGCAAGCCGTCAGCGGGTTGGATCGGTCTGATAATGCAGCAATACCCGCTTCGGCAGGACTCTCGCCAGCTAGCGCAGTATGGCGTTTGCTAGGCAACGTCATGCCACACTAGTTTTTTGTTTCATGGCGTGACTCAGACCTTTCGCGCGTGGGACGTTGACCAGGGCTGGGTGCTTCCTCCGTCACTGCACGACTACTTGCCGGCGGGGCACCTGGCGCATTTCGTGCGGGACACGGTGCGCGAGGCGCTGGATCTGTCGGCGATCATGGGCACTTATGAGGAGAACCGCGGGCAGCCGCCCTATCACCCGGCGATGCTGGTGGCGCTTCTTCTGTATG
>JANXSM010000084.1 GCA_025352665.1 Rhodospirillales bacterium | reverse complement strand
AAACGATTGCTCCGTTGAGCGATGATTTCGCCGTCAGCGTGCCGTCACTGGCAGCCTGAATGGGCAGCCAACTCTGCTCAGCAGCGCCGTTGCTACACCGCGGCTTGGGACACGACCCGCCTTCTCGGTGAGCAGGACAAGATGGCCCCTGGCGCCCGCCTCGAACTGCTCAGCGATCACCTCACTTACATCGAGCAGGTCTGGGTGGACATTGCGCGCTTCAAAATGCGACTGGAGCACATCAACGACAAGCGGATCCAGCGCGGGGTCATGACGAGCATCAAGCGCGAGCAGACGCGGCGGCTGGCCGAGATCAAGCTCCTCATCGCGGCAGTGCGCAGGCATGCTGCGCTCACCAAGTCACCACCAGATCCGGAGAAGGCGGCGCTCCGAAAAAAGCCACTGGCGCATCAAAAGCAATGCCAGCAATTTGCAACGGTGCCGGCATACGCGGAAACTTTGCGGCCTCCAGCGTCCGTGCAACTCGTTCGACAGGCGTTGTTTCAGTCACAGCGCCATCTGCGATCGAGGATAGGCTGAATTCTCGCAGCACCACCTTCCCTGTTCGACCTGGCGCGCTCGTCGCATGACGAACCGCCCGAACTGGCACTTCGAAGCTATGGACGACAGCCGCCTCGTCGTTGTCCGCGATATCGCCTTGCGCGAACAGTTAGCCGGTGGCTTGGGCGCTTGCCGCGAAAAACACTTCTGATCGGGCGCTCACGCCCTCCAGAGCAAGCGCGCCTGTCTTCCCTTCGGCGGGATCGCTTGCGGTGCAGGTCTAATTCCTCGCCTGTATCCCGCATCTGATAAGCCCTACCGCATGTGCCAGTTCGACCAACCCGTCGGTGTCCAGATGGGGGTCCGCCAGCGGTCGAGCGAGGCCGGAGTCAGTAAGCGGTGAGTAGATGCCGCCGCCAGCGGCAGGGACGCGGCCTGCATGGAAAAGGGCCTTATCGCCCGGCCAGCAATGGTCAGCGCAGCCAGCATATAGTCTTCGTGGTCATAGGGCTCGGCCGTAGACGCCGCATGGCTACGCAATTGAATAAGGCCATGGCGAAGAGTGTTCGAGTCCGCGGCCGGGAGGCCGGGCGCGGCCTTGTCGATCAAGGCAGCGAGCTTCGAGCAGAGAACGAACAGCCACGATGCTGGCAGCAAAGATCGCGCGTAGGCACGAACGAGCGAGGCCGCATTCATCACGGCCGGCTCGGCCGCGTAGTCGGCGCGGTAAAAGTTCTTAAGGAGGCTGTGCTAATGCGGACCGACTTGGTCCTGTGACACCATGACCGCAGGTGGTTGGGCCGGGGAGGTCGCAGGAAGCTGGGTGCTCGGCTTGACAAACCCCCCGATGGTATCCGGTGTCCTAAGTAGATAAGCCAAGCATCAAGGTCCGTTTTGAAATGGCTAAGTCTAGCAGCTTACCGGCGACAACCCGATTTTCTGGCTTGTCAGCCCATCCGTGGATTTGCGTCTCGCGCGCCACGATTCGGTCGCGGTAGACACTCTCGCTCTGCCCGGCCAGAGCCGCGCAGCCATGAAATTTGTAAAGGCAAGCGCGACGGACGTTGTTCTGCACGTCGTCCGGTGGCACGCGCACGTGGGGCACAGCTGAATTCGGACCATCGAGAATTCGCATCGCCCTCTCGTTGAGGTCGTCCCAATTGGCGCTGTTGGTGTTGGACGCAACGCCTTCCATAATCAGCGCGGCGAGGCTCAGATGTTTCGGACCAGGCATTATCGCCGGATCGGCATACCTAGCGACGACTTGAACGGCCTCCCACACGAGGTAGTCCACCGCCTCCGACGCTGGAAACTGGTCCAGCAACGTACCGTAGCTGTTCACCAGTTGCTGCTTGATCTCCGCGACCGACGGCCATGTCGCAACCGGGACGGTATAGTCGACCGACGCGCGTTGGACGACGTTCAAAGCGACCAAGGCATTGATGTCGTCGGGGCTCGCCTTGAACGAGCAGACGGGATCGGCGTGGTCTATCCGCGACCGGATAGGCTCCAGCGCAGCTACCTCAACGCCAGGAAGTCCGGGGAGCTAAACCCAGCGAAATGCCGGCGCGCGCCTCCACGCCCCTGGTGGGGGTCGAGGGGGTAACGCCCCTCGCCTTGCTGCCTCAACCGCCGGTCACTGCCGGAGGCCCGCCGCTTGCAGGAGGGGCAGGACATTGGCCAGGAAATAGGGGAGTTCGTTGGCGAAGTTGACGAAGGAGACTGTGGTTCCGGCAAAGCCTGCATTGCTCATACGGATCATTTCTGAGGCGATGTGATTTGGGGTGCCGACCAGCGGGTAGGTGCCGGCGCCGCCGACGAAGCGTTTGCGGTGCAGGCGGTAGGTTTCCGGGTCGTGCGAGTTCGAGTTCTTCTGCTTCTGGCTCATGTAGTGGTCGGCGCTGGCGTTGTCGGCCATGGTGACGGCGTAGTGTTCGTAATAGTCCTCGGCCTCTGCCTGGGTTTCGCGGCAGACGACGTGGCAGGTGGTGAAGACGCCGATGTCGCGGCCGAGGGCCTGGCCGCGAGCTTGCATGTCGGTGATGTGGGAGCGTCCGGCTTCGATATCGTTGAAGGTGGTGAACAGGAAATCCGCGGTGTGGGCTGCAAAGTCTCGGCCGGCGGGGGAGAAGGCGGCGTTGAGGGTGACCGGGCGGGGGCGCTGCAGGGGTAGCGGTTTGCCGGAAACGTTCTTGAGTTTGTAGAACTGGCCATCAAAGTCGAAGGGTTCGGGTTCCGTGTAGATACGGTTAACGATCTCCGCCCATTCGAGGCCCTGGGCGTAGCGGTCTTCAATCATGGTGAGGCCGAACAGGTCGAACTCCTCGGGGTTCCAGCCGCAGACGATGTTGAGGCCGGCGCGGCCGGAGGAAACCTGGTCGATGGTGGCGAGCGCCTTGGCAGCGAAGACCGGATGGACCATGGGAACGTGAACGGTGGCGAACAGGGCGATGTTCTTGGTGATGCCGCTGAGGGCTGCGGCATGGGTGAGCGTTTCCATGCTGGTCTCGCGGCTATTCATTTCTCCACCGAAGCCTTTCCAGCGGGCGATGGGCAGCAGGAATTCCAGGCCCGCCTCATCGGCCATGCGGGCGGCGCGGGCGATGCCGTCCCAGTGGGCCGGCCAGCGCTCGGCCACGCGTGTGAGGGTGAGGCCGCCGTCGGCATTCATCGAGAACACGCCGAGCTTGAAGCGGTTTGGGCCGTGCATGGGATGGGTCATGGGGAAAGCACCTGGCGGCCGATGATCATCTTCTGTACCTCGGTGGCACCCTCGTAGATACGCAGGGCACGCACGTCTCGGTAGAGGCGTTCGGCGATGTTGCCGCGGCGGACACCGAGGCCGCCGAAGATCTGTACCGCGTCGTCGATGACGGATTGGGCGGCTTCGGTGGCGTAGAGCTTGGCCATGGCGGCTTCGCGGGTGATGCGGCCGCCGGCCTGGTCGCGAGCCCAGGCGGCGCGGTAGACGAGCAGGGCCGCGGCGTCGACCTTGATGGCCATGTCGGCGAGTTTGGCCTGGGTGACGGGCATGTCGGCGAGGGTTGCTCCGAACATCTGGCGGGATTTTGCACGCGCGATCGCTTCGTCGAGCGCGCGGCGGGCCATGCCGAGGGCGGCGGCGCCGACGGTTGGGCGGAAGACGTCGAGCGTGGCCATGGCGATCTTGAAGCCTTGGCCGGGGGCGCCGAGCAAGGCGTTCTCGGGGACGATGCAGGTGTCAAAACGCAGAGTGGCGAGCGGATGGGGCGCGATGATGTCGATGCGTTCGGCGATTTCGAGGCCTGGCGTGTCTGATGGCACGATGAAGGCAGACAGGCCCCGGGTTCCGGGCGCTTCGCCGGTGCGGGCAAACACGACGTAGTGGGCAGCGATGCCGCCGTTGCTGATCCAGGTTTTCAGGCCGTCCAGCCGCCAGCCGGAATTGATGCGCGACGCTGTCATGGCGATGGCGGCGACGTCTGAGCCGGCGTCGGGCTCCGAGAGGGCGAAGGCTGCAAGCGCCTGGCCGCTGCGGACTGGGGGGATGAAGCGTTGCTTTTGTTCCTGGGTGCCGAACAGGGCGATCGGGCCGGTGCCGAGGCCCTGCATGGCGAATACGAAGTCGGCCAGCGGTTCGTGGCGGGCCAGGGTTTCGCGCAACAGGCACAGTGCCCGCACGTCGATTGTGCCGTCCTCCGGTAGGCAGTGGCGGAACAGGCCGGCGGCCCCCATGCGCGCTGCGAGATCGATGCAGGCGGCATCGACGTCTTCGCTGTGAGGAGCGTGCAGATTGGCCTGTGACCAGGCTTCGGCCTCGGCTGCGATGTCGCGGTGGCGGTTCTCGAGGAACGGCCAGGCGAGGAAACTCTGGTCGGGCATCAATCCCCCTTGAACACGGGTGCGCGCTTGTTGGCAAAGGCATCGAAGGCGCGGCCGAAATCCTGTGTCGCCATGCAGATCGCCTGGGCCTGGGCCTCGGCCTCGATAGCGGTGTCGATGTCCATCGACCATTCGCGGTGCAGCATGGTCTTGGTGATGCCGTGGGCGAAGGTGGGGCCGTTGGCGATGCGCTCGGCGATGCCTTTCGCGTATTCGAGCACGGCGCCTTGGGCGTGGAGCGAATTGTAGAAGCCCCAGGCCTGGCCCTCATCGCCGGTCATGGCGCGGCCAGTGAACAGCAGTTCACTGGCGCGGCCTTGGCCGATCAGGCGGGGCAGGATGGCGCAGGCGCCCATGTCGCAGCCGGCGAGGCCGACGCGGGTGAACAGGAAGGCGGTGCGGCTGGCGGCGGTGGCGTAGCGCAGGTCTGACGCCATGGCGAGGATGGCGCCGGCGCCGGCGCACACACCCTCGACGGCGGCGACGATGGGCTGCGGGCAGGCGCGCATCGCTTTGACGAGATCGCCGGTCATGCGGGTGAACTGGATCAGCCCGCTGTCGTCCATCCGAGTCAGCGGGCCGATGATGTCATGGACATCGCCACCGGAACAGAAATTGCCACCAGCGCCGGTCAGGATGACACATTTGACCAAGGGGGTCTGGCCAAGCTCGAAGAACA
>JANXSM010000074.1 GCA_025352665.1 Rhodospirillales bacterium | reverse complement strand
CTACGTCTACACCATCGCACGTGTGGCCAGGATGCTGGGTGTAGACGAGGCGCTGCTGGAGGATATCGCCTCCGACATGGATCCTGAAGACGGCTGCCTCTCCGTCATGGACCTCGACGATGAGGTGTCCACAACAGCCTTCACGCCGTTCGGCGTCGAGAACCTCAAAGAGCTTCTCGCCGACCTCAAGCCGGACAAAGCCCCGGAGTAGCAGCGATTCAACCGAGCCCGATCACCGCCGCGGTGCTCGCCGGATGGTTACGTTGAAACCGGCTGCTGCCGCCTGACTAGGATGTCGATGCCCGCTGCGCAACTTTCCGCCGCCTGTTCAGTCGTGTAACCACACGTCACATAGCCGCTTATGGATCGGGCGACGAACCATACCCGGTTATCAAATTCGTATCGCGAAGCCATGGTGCGGATCCGTTTCCGTTCGAGCAACATACCCGCACCACCCAAGGGCTTCGTCAATCCGCTTGGTCAACCTTCCAGCCGTTCCCCCGACATGCAGGCCACCGACACTTTGGCCATCCTAGAGAAGGAAAACGGAGAAACTCAAAACCTGCGGCAGCGCGGAGTAGCTGATCGCAATGACCCCCAGCGAAAATCAAGGCATCCCGGAACTGCGGCGAACTGGATCAGATGGCGGTTCACCAAGGAAATCCAGAATTTTCGTCCATGTAATAGTAGCTTTGTCTCCGAAATGGAGTCCGCCCACCACTGAACTTGAGCCATCCGCAACTTTAGCGGCTAGGCTAATTGTTGCGAGGCTAGGGGGGTGTCGTCCATCAAGGCGAGCTAAATGCATCAGTGACACTTTATGCGTTAATTTGATCGGCCAATGACACTTTATGCGAGAATCAATGACAATTTAGAGCGGTTCCACCCCGTTTGGAATCGGGCTTCCGGCGCGGGCGCGAAATATGATTCATAGGTCTCCGGCAACAGTCGGAGGTCGAAAATGCCTTGGCAGCGTGGTCGATCCTATTCACAGGATCTGCGGGAGCGCGTTTTGGCGGCAAACGGTTTAACCGCGATGCAGGCCGCGACGAGGTTTGGGGTCAGTGCGTCATACGTGATCAAGGCGCGGCAACGACGCGATCGAACCGGGGTGTTGACGACAAAGGTGCGAGGCTATCGGCGTCCTGGGCTTTTGTCTGGGCTGGAGGATGCGATCGCAGCCGAGGTTCAGAAGAACGCGTCGATCACGCTGGCTGATCTTCGTGCCTGGTTGGCCAGCACGCGTGGTCTGACGGTCAGCAACGGCACCATGTGGAACACCGTCCGCCGCATCGGGCTGACGCTTAAAAAAAGTCGATCCGTGCCGCCGAACAGGCGCGCTGCGATGTCGCAGCAGCCCGCCAAGCCTGGGGTGGACTGCAGCAGAAGCTGAAGCCGGAACGCTTGGTCTTTCTCGACGAGACCTGGACCAAGACCAACATGACGCCACTGCGAGGATGGGGTCCTCGCGGCAAGCGGGTGCTCGGCGCAGCGCCGTTTGGGCATTGGAACACCAGCACGTTCCTCGCGGGTTTGCGCCATGACCGGCTGGTCGCACCGGCGGTGTTCGATGGGCCGATCAACGGGCGCAGCTTTCGCGCCTATATCGAGCAGTTTCTCGCCCCGACACTCAGCCCTGGCGACATCGTCGTGGCTGACAATCTGGGCAGCCACAAAGTTTCGGGCGTTCGCGAGGCGATCGAGGCGCGCGGCGCAAGCCTGATGTTTTTGCCGCCCTACTCACCAGACCTGAACCCGATCGAACAAGTGTTTGCAAAACTCAAAGCGCTGCTCCGTCGAGCAGAGCCGCGAACCAGGAAAACTCTATGGGACACAATCGCCACAACACTCGATCGCTTCTCAGCAGCCGAGTGCCAAAACTATCTAACCAACTGCGGATACGGACAAACGAATTGAAAACGCTCTATGCGTTAATGGAGTGCCGTTTTCCGCGGGTTTCCGGGGATTCCAATGACACTTTATGCGACAACCGACAGCGGTCCGCCCGCAGGCGGGCAAGCCTCACAGGCCCAGATACACCTCGCGAACCCGAGGATCGTCGATCATGTCGCGCGCCGGCCCGGATAGGGCGATTTTGCCGGATTCGAGGATGTAGGCGCTATGAGCGATCTTCAGACTGGCCACGGCATTCTGCTCCACCAGCAGGATCGTCGTGCCCTGCGCGTTGATACGGGTGATCAATTCGAAAAGCTGGCTGATCAGCAACGGAGCCAGGCCGAGAGACGGTTCATCCATCATCAACAATAACGGGTTGGCCATCAGCGCGCGCCCGATCGCCAGCATCTGTTGCTGCCCGCCACTCATCGTGCCGGCCAGTTGCTGCCGGCGCTCGCGCAGCACGGGAAACAGCTCGTAGACCCGCTCCATTTCCGTCCGCATCGCAGCACCCGACAGGCCTCGCGTGTAGCCACCGAGCTTGAGGTTGTCCAAAACGCTCAGCCCGGGGAAAAGCTGCCGGCCTTCCGCGCACTGGATCAGGCGGCGCTTGACGATCGCCGACGGGTGCAGCCCATCCACCCTGCGGCCGTCGAAGGTGATGCTGCCGCCGCGGATGGGAACCACGCCGGAGATGGCATTGATGGTCGTGGTCTTGCCCGCCCCGTTGGACCCCAGCAGCGCCACGATCTGGCCGGCCGGAACCTCCAGGTCG
>JANXSM010000073.1 GCA_025352665.1 Rhodospirillales bacterium | reverse complement strand
TCGCATCGAGCGGTTCTTCAGCAAGCTCAAACATTCACGACGCTGCGCCACCCGATATGACAAGCTTGGAAATAGCTTTCTCGGCTTTGTTCAGCTTGCAACGATCAGATTGTGGATACGGTTTGTCCACAACACCTAGTCATCAGCCAGATCGCGAACGGCAAAGTAAAGGTCGCGTGCCCGGCGATCAACGCGAGATACGTGTCCAGCAAGCCAAACTGCCGGAACAGCACGAACAGTGGCAGGATCAGCATGACCACGGGGAACATGTTGATGGCGAGGAACTGCACCATCAGCGTGTTGCGTCCGGGAAACCGAAATCGCGAGAACGCATAGGCCGCCGGCAGCGACAGCAACAAACCCAGACTAACGGCCCCCGTGGCGACGATGATGCTGTCACGCAGGTTCTCGGCAAACGAGGTGCGCGCCAGCAATTCGATATGGTTAGCCAACGTCAACGTGTCCGGCAACAGATGCAATGGCGAGCGTGTCAGATCCGCTTCCGGGCGGAACGAGGACAGCACCATCCATCCCCACGGTACTAACGCGAACAGCAGAATGAAAAGAACCGGAAGCTCAGTGCCTAAGAACAGCTTGATCCGCTTGCGCATCATGCACGCTCACTCCGAATGAGGTAGGCCACGACCACGCCGAGCAATAACAGCGTAAGAACGACCGCCAGCGCCGAACCTTGGCCGTAATTGCCACCGGACCACGCGGTCAGGAAAGCATGCAGCGGCAAGGTCTGCGTGGCAGTGCCAGGCCCCCCGCCGGTCATCACCAGGATCAGGTCCAACGAATTTGCTACCCAGATCATGCGCAGCAACAGTGCTGTCGTCATCACTCCGGCAATGCCGGGCAAGGTTACGTGGTAGAACTTCTTGATTCCGCTGGCGCCATCCAGCGACGCTGCTTCATACAGTTCGCCGGGAATGGACTGCAGTCCGGCCAGAAGCGTTACTGCAAAGAACGGAAAGCCCTGCCAAACGACAGCCATGATAACGGCTGCGAAAGCAGTCCCCGGTTGTGACAGCCATGGGATCGGCTGCGCCAGCAGACCCAACCGCATTCCAAGCTCGTTGACCAAGCCGAGATTGAAATCCAGCATCCATGTCCAGACAAGGCCGATGATGACGCTGGGCAACGCCCAGGGCACCACGATCAATGCCCGCGCGAGTCCGCGCCAGGCGAATCGGCGATTGAGCAGCAACGCGGCCGCCAGCCCCACCGAAAACTGCAGCCCGACCGAGACCACCACCCAGATGACCGAACTCAACAGGCCTTCCCAGAACACCGGATCCGCAAACGCCGTCAGGTAGTTGGCGAAACCAATGAACGGGCGGGAGCGTGGCCAGAACAGCACGACATCATGGAACGACATCCAGATGGTCTGGGCCGCCGGCACCAGCACGAGCACGGTCGTGATCGCCAGTGCCGGCGCCAGCAGCAACCAGGGCATGGAAAACTGCCGCCTCATCCGAAGTAAAGTTTGTCGAAGACCTTCATCATGTCATCCGGCGAGATCTGCCCCAGCAGCGCCTTCTGTGTCGTCTGGGGCCACACGGTGCGTGTGAAATCCGCCGTTTGCGTGGTCGCCGGAAGCACCCGCGCGATGGGCAGCGATTCAGCCGAGGCCTGGATGAAACGCTTCGGCTGCGCATCCCACGCCGCGAGGCTGGAAGTCGTCACCGGCAACTGCGCAGATGCCTTGGCGAACGCGGTATTGGTTTCGCCGGTGGAGAGATAGGCAATCCACTTCCATGCGGCTTCCTGGTTTCTGGAGGCTGCGAACACCGCGTTGGAGCCATCGCCATAGGTGGTCCAGCCGTCGCCCTGCGGGCCGCGCGGAATGGGAATGGCGGTGATGTTATCGCCGAGGGCTGCGACCATGTCGTTGGCCGACCCGATATGATGGATCGTCATGGCCGTACGGCCGGCCTTCATATTGTTGATCGTCTGCAAGAAACCATCGGTGGGTGCCGACGGCGGTGTCACGTGATAGGTGCGATGCAGATCGATGAACCATTTGTTGGCAGCGAACGCCGCCGGCGTCACCAGGCCCCCCTTCTCCAGCGTCGCGCCGCCGCCGAGCACGAAGCTCGCCCAGAAATCATGGCCGCCGGAGCCGCCACGCAGGCCGAACCCCCAACGCTCAGCCATGGTGAAAGCCTGTGCTGCCGCAAGGAAACGATCGAAGCTGGTCGGTAACGGCAGGCCCTTCTGCGCGAACCAGTCCGGGCGCAAATAGAGGTAGAGCACCACATACTGCAGCGGCAGGTAATAGCGCTTGCCATTCGGCGCCATGTGCAGCTTCCACAAATCGTCGGAAATATCGCTCTTGGCAGTCCACGCATCGATGAACCTGTCGAGCGGCGCCAGTGCCTCCATTTCCAAAAGCCGCGGCATGTTCTGGAACTTCACCATCGCAGCGTCGGGTCCGCTGCCGGCGATCAGCGCAGTATAAAGCCGCGTGTCGTAGTCGCCGCCGCCACCCCAGGGAATGCTTTCCGCCTGGATCCTGATGCCGGGATTCTGCTTCTCGAACCCCGCCACCAGCGCGTCCGGCGTCGCTTTGGGATCGTCGAAATGGTACCACCATCGCACCGTGGCCGGTTTTTGCGCATGGGGTGCGGCCAGAGGAATAGCAGCGGCGGTGGCCCCGGCGAGAATGGTACGGCGGGTGAACTTCATGGCGGTTTTTCCCTTGTTTTATTTTGGGTGGTCTTCTTGTCGCAACGTCTCTGCAATGGCCGCGGCGATCATTCTGGTGGCCCGCATGGCGGGCTTCAGCCGCGACGTCATCTGAAGAAATCCGTGCACGACCCCAGGGATCACGTCGAGTCGCACCGGCACGTCATCGGCGGCCAATCGGGACGCCAGCAGAAAACTGTCGTCGCACAGCGGATCCAGCGCCGCCGCCAGCAAATGGCAGGGCGGCAGCCCGGCGAGTGCTGCATACAGCGGCGCTGTGCGCGGATCGGCGGCGGCTCCCAACCAGTTGTTCCAATACCACTGCATGCGTGCCGTGCTGAGGCCAAAACGACCGTCGCCGTTGCGTTGGTGGCTCGCGGTGTCGAACCGCGGCGCGAAGCAGCCATACAACAGCGACAGCAGAGCGATCTCTCTCGCCGGGCGAGACAACGCGGCGGCGAGTGCGATGTTCGCGCCGGCGGAGTCTCCACACAGCACAAGCGATTTCCGCGCGGGCACGATCGTATCGAGGTCGGCAATAACGGCAAGCACGTCCTCGATCCCCGCGGGAGCCGGATGCTCCGGCGCCAGGCGATAATCCGGCACCAGAACCGCGGCGCCTGAATGCAGGGCCAGCAAGCGTGCAAACCGTTCATGCGTCGCCGGCGAACCAAAGGTCCAGCCCCCGCCATGAACGAACAGGACCACACCGGTCGGGTCAGCCGTCGGTGAGAGCAGCCGACATGCGATGCCGCCGACGGTTACATCTCCCGTTTCCATCTCGGGCAGCGGGGTGTTCCAGGCCAGCGCATTGCGTTCAAAGTTGGTCCGCGCCTGTGCGATCGGCAGCGCCGCGGGATCGGGCAACGGCGTCGCCTGCTGTTCGAGTAGGATGGCTTGCATCTGCGGGTGCGGCGTCATGTCTCGCTCCTGGTTTCCACGATCGTGTCGAGGTGCGCCTCGATGTGCCGGCGCAGATCGGCGGCATCGCCCGCTCGGAGGGCCGCAAGAATTGGCAAATGGCGGTCGGCGGTCTGCAGCAACGGGCGATGGTGCCAGGGCGCCCAAAGCCGGAACCGATGGGTATGCAGGATGCAGCGCGCCAGAATCGGCTCCATCGCGTGCAGGCCGGAGATGGCGAACAGATCAAGATGAAACTGGGTATCGGCTCGCACCATGTCCCACAGGTCGCCCGCTGCGGCTGCCTGGCGCATATTCGCCAGCGACATCTCCAACCGGGCGAGGTCTGCTGCCATACGCCGGCGCACCACGGTCTTGGCGGCTCGACCTTCGATCCGCCGCCGCAGCGCCAGGATCTCCCCGGCTTCGACTGCATCGAGGTCGGTGATCGTCGTGCCCTGGTGCCCCGAACGCACCACCAGCCCCTCGCCCTCCAGACGCAGCAGCGCCTCGCGGATGGACGACTGGCTGCCTACCAATTCCGCCGCCAAGGCCAATTCCACCAGCACCGACCCGGGAGGCAACTCGTTGAGCACGATGCGCCGGCGCAGTTCGTTCAGGATGGACTGCCCGCGTGGCAGACGTGCGAGCTTTGCTCGGATGCGATCCCCCTATCGCTAGATTATCGATATTGGGGGGCAAGCTATGAAATCATGGGATCGGCTGCAAGCCTTGATGAGCCGGTTCCGGCTGCGCCGGATGGCCTTCGGCCCGACCAGGGCGCTGCCCTGGACCTGCCAGAGGCGGCGCCTCTGGGACTCCATTCGTTTAAGGCATGTCTCTTGGGGCCATACCCGCGGGTGCTGACAACACGCGAATATGGACCCTTCTCGCTAAAAGATCCGTTTCAATGAGCGGGGTCCAGGGGCGACGGCCCCTGGTGGGTGCAGGGCAACAGCCCTGCCCGCGCGGAGCGCATTCGGCGCAGCCGGAACCGGCCTCAAGCCACGGCGCGGACACGCACCGGCGGCATCGTCACGTCGATCTCCAGGATGGAAGACTCGCCGCTACGCTCCAGTTTTACCTGCACCTGGTCCCGATCGACCGGGATATGCTTGGCGATGACGGCGAGGATTTCCTCGCGCAAGGTGGCTACGAGTCCCTCCTGTCCAACGGAGGCGCGCTCGTGCGACAGCAGGATCTGCAGACGCTCACGCGCGACGTTGGCGGTCGGCCGTCGTTTGAAAAGGTCGAAAATGCCGCTCATGCCGCCCTCCGACCGAACAGTCGGGCCACGAGGCCGACCTTGTCGGATGGCACGGTCATGTCGACGGTTTCGCCCCGCAGCCGGCGGACCGCATCGAGATAGGCACGGGCCGGGGCGCTGATAGGAGCATTCAGTGTCACTGGTGAGCCGACGTTGGAGGCGCGCAGGACTTCCTGGCTTTCCGGGATGATGCCCAGGAGCGGAATGGAAAGGATGTCGAGCACATCTTCGACCTTGAGCATGTCGCCACGTTCGGCGCGCACTGGGTCGTAACGCGTCAGCAGCAGATGCTTCTCGATGCGTTCGCCGCGCTCTGCCCGCTCGGTCTTGCTGTCCAGCATGCCGATAATGCGGTCGCTGTCACGCACCGACGAAACCTCAGGGTTGGTAACGACGATGGCGATGTCGGCGTGATGCATGGCGAGCGAGGCACCGCGCTCGATGCCGGCGGGGCTGTCGCAGAGCACCCAGTCGAACTTCTCTCGCAGCTCGGCGATCACCTTGGCCACGCCTTCGCTGGTCAATGCATCCTTGTCACGGGTTTGCGAGGCCGGCAGCAGCATCAAGTTCTCCAACCGCTTATCACGGATAAGCGCCTGCGTCAGCTTGGCGTCGCCCTGAATGACGTTGATCATATCAAAGACAACGCGGCGCTCGGCGCCCATGATCAGGTCGAGGTTGCGCAACCCCACATCAAAATCGACGACCACCACGCGCTCGCCATTCTGCGCCAGCGCCGCACCGAGAGCTGCCGTCGACGTCGTCTTGCCAACGCCACCTTTACCCGATGTCACCACCACGACTTTGGCCATGTCTGTTCCCTTTTCTCTTACCCGAACACGGATATGCTAATTGCCTCGTCGACCAGGCGTATTTCCACCGCACGGCCATGTAGCGACGGATCGATATCGTCGGCGGTCCGATAGTACCCGTCGATCGACACCAGCTCCGCTTCGAAGCGTTGGCAGAAGATGCGGGCGTGGGGGTTGCCGAGTGCACCCGCGATGGCTCTCCCCCGCAGCGCACCATAGATATGGATAGAGCCGCCGGCGAGGATCTCCGCCCCAGAAGAGACGGCGCCGACGACGGTGACGTCTCCCTTCAGGA
Organism: Rhodospirillales bacterium; assembly: GCA_025352665.1. Classification (GTDB taxonomy): domain Bacteria; phylum Pseudomonadota; class Alphaproteobacteria; order Acetobacterales; family Acetobacteraceae; genus CAIQQQ01. The sequence goes on along the minus strand of JANXSM010000073.1, from coordinate 38,575 downwards.
ACAACACGGACTGTCCCGAGCGTACCGGCTCGTCGAGCAACAGGGAACAATCTTCGGGCAACGGCGGCGGCGCTGACACCGGCGTCACCTGGGCCTGCTCAATGGTTGGTTCCACCGGGCCGGTTTCGCGGCCGCCGACCAGCCGGCGTCTCCACGGGTCGGCGCCTGGCAGATCCCGCGCGTTCTCCACGTCGATCACGCTCATTCCGCGCTGTTCGAGTTCGGTCAACAGGGTCGCCGTGCCGTGATCATCCGGGCCCACAGCCGCCAGGTCGATCACCACAGGGCGCGTCTCGAAGAAGCCGGGCGATCGCAGCATCTGAGCGTCAAGGTGACTGAGCCAGATCTGTAAAGGCGGTTCAGGTGCGATCACGAAAGCCATAAAAGAGCGGCCACGGACTCGGACCTGCATGCGGGGGGACATCTCATTTGGCATTCCCCAACCGTGCCGAGCCACGCCACCGAGGTCAATGAATAACGACGGCATGAGCGCAAGATGTTGTGGACAACTTGATGGGCTCATACCAAATCCGGGAGGCATGGCTCAAAATGTCTTTTCCTGATGCGGAGCGTTTCTGATTCCAAGTTTGCAAACGCGCGAGGCTTGCCACGCCGATATCACTGCGGCCTAATTTCGACACTGCGCAACTGCGAGCTGCGCCGCGCCAGAGCACGGATGGCGGGCAGGCGTGCCGCTTGCTTGCGTTGGCGGCGGTGTATGACGGATCGCTCTCACGAAAATGTCATAATGCCGAAAAACTGTGTTCCGTATTCACCCGAGTTCCGCCGCCAGATGGTCGATCTGGTCTGTGCCGGGCGTAACCCCGACGATCTCGCCCGAGAGATCGAGCCGACGGCGCAGTCGATCCGCAACTGGATCGCGTAGGCCGGTAGTCACGAGTGCCACCGGGAGGAAGTGCTTCCCAGCCTGAGTGCTGCGGAACGCGACGAGTTATCCCGGTTACGGCGGGATAGCCGACAGCTGCGTATCGACTGCGTCAGTCTCCCGTGCAAACCAGGCTGTGGATTTTGACAAAAATGTCCCGCTCGCAACGACCTACATGGACGGCGTGCGATGCCGCCAGGCATAGAAACCAGCTTTCGACACGCCGGGGACGCGCGCCATGGCGGCTACCGGGAAGTAGGCTTGGCTGGCGCTCATGAACCGGAAGAGTGGGAAGATATTAGCGCCGTAGCACCGATGGCTCCAAACCCAACTCGGCCGCGATTTGCGACAGCGGACGCCCGCCGTCGCGCAGTGGAACCGCAGCCTCGCGTGTAAACTCGTCCGTGAACTCCCGTCGTGTCTTCTTCGTCATCTGCACCTCTGCCCCCTAAGGAGCTGACACGAGGTGTCTCCCGTAACGGGGGATGGTCAGAGCGAGGTTCTTTCGGGATTGGTATAAGTCAGACCACGTGGTCTGGCCTGAGCACGCAGAGCGCGGCCAGGTCGGACGTCTCCAGTTGCAGCGTCACGTGGCCGATGCCGAAGCGGCCGCGCAGCGCGGTGCAGGCCGCCTGGATCAAGGCTGCGTCATCGCCGTCCACGCGTACGAGATGTGCCGTGAGGGCTGTTTCGGTGGTGGAGAGGCCCCAGACGTGCAGGTCGTGGACCTCGCTGACGCCGGGCAGCTCACGCAGGCATGCGCGCACGTCCGACGGCGCGATGCGGGAGGGCACGCCGCCGACCGAGAGGTTCACCGCGTCGACCAGCACGCCCCAGGTTCCGGCTGCGATCACGCCTGCGATCACCAGACTCGTCATAGGGTCGAGCCACAGCCAGCCGGTTTCGCCGATCACCAGGGCGGCCACGACCACGCCGGCGGAGATCAGCGCGTCCGCAGCCATGTGCAGGAAGGCAGCGCGAATGTTGAGGTCGTCATGGCCACGGGAGAACATCCAGGCGGTAACGCCGTTCACCGCGATGCCCGCGGCCGCCACCCAGACCACCGTAGCGCTGGCGATCGGGGCGGGATCTGCGAAGCGGCGAATGGCTTCGACGCCGATACCGCCGACCCCGATCAGCAGGATGGCGGCATTGATCAGCGCCGCCAGGATGGTGCCGCTGCCCCAGCCATAGGTGCGTCGCGCGGAGGGCAGCCGACGCCCGAGGGTGGCGGCCCCCCAGGAAAGCAGCAACGCTAGCACATCCGAGAGATTGTGCGCGGCGTCGGCCAGCAGCGCGACCGAGTTGGCAGATAGTCCGTAGATGAATTCCGCCCCCACGAAGCCGGCGTTCAGCGCGGCCCCGATCGCGAAAGCGGCCCCGAAGCTTGCCGGGGCGTGGTGGTGGCTATGATGGCCCCGATCATGATTATGATCGTGATCGTGATCGTGCACAGCATCATCGTGTTCGTCATGATTCTGTGGTGGCGTCATTGCCAGGCCTCCGACCAAATGCAGTCCTGCTTGAGAATTTTCACCTGACGCCAGTCGGGCCGGGCCATAGTTGAGGCTACCACGGGCGGGCGTTGCAGCGAAGTCTCACCTGTCACGCAAACGTGCCACCTATGCATCTCTCAATCTGTTCGCACTTGCGATTTGCCGCTAAGATACTTGTTATACAGCAAATTATCTTCTTTGATTGCCAACCCAACTGCTTTCTCCGCGTTCTAGATGATATGGCCGCCAACATAGGTTAGTTCCGATGCCCCCACTGCCTCGCCGTGGACTTCTGATTGGCGCCGTTGCCACCGCCGCTTCTGGCGCGGCGGTTTATTCACATGGGCGGCTGACAGGGGGAACCCAAGCGATGGCCGCGGCCTCGGACGCGGCGCAGCCTGCTGCGGCCCCTGCGGTCGTGGCGCAAACCGCGACGGCGAGCGAGACGGCCGCCGAGGCAATTCAGCTGGGGCGCCAGACTGCCGAGGCCGCCGTTGCGTCGCCCGCCACGACGGCTCCTGCCGTCGCGAAGCCGACGATTGCAGCTTCCGTTGCCCCCCCGCGGTGGCAGCGTTACGCGGTGGCGCGGCCGCATCTGGTCGACCGACCGGCGATCACGATCGTAGTCGATGACCTCGGTGTGGTGCATCCTGCAACCGAGCGAGTTGTGGCCATGCAGGGGCCTCTGACACTGTCGTGGTTCCCGTTCGCACGCAATTTGTCCGCTCAGGTCGCCGCGGCCGCCGCCCGGGGCCACGAGATGACGCTGCATATGCCGATGCAGTCGTTCGGCAACTCGACCGCCTGGACCGGACCGGATCCCCTGCGGGTCGATCTGCCGGAAGCTGTCAACCTGTCACGCTTGAGGAATGCGATCGACGCGGTGCCGAGCACCGTTGGACTCAATAACCACATGGGGTCGGTGGCGACCCGGGACCCGGCACTGATGGCGCTGGTGGCAAAGGAGTGCAAGGCGCGCGACATGCTGTTCCTTGACAGCGTCGTGGTTGCCCATTCCTTCGGCTACAGTGCCGCCCATGATATCGGCGTGCCTGCCGCCTCACGCGATGTGTTCATCGACCACAGCCCGGATCCGAAAATCATCCGCGAGCAGCTGGCCCAAATTGAGGCGCAGGCGCGTCGCCATGGCCATGTGATCGCCATCGGCCATCCGTGGCCGCACACCGTGGCAGCACTTGAGGAATGGCTCCCGACGCTGCAGGCCAAGGGCTTCAGCTTGTGGCCGCTGTCGGCGATGGTGGCCCGGCGCAATGACCTAAAGATGCCGGACAACCTTACCGCCTAGCGACGTCCACCCCTGCCCGGCCGCACCGGGCAAAGGGGGGCCGGGTTCTCTACCAGCCCGCCTTGAGGTTGACACATGAAGCGGGTGTCAATGGCGGTTTGGCATGAGTCATATTTTGTGCGCCGCCGCCGGCCGGCCCGGCGCGCGATACAGACCCGCCTTGATGCTGCAACTGTCAGCATCAAGACGGGCCATTATCACCCGATCTGCGTAGAGACCCATTTGAAGAGGCCGAAGTGGGACAGGTCGTTCCACGTCGCAAACACGAACAGCCCGACCAGAAGCGCAAAACCGGCGCGAAAGCCGTATTCCACGGCGCGGGCCGGCAGCGGACGGCCGCGCAGCGCCTCGAGGGCGTAGAACACCAAATGTCCACCATCCAGGACCGGGATGGGGAACAGGTTGATCAGCCCCAGGTTGACCGAGAGAACGGCGATGAAGCTGACCAGGCTGGCCGCACCGAGCTGGGCGACCTGGCCTGATAGCTGCGCAATCCGCAGCGGCCCGCCGAGATCTTCCGTGCCGCGTTGCGCGGTCAGCATCTGCCACACGCCGACCAGGGTTTGGCCGGCGACGTCCCAGGTCTGGGTCACGCCTGCGACGACGGCGGCGGGCGGGCTCAGATGCTCATAGGCGACGGCGCCTCCCTTGATACCGAGCACACCGACGGCGTGGCCGGCCTCGCCGCGCGAGTCAGGCGTTGCTTCGAGCAACTGGGTCAGGCCGTTGCGGGTAACCTGTAAGGTCAGCTTGATGCCGGCATGGCTGGTGACGATGCGCTGGATCTCTTCGAACCGCGCAATCGGTGTGCTGTCGATCCGGTCGATGCGGTCGCCGGTGTGCAGTCCTGCGACATCGGCGGCACTTCCGGGCACGATGTCACCCACCACCGGCAGGGTGGTAGGACGACCCGCGGCTATGAACAAGGCCGTGAACAGCACAGCGGCCAGTAGGAAGTTGGCGATCGGCCCCGCGGCGACGACGATGGCGCGCGACAGCACGGATTTGCTGTGGAAGGTGCGACCCGGCAGCCAGGACGCGCGGGTTTCGGGGCTGGCGTCCTCCGGCTGCTCCTGGCCGTGCAGCTTCACGTAGCCGCCGAGCGGCAGCCAGCACAGTTTCCAGACGGTGTCATGCCTGTCTTTCCAGCTGACGATGGCACTGCCGAAGCCGATGGAGAACGCCTCCACGTGCACACCGCGCCAGCGGGCGGCAAGGTAGTGGCCGAGTTCGTGGATGAACACGAGCACGCCGAGAACGATAACGAAGGGAACCACTATTTCCAACGGATGCGGCAAGAAGTCGAACACGATGTTTCCCCGATCAGGCGGCAGCAGCCGCCCTGGATTCACAAAACTGGGTGGCCAACGCGCGAGCGCGGGTATCGAGATCGATCACCGCGTCCAGGCTCTCGGCCGGACAAAACCCCATGGCCTCGACCACCATTTCAGCGATCGCGGCGATGTCGAGAAAACCGAGGCGGCGTTCCAGGAACGCCGCCACCGCGACCTCATTGGCGGCACTCATCAGGGTGGGCACCCCGCCGCCCGCCTGCAAGGCCTCACGCGCAAGCCGCAGCGCCGGGAACCGCTGTAGGTCGGGCTCGCTGAACTCCAGCCGGCCCAGCAAAGCTAGGTCGAGCCGCGGCGCCTTGGTGGCGATGCGTGCGGGCCAAGCCAGCGTGTGGGCGATCGGCACCCGCATGTCGGGGCTGCCGAGTTGGGCCAGCACGCTGCCGTCGGTGTAGCACACCAGGCCGTGGACGGTGGATTGCGGGTGGATCAGCACGTCGATCATCTCGCTTCCCATCTGGAACAGCCGCGCCGCCTCAATCACTTCGAGGCCCTTGTTCATCATGGTGGCGCTGTCGATGGAGATCTTGGCTCCCATCGACCATATGGGGTGGCGGAGTGCTGCTTCGGGCGAAGCGACGCGCATCTCGTCCATCGTGGCGGTGCGGAACGGGCCACCCGAGGCGGTGAGGATGATCCGTTCAATGGCGCCGCGGTTGCCGTCGGCCATCGCCTGGAAGATGGCGTTGTGCTCGCTGTCGACTGGCAGCAGCGTGGCACCGGCGCTGGCGACCGCCTGCAACATCACGTCGCCGGCGCAGACCAGCGCCTCCTTGTTAGCAAGTGCTATGGCACCGCCGCGCTGGATGGCGGCAAGCGTTGCGTGCAGGCCTGCGGCGCCCATGATGGCGCACATCGTCCAGTCCGCCGGGCGGGCTGCGGCTTCGACCACGGCTGCGTGGCCGCTTGCGGCTTCGATACCGGTGCCGGCCAGGGCTTCGGCGAGCTCGGCCTGGCCGTGGGGATCGGCAAGCACGGCGATTTCCGCACGCAGCTGGATGGCTTGCTCAGCCAGCAGCCTGACGTTGCGCCCGGCGACCAGGGCACGGACCTGATAGAGTTCGGGGTTGGCGGCCAGGAGCTCCACCGTCTGGGTGCCGACGCTGCCGGTCGAGCCCAGAACGGTCACCAGCCTCGGGCCGCCGTTCTTCATTGCCACAGAACTTTTCCTTGCCCGAGAATCAAAACCAGCGTGCCAGCCGCCGGCGCCGCCGCCAGCAGCCCGTCCAGCCGATCCAGCAATCCACCATGGCCGGGAATGATCCGGCCAGAATCTTTCACGCCGAAATGGCGTTTGAGCGCACTTTCAAACAGGTCGCCGCCCTGCGAGATCAGCCCGAGCGCACCGGCCACGAATATGCCCGGGGCGGCTGGCACGCCCCAGATCAGGGTCGCCGCCCAACCGACGACGAGCGCTGCGGCGAGGCCGCCTAACGCACCCGACCAGGTTTTGCCGGGCGAAACCCGGGGCGCCAGGCGGGGGCCACCGATCAGACGGCCCACCAGATAGGCGCCGATGTCGCTGGCCCACACGATTAGAACCAGGAACAGCACGTTGGCGCGGCCGACATCGGCCTCACCGCGCAGCCAGATCAGCGCCACGACCGTCGGCAGCACATAGCACAGGCCGCGGGCTGCCATACCCACACCGGCGTGGCGACCACCGGCTCGACTCATGCCGAGGAATTCGGCCGACATGCCCACTCCGAGCGCGAGGATGACGAAATCCCACAGCAGGCCGCCCCACCATAGTGCGGCCAGGCCCAGCGGGGCGAGGACGGCGGCCGAGGCCACGCGGACCCGCAGGTCCCGCCAGGCGGTGCCACCGGTCGTGGGAGCGATGTCGGGTTGGGCGATCTCAGCCGGGCCTTGCGCCAAACCGCCGCTCCCGCCTTGCGTATTCGGCCAAGGCCTCGGCGAACTGCTCGGCGCCGAAATCAGGCCACAGCACGTCGGTGAACACCAGCTCGGCGTAGGCTGCCTGCCAGAGCAGGAAGTTGGAGAGGCGCAACTCGCCACTGGTGCGCAGGATCAGGTCGGGATCCGGAATGCCGGTGGTGGAGAGCATCGCGCCGAAACGCTCCTCGTCGAGGTCGGCCGGGTCGAGCGTGCCCGCAGCGACTTCGGCGGCCACCTTGCGGGCAGCGGCCAGGATCTCGCCGCGCGCGCCATAGGAGAGTGCGACGGTGAGGTTGAGGCGGGTGTTGGCGGTGGTGGTGCGCTCGGCATGGGCCAGTTCCGCCTGGATGTCGGCGTCAAACCGGTCGCGATCGCCGATGATGCGCAGGCGCACGCCTTCGCGGGCGAGTTCGGCCAGTTCGTGCTTGATAAAATGGCGCAGCAGACCAGTGAGGTCGCTCACCTCGGTGGCCGGACGGCGCCAGTTCTCACTGCTAAAGGCGTAGAGCGTAAGCCAGCCAACACCTTGATGGATCGCGGCCTCGATGGTGCGGCGGACCGCCTGCACGCCGGCACGGTGACCGGCAAGACGGGGCAGGCCGCGGGCCGCGGCCCAGCGGCCGTTGCCGTCCATGATGACGGCGACATGCGACGGCACCGCCGGCGCCAGATCCACCGTCGCTTCAGACGCCACAGCCTGACGGTGCCCGATCGCCATTCCCCTGCCCTTCCGCTGATACGACCCACCGGGTCAGACCGTGCGGATCTCCTTGTCCTTGTCGGCAAACATCGCATCGACTCGCTTGATGTAGCTGTCGGTCAGCTTCTGGATGTCATCAGACCAGGTTTTTATATCGTCCTCGCTGATGACACTCTTCTTTTCCATCGCCTTGGTCTGGTCCATGCCGTCGCGCCGCACACCGCGGATGGCGATTTTGGCATTTTCGGCGTATTTGCCGGCGAGCTTTGACAGTTCGGCGCGGCGTTCGCCGGTCAGCAGCGGGATCGGCACCCGCACCAGTTGCCCGTCGGATGCCGGGTTGAGGCCGATGCCGGCATCGCGGATGGCGCGTTCAACGGCGCTCACCAGCGAACGGTCCCACACCTGGACGGTCAACATCCGCGCCTCCGGCACTGCGATGCTACCGACCTGGGTGAGCGGCACCTCGCTGCCATAGGCTTCGACGCGCACTGGCTCCAGCAGGGCCGGGCTGGCGCGGCCGGATCGCAGGCCGCCGAAATCGCGCTTCAGGCTGTCGAGCGCGCCATCCATGCGGCGGGTCAGATCGGTCTTGAGGGAGGCGAGGTCGGCCGTCATGGCTGTCTCCAATGAAGCGGGCACCGGGGGTTGGGTTCCCTCCGGACGATCAACGGGCGGCGATCAACCGGGCGCATCGAGTGGAGCTTCGACGATCGTGGTAAATCGACCCTCGGCCCGCATCACCTGGGCGAAGGCACCAGCGGCGTGGATATTGAACACAATGATCGGCAGCCGGTTCTCACGCGCCAAGCTGATGGCGGCGGCGTCCATCACCGACAGATCGCGTGAAAGCACTTCCAGATAGGTCAGCGTGTCGAACCGTTCGGCGGTTGGATCCTTGCGAGGGTCAGCGGAATAGACGCCATCGACCTGGGTGCCCTTGAGCAGCGCGTCGCAGCCCATTTCCGCGGCGCGCAGGGCTGCGGCCGTGTCGGTGGTGAAGAACGGGTTGCCGGTGCCGGCAGCGAACACCACCACGCGGCCCTTTTCCATGTGCCGTTCGGCACGCCTGCGAATGTAGGGCTCGCACACGCTGGCCATTGGAATGGCGGATTGCACGCGGGTGGGCGTGCCGTGGCGTTCGAGCGCATTCTGCATGGCGAGCGCGTTCATGACGGTTGCCAGCATGCCCATGTAGTCGGCCTGGGCACGGTCCATGCCGGCGGCTGCGGCCGAAACGCCGCGGAAGATATTGCCGCCGCCAATCACGAGGGAGACCTGCACACCCATCTGCACCACAGCGCTGATGTCGGCGGCGATGCGGTTCACCGTGTCGTTGTCCAAGCCGTATTCCCGGCGGCCCATCAGCGCCTCGCCGGAAACCTTGAGCAGGACACGTTTGTAGGCTGGGGACTGGCGCATAGAATCCATACAAAAATGGGGCGGGCCGCACCGTACAGGCGAGACCCGCCCCTAACAAGCGGGCAGACGATCAGGCGGGCTGGGGAATGCCCGACACCGCGGCCACCTCGGCTGCGAAATCGCCGACCTCTTTCTCGATGCCTTCGCCGAGGTGGAAACGTTCGAAGCCGACCAGTGTGGCGCCAGCCTTCGTTACCACGGCGCGCACGCGGCTTTCGCCGTCCAGCACCCAGACCTGTTCCAGAAGCACGACTTCCTCGTAGAACTTCTTGATGCGACCCTCGACCATCTTCTCGATGATGGGCTCAGGTTTGCCGGAGGCGCGCGCCTGATCGCTCAGCACGGCACGCTCACGTTCGAGGGCGACGGGATCGACTGCGTTGATGTCCAGCGCCGACGGGCGGGTTGCCGCCACATGCATGCCGATCTGCCGGCCGAGCACCAGTAGCGCGTCCATTTCGGACGGGCTTTCGAGAGCGACAAGCACGCCGATCTTGCCGAGGCCAGGGCGCAGCACATTGTGCACATAGGTCGCCACGGTGCCGTGGGCGACACGGAGCACGCGGGCGCGCCGGATCGTCATGTTCTCACCGACGGTTGCGATCAGCTGGGTCAGTTCCTCGGCGACCGTGCGACCTGTGCCGGGATAGGGCGCCGCCTTGATCGTCTCGACGTCTTCGCCGACCTCAAGAGCGATCTTGGCCGCGGCCTCGACGAAGGCCTGGAATGAATCGTTGCGGGCGACGAAATCGGTCTCGGCGTTAACCTCGACCATGGCCGCCTTCTGGGGCACGGAGGCAACACCCACCAGCCCCTCGGCGGCGACACGGCCGGACTTCTTGGCGGCCGAGGCGAGGCCCTTCTTGCGCAGCCAGTCGATGGCCGCCTCGATGTCACCCTCGACGGCGACCAGCGCCTTCTTGCAGTCGGACATGCCGGCGCCGGTGCGATCGCGCAGGTCCTTCACCAGGGCAGCGGTGATATCGGCCATAGGTATTCTCCGTCTGTCGTGCCTCCCGCCGGCCGAAGCCGGCGGGAGGCGAAGGGTTAGGCGGTGGGCTGCTCGGCGAGCACTTCGGGGGCAAGGTCAGGCAGCACTTCGGAGGCCAGATCCTCGGCAGCGCCGATATCCTGGCCAGAAGCCTGCATTTCCTGGCTAATGCCGTCCAGCACGGCGCCGGAGATCAGGTCGCAATACAAGGTGATCGCGCGAATGGCGTCGTCGTTTCCCGGTATCGGGAAAGTGACGCCGGCCGGGTCGGAGTTGCTGTCGAGAATGGCGATCACCGGAATGCCCAACTTGTTCGCCTCTTCGACGGCCAGCTTCTCCTTATTGGTGTCGATGATAAACAGGATATCGGGCAGGCCGCCCATCTCCTTGATGCCGCCCAGCGCGCGCTCCAGCTTCTCGCGGTCACGCGTGATGTCGAGAACTTCCTTCTTGGTCAGCCCTTGGGTATCGCCATTGAGCATGTCGTCGATCTGGCGGAGCCGCTTGATCGAGCCCGTAATGGTCTTCCAGTTGGTCAGCATCCCGCCAAGCCAGCGATGGTTGACGTAGTATTGGCCGCAGCGCTTGGCGGCTTCGGCGACATGTTCGGCAGCGGCCCGCTTGGTGCCGACGAACAGCACGCGGCCGCCGGCGGCGGTCACGTCGCGCACTGCGCGAAGTGCACGATCCAGCATCGGCACGGTCTGCTGAAGGTCGATGATGTGGACCTGGTTGCGGATGCCGAAGAGATACGGCGCCATCCGCGGATTCCAGCGACGGGTGTGATGACCGAAATGGACGCCGGCCTCGAGCAACTGACGCAAGGTGAAATCGGGCATCGCCATGAGCGTGCTCCTTTCCTGTATCCGGTTGAACCTCCGCGGGACCTTGTCCTGCGACACCGGATCCGAGCTTTTTAGAAGCCAGGAAGGCGTCCCGCGTGTGAATTGTCCACGGCACGTGCCTCGGACGCAGCCGGATATGGCGGAAAACTGCTGGGAAGGCAAGCTTCGGCGCGCGCTGGTTTTGCATGGCACCGCCGATCGAACCGGCGGGCGGTTACTTCGGAGGCGGGGGCGGGTTCGACTTTGGATTGGATCCGACCGCGGGCATGGGCTGTCGCCCGGGATCGGTCATCATTCCGGAAGGCGAGGTGATCATGGCGCCCGAGCCTGGCGGCGTGGTCGGCAACTGGCGATTGGTCGTGACCTCAACGGGCGTGCAGCCGACGGGCTGGCCGGCCCCGTCGCAAGGGACCCGGGCGACGGACGTGCGTGCCGGCGCGGCGCGGGCGTCGGTTCCGGGTTGCGAGACGGGGGGCGCCGGCACCGTCGTCGAGGGCGGCGCCTGGGCGTGGGCGGGCGCCACGAGTATTTGGGCGTGGCCGAGTGCCACGACAGCCAGCGCGCCGAGCCATAGGCCGCCGAGCGCCGACAGGGTTTTGGATGGGTGCAGCACGTGTGCCTCCTGACAGATCCGTGTTTGGAATGTGCAAGGCAAGCGATCGGCCGGCCGGAAGTTCCGCACGGCGATCAGTCGGCGGCGAGCCTGGTCATCGCTGTGGCGGGTGGGAGGTTCGCCGGCAGCCCGAAATCCTCCAGCAGGCCGCGGTAGACGCCGAGCGCAGCCTCCGGCGAATACAGGCTGCGGCAGCTGTCGAGTGCGCGTTGGGAAGCGATCTGCCACAGCGCCTCGTCGTCGTGCAGGCGTAGGATCTGGGCGGCAATCTCGCTGGCCTGGTCGGCGACCGCGATGCCAAAGCCTTCGACCAGCCCGGTACCTTCGAAAGCGACGGTGGTGCCGACCACCGGCACGCCATGCGCCAGGCTGGTGGCGACCTTGCCTTTGAAGCCGGCACCATAGCGCAGCGGGGCGACCGTCAGGCGCAGGTTGGCGAACAGATCCGCGAGATCGTCCACCCAGCCATGAACCACCACGTCGTCGGCTGCGAGGGCACGCACCCGCTCCGGCATGTCGCTGCCGGCGATGTGCAGAACGATCCCGGGCCGCAGCGACCGCAGCTGCGGCATCACCGTCTCGACGAACCAGCTCACGCCGTCATCGTTGGGGCCGTGGCGGAAACTGCCGATGAAGCCGATGCCGCTACGCGTGGCAAAGCCACGGGTGGAGGGGCTGGGGTGGCTGACCCAGCGCAGCAGGCGCAACTTGTCCGCGGCAACCTCGCCGCTCAGCAGGCCGAATTCGAAGTCGCTGTTGAGGATCGTGGCGTCGGACTGGCGAATGCAGTGCAGTTCCTGGTCGCGGATGGCCTGTGTTGCCGCCTCCGTGTTGACGAGGCCGCGCAGGTTGGCGTGGCGCATTTCGCGGACATGATGCAGGTCGGCCGGGGAGAAGATGAGCTTAGCGTTCGGAGCCAGCGTACGCACGCGATCGAGGAACATGGCCGCGTTCATGTAGCGGTAGACCTGCACGAGATCGAGCTCGAGCCCGCACCGCGTGAGGTAGTCGGAGACCGAGGTGTAGGACGGCTGCTGGACGACCTCGATGCCGTGATGCTGCAGGAACGACGCGTCTGCCTCGACTTCCTGGCCGCCGCCCGCGGCGGCGAAGGTGACGCGGTAGCCGAGCCTGCGCAGCAGCAGCATCTGTTCCATGGCGGACACGGAGCCGGCGTCGCGGTTGGGGCGGGGGATTTCGTTGTCGATGATCAGCGCATGGCCGACGAAGCGAACCGCCGGCAATGCCGGGGCGGTGGCCGCGAACCAGCGGGCGAGGATGCGGCTGGTGTCCTCGCTGGGTAGGCCGAGGTCGGGGACGGCGGTTGCGAGGTCGGCAGCATCGTCGCACAAGGCCGCGGCCGCGGGCTGCAGCAGGATGGCGTGGCCCGCCGCACGCAGCCGCAGGCAGAGGTCGAGAGCCGCGTGGCCGGAGGTTGTGAAGCCGGGCTGAAAGCCGCCAGCTTCAAGCAGCGCCGCGCGGCGGATGCCGAAGGCAAGCGCACCGACCGCCTCGATTGGACGGAGAAACCGCAATTCAGCCGATCCGGCCGGTGTCAGCACGCCGAACGCGGTCGGCCAGGCCTGCGCCTGGGTGAGCAGCCCCGCGTGGCGCAGCAGCCCATCACGGCCGATCACCCGGCTGCCAATCACGGCGGCATCGGCCTCTCGCCCCATCGTGTTGGCCAGGGCTTCGAGCCATCCAGTCTCGGGAAACACTCGCGGGTCAAGATAGACCAGCATGTTGGTATGAGCGCTGCGGGCGAGTTCGTTCAGGCAGCTGGCGATATCGGCGCCTTCGTCGAGACGCAGATACCGCAGGTTGCGGACGATGCTGGGCAGAAGCGCGGTTTCGTGGCCTCGGGCGGAGCGGGCTGCGTCGTCCACCAGCACGATTTCTGCGTGCCGGTCCACGCCGGCCTCGCGCAGCGCTTCCAGGCAGCGGTGCAGTCCGGCCATGCCGATCACGGCCGGCACGGCGATGGTGGCGAGCGGGTGCTCGGGAATGTCCAGCGTGAACGGGCGGTGACGGCGCTGAAGCGCCGTGATGGCCTCACGCAAGGCGGGCCGCTGCTCGCCCAAGGCCTCCGGCGTGTCGCCGCGGGCAAGCTCCTGGAACATCGTGGCCATGCTGGAATACAGATCACTCGCCCCGCGGTCTTCGGGCTGCGTATCGAGAGCCGATTTCAACTGGGCAATCTGGTCGCGCATGGAACGGATCTGCCGTTCCAACTCGGCCATGCGGTCCTCGGCGCCGGCCATGCGGCCGAGCCGCAGCGTCATCGGCTGGCCCAGCGGCGCGCTGGTCGCAGCGTCGCGCACCGCGATGGTGAGCTGGCCCTTGCCTGACAGCACCGACCAGGGCAGCGCGAAGGAGAAACCATGCGCGCCGTTGCCGATGCCGGCCTGGTGCAGGTCGGGCCGGTAGTTTGCGGCGTCTGTCACGCCGACGACCTCGTCGTCCACCAGAAGCTCCAGTCGAACCTGGTGGTCCGGCTGATCGGCATACCAGCACCAGCCGGACACGCGACCATCCTTGGTGACGCCATCGACGTTGCCGAGCGGCTCGGAGGCGGCTGCAAGATCGGCGGGCCGCTTTTCGGCACGGACAGGGGCGTGGTTGGCCCAATGGCCTGACCAGGTCACGCTGACCTCGCCACCGAACAACTGGCCGGTGGCAAGCTCGCGCAGGCTGACCACCGCGGTAACGCCGGGTGGGCGGGCTGCCGCGTCGATCAGCATATGGAAGGAATGCGCGCCGTCGCCCACGCCAGCGCCGGCGAGATCGCTGCGGGTCTGATTGCAGATCGCCGTTCCAGCCTCCGCCCCGTCCACCAACACGGCGATGATACGATGCACGTCCGGCTGGTCAGGCGACCAGCACCAGCCCTCGACCGCGCCGTCCGGCCGGACCTGGTCGAGATTGCCGTTCAGCGGCAGCAACGCGGCCGGTTCGCTGGCAACCGCGGCGCCGCGGGCGGTGCGGCGTTGGGTGACGGTGATCTTCTTGACTCGTTCTCTCATGCGGAAGCCTGTGGCAAGGTGGCGGTCGCGGCTGCGGGCGGGTTTTGCAGCAGGGGGAGCACGAATTCGGCGAGGTTGCCGCCGGTGAAGCGAAACGCTGCGACCCCTGCCGCGGCGGCGGCGGCCATGTCGCTCTCCTGGTCGCCGATCATGATGCTCGTTGCGGGATCGACCTGCCACCGGCGGATCAGGTCGAGCAGCATGCCCGGGGCCGGCTTGCGCCAGTCGCTGCTGCGGCGATAGGCGGCGACGGAGCCTTCCGGGTGATAGGGACAGTAGCGGACATCATCGATGGTGCCGCCGACGGCGATCACCTGCTCGGTCAGCCAGGCGTGCAGGCGGCGCACCGCCGCCTCGTCGTAGTAGCCGCGCGCCACGCCGGATTGGTTGGTGACGATGAACACATGCCAGCCGGACTGGGTGGCTGCCGCGATCGTCTCTCGTGCGCCGGGCATGAATTCGAAGCGGTCGGACGAGCCGACATAGCCGTGATCGACGTTGATGACGCCGTCGCGGTCCAGGAACAGCGCGGGGCGGTGCAGGCGCCGGGGCAGTTCGTTCTGAGCACGGGCAAAGTCTTCGGGAACGCCGATGTCGATGAAGAACCCGTCGGCGCGCATCGCCCGCAGCCGGCCGTCGCGGGCAAGGGCGGGCATGATGTCTCGCTCCAACGAGCAGACCGGCCTCAGATAGCTGTGGATGCGGCGGTCCAGTAAATAGATGCCGGCGTTGATATCTCCTGGAATGTCTCCAGGCGTAATCCCGTTTGCAGCGGCCGGGGGGCGTTCCAGGAAGCCTGTGACAAGATCCCGGCCCAGGGTGAGGTTCTCGGTGGTGACCACGCCGTAGCGGCGGGCATCGTCGAGATGACGCAGCAGGATACGGCCGTAGACGCTGTCGTCGTCGTCCGCAAAGGCTGCGAGCAAGGCCGCGAGGTTGGTGTCGAGCAGGCTGTCGCCGTTGCAGAGCAGGAAGCGCTCATCGAGCAGCGCGTGGGCGTGATAGAGGGCGCCGCCGGTGCCGGCGCCGAGCGGCTCGTTGGAGATGACGATGCGCAAGGGCCGCGGCAGGGTTTTGGCGAGTTCAGCCACCTGTTCGGCCAGCGTGTCCGACAGATGGCCGGCGAGAAGCACCGCCTCCTTGAAGCCGAAGCGTGACAGCTCGCGCAGCAGCCAGGCCAGGAAGGGACGATCACCGCAGGGCAGCACCGGCTTCGGCAGGAGCTCCGTCAGTGCGCCGAGCCGGGTGCCGAGGCCGCCGACAAGAATCACGCACTGCCTGAGGCCGGCGGAGCGCCCAGGAAAGAGGGCAGACATCTTCATACCGTGTTCATGTGATGTCAGCGAATGATGCCCTGCGAGGGCAGGGCGAAAGAATATTTGTTGCTATATCGCTTCAAGTCACTGTTCGCCCCTGGGCCCGCGTGTCGCCATCGACACTGGCGCATGTTATCGAAAGATAATTGCCAAGAATGCATGGCCTCGTCGCAAGATTGTGTTACCGGCGTCCCGGAACCCTTGCGTTGCCGTGATTTAACAAACGCCAAGGGGAAGCGACATGCCGACAAGCGCCTTTCGTCGAGATCATGACAGCCTCGGAGAGATAGATGTGCCCGCCAACGCTTTGTATGGGGCGCAGACCGCGCGCGCCATGCAGAACTTTCCGATCTCCGGCATTCCGATCGCCCATCATCCCGCGCTGCTGCGCGGGCTGGCGCTGGTAAAACAGGCGGCGGCGGTAGCCAACAAGGACCTCGGCAAGCTCGCCGCCGACAAATGTCACGCAATCGTGCAGGCGGCTCAGGAAATCATCGACGGGCATCATCGGGACCAATTTCCGATCGACGTGTTTCAGGGTGGCGCCGGCACCTCCACCAACATGAACATGAACGAGGTGCTCGCCAGCCGCGGCCGCGAACTGCTGGGCCGTGCGCGTGACGATGCGGCCGCGCTGCATGCCAATGACGACGTGAACCTGTCGCAATCGACCAACGACGCCTACCCCACCGCGGTCCGCCTGGCCATGCTGCTGGCGACCGGCCAGCTGTCCTCGGCGCTGGGGCGGCTGGCGGACACGTTCGACGAGCGGGCAGCGCTGTATGCCCATGTCATCAAGCTCGGCCGGACGCAGCTGCAGGACGCGGTGCCGATGACATTGGGCCAGGAGCTTGGCGCCTACGCCGATACGATCCGCGAAGATGTCTCGCGACTGCGCGAGGCGAGCCTGCTGCTGCACGAGGTCAATCTTGGTGGCACCGCCATCGGCACCCGCATCAATGCCGATCCGGCCTATGGATCGCTCGCCATCGCGGAGCTCGCGCGCCGGTCCGGATTCGCGTTGGTGCAATCCGCCAATCTGGTGGAGGCGAGCTGGGATATGGGTGGTTTCGTGATGTTCTCCGGCGTGCTGAAGCGCATCGCCACCAAGCTTTCTAAGATCGCCAACGATTTGCGGCTGCTCTCGTCAGGCCCGCGCGGGGGCATCGGCGAGATTGCCCTGCCCGCCATGCAGCCGGGCAGCTCGATCATGCCGGGCAAGGTGAACCCGGTCATTCCAGAGGTGATGAACCTGGTCTGCTTCCAGGTGATCGGCAACGACCTGGCGGTGACGATGGCGGCCGAGGGCGGCCAGCTGCAGCTGAATGCGTTCGAGCCGCTGATCGCCCATAACATCCTTACCTCGATCTCGCTGCTGGCGAATGCGATCGGCACCTTCACAACCCGCTGCGTGGCGGGCATCACGGCGCGCGAGGACGTATGCGCGCGGCATGTGGAGAACTCGGTGTCGACCGTGACGGCCTTGGTGCCGCTGCTCGGCTACGAGAAGGCGGCCGCGTTGGCGCAGAGTGCGCTCGCCACCAATCGGACGATCCGCGAATTGGCGCGAGAGGCGCTCAACCTCAGCGATGCAGAGCTGGACGATGTGCTGGATCCGAGCCGGCTGGCGCGCCCGTGATGATAATTCCGCGGTCGCTGGTGTGCAGGATTTCGCAAGCAGGGTGCCGATGCGACGCAACAGCATCTTTCGTCTCGCCTCGATGACCAAGCCGGTGACCGTTGCGGCGGCCATGATGCTGGTGGAGGATGGTTTGATCTCGCTGGCATCGCCTGTGCACCGCTGGTTGCCGGAACTGGCGGACCGGCGCGTGCTGCGCGCCCGCGATGGGGCGTTCGACGACACGATAGCGGCGGAGCGGGCCAATTTCACGCTAGTGTCTGAGGCGCGGCAAAAAATAAAAAACATTCCTGCGAGGGAGGCAACGGGCATGCGCAAACTGAAGGGTAGCTTCGTCTGGTACGAGCTGATGACGACGGACGAAGCGGCTGCGGCGAAATTCTACGGTGACGTGGTTGGCTGGAGCGCGACCGATGCGGGGATGCCCGACATCAAATACACGTTGCTCGGCATGGGCGGCGATCGCGTCGCCGGGCTGATGGCGCTGCCCCAGCCACTGCGGGACAAGGGGGTGCCGCCGCACTGGGCCGGTTATGTCGGCGTGGACGACGTTGATGCTGAGTCGGCGCGCGCCACGCAGGCGGGTGGGATGATGCATCACCCGCCGAGCGATATTCCCGGAGTCGGCCGCTTTTCCGTGGTGGCGGATCCGCAGGGCGCCGTGCTGAGCCTGTTCACGCCAACTGGCGCGGACGCTCCGCCTGCGGTCGCGCAGGGAACGCCGGGGCATGTCGGCTGGCACGAGTTGCATGCCAGGGAATGGCAGTCGGCATTTGCCTATTATGAAGGGTTGTTCGGCTGGACCGAGGGCGAGGCAATCGATATGGGGCCGATGGGCACCTATCAGCTGTTCGCCCAGGAGGGCGCGGTGATCGGCGGCATGATGACACGCACCGACGTGGCGCAGCCGTTCTGGCTTTTCTACTTCAACGTGAAGGGCATCGATGCCGCTGCCGATCGAGTGAAGGCGAGCGGCGGGCAGGTCGTGAACGGGCCGCATGAAGTGCCCGGTGGCAGCTGGATCGTTCAGTGCCGCGATCCGCAAGGTGGGTTCTTCGCGATGGTCAGCAATCCTCGGTAAGGCGCTTCACTTCAGGTCCGCGGCGATGTCGTGGAACAGCCGCGCCGGCAGGGTGCCGCCGGTGATGTCCTTCATCGGACGGTTGTCATCGTTGCCGAGCCACACCGCGATCACCTGGTTGATCGCGGTGCCGGTGCTGCCGATGAACCAGGCATCGTGATAATCCTGCGTGGTGCCGGTCTTGCCGGCGATCAGGCGGCCGGGGATGGCCGCGGCGCGCGCGCTGCCGGTCCTGACCACGGATGCCATCATGCGCACCATCATGCCGGCGATGTCTGGATCCAGCACGGCTGTGGCCGGGGCCAGTGGCAGGGCGAGCGACTTGCCCTCTGCCGTTGCCGACTCCAGCGCCTTCGGGGTGACGAGGCGGCCACCATTGAAGATGGTGGCGTAGGCCCCGGCCATTTCGAGCAGGCCGACATCGGCGGTGCCCAGGGCAAGCGAGGCGTTGCTTGGCAACGTGTCCTTGATGCCGAGGCGGTGGGCCATTTCGATCACAGCGGACGGGCCGCCGGATTGCAGCAGCAGGCGCACCGAGGCGGTGTTGACGCTTTCGGCCAGCGCCTCCTCCAGGGTGATCTCGCCGCGATAGCCGCGTTCGAAGTTACTCGGGCTCCAGGTGCCGATGCGGATGGGGGCGTCGAGCACCAGGTCGTCCGGGTGCATCCCGTGTTCGAGGGCGGCGAGCCAGACGAACGGCTTGAAGGAAGAGCCGGGCTGGCGGCGTGCAACGGCTGCGCGGTTGTAGCTGCTGGCCCGGTAGTCGCGCCCGCCGGCCATGGCGCGGACCGCGCCGGTGGCGATGTCGAGCACCACAACGGCGCCCTGGCTGACGTTGGCGGCAGCGCCTGGGCCGTCGAGGAGGGCGTTCAGACGCGTCTCCACGATGGCTTGGAGCCGGCTGTCGAGCGTGGTGCGCAGTTCAGCGTCCGCCCCGGTGGGCAGCACCGGCTGGGCGCGTTCGGCGGCCCAGTCGGCGAACCAGCCGGCGCCGGTGCCGGCGCGGGGCGGGAAGTTGATCTGGGCCGAGGCCTCCTGCGCCTGGGCTGGGGTGATCGCGCCGACATCGGCCATCGCGGCCAGCACCTCGCGCCCGCGAGCCGTGGCGGCGGCGGGATCGACGCGCGGCGAGAAACGTGAAGGCGCGCGTGGCAGGCCGGCGATGACGGCCGACTGCCACAGGTTCAGCTTGCGGGCGGAGATGCCGAAATACATCTGTGCTGCTGCGTCCACCCCCCAGGCGCCGGAGCCGAGATAGACGCGGTTAAGCCAGATCTCGAGGATCTCCTGCTTGGTGAAGCTGCGTTCCAGCCACAGGGTGAGCAGGATCTCCTGCACCTTGCGTTTGAACGTGCGGGCGTTGGTGAGGAACAGGTTCTTGGCGACCTGCTGGGTGATGGTGGAGCCGCCCTGCACCAGGCGGCCGGCTTGCAGATTGACCAGGGTGGCGCGGGCGATACCAATGAAGTCGATGCCCGGGTGCGACCAGAAACGGCGATCCTCGACGGCCACTGCGGCGGCCGGCAGGCTGGGCGGCAGATCGGCCAGGCGCAGCGGTTCGCCCACGACATCGCCGTAGCTGGCATAGATGTGCCCGGTGGTGTCGGACAGGGTGAGGCTGGGGCGGCGCACCGAATCCAGTGCCGCTTCGGGGCGGGGCAGGTCCCAGGAGAAATACAAAACGGCGAGGGCCAGCGCCGCGCCACTCCAGAAGGCGAGCAGGAACATCCATTTGATGAAGAACCAGCGCCAGCGTCGCCTGGGGCGGTGCGGGGTGTCGTCGAACAGGCGTTCATCGTGGCCTGCGCGCGAAGGTGGCTCGTAGAGCGGCGCCGGGGGCACGACGTAGGGCCGCTGCTGGTCCGGCGCAATCTGGGGCGCCCGGTACATGTCTGGCTCAGGCTCCTACTTGAAGCATTGCAGGAACAGAACCGAGGAATGCGCGATGGCGCCGATCTGGGCCGCACGCAGTTCCGGACCGTCGCTCGGCGCGTGCTGTGCTGGGGTTTTGGCGCCGGCCAGGAAGCTTGCCGCCTCCGGGCCCTTGATGGCGAAATTGACGTTCTGCGGGATGTCGCCGCCGGTCATCTGCGCGATGCGCGCGGCGTTGAGCTTGGCGACCACGACGCCCACGACATGGCCTTGCGCGTCCATCAACGGTCCGCCGGAATTGCCCGGCTGCACCGGGGCGGTGATGGTGAAATGCAGACCGTTATCGCGCAGGCCGGTCAGCGCGCTGACATCGCCGGTGGTGAGGCTGGGGCCGGAGGACAGCACGCCGGTGAGTGGGAAGCCGTAGGTGATCACGGTTTCGCCGCGCTGCACGGCGGGGCTGTCGCGAAAGATCAGCACGGGGCCGAAGGCGGGCGGCACGGCGAGGAGTGCTAGGTCGCGGCGCGGGTCGGTGGCCAGCACGGTGGCGGTGGCGCGTTGGCCGGAGGCGTTGCGCGCGGACATGTGCGCGCAGCCCTCGACCACGTGGTTGTTGGTCAGGGCGCGCCCGTCGGCCACGATGAAGCCGGTGCCGCTGGCGGCGGCCCGGCCTTCCGGGGGCGGTGGCTCGCGCAGGCGCGGCAGGGTGGCAGGTGCCAATGGCGGGGGTTTGGCCTCATCCGCCCCCAGCGGCGGCGGTTTGGCAGCTTGGGCTGGGACCGACGCCAGCAGCAGAAGGAGGAGGAGTTTGCGCATGGGCGGACCATGCGCGAGGGGCTGCGAAACAGTCAACGCGGAGCACAGGACCGCGCGATGTTGCAGCATCGCTCCGAGCGGGACAGGATTGGCGCACAGACAAGGGGATGTGCATGAAGGGCCTGTTTCTCGACGCCAACCAGGATCTGGCGGATGTGTTTCACAAGGTGTCGCTTCCTGGCGATCCGCAGGTCGATGTGCATTTGCAGGAAGACATCGAACCCAGTGAGCTCGCCCGGTTGATGGCGGGGTATGACTTCATCCTCGACGATCACACCAGCCTGCCGACCGCGGTGATGGCGCAGTGCAGGCAGCTGAAGCACGTGATCTTTCTCGGCACCGGTGCCCGCAGCTACATGAATCCGGAGGAGCTGGCGGCACTCGGGATCACCGCGCACATCATCAAGGGGTACGGCGACACGGCGGTGGCCGAACACGCCATCGCCTTGATGTGGGCGGCGACCCGGGGTCTCGCCAGCATGGACCGCGGCATGCGTTCCGGGCAGTGGATGCGCAGCGAGGGTATGCAGCTGACCGGCAAGAACATCGGGCTGATCGGCTTCGGTGGGATCGCCGAGGAGGTGGCGCGCATTGCCGGGGGATCCGGCATGAAGGTGCTGGCGTGGAATCGCACGCCGAAGACCGCTGCGGGCGTGGAGTTTGTTCCGTTGGAGAGGCTGCTGGCGGAGAGCCACGTGGTCAGTCTGCATTTGCTGCTGAACGACGACACGCGCGGCTTTCTTTCGGCGGAGCGGATCGGGCTGATGCGCAAGGGCGCCATTCTGGTGAACACCGCGCGCGGTGCCGTGGTGGACGAGGCGGCGATGATCGTGGCACTCGAGGCCGGCGATATCGCCCATGCGGCGCTGGACGTGTTCGACGTGGAGCCCCTGCCCCACCCGCACAAGCTGAGCACGATGGAGAACGTGACGCTTTCGGCGCACAGCGCGTTTCGGACACCAGAAGCAACGGAAACGCTGATCCGTCGCGCGCTGGATATCGCGCAGCGCGTTGTGACGGGCTAAGTTCGACGCCCTGTGCCCGCCTGGCGGAATGGTAGACGTAGCGGACTTAAAATCCGTTGCCCTTGTGGCGTGCCGGTTCGAGTCCGGCGGCGGGCATATTGGGACACGCGTAGGACAAGAACGGAGTGACGCCTGACATCGACGAAATGGGCATAGCTGCGCATTTCGGTATTTCCCCGATATCGCCTCTGCTGCTCGCGGGAAAACGACATGCGACGCGAGAGCAGATCAGCCGGCGGGAAAGGTGACCCCGATCATATCACCTTCTCGCACGATGGCGGCCAGGCGATCGGCGTCCCAGCCATCTGTGCGAGCAGGGCGTTGCGGCAGCACCATCCAGCGGTAGTCGGCGGTGCTGTCGACGACGCGCAGGCGCATGGTATCGGGGATAACTGTACCCCATTCCGCCAGCAAACCGCGGGGGTCGCGCACCGCGCGGGCGCGGTAGGCAGCGGATTTGAACCAGAACGGCGGATAGCCGAGCACGGCGCGAGGGTAGCAGCTGCAAAGGGTGCAGACCACGAGGTGGTGGACATCGGCGGTGTCCTCGAGCACGCCGAGCGGGGGCAGGCCGCGCATGGGAATGCCCTCGGCTTCAGCGGCCTTGGTGCCGTCCGATAGCATGAGTGCGCGGTAGTCCGGGTCGAGCCAGGCGCGGGCCACCATTCTGGCGCCCTGGGCCGGGCTGGCAGCGTCGGTGAGGGCGATGCGGTGCGCCACTTCCTGGGCGCTGGCGATGCCCTTTTCAGCCAGCAGATTGGCGATGGCGGCGAGCAGACGATGGCTGGCGGTTTGCAGAATGTTCATGTCGGCTCCAGCCATGTCTCGGCGAGTTCGATCACCAAAGCGTCGCCCGCCCTGCCCTCGCCCCAGATGGCGGGCTGGTCGAAGCGGACGTGGTAGAGGTCCAGCAATGCGGCCGGGCGGGCGAAGGCGAGGTCCTCAGCGTTGGGGAAGCGGCCGAGATGGCGTTCAACCACGCCTTCGGCGCCGCGGATGAAATGGGGGGTGCGGATATGGCAGGGGCCGCGGGTTTCCGGCCAGTCGAACCTCACGCGCACGTGGGTGCCGGGGGAGAGCATCAGACCCGCTCCAAAGCTGCGAGCAGTTCCACTTCGGTGATCACGCCGCGCACCAGAAGATTGTCGGCGATCGACCGGATCCAGCGCTGGTAGTAGCTGAGACGGTGGTATTCGGCCTCGGGAATCGCCTCGATGCCACGGCGTAGTTCGTCGACCGACATCACCTTTTTGGCGCCGAGAATCTGGCGGATCGCGTCCACCTGGCGGTCGAAATCGGTCAGTGCGTGGCTTTCGGTATCGACCGCCTCGCAGATAAATTTGCTGACGCCGCCCATATCGTGATGGGCGCGAGGCGTTTCGTGTTCCATGACACGGAGCTTAGCCGCCGAAGCTTTCGTTTGGATAGACGCCATAGAAATCGTCGCGCCGGATGAAGCCTTTGAAGGTCCCGACCTCCACCTCGCACCAGGCACTGGCGGCGGCGCAGGCGCGGATATGGCCGACTACCCCGGGTTTCAGCAAGGCGACTGGGGGGGCGTCGTCGGCGGGTTTCGCGCGCAGCGCGTGCTCGGCGCCGCGCACCACGAAACCACGGCGAGGCGAGATGGTCTGGGCCCTCACCCAGCCACGAACATTGTCTTGATCCTGCACCAGGCGCCAATCCTCGAGCTCGCGGATGATCTCCACCGGCAGGTCGCGGCGGTGATAAACCCAGTCGATCGGATAGCGCATGCCAGGGCCGACCCGAAGGTTCACATCGTCGAAACGCAGCGACATGAAGCGTGGGATCGCGAGGCCGGTGACGCTGCCTTTGTTGGGGTCCTGCGCCTGCACGGGCGGCGTAGGCAGAGCCTCGGGCTCCGGTTCCGGCGCTGGCGTCAGCGCGGGTGCGGGCACAACCGGCTTTGGCGCAGGCTTGGCCGCGGGCTTCGGGCCTGGTTTCGCCGGCGAATGGGCCGGTGGTTTTGGTTTCACCGCGTGGCTGTTGGCTGGCGACCTCACGACCGGCGGGCTGGCAGGCTTGCCGGGGCTGGAATTTCCCAGCGCCGTCGGCAGCGTTTGTGCCGCCACTGGCGCTGCCAGGAGCAGGGCTGCGAACAGGAGAACCAAGTTTTTCACAGTGAAATCACCTGGCCACCACGCGTTGCCTCCAGAAACGTCACCACGCCGGCCACCTCCACCTCTTCGGCCAAATCTGCGGCGATCCCCGCGATGGCCAGTCCCGCCTCGCAGGCGATCAAACGCACGCCGAGCTCAGTTGCTGCCGAACGCAGCTCGGACAATCCCGCAACGCCTCGAGTCGCCAGAACAGCATCTGCCGCGGCGAAAGCGGAAAGATCGGCGGTCAGGGCGTGGCAGCCCTGATTGGTGGCGAATAGCGTGACCGCGCGGCCTATCGCTGCGGCAGCCGTCGCCACGACGAAAGCGTAATGCGCGCGCTCGTGGCCGCCAGACACAAGCAGCACGCCCAATGGATCAGATGACACAGGTTTGCGCTTGCCGGCTGCGGTGGGCGGAGAGATCGCGCAGAGTTGCGTTCGGGCCACAGGCGAGACAGGCTAGGTCGCGTAGCAGGCGGATGGTGCGGAAACGGGTGGCCAGCGCGTCCCATATCAACAAGCGGCCGGCGAGGGTGTCGCCGATGCCGAGGATCTCCTTCAGCACCTCGGTCGCCTGCAGCGTGCCCATCACGCCGGTGACGGCGCCGAGCACGCCGGCTTCACCACAGCTCGGCACCAAGCCGTCCGGCGGCGCCTCGGGGTAAAGGCAGCGGTAACATGGCCCGCCGAGATGCGGGCGGAACACCGACAGCTGGCCCTCGAACCGCAGCACGGCCGCCGAGACCAGAGTCCGACGCGCGAGCACTGCGGCATCGGCGATCAGGAAGCGCGTTGGGAAATTATCGGTGCCGTCGCACAAGATGTCGTAACCGGCCATCAGTTCCAGCGCGTTGTCCGGCGTCATGCGGGTGCGATGGGCGGTCACGATCGTATCGGGGTTGATGGCATGCAGTGCTGACGCGGCGCTGTCTGCCTTGGCGTGTCCAAGATCGGCCATGCCATGAGCGATCTGGCGTTGCAGGTTGGACAGCTCGACCACGTCGTCGTCGACGATGCCGATTCGCCCGACACCAGCTGCTGCGAGGTAGAGCGCCAGTGGCGAGCCCAGGCCGCCAGCGCCGATCACCAGCACGGAGGCGGCCTTCAGCCGCGCCTGCCCGGTACCGCCAACTTCATCCAACAGGATGTGGCGGGAGTAGCGGTGGATCTCGTCTTCAGAAAAATCCATGTCCATGCCATCAACATAGGGCGGCAGGGTCCGCAGACGAAGAGGGCATGCGCATGGCGGATCAGGCTTTGGTGTTGTTTTCCGGCGGGCAGGATTCCACCACCTGTCTCGCGTGGGCGCTGGCGCGTTTCGACCATGTGGAAACCGTCGGGTTCGCCTACCGCCAACGCCATGCCGTCGAGCTGGAATGCCGCGCGCCGATCCGAGCGTCGCTGCAGGACATCGGCGGCTGGCGAGCCACGCTGGGACCGGATCATATGGTTGACCTCGGTGAAACCCTGGCTGCCATCGGCGACACCGCCATGACCGGTGACATCGAAATCGCCATGACCGAAGCCGGGCTGCCCAACACCTTTGTGCCCGGCCGCAACCTGCTGTTCCTCACCTATGCCGCCGCGATCGCGTATCGGCGCGGCCTGCGGGTAATCGTCGGCGGCATGTGCGAGACGGATTTCTCGGGCTATCCGGACTGCCGGGACGACACGATGAAGGCGATGCAGCTGGCGCTCAACCTCGGCATGAACCGCCGTTTTGTGCTGGCGATGCCGCTGATGTGGATCGACAAGGCGGAGACCTGGGCGTTGGCCGACCGGCTTGGCGGCGCGAGGCTGGTGGAGACGATCGTGGAGCGGACCCACACCTGTTATCTGGGCAACCGGCATGATCGGCACGACTGGGGCTATGGCTGCGGGACCTGCCCGGCCTGCGAACTACGGGCCGCCGGCTGGCGCCGATGGCGCGGCTGACTTAGCGCGGGATGACGTCTGATAGGCGGCGCAATCCCGTTGTAGCTCTTTGTTTTATCGCGTGATTCAGACCTTTCGGTGACTCCACGTTCGGTCATCACGTTCTAACCCGGCTCGTCCTCCGCTGCGTCCTCCAGCACCATCGGCGTCTCCAGGCCGAGAAGCAGATCCGATCGCACGTCGTCGATGGCGTCGACATTCCTCAGCTTGCGGCCGATGGCGCGTTGGCGGACCAGGGTAGAGGTGATGCCGTTCGACAGAGTGTCCGCCTGTTTTTTTATCGCGGCCAGCGCGTCGCCAAATTTCACCCACTCGACCTTCACGGCCGCCAAGGTCTCGCCGATTTCGGAAGCCTTCTGCTCGAGCGCCAGGGTGACGTAGCTGACCCGCAGCGTGTGCAGGAACGCGGGCAGCAGGCTGGGACCCATCACCATCACATGGCTTTTGCTGCGGACCTCCTCGATCAGGCCGGGCACGCGGGCGATCTCGGCGAACAGGCTGTCGCTGGGCACGTAGAGGATGCCGAAGCTGAGGGTGCGGGGTTCATCAATGTATTTGCTGTCGATCCGGCGGGCTTCCAGGCGAATGCGGTTAGCCAGCGCCACCCGGGCGGCGGTCTCCTCGTCGCGCAGCCCGGCTTCGTGGGCGGCGACCAGACGCGCGTAATCCTCGGTGGGGAATTTACTATCGATCGGTAGCCAGGCGTGATCGCCGCCGCGGCCAGGTACGCGGAGGGCGAATTCCACCGCCTCGGCGCTGGCTTCCTTCACGCGGAAATTCTTCTCGAAGGCGCCGACTGGCAGGATGTCGGTCAGCATCGCCTCCAGCTGCGCTTCGCCCCAGCCGCCACGGGATTTCACGTTGGAGAACAGGCGCTTGAGGTCGCCCACTTCGCCGGCGACACTCTGCACCTGGCCGATCGCCTGCTGCACCGCGCCGAGCTGCTCCTGTAGGCTGGTGAAACTGTCCTTCAGCTGCTTCTCCAGCGCCGATTGCAGCTTTTCGTCGACCGCCTTGCGCATTTCCTCGAGCTTGGCCTCGTTGCCGGCGCGCAGCTCGTCGAGCTTGGCGCCGACCAGGCCGCGTAACTGTTCCTGCTCGGCGCGCAGCTGAGCCTCGAGGGCTGCCAGGCGTTCCGCGAAGCCCTTCAGCGAGAGTTCCGATGCTTCGCGGGCGCGGTCGACGGACTCGCCGAGCTGCGTCTTGAAGGACAGCAGCACCGCCTGCATTGTGGCGTTGCCCTCGTTGACAGTGAGGTCAACACGGCCGAGCCGCTCGCCCTGCTGGTCGCCGAAGCGGATCAGCGAGGCGTCGATGGTCTCGCGCAGCGCGCGGCCGAAGCGGTCGAGTTGCTCGCTCTGGGCGGCCTGGCCCGCCTGCACCTTGTCGAACGCCTCGGACAGTCCCGCGCGGGTGCCCTGGGCGATCTCCATGCGGAGCCCCTGGTCCATGCCATACAGGACCCGGCGCAAGGCCTCGGTCTCTTCGCGCAGCCGCTGGTCGAGGCGCTCGGACATGCGTGCGGCGCCGCGCGCGGCGAACAGGGTCGCGAGGGTCACGAGCACGCCAACGGCTGCGAGAACGAGGATCGCCATGCGGATCGGGTCGTCGGAAAGCGGCTGCATATGGGGTTCTTTCGGATCGGCCCCCAGGGTATCGAGTCATCAAAGTGCTTTGGTCAATCTTTTGAAAACCCCTCCGGGCGATCATTCCGCGCTGACCTGGAGGTTGACATGACCGCGCTCGCATTCATCAGTGGATGCTCAGCCCCCCTTCCATTCCCGCACCGCTATCGACACTATGCGAACAGAGCTAGGTAAAACGAGCGGGCGGTGTGGAGGATGCACGTGCGGGTTCTGGTGGTGGAGGATGTTGCAACGATCGCGGCGATGATCGAGTCTGCGTTGCGGGCGGCGGGAATGGACACGCTGTGCGCGGGGACGAACGACGCCGCCCTTGCCGCACGCGAATCGTTCCGGCCGGAGGTGGTTCTGCTCGACCTTTCCCTGCCTGATGGCAGCGGCATGGCGCTGGTGGCGCCTTTCGTATCCGACGGCAGCGGCGTAATCGTGGTGACGGCCTCGACCGCTGAATCCGAGCGCGTGGCGGCACTCGATATCGGCGCTGACGACTACGTGGTGAAACCGGTGCTACTGCACGAACTCGCAGCCCGCATCAGGGCCGTGCATCGTCGGCTGCAAGGGCGCTCGGTGCAGGGAGATCGCTCGGCCCGCATGGGCGTGGACCTCGCGGGGCGGCGACTGATTGCGCCGGATGGTGGCACCAGCGATCTGACCGAGGCGGAGGCGCTGGCACTGGAATCCCTGCTCGAGGGCGCCGGGACTGCGGTTTCGCGCGAATGGCTCAGCCGCGTGGCGCTCCGGCGCCAGTTGCATGACGAAGACCGCAGCGTGGATCAGCTGGTTCTGAAACTGCGCCGCAAGCTTTCGGCTCTTGGCTGCCCCGAGCGGACCATCCTGTCGGTCCGTCGCCAGGGTTACGTGATCAGCGATCCCGGGATATTCAAGCGTTCCAACTGACCTCCGCTAGAGCGGCGCGCAGGCCTGGGCGAGCCAATCGCAGATCGAAGCATCCAGATGTGGCCCGACCTGTGCCAGAACCCGCTGGTGATAGGCATCAAGCCAGACGCGTTCGTCCGAGGTAAGCAGTTCCGCCGCGATCAGACGGCGATCGATCGGAGCCAGGCTCAATGTCTCGAAGGCGAGGAATGGTTTGCTCGCCGCGGGGAGGAGCTTTTCCTGCACCAGCAAAAGGTTCTCGATGCGAATGCCGTAGGCGCCCGGTGCGTAGAACCCGGGCTCGTTGGACAGGATCATGCCAGGTGCCAGCGGGATCGGTCGGGCCGCACGCGACAGGCTGACCGGGCCCTCGTGGACCGACAGAAAGCTGCCGACGCCATGGCCGGTGCCGTGATCATAGTCGAGCCCCACCTGCCACAGCGCCGCACGGGCGAAGCCATCCAAATGGACGCCGCAGATCCCTTTGGGAAAAACCAGCGTGGCGATGGCGATATGACCCTTCAGCACACGGGTGAAACGGTCCTTGAGCGCGGCGGGGGCGGCGTCCGGTCCGGTCCAGATCGTGCGGGTGATGTCCGTCGTGCCGCACTGGTATTGGGCGCCGCTGTCGATGAGATACACCTCGTTGGCACGCAGCGGGCGATTGCTCTCGGGCGTGACGCGATAGTGGATGATGGCGGCGTTCTCGCCGGCACCGGAGATGGCGGGGAAGCTCTCGCCGCGAAAATCCTCGAGGCTTGCGCGCAGGTCCAGCAGCGATTGTGCGGCCGATAGCTCGGTCGCGGTGCCGTCCTGTGTGTCGAGCCAGTGCAGGAAACGGCACACCGCCACCGCGTCGCGCGCGTGGGCGGTGCGGCTGCCGTTTTGTTCCACTTGGTTCTTGCAGGCCTTGGGCAGCAGGCAGGGGTCGAGCCCCGGCACCACCTCGCAGCCCCCGGCGCGCAAGGTCTGCGCAAACCAGGCCGGCGTGCCGACGGGATCGGCGCGCACACGCTCACCGGCCAGGGCTGCCAAAGCGGCGGGCAGGGCCGAGCGCTCCTGCACGCTGACGCCGTTGTCGAGCCACGCGCGGGTTTGCGGGGGCAGCTTCTCGGCGGCCATGAAAAGATCGCAGCGGGCGTCGTCATGCACCAGCGCGAAGCCAAGCGCGAACGGCGTGTGCGGCACGTCGTTCCCTCGGATGTTGAACAGCCAGGCGATGCTGGCGGGATCGCTGACAACTGCTGCCCGCTGTCCGGCCTCGCGCAGGATGGCTGCCACATCCGCCTGTTTCTCGGATGCCGAACGGCCGGCAAACGCGAGCGGATGCGGACGCGCCGGCGCCATCGGGGGGGCTGGCTGGTCGGTCCATATGGCGTCGACCGGGTTGCGGGCGAGCGGCACCATGGTGAGGCCTGCCTCCGCGTACGGCTTCAGCGCCTCCTCCGGCATCAGCCAAGGATCGTAGCCGACGCGGCAGCCAGCGCCGCCGCACGCGGCTTTCAGCCAGCCGGCCGGGGGTTCTTCCATCAGGTGGCGCCGTTCCCATAGTGCCGCATCGGTCTGCGTCCCCAGTTGCAGCACGTAACGACCGTCGGAGAACACCGCCGCTCGGGTCGGCGTGACGGCTGCGAGGCCGGCGCTGCCGGTGAAACCGGTCAGCCACGCCAGACGCTCCGCACGGTCAGGCACGTATTCGCCGAGATGCTCGTCGGCTCGCGGCACCAGCACCGCATCCACGCCCAACCGCGGCATTTCCGCACGCAGTCGCGCGAGACGATCACCATGCATCCTACAATCCTTCACAAGAGCTTAAGCAAAATATCATAGCTTCATGTAAAGCCATGCGTTCAGTTCATGCCTGGAGATTGGACTTGGCATCTGATCCAACCGGCTCGCACCCCTATATTGCAGTGCACAAGAGCCGCGTGACTGCAGGCACCTTCGCCTGTCGCCCGACACGACTCCCCAACAGGACTTGAACAGATGAACGCTCGCGTTGCCAAGGAAGAGATCGCTCTCCTGATGCCCACCTCTCTCGCCAGCTATGCCGATGCCGCCCACGCGGCCCCGGCCGCCGACGCTCCGAACCTGCTGATGCGCGTTGCCCGCTGGATTATGGACCTGCCCCGTCACCGCGCCGTGCTGGCCGAGTTGAACGCCCTCAGCGACCATGAACTGGCCGACATCGGCCTGCACCGCAACGACCTGTCGCGCGTGTTCGATGCCGAGTTCGCAGCAAAGCGCAGCGCCTGCCGCTACAATCTGGGCCGTTCCGCGATGGCCTGAAGGATCGTGGGGTGCTGAGAATACCAGCGCCTCACGATCCGGACTTGCGCAACACCAGGCAAGCCCACGCTCCGTCGATAATGGTGCGTTCCAGCGCCAGCGGGGCATGGGCGCCGGCGACCCAATTCACCTGGGTCGCCAGCAATCCTGCCAGAATAGCGGTGCCGCCCGGCGCCAGATTGGCCCTCAGATGACGGGCCATCTTGGTGAGCGGACGGGCCAGGATATTGGCGAAAATCAGATCATACGGCGCATGTTTCGACAGCGCTGGGCTCGTCCAGCCGTC
Source organism: Rhodospirillales bacterium (assembly GCA_025352665.1). Taxonomy (GTDB): domain Bacteria; phylum Pseudomonadota; class Alphaproteobacteria; order Acetobacterales; family Acetobacteraceae; genus CAIQQQ01. Next base: position 7,142 of record JANXSM010000073.1, on the reverse strand, counting down.
CGCGCGCAGCAGTTTGAGCTGGGTGTGCAGATGGTTGCGGCGGGCGTTTTCTTGTGCCGTGCGAACTGACCACGGGTCGATGTCGGTCGCCAGCACGTGGCGATGCAGCAGCTTGGACGCGGCCATCGCGAGAATGCCGGAGCCGGTGCCGATGTCGAGAATGCGCCGCGGCCGGCGATGCGCGACCGCTTCCAAAGCGCGCAGGCAACCGCGGGTCGAGCCGTGTTCGCCGGAGCCGAAGGCTACCCCTGCGTCCAACGTCACCGCGATACGACCCGCGAGAGGCTGCGTTGTGAGATGGGTGCCGCGAATGGCGAAGCGGCGGCCGACCAGTTGTTCCGGAAACGCTGAGCGCGTGCGCGCCAGCCAGCCATCGGCAGGAGTAGGTGCCCGTTGCAGATCGGCCGAGACGCCGCTGACCAGGGCTGCGATCGCCAGCGCCGAGGCCAGTTCGCCTTCGTTGGCCCCTTGGTCCTTCACACCTTCGACCGTCCACAACATGGTCGCGTCGTCGAGAAAGAAGCCGATGGTGCCGCAGGCTTCCGACAGTGCCGCCTCATAGGCTTCCAATGCCGACTCCGGAATGATGACGCTGACCGTCTCGAGGGATGTGGCGTGCCGGGGGGAACGGGTCATGCGGACTCCAAGAAACGGTCGAGCACCTTCTTGGCACCAGCCTTGTCGAAGGCGATATCGAGCTTATCGTCGTCAACGCCGGTGACGGTGCCGGTGCCGAATTTCTGGTGAAACACCCTCGCACCGACGGCAAAGCTCGCCGCGGCTTGCGGACGGGCCGGCTGTTCCCAGGCCTCGATCGTGCGTGGTCGGCGGGCGGTGAGCGGAAAGGCACTGGAGAACACCGGGGCCGCCATCATGCGTTCGCGTTGCATCTGGGCGCTGCCGCTGCGTTCGATGACGTCATCGGGCAGTTCGTCGAGGAAACGGCTGGGGATAGAGCTCTGCCAGTTGGCGTAGATGCGACGGTTGGCGGCGTAGCTGATGATGGCACGCTGGCGAGCCCGCGTGATGCCGACGTAAGCGAGGCGGCGTTCCTCCTCAAGTCCTTTCAAGCCGCTTTCGTCCATGGTGCGCTGGCTGGGGAACAGGCCCTCCTCCCAGCCTGGCAAGAACACGGTGTCGAATTCCAGGCCCTTGGCGGCGTGCAGCGTCATTAGGCTGAGTCGATCAGTTTCGGTGCGCTCCTCGTTCTCCATCACCAGGGAGACGTGGTCGAGGAAGCCTGAAAGCGTCTCGAAATCAGCGAGGGCGCGGACGAATTCGCGCAGGTTCTCCAACCGGCCCGGGGCCTCGGCGGATTTGTCGTTCTTCCACATGTCGGTGTAGCCGCTTTCGTCGAGCACCACCTGCAATGTCACCACATGGCCTTCGCGGACGAGTTGCTCGCGCCAGCGGGCAAAGCCCGACAGCAGGTTCGCAATGCCTTCGCGCACCTTGCCCTTGAGGGCGCCGGTTTCCAGCAGATAGGCGCAGGCGGCAGTGAGCGGGATTTCGCGGGCGCGAGCGGTCTCGTGCATCAGGCGCAGTGCCGTGTCGCCGACGCCGCGACGAGGAGTGTTGACGATGCGCTCGAAGGCGAGGTCGTCGGCGGGTTGCCTTACCAAGCGCGCGTAGGCAATGGCGTCGCGGATTTCGGCTCGTTCGTAGAAACGCAAGCCACCGACCACGCGATACGGCAGGCCCAACACGATCAGCCGTTCTTCAAAGGCGCGAGTCAGGAAACCCGCTCGGACGAGAATGGCCATTTCGGCGAGTTTATGGCCACCACGCCGCAGCGCCTCAGCCTTCTCGCCGACCATGCGCGCCTCCTCCTCGCTGTCCCAGAGCCCGACAACCTGAAGGTTTTCACCGCTGGCATCCTTGCGGCCTGGCCGCAGGGTCTTGCCAAGACGGCCTTCGTTATGGGCGATCAGGCCTGCCGCCGCCGCGAGGATGGGCGCCGTTGAGCGGTAATTGGCTTCCAGCCGCACCACCTTGGCACCTGGAAAATCCCGTTCGAAACGCAGGATGTTCTCCACTTCCGCGCCACGCCAGGAATAGATCGACTGGTCGTCATCGCCGACGCAGCAGATGTTGTGATGGCCCTGGGCCAGCAGCCGCAGCCAAAGATACTGGATCGTGTTGGTGTCCTGGTATTCGTCGACCAGGATGTAGCGGAAGCGGCGATGGTATTCGGTGAGGATCTCGGGGTGCGTGCGCAGGATTTCGGTGACATGCAGCAGCAGATCGCCGAAATCCGCCACGTTGAGTGCGCGCAGCCGAGCCTGATAATCGCCGTACAGCGCCTGTGCATGGCCGCCGGCGAAATCGGTCGCCTCGGCTGCGGTGATACGCGCCGGTGTTAGTCCGCGGTCCTTCCACCGTTGGATGATCGCCATCAAAGCGGCCGGAACCCAGCGCTTGGTATCGATGCGAGCGGCCTCCATCACCTGTTTCAGCAGGCGGAGCTGGTCATCGCTGTCGAGGATGTTGAAGCTGGAGGTGAGGCCCACAAGGTCCGCGTGCCGGCGCAGCATACGCGCGCACAGCGCGTGGAATGTGCCGAGCCACAGGCCTTCGGCTGGCTCGGTCAACATCGCCGTCACGCGCTCGCGCATTTCGCGCGCGGCCTTGTTGGTGAACGTGACGGCGAGCACCTGGGATGGGAAGGCGCGGCGCGTGACCAAGATATGGGCGAAGCGCGTCGTGAGCACACGGGTCTTGCCGGTGCCGGCGCCGGCCAATACGAGCAGCGGCCCATCGACATGCTCGACGGAGAGGCGCTGTTCGGGGTTCAGCCGGCTAAGGTAGTCGCTCATGATCGGGGTCAGATGTCCTGAATGTGCACAAGGATATAGAACGCGTGGCGAACATGACCAACCTCGCGGCGCGATTCCTGACCCTCTCCGGACGCCATGGCTCGACTTTGCTGGCTCTGGGTGTGTTCGGCGGCTTGGTGGTCCCGCCGCTGGCCCACGCGATGGTGTGGTTCATCACGCCCAACGTGGTGTTGCTGGTCACCTTGGTGTTGCTGCGCGTGGACATCGCGGCGGCGTTCGGACATCTCGCCCGCCCGTTTCGCCTGGTCGTGATCATCGCAGTGTTGATGGTTGCAGCGCCTTTGGCCGCCGCGGCGGCGGTAGCGGTGCTGCCGCTCGACCCCGGGATCGCCGCTGGGGTGGTGATTTTTGCAACGGGTGCTGCCGCCACTTCCGGGCCGGCTTTCGCCCGTCTTGTGGGGCTCGATCCGGAGCTGACCCTGCTCGCGACGCTTGCCAGCATCTTTCTGGTGCCGCTGACCGGCCCGCCGCTCGCCCATCTGCTCAGCGGGATCGACCTGTCACTCTCGGTATTTGGTTTCATGACGCGGCTGGCGGTCGTGGTCGGGCTGCCGCTTGTGTTATCGCTGGGGTTGCGCGCCTGGATCGGCGCGCGTCGGCTGGCCCCGCTCGGCCCTGCGGTGGACGGCGCCGTGGTCTGGTTGGTCGTGCTCTACGGGTTCGCGGTCATGGATGGGCTACAGACGCGAGCCCTCGTCGATCCGCTGTGGGTGCTGCAGGCGACGATTGCCGCATTCGTTGCCGATTTTGGGCTCAATCTGCTGACCACGCTGGCGTTGCTACCGATGGGCGGTCGTGCCGCGGCATCCGCTGGGCTGATGGCGGGCAATCGCAACATGGCCCTCTACCTTGCCGTGTTGCCTGTCAGCACCGACCCGCGCATCGCGTTGTTCTTCGCGCTCTGCCAGTTTCCGTTGTTTCTCAGCCCCTTTATGCTTGGACCGATCTACCGCCGCCTGATTATTCCGCGTCGGCCAGGATGATATGCGTCGGCAGGGCGCCCGGCACCGGTTGCTCGGCCGCGCGGGCAACCCATTCCGTTGTGCCAGAGAAGCAGACGTTGCTTGCGACGGCGAAGCACGCCGGCTGCGGCAAGGGAGGGGTGCGCACGGCCAGGGCTGTGGCCGATGCACCGGCGATGGCGAGGGCAGACAACAGGGCAACTCGTTCGTAGCGGGCGATTGTCGCGCGTTTTACGGTCACGGCTTTCTCCATTCACATGCGCTGAGGATTGCGCTGGGCAGAAAAGCAATGCTCTACTTTAGTCACGACAAACTGTGATCTTGATCACACAATATCGCGATACGTTCATTCAACCGTTTGTATCACAGCATTGTTCATCCAGCTGCTTTGGCGCGAATGCCAAGTATATGCGCAATGGCAAACGTCAGATCAGGGCGGTTGAGCGTGTAGAAGTGAAACTCGTCGATCCTATTGGCCTGTAGCAGTCGCACTTGCTCTGCCGCAACAACTGCAGCCACCATTCGACGTGTCTCGGGGTCGCTTTCGGTGCCTTCGAACATATGGCCCAGCCAAGCCGGCACCGATGCGCCGCAAATGGCCGAGAATTTTACCGCCTGGGCGAAATTCGAAACCGGCATGATGCCGGGAACGATCGGCGCCGTGATGCCGGTCGCCAGGCAGCGATCGAGAAAGCGCAGGTAGGTGCCGGTCTCGAAGAAGTAGTTGGTGATGGCGCGCGTGGCCCCGGCGTCGAGCTTGCGTTTGAGCGAGTCGAGGTCGTCCTGCGGGCTGCGGGCCGCGGGGTGGGTTTCCGGGTAGGCCGCAACCGAAATCTCAAAATCGGCGATGCGGCGCAGGCCGGCGACCAGGTCGGCCGCATAGGCATAGCCCTGCGGATGCGGCTCATAGGCCCCCCCGCCAGGAACGTCGCCGCGCAGCGCCACAATGTGGCGCACGCCGGCGGCCCAGTATTGCTCAGCGACGGCATCGACTTCGGCCCGGCTGGCGCCGACACAGGTGAGGTGGGCTGCGGGCAGCAGGCTGGTCTCGGTCACCAGTCGAGTGACGGTGGCGTGGGTGCGCTGCTGCGTGCTGCCGCCGGCGCCGTAGGTGACCGAGACAAAGCGTGGAGCCAGCGGTTCAAGGCGCCGCACGCAGGCCCATAATTGTGCTTCAAGCGCCTCGGTGCGCGGTGGCATGAATTCGAAGGACAATGCGGGGTGCGGCATTTCCACGTCATGCGGCGGCAAGCCTGGCACGCGGGGCTTGGCCAGCCATTCCGGAAGCTTGACGTTCGGCGGCGTGGGATCAACTGTCTGCGTGCTCATAAAGATATGTTTATGATGTTTTTAAATTGCCCGCAAGGTAGCTGTGGACCCCGCCGTACGAGAGGGTCGACGCGGAATGGTGACAATTCATGAACTTGGCCCTGGTCTGCTTGAGACATGACGCCCATATCTTCAAGTGGTAGAAAGCTGGTCGAGTGGCCCGAACGTCTGGAGCACCCTGGTGTCGCCTGAAGGATCCGCATGCCCGTGAATGTTCTGAGCTCCCGCCGCCGCTTTGGCTCCCTTCGCCGCTGGGGGCTGTGCGCCTCCGGTGCCGTGATCGTGGCGTTGGCCGGATGTGCTACGCCGCCGCCGGCCTCGCAGCCGGACGCGCTCGCCGATTTCCGCGAGACGAATGATCCGCTGGAGCCAACCAACCGTGTGTTCTACGCCGTCAACAACGGGATCGACACCGTGTTGCTGCGCCCGGCCGCGGTAGCCTATCGGTATGTTGTGCCGGAGACGATCCGCTCGCACACCCACAACGTGCTGACCAACCTGGGCATGCCTGTGCAACTGATCGACGATATGTTCGCAGCCAAGCCGCGCCGCGCCGGCGACACACTGATGCGCCTGCTTATCAACAGCACCATCGGCGTTGCCGGGGTGTTCGATGTGGCGACCGATTGGGGCTGGCCGGATCACGAAAGCGATGCCGGCATGACCCTGGCACTCTGGGGCATTTCCGAGGGTCCTTACCTGTTTCTGCCAATTCTGGGCCCTTCGAACCCGCGTGATGCGACTGGCTTTGGGGTCGACGTTGCGATCTCGCCTTCCACCTGGGTCGGCCAGGGCACGGTGGTGAACGCGATCAACTACTCCCGGCTCGGCCTGGGCGCGCTCGACGCGCGCAGCCAGGTGCTAGACTCGCTCGACAAGATCAAGGAGCAGGCGCTGGACCCCTATGCCACGATCCGCAGCCTGTATCGCCAACATCGCCAGTCCACCATCGACGACGCACAGGCCGATGAACAGGCGACGGTGCCGGCCTGGTTCCCGGCGACACCAATACCTCCCAACGGAGCGGCCAAGCCATGACCGGATACACCAAATTGATCGGCCAGACGCCGGTCTCGCAGGGTTTCAGCGGCAACCCGATGGGCCGCCGGACTGTCCTTGCCGCCGGCTGCAGCCTCGCCCTGGCGTTTGCCCTGCCGGCGGCCGCCGCCGAGCCCAGCGTGAGCCAGGCCACTGATTTCGTTGATCGGACCGGCCATGAGCTGATGACCGCGGTGAACGGCCCCGGCACGACCAAGGACAAGGGTGCCGCGCTGCAAACGATTATCGACCGCGCCGTGGATGTGAACACGATCGGCCGCTTCTGCCTCGGTCGCTTCTGGCGGCAGGCGACGCCGCAGCAGCAGAAGGACTATATCGACCTGTTCCATCGTGTGCTGGTGCAGAACATCACCGGCAAGGTGGGCGAGTATGAAGGCGTGAGCCTGGTGGTGAACCGCGCTGCACCCCGCGAAGACGGTATTGCCGTGACGACGACCGTGACCCGGCCGAACTCGGCGCCGAACCGCGTGGATTGGCTGGTCAGCAACGAGAGCGGCTCGCTGCGGATTATCGATGTGATAGCCGAGGGCACCAGCCTGCGGTTGACCCAGCGGAATGACTACACGGCGTATTTGGGGCGCAACAACAACGATGTGCAGGCGTTGATTGATGCCTTGAAGAAGCAGGCGAGTGGCGCCTGATTTGGCGTTCGGTTGTCAATTTTGTGCGCTTCGGATAACAGCGCCAGGATTGCAGATGCGGGTGTTCAGCCTTGGACGCGGAGCCGTCGATAAAGGAATATTGGATGGACCTGCTGTCGCGAAACGAGACGGTTGCACGGGTAGATTTTGCCCTCGGCGGTAACTCGGGCAGCTTTGACACGACCGGGTTCTCAGCGCCGGAGCAATCCGGGACCTGGGCTATCGGACTTAAAAGCACAGTCAAAATACGGACAGACGAAGCCCTCGTCGAACTCGCGGTCCACGTCGTGCTTCAGCCGTGCTTGCTCGCCGGC
>JANXSM010000029.1 GCA_025352665.1 Rhodospirillales bacterium | reverse complement strand
GAACGCCAAAGCCGTTCGATGAATACGTTGTCCATCCAGCGACCGCGGCCATCCATGCTGATCCGCACGTTGGCGTCGGCCAGCATCTGGGTGAACGCCAGGCTTGTGAATTGACTGCCCTGGTCGGTGTTGAAGATCTCTGGCCTGCCATGCCGGGCCAATGCCTCCTCCAGCGCCTCTGTGCAGAAGGCGACGTCCATAGTATTGGACAGACGCCACGACAGCACCCGGCGGCTATGCCAGTCCATGATGGCCACCGGATACAAAAAGCCCTTACGCATCGGTATGTAGGTGATGTCGGAGCGCCAGACCTGGTTGGGTCGCACGATCGCCAGATCGCGCAGCAGATAGGGATAGACCCGGTGCTCGGGATGCGGCGCGCTGGTATTGGGCTTCTGGTAGATCGCCCGCAGCCCCATCTTGCGCATCAGCCGGACAACCCGGTTGCGGCCAACCTGGTGGCCCAGCCGGTGCACATGCCGCGTCATCTGGCGCGAGCCGTAATACGGGCAATCCAGGAACGCCTCGTCGATCAGCCGCATCAACGCCAGCGTCGGCTCACTTTCGCCAACCGGCTGGTAGTAACGGCCAGACCGGCTGATCTGGAGCAGCGCGCACTGACGCACGATCGACAGCTGCGGATGCGATGCGTCCACAATTGCGCGCCTCCGTCCCGCGTTCATCGACCGGAGGCCTTCGCCAAAAAATCCCGTTCCACCACCAGCTGACCGATCGTGGCGTGCAGCCGGGTCAGCTCCGCTTCCCCGGTCGCCGCGGCCGCCTCCGCCTTGCCGGAAAACGTCGATGCCAACCCCTCGATCGCCTGCCGCTTCCAGGCCGCGATCATTGTCTGATGAATGCCGTGTTTGGCGGACAACTCCGTCAGCGTCAGCTCGCTCTTGATCGCCTCCAGCGCAACCTTGGCCTTGAACTCAGCGCCGTAGCGCTTCCGTGTCACCTTTCCCATAACGTCCCGTCTCTCGTTCAAGCGGGAATAGCTTATCACCCTGTCCGAAATCCCGGGGCCACCTCAGTCAACGGCAAACTCCAGAAGAACAGGCTGCACACGCTGTTCGAACCACCCGGTCAGCCCGCGAAATAAGGCTCCGGCAAACCCACCGGGCCGGGTTCGACGACGAAGATGCAGCCCGCCGGAGGCTCGGCCTGAAGCTGCTCGTCGTTGAGGCCATAGCGCATGCTGGTGACGAACAGTTTGCGCATCCCGACACCACCGAATGTCACGCTGGTCGGCCGTGAGACCGGCAAGGCGACGGAGTCCGTCTCGCGCCCGGATGGGGTCGAAGCGCACCACTTTTCCCGCTCCCACTTCGGCCACCCACAACCCGCCCTCGGCATCGACGGTGCAGCCATCGGGATGGCCATCACGCTCAGCGAAATCCACAAGGACACGTCGGTTGGCGATGCCACCGAACGCGATGTCATAGTCATAGGCAATGATCGGTCCGGGACGGGAATCGCAATAATACATCGTGCGATCATCCGGGCTCCAGGCGATGCCGTTGGACAGCGTAATACCACTGTCCATGCGATGGACGCTCAGGTCGGCATCGACGCGATAGAGAGCACCGACCGGACTCTGGATTTGCCTGTCCATGGTGCCGGCCCAGAACCGGCCACGCCGATCGCATTTGCCGTCATTGAAGACGGCGATGTCGAAGTCGATATCAGGCGTCGGAATTTCGTCGAGACGGTCTGTCCCTGGCGTGATCAGGGCGATACTGCGGCGATAGGCCATCAACAGGCTGCCATCCGCGCGCCACGCGAAGGAGCCCGGTGTGCGCGGCAGTCTCCAACTTTCCGTCACGGTGCCGGAGGCGTTGATACGCTGCAAACAGCGTCCCATGCAGTCAATGGCGTAAAGTGTGTGGGTGGCCGCATGCCAAAGCGGGTTCTCGCCCAGAATACTATGGGTTCGCGCGAAACATTCCACCTCATGCACCATTTGGCCGGTTCCCGCTCTCTCAACGCAAACAAGGCTATAAGTGGCCCTGCCTGGACTCCAATGCCATATCCGTTGCCTTCCGATGCCGTTCCGGCATCGGTGGCTCCTTGCAGATAGCTGCCGACCCAACGCTGCGCTTGGATGCAAAGCGTGGCGCGACGGACGTCACCAGGGAGCGAAGTGCTGCGACTGGTCGTTCGTTCAGCAACTCGCTTCGAACGATCAGGCTGATGGTGCGGCGGATTGCCGGGCGGATCGGCAAAACCTTCAAATCACCGCGGTCAACCCAGGGCTGGGTGCCGCTGCTGGGCATCAGCGCATAGCCCAGACCGGCGTGAACCATGGCGAAGATCGTCGATGCCCCATTCACCTCGAGCACCGGCTTGAGTTTTTGATGATGACGCTCGAACGCTGAATCGACAAGCCGCCGGATACCATGACGTTGGCACGGCGTGATGATCGGCAGCTTCGCCAGATCTGCAAATTGAACGATCACTCGAAAATGTCTATGCTCCTTGAGATCCACGCTTTCCTCCCGCGCCTGTTTCCGGTGGATTACTGACACAGTAGGACCTTTGCCGCAGTCAAGCCAAACGCGTTTCCGCGCGCTATTGGCCTGGCCCCTGGGCTGGTATCAAACGCAGCCTTTACCGGTTCGCGGACCGGCTACTGGGCAGAAGGCAGTCCTTTTTTGAAAAAAAGGACCAAAAAACTTCTGTTCGGCGGATTGAAACCCAGAGCCCGAACATCACCGATCAGAACCTGCCGGCTTTCACGTGCAATGTGATAGCCCAGACACCGATCAGCAGAACGATCAGGCCGATGGCAACAAACGTTCCGCGCGACCCTTTCATAACGAGCGCCTTCCAGCGGCATTTCCTGCACCGCGCATGATCGTTCATAGACCCCGTATTGATTGATCAAAAAATTCCTGATAGTGCTCGTGGAGTCAAGTCCGCGATGTATGTTTGATCAAATTATGCCATTCAGCCAATGGCGCGATGGCAAGCGACAAGCGCGAAACGCCTGGACGATCGCGTCGCGTTACGGGCATTGGATGCTGTGTTTTTTATCGGCAGCCAGTATCGCAACCAGGGAGGCTCGTTATGCGGATCACTCGACGTTTCACCATCATCACTGCCACTGCCTGGTCGGCGAATGCGGCGATCGCGCGGGCAGCCGGGGCTGAAACGGGTCCGGAGAATACCGCCCAGATCGACATTGCACGCGCCAAGGCCGAAGGCCGGGTCGTGATCTACACCAGCCTCGACACGCAACTCGTCGATACCATCATCGCCCCGTTCCGCGAAAGATATGGCATCGAAGTAACGTATTTCCGCGCCGGGTCTGCCGAAGTCACGGGCAAGGTGCTGGCCGAGGCCGATGCCGGCCGATCCCAGGCGGATATGGTGGACGCTTCCGACCTCGCCGCGCTCCTTCTGATGAAGGAGCGCGGCTTGCTGCGGCCGTTTGAATCAGCGGCTCGCGCGCTGCTGCCGGCCAGCCAGCGCGATCCGGATTCAACCTGGATCGTCGACCGGCTCACCCAGGGCGTTCTGCAGTACAACGTTGCCGAGTTTGGCGCCGCCCCGCCACAGCACTGGGCAGATCTGGGCCGCGCCGGCATGGCCGGCCGCGTATCGTTCTGGTCGGCGTCCAGCGGCGACGGCGCGCCCCGGATCATCACGCTGGCGCAGCATCTGGGCTGGGACGTGGTGAAATCTATCGCCAGGACCAAGCCGCTGCGGACCGTGTCACCGCAGACCATGGCCCAGATCATCGAGCGCCGCGAACGTGGCGTGGGTCTTCTTCAGAACGACAACGTCGCGTGGCGCTCAAAGCTGCAAGGCAAGGGGACCGATTTCCTGTTCCCGAGTGAGGGCGTGCCATCCGAGTTCGGCGCCTGTGGCCTGCTGAAAACCTCGACCCGACCCCACGCCGCAGCACTCTTTCATGAATGGTGGATGAGCGCCGAGGGGCAGGCCGTGTTGTCCAAGGGCGGCAAGTATTCGCCACGCACGGATGTCGCGCCGCCTGAAAACAGCCTGCCGATCACCAAGATGAAGCTGCTGGAACAGGACTACACAACGTATAAACGCGACCGCGCGAAGATCCTCGACCAGATGGCAGATGTGTTCGGTGGCGAATGGGGCAATTGATCGCGGGCAGCCTGCGCGGCCAGCGCTTCGGCCCGCAGAACCTGGTTCTGGGCCTGGCGATCCTGGTTCTGCTGGTCCTGGTGGCCTATCCGATGCTGTGGCTGATCCTGGGCGCGTTTGGGGTGCCGCAGGACCTGACCCTGGACAATTTCCAACGCGCCTTCACCCGTGCACAGAATTATTCTGCACTGGCAAATACGTTGCAACTCGGCTTCGGCACCGGCCTGCTGAGCATGGCCTTTGGTGTATCGCTGGCCTGGGCGGTTGCGCGCAGTGATATGCCAGGGCGGCAAATCATTCATTTGCTCGTGGCTCTGTCCTACATCACGCCGCCTTATCTGACGGCCCTTGCCTATATCATCCTGCTCGGGCCGGATGCGGGTCTGATCAACCGGCTGCTGCGCGACGTCTTTGGCTTCAGCCTCGGCCCACTCAACATCTTCTCGATGAACGGGGTCATCTTCGTCATCAGCATCCATGTGTTTGCCTTCACCTATTTCCTGACCCACAGCGCGTTGAAATCGATCGATGCGTCGCTCGAGGAATCGGCCCAGATGCTCGGCGCGCGGCGCTGGCAGACCACGCTTCGCATCAACCTGCCGCTGGTGGCGCCGGCCATCACCGGCGGCGTGCTGCTTTCGGTGATCGACAGCCTGGCGCTGTTCGGACCGCAGGCGATCATCGGCATGCCCGCGCAGATCGTGTTCCTGCCCACGCGCATCTACGCCACCATCAGCTCCTATCCACCGCGCTGGGGCGAGGCCTCGGCGCTGTCTCTGGTGCTGGTGGCGATGACGGTCATCGGCCTTGGGCTGCAACGCTTCTTTCTGGAACGCCGTTCCTACGTCACCATTGGTGGCAAGGGCGTGCGCTCGCAGACCATTCGCCTCGGCGGCTGGCGCTGGGCGCTGCTGGCCGTCTGTGCACTGGTCGTGGCGATGAGCGCCGCGGCGCCGATCGGTGTGTTGACGCTCACCGCGTTCTCGAAAGACTGGATCGCACCACTCTCGCTGTCCAATCTGACGCTCGCCCATTTCGGCACCGCCCTGTTCAGCGACCAGGTAGCGGCGCGCGGGATCTATAACAGTTTTCGCCTTGCCGCAGGTGCGGCGTTCGTGGCCATGGCCGTTGGTGCATCGATCGCATATCTCGATCTGCGAACCAATCTGCGTGGCCGGAATGTTTTGGATTATCTTGCCATGCTGCCGCTGGGGCTGCCGGGCACGGTGATGGCCGTGGGCGTGTTGCTTGCCTTCATCCGTCTGCCGATCGGTGTCTACGGCACGATATGGATTCTCCTCATCGCCTATTCGGCCCGCTTCATTCCGCTGGCCACCCGCAGCGTGAGCGCCACGTTGCGTCAGATCGACGCCTCGCTGGAGGAGGCCGGACGCATTACCGGTTCCTCCTGGCTGCAATCCATGCGGCGCATCGTGGTGCCGATGGCTCGCCCCGGCCTGCTTGTGGCGTTCCTGCTGGTGTTCATTCCGGCGTTCTCCGAGCTGAGTGCCACGATTCTGCTCTACACCGGCGGCACCGAGACCATTGCGATCGCGATCTATCGGCTGAACGATCTCGGTCAGATCGAGGTGGTGTGTGCGCTGGCGGTGTTCACCATCGCCGTCGTTCTGGCGCTGTCAGCCATGGTGCATTTTCTGTCGCGCGACCGGACGGCACCGTCCGAAGGAGTTGGATAGATGGCCTTCATCGACATCGACGGCATCGGCAAGACGTTCGGTGCCTTTCAGGCGCTGACCGATATCCAACTGTCCATCGAGGCCTGCGAGTTCGTGACGTTCCTGGGCCCATCCGGGTGCGGCAAGACCACCATGCTGCGCACCATCGCGGGATTCATCACGCCGGATGCCGGAACGATCACCGTCGAGGGGCGCGTGCTGTCGCAGCCAGGCGCGGCACTGCCGCCGGAGCTGCGCCAGATGGGCATGGTGTTTCAGAACTATGCGATCTGGCCTCATATGTCTGTGTTCGAGAATGTTGCATTTGGGCTGCGCATCGCCCACGTGGCCGACGCCGAGATCAAGTCCCGCGTGGCACGAATACTTGAGGCCGTGGGGCTCGAGGGTCTGGCGCGGCGCCATCCTGGGCAGCTTTCGGGCGGGCAGCAACAGCGCGTGGCGCTGGCGCGCTCGCTGGTGGTGGAGCCCAAGATCCTGCTGCTCGATGAGCCGCTGTCCAATCTCGATGCGAAGCTTCGCGAGCGCATGCGCGTAGAGCTCAAGACATTGCAGCGGCGCACCGGGATCACGTTCATCTACGTCACGCATGACCAGGCCGAGGCAATGGCGCTGTCGGACCGGATCGTGGTTTTCAATCAGGGCCGCATGCAACAGCAAGGCAGCCCGCGCGATATCTATGAGCAGCCGGCCAATCTGTTCGTGGCCGATTTCATGGGGTTGGTGAACCGGGTGTCGGGCGAATGGTGTGGCCCGGCGCAGGTGCGCATCGGGGCGCATGTGCTGGATGTGACATCGGCCGCGGCCATCCGCATCGGCGCCGTAACCGTCGCCATCCGACCCGAGGCGCTGCTGCCCGTGACGACCGCCCTGGAGGGGCAGAACCTCATTGAAGGTGTGGTGCGGGAGAGCGTGTTCCTGGGCAACATCGTCGATCTTTGCGTCGATATCGGGGGTGTTGAGCTGCATGTGCAGGCCGATCGGTGGTGCACGCTTGCAGCAGGCGATCCGGTGCGGCTTGCGGTCGAACCGGCTGAATGCGTCGTCATGAAAAACGAGTGAGAACGGGAGTCCAAGATGCCGGCGAAAAAATCGAGAAACGTGCTTTTCATCATGTCCGACGAGCACAACCGCAACTTCATGGGAGCGGCGGGTCATCCGGTGGTGCAGACACCCAATCTGGATCGTCTGGCCGCGTCGGGCGTCCGGTTCACCGATGCCTATTGCAACTCACCGATCTGCGTGCCGTCGCGGGCGAGCTTTCACACTGGCCGCCACGTGCATGAGATCCGGTTCTGGGACAATGCGATCGCGTATGATGGCAGCGTGAAATCCTGGCCGCACCGCCTGCGCGAGGCCGGCCACCGCGTGGAGTCGATCGGGAAGCTGCATTTTCGCAGCGGTGACAACGATAATGGATGGAGCGCGGAACACATGCCGATGCATGTGGTGGCGGGCATTGGCGATGCGCTGGGCTTGTTGCGTGACCCGCCGCCGCCACGCAAGGCCGCGCTGAAGATGGCCAAGCAGGCTGGCCGCGGCGACAGCGACTACCAAACCTACGACCAGAACATCACGGAGGCCGCGGATGCCTGGCTTCGTTCCAGGGCCGCGGAACCGGACGAAAAACCCTGGGCCTTGTTCGTCTCCATCGTCTGCCCGCATCCGCCCTTCATGTCCCGGTCGGAATGGTTCGACCGCTATCCGATGGATGCGGTGCCGATGCCGCGCCTTTACGGCCCGCAGGACCGGCCCACGCATCCCTATGTCACCGCCATGCGCGAGAGCCAGATCTACGACAAGGGCTTCGCCGACGAGACCGAAATACGTCGCGCGATCGCAGCCTACATGGGCATGGTGAGTTATGTGGACAGCAATGTCGGCCATCTCATGGGCGTGCTGGCGCAGACCGGCCTCGATGCGGACACGCTGGTGATCTACACCAGCGATCACGGCGAGAACCTCGGCAATCGCGGACTTTGGGGCAAGTCCAACATGTATGAGGAATCGGCGGGAATACCGATGATCATGGCCGGGCCGGGCGTGCCCCAAGGCGTGGTCTGCCGCGAGCCTGTGTCGCTGGTGGATTGCCACCCGACGATCACCGAGACAGTCGGGCTTGCCCGGCATCCGGACGACGCCGTTCTGCCCGGAACCTCACTCGCGGGCATCGTGGACGGCACCGCGCCGAAACGTCCTGTGTTGAGCCAGTATCATGCGGCGGGCTCGATCACCGGCGCCTTCATGCTGCGGCATGGCACGTTCAAATACGTCTATTACGCGGGGATGCCGGCGCAGTTGTTCGACCTGGCGGCAGACCCCGGCGAGACCCGCGATCTTGGGCAGGACGATGGCTATCGCGGTGTCCTGGCCGATTGCGCGGCGGCGCTGCGGCGCGTGCTTGATCCGGACGCTGCCGATGCACTGGGCCGCGCGGATCAGGCAGCCGTCATCGCCTCGCTCGGAGGCAAGGAGGCCATCATCGCCAAGGGCGGCTTTGGCCATTCGCCGATCCCTGGCACAGCGGCGGTCTATGCCACGTGACGCGACCGACCCGTGGGGACCAGACCATTAGGACAGGCCGCGTGAGCACATCGTCCTGCTGCACCGGTCTGAACCGCGACACATCGTCATCCGGGGTGGTGCCGCTCGCACGGAAAACTTTGCAGGCTGCTCGCCCCGGCCGTGTGGTTCATCTTCCGGGCGGTCGCGTTCCTGTCGGCACCGACGCGCCGCTGCTGCCGCTGGATGGCGAGGGGCCGCAGCGGATGGTCGAGATCCGCCCCTTCGCTATTGATCCCTTCGCCACCACCAACCGCGACTTCGCTGACTTCGTGGCGGAGACCGGCTACGTCACTGAGGCGGAACGGTTCGGCTGGTCGCTGGTGTTCCGCGGCTTCGTGCCACGGGTGATGCCCGATATGCTCTCGCCCGAGGGGCCGCCCTGGTGGTGCCGGGTTGAGGGGGCGTGCTGGGACCATCCGGATGGCCCGCAGTCGGGGATTGCGGAAAGGCTGGACCATCCGGTCGTCCACGTCTCCTGGAACGACGCGCAGGCCTGTGCTGCCTGGGCCGGCGGACGGCTGCCCACCGAGGCCGAGTGGGAACACGCGGCCACCGGCGGCGGGACGGGCCGCTATCCCTGGGGCGATGCCGAGCCGGACGATACATTCCTGCCATGCAACATCTGGCAAGGCCGTTTCCCCCACGACAACACCGCAGTCGACGGCTATGCCGGCACGGCGCCGGTGGATGCCTTCGCACCCAATGGGGTTGGGCTGTTCAACATGGCCGGCAATGTCTGGGAATGGTGTGCCGATCCGTTCCGGATCCGGTCGATCTCCAAGGCCGCCAAGGCGCGCAACGCCCAAGGTGACCGGCTGCTGAAAGGTGGCTCGTATCTCTGCCACCGCTCGTATTGCCACCGCTATCGCATCGCCGCCCGCACCGGCGTCAGCCCCGACAGTTCCACGGGCCATGCCGGCTTGCGCATCGTCTATGACCTTTGACCAGGAGAGCTCCATGCGCCCTGCCAATCTCGTCGTGATCATGTCGGACGAACACAATCCATGGGCGATGGGTGCGGCCGGCCATCCCTTCGTGCAGACCCCGCATCTGGACCGGCTGGCCGCGATCGGCACACGGTTCGACAACGCGGTCTGCAACTGCCCGATCTGCGTGCCATCGCGCGCTTCGTTCGCCACCGGGCGATATGTTCATGAGCTTGCCACCTGGGACAACGCCATTGCCTATGACGGCCACGTGCCGGGCTGGGGCCATGCGTTGCAACGCACCGGCCACCGCGTCGATTCGATCGGCAAGCTGCATTACACCAATGCCGCCGATCCAACCGGGTTTGACCGGCAATACCTCCCAATGCACATCTATGGCGGCCACGGCATGGTCTGGGGCGCGCTACGCCACGGCGAGGCGGATTTCACCGAGCGCGCGCATCGCATGATGGACCCGATCGGGCCGGGCACCTCGAAATACAACATATACGATGACCGGATTGCGACAGCGGCTGAAAACTGGCTGGCCGATGCCGCCGCACATCCGACGGACCGCCCATGGGTGCTCTATCTCGGCTTCGTGGCGCCACATTTTCCCCTGACCGTGCCGCAGGAATTTCTGGATATGTATCCCCCGGCAGCCATGCCGGCGCCGCGGCTGCACCCAAAGGATGGCCACCAAAGGCATCCCTGGCTGCAACGCATGCACGACCTGCATCCGGTCGATGACGCGATGGACGACGCACGGCGCAAGCTCGCCACCGCCTGTTATTACGGTCTGTGCAGTTGGATCGACCGCCAGGTCGGCCGCGTGATGACGGCACTGGAGACCAACGGCCTCAACGAGACCACCCGCGTCATCTACACCAGCGACCACGGCGACAATATCGGCGCGCGCGGCATGTGGGGCAAAAGCACGCATTACGAGGATGCCGTGGGCGTGCCGATGATCATGGCCGGGCCGGATATCGCCGCAGGCAGCGTGTGTCGCACGCCGGTAAGCCTGCTTGACCTTGCACCGACCATTCTGGATGCGGTGGGCGAGACGCCCACGGGATGGGCGGAAAACCTGCCAGGGCGTTCGCTGTTCGACATCGCCGCGGGCCCCGCCGACCGGGCAAGAATGGTGTTCTCGGAATACCACGCCTTCGGGGCCCCCAGCGCCGCCTTCATGCTGCGCGATGGACATCACAAGTACAACCACTACATCGGCTACGCGCCGGAACTGTTCGACCTCGATGCCGATCCCGGCGAAACCACCAACCTCGCCGGCGACCCCGCCTTTTCCGCGACACTCGCCCGCTTCGCGGCGGCGCTGCACGACATGCTTGATCCAGAGGACATCGACCGTCGGGCAAAGGCGGCACAGGCTGCGTTGATCGAGCGGTTTGGCGGCCCGAAAAAGGCTGCAGATATCGGTGCCCCAGGCGCCACGCCCGCGCCGGACTGATCGCGCAATCTCTGGTAGCCAAGACCGCAAACTTTGATCAAACTTAAAAAGCCCAAGAAGGGAAGCGCCATGCAAAACTATTCCATCGGACGCCGGTCCGCCACGGCAGGTCTGGCCATGACGGCCCTCACCGCAGCCACGCGTCCCGGTTTCGCTCAGGCGAAACTCCCAACTTTATCGATTGTCATCAACAACTCTCCATGGTTTGACGGATTCAAATCGGTTGTTGATCGATATGAAAAGGAGACCGGCAACAAGGTTGAGCTCGACGTGAATCCGTTCGGCGGGTCGCTCGAGAAGCAGCGCAGTTCGGTACGCTCGGCCAAAGGCCAATACGATATTTTGATCATGAACTCATCCTGGTTCACCGAAATGTATTTTGGCGGCTTCTGCGAGGCGATCACCGACGTGGATCCCGGATTCAAGCTCGACCCGGGCATCTATACTTGCGACGACACGTGCTTCTTCGACCCCGCCAGCAAGACCATGACGGCACAGGGCAAGCTGTTCTCCATGCCGATCAATCCCAACATTCCGCTGCTTTACTATCGCGGCGATCTTTACAAGCAGCGCGGCCTCACCGTTCCCAAGACATTCGACCAGCTTCTCGCCAATGCCAAGGCATTGCACAAGCCACCGCAGATCTATGGCATCGCCCAGCGCGGCGCCCGTGGCGTGGCTGCCGTATCGTATGATTTCTATCCCTATCTGTTCGGCTTTGGCGGCGGATTGTTCCGCGATCAGAAGGCCGGTGACTACACCGTGCTGCTCGGCAACGATAAAGGCCACGCGGCGATGGAATACTACATGCGTCTGTTTCGGGAGGCCGGCCACCCGAAGGCCGCCGCCTTCGACCAGGCCGAGGTGCTGCAGGCGGTCGCCACCGGCAAAGCGGCACACGCCATCGCCGTCATCGCCGCATGGCCGCAGGTGGACGATCCGTCCAAATCCGCCGTCGTCGACAAGATGGAACTTGCTCCGCCGCCGTCGCTGCCAGGGCTGCCGACCAGTCCCGCCCTTGGTCATTGGTTGGCCGGCATCTCGAAGAACGTGCCGGATGATCACAAACGCGCGGCGGTGGCGTTCTTCCGTTGGTTCCAGACCGCAGACGCGCAGATCTTCTACACCCGCGCTGGCGGCGTGCCGGTGCACAAGGCTGCGCTCGAGCATCCGATGGGTCAGGAGCGGAAGTTTCGCTGGATGAAGCCGATGGCCGAGGCGCTGCCGTATGCGATCAACCCGTTCCGCTTCCCGGAATCCCCGGAGGTCGTGGCCATCCTCGAACTGGGCATTAACCGCGTGGTCGCCGGTGAGACCACGGCGGCCGTGGGGATCGACACGATGACCGACCAGATCGTCAAACTCATGACCGAGAAGGGCTATCGGACTGGCCGGGGCTAAGGCGTTGGCGCTGGCATATGCAGACCGCAGCTTCCGCTGGGTGACCCTGTCGCCCGCGGCGCTGTTCCTGGTGGTTTTGGGCGTGCTGCCGGTGCTCAACCTCGTGGCGATGAGCTTTTTCACGATTGTCTGGAAGAACGCGGCGGCGGACTGGCAGCCGGTGGGGCTGGCCAATTATGCGGCCATTCCCGGTGATCCGCTGTTCTCGGCGGGATTGAGGAACACGGTGGTCTTTGCTGTCGCCAGCGTGGCGATCCAGATGGTGCTGGCCTTCTTCCTCGCCTTGTGGTGCAGCCAGGTGCGGACCGGGCGCACGCTGTACCGCACCGTTCTGATCCTGCCGCTGCTGGTGCCTGGCATCGTCGTCGGCGCCATCTGGAAGCTGTTCCTCAACCCAGAGTTCGGCTTTCTTGGTCAAATGCTGGGCGTGGTCGGCCTGGACCCGATCGACTGGCTGGGCGAGGCGCAAACGGCACTGCTGGCCGTGATCATGGTCGATGTCTGGCACTGGACACCGTTCTGCTTCCTGTTGCTGCTGGCCGGCATCGAGGGACTGCCGCGCGATGTCTACGAGGCGGCCAGCATCGACGGCGCGCGTCCGTGGCAGGAGATGCTGTGGATCACCCTGCCGATGATGCTGCCGACCATCCTGGTGACGGCGGTGTTCCGCTTCGTGGTGGCCTTCAAGGTGTTCGACGAGGTCTATCTGCTCACCGGCGGCGGCCCCGGCACCGCCACCCAGGTGATCAGCTTCACCATCTATCAGCGCTTCTTCACCGAGGACCGCGCCGGCTTCGGTTCGGCCATTTCAGTGTCTGTGATCTTTCTGGTGTGCCTGATGCTGGTGGCCGCTCTGGCGGTGCGCGCGCGTCTGCAGGAGCGTCCGGCATGAGGCGCGCGCATGCGATTCCGGTGCATATCGCTCTGATCCTTTCGGCGTTCATCGTGTTGGTGCCGTTCATCTGGGTGATCGGTGCGGGGTTCCGCAGCCAGATCTCGCTGTTGATGGGAGAGATCTGGTTCAGCCCGACGCTGGCCTCGTTCAACGATGTGCTGTTTTCCCGCGCGTCCGACTTCGTGCTGAATTTCCAGAACTCGCTGATCGTGGGGCTTGCGAGCACAGCACTTTGCCTTGCGATCGCAACGACTGCCGCCTGGTCTCTGGGCCGGCTGCACTGGCCGCGCAGCGTGGTCGTGCTGTTTCTGGGATGGTCGCTGCTGTTTCACATGCTGCCGCCGGTGATGCTGGCCGGCGCCTGGTATTCGATGGTGCGCGCGGTGCATCTGGAAAACACCCATGCCGCGATCATCCTGGCACACACAACGCTCAACCTGCCGATGGCGCTGTGGCTGATGGGCGTGTTTGTCCGCGAGGTGCCGCAGGAACTGCTCGATGCCGCAAACATCGACGGCGCATCGCCCTGGATGACGCTGTGGAAGATCGCGCGACCGATCTTCGCGCCCGGGCTCGCGGCCACGGGGATCATGATCTTCATCTTCAGCTGGAACGAGTTCGCCGTGGCCCTGGTGCTGGCGGTAAAGCAGACGGCGACGGTGCCCGTGGGCATCGCCAAATATGCGCAAGGCTACGAGATCCAATACACCCAGATGGCCGCCAGCGCGGCGCTGTCCATCATCCCCGCGGTCATCCTGTTGGTGCTGGGCCAGCGCGCCATCGTCAGCGGCCTGACGTCGGGGGCCCTCAAATGAGTTCAAAGAATGGAGATCGCCGGTGAAGGTCGTATTTGTCCTTTTCGACAGCCTCAACCGTCACATGCTTGGCGCTTACGGCGGCACACGCATCGCCACCCCGAATTTCGACCGGCTGGCCCGCCGCAGTGTCACCTTCGACCAGCATTACGTGGGAAGCATGCCCTGCATGCCGGCACGACGGGACATGCAGACCGGTCGGCACAGCTTCCTGCATCGCAGCTGGGGACCGCTGGAGCCTTTTGACAACGCGTTTCCCGAATTGCTGGCCGAACATGGCGTCTATTCGCATCTCATCACCGATCACGCGCATTATTGGGAAGATGGCGGCGCCACCTATCACAACCGCTACGACAGCTTTGAGTTCATTCGCGGCCAGGAGGGCGATCCGTGGAAGGCCATGGTCGAACCGCATTGGGACCGGCTGCGGGCGATGTATCACGAACAGCAGTTCTCCACGGCGCGGCGCGACTACAAAAGCCAGAACGCCATCAACCGGGAATTCATCCGCGAGGAGAAGGATTTTCCGTCGGTTCAATGCTTCGCGGCCGGCCATGATTTCCTCGACCGCAACAGCCACGCCGACAACTGGCTGCTGCAGATCGAGACCTTCGATCCGCATGAGCCGTTCACAGCGCCCGAACGGTTCAAGGACGCCTATCGGACCGGCTGGACCGGCCCGATCCGCGATTGGCCGCGCTATGGTCGTGTAGACGAGTTACCGGAGGAATGCGAGGAGCTGCGCACCAACTATTACGCGACCGTGGCGCTGTGCGACTCTCTGCTGGGCGACCTGCTCGATCGTTTCGATCGCGACGACATGTGGCAGGACACCGCCCTCGTCGTCACCACCGATCATGGCTTCCTGCTGGGCGAGCATGACTTCTGGGCGAAGAACCGCATGAACATGTACCAGGAGATCGTGCATATTCCGCTGTTCGTGGCGGACCCAAGAAGGCCCGATGTTGCCGGCCAGCGCCGGGCGCCGATCACGCAGACCATCGACCTGGCAACGACCTTTCTCGATTTCTTCGGTGTGGCGCCGCCGGCTGAAAACGAGGGGATCTCGCTGCTGGGCCATCTGGACGCAGCGCAGACCACCCGCAAGGCGGCGCTGTTCGGCTATTTCGGCGGGGCGGTGAACATCACGGACGGGCAATACACCTATCATCGGTATCCGGCCGACCTGATGAACCAGGAAATCTATCAGTACACCGTGATGGCGACGCATATGAGGCAGCGTTTCCTGCCGGAGGAGCTCGTCGATATCGAGATCGCTGGCCCCCTGGCGTTCACCAAGGGGGCGAAGCTTATGAAAATTCCCGTGATCGCGCGTGCGCCGTTCCATCAGCATTACGGCCCCGGCACGATGATCGAAGGCGAAACGCGGCTCTACGATCTGCGGCGCGATCCCGGTCAGGACCATCCGCTGACGGACGCCGAGGTGGAACGCCGGATGGCGGCTGCCATGGCGGCGCTGATGCAGGACAACCACGCACCGCGCGAGGCGTTTGCGCGACTTGAACTGCCGATCCCGGACGGCGTGACGTGACAGCCCGTTTCACAGCCTCCGACCGCGCGCGCGTCGGCGACCTGCGGCAACTTGCCTCGGTCCGCCGCATCGTCCTCGATGACGGTGCCGAGCGTGGGGTGCACGCCTTGGCCTTCTCCACCGGCGGCGGGCTGGATTTCTGGGCGCTGGCCGATCGGGCGCTGGATATCGGCCCGCTCTGGTGGAAGGGGACGCCGATCGCCTGGGTGAGCCCGCTCGGCTTTCGCAGCCCCTTTCTGCACGACGCCGAAAGCGAGGGTGGCCAGGGTTTCGGCCGCATGCTGTCGGGCATGGTGATCACCGGCGGGCTTGACCATATCCGCCAGCCAATTGGCGAGCATCCGCTGCATGGCCGGTTTCCCTTCACGCCGGCCAGCGTGCACGCCTATGGCGAAGACTGGGACGCGGCCGAGCCGATGCTGTTCTGCGAGGGTGAGGCCACCCAATGGTTGCGCGGAGGCGCATCCTTGCGGCTGCACCGACGGATCGAGGCGCCGGTGTCCGGAAACACGTTGACCATCATCGACACGGTGGAGAACATCGGTGCCAAGCCCACGCCGCAGGCGTTGCTCTATCATTGCAATCTCGGCTTTCCGGCGATCGCTGCCGGAACCACGGTGCGAAGCCATGACCAGCTTCTGCTGGGCCCGATCGCGCCTCCCGACCTGTCTGTGACAAATTCCGTCACGAGTTATCCGGTGAAGGGGGCCGAAGGCCATTGCCTGGTGAGCACCGCCATGTCGGACGGGTCGATCCTGGAGGTGACATTCCGCTTTGCCGCGGACACGCTGCCGCATCTGCAATTGATGCATGATCTGCGGCCGAACGGGATGCTCGTCGCGGTCGAGCCTTGCACCAGCGCGCGTCTGGAAGGCGGCCTCAGCGATGTCGAACACATTCTGGCCCCGGGCGAGAAGCGGCATTACCGGCTGAGCATCGGCCTCTCCAACCGCCCTGCTGCGGCAGTATGAGGGCACGGTTGCCGCAACGCGTTCTGCCGCCACTTGGATTTGCACTGATCGTGCTGGGGTCGTGGTACGGCGTCGCGCGACACCTCGCCAATCCGCAGCTGCTGCCGTCGCCGTGGACGGTGGGCGTGGCGCTGGTCGATCTTCTTGGCAATGGCGACATGGTCGACGACATCCTGGCCAGCCTGGGCCATCTCGGCCTGGGCTACGGGATCGGTGCCGGCATCGGCCTGATCATGGCAGCACTGTGCGCTCGCTTCGCAGCACTGGAGACCGCGATCGATCCGCTGGTCGAACTGCTTCGCCCGATCGGCGCCATTGCCTGGATCCCTTTCGCCATCCTGATGTTCGGTGTCGGAAGCACGGTTCCGGTGTTCCTGATCAGCTATGGCGCTGCCTTCCCGATCTTTGTCGCCACCCTGGCGGGCATGCATGGTGTGGATCGGGCCCTGCTCGCCGCGGGACAGGCCCTGGGTGCCTCCAAACGGATGCTCATCACCCATGTCGTTTTTCCCGCAGCCTTGCCGCATGTTCTGGCAGGCGCCCGGCTCAGCCTCGGCGTTGCCTGGGCGGCGATGGTCGCCGCCGAACTGACCGGCTCGGACAGTGGGCTTGGCTGGCGGCTGTTCTGGTATCAGGAATTCTTCCGCATGGACCGGGTGATGGCGGTCATCGTCGTCATCGGCGTGCTCGGCGTCGCCGCCGACGCGCTGTTGCGTGCCCTGCGTCAGGCGGTGGTCGGCTGGAGCCCCGAGGATTCCAATGCGGCGTGACCGATGGATCGCCATCACCACCGTGGTTTGCATCGTGCTGCTCTGGCAGGTTGCGATTTCGGCAAACGGCCTGCATGCCAAGGTGCCGTCACCGCTCGGCATCGTAGCCGCTATCGCGGCCCATGTCGCGGACGGCTCGCTGCCAAGCGCGCTCCGCGACAGCTTCCTGCGGGTGGCCAAAGGATTTGCGATCGCCGCCCTGATCGGGCTGCCCGTCGGCACGGCGATGGGGATGACCCCGATCCTGGCCCGCGCGGTGGCCCCGTTCCTGGACGCGTTGCGCTCGATCGCACCCATCGCGTGGATCCCGATCGCGGTGCTGTGGCTGGGCGTGCGGGGGGATGCCGCGGTGTTCATCGTAACCTACGCCGCGGTGCTGCCACTGGCATTGTCGGCTCACCAGGCGGTTCGGTTGATCGACCAGCGGCTGCTGCAGGCATCGCACGCTCTTGGCGCCGGCTGGTTTCTGACGCTGCGCGCCGTGATCATTCCGGGGAGCATCCCGGTGCTGATCACGGCCGTGCGGGTGTCCATGGGGTTTGCGTGGGGCGCCGTCATCGCCGCTGAATTGGCTGTTGGCGTCAAGATCGGTCCCGGGCAGGGGTCGCAGGGAATTGGACAGATGATGATCGAAACACTCTATGTCCGGCGAGATGTCGATACGTTGGCGATGTGCATGCTCTGCGTCGGGCTGGTCAGCCTGGCCATCGACGCAGGCGCGCGCGGCCTCGGCCGGAGGCTCGCGCCGTGGAAGGTCTGATACCGCGCATCGCCATAACGTCCTTGGGCAAGACGTGGCAGGGACGGCGCGGCGACGTGGAGGCGCTGCGCGATATCAATCTCGCGATCGGACCGGGCGAATTCGTGGCCGTTGTCGGGCCGTCCGGATGCGGCAAGTCGACGCTGCTGTCAGTGGTCGCGGGGTTTGCCACGCCCACTTCGGGCAAAGTCCTGGTGGACGGATTGAGCGTCGACGGCCCCTCGCCGGAACGCGGCGTGATGTTCCAGGATTACGCGCTGTTCCCATGGCGGACGGTGGCCGACAACATCGGCTTCGGCCCGCTGGCCCGTGGGGTCAAGCGCGCCGAGCGACTTGAGATCACGCAACGGCTGGTCGCTCTGGTCGGGCTCGACGGGTTTCAGGATCGCTACCCGCACGAACTGTCCGGCGGCATGCGCCAACGCTGCGCGCTCGCAAGGATGCTCGCCAACGATCCCGCGGTGTGGCTGATGGACGAACCGCTGGCCGCGCTGGACCCCCAGACGCGCATCGTCATGCAGGATGAGTTGCTGCGCATCTGGGGTGATGAGCGCCCGGCCGACCAGCGCCGCGCGGTGTTGTTCGTGACCCACGGCATCGATGAGGCGGTACATCTGTCGGATCGTGTCGTGGTGCTGGCGCGCCGCCCGGGCCGGGTGCGCGCGGTGATCGAGGTCGACCTGCCGCGCCCGCGCTCGGCGTTGCGCAGCTCGCCCGAAGCGGCGCGCCTGGTTGCAGAAATTTGGGCACTGATCCGCGATGAGGCGGTCGATGCCATTCGTGAAGAAAACGGCTGAACCACCAACAGGGGAAACTCCATGATCACGTCTGCCATGACCCGCCGCGGCCTGCTCGCCGCCGGAGCCAGCCTGCCGCTGCTCCACGCCTCTCCCAGCCTCGCCGCCGCCATCAAGGCGACGGTGGGCGTCGGTCTCGTGACCGAAGGATCGATCCCCGTGGCACTCATGCAACGCGATGATCTCGTGGCCAAGGCCGCCACCGAACTGAAGACCGCACTGGACCTGGAATTCCTCGACTTCCAGGTGCTGTTGCGCATGGTGCAGGGGATCGTGGCCGGACAGATCCAGATCGGCATGCTGGGCTCGACACCGACCATTCGCATGCTGGCGACGGCCAATCCGGCGATTCCCGTGGCGCTCGCGGGTGGCGGCGTGAACTTTCCCCTGATGGTCGCCCCAGACTCACCGGTGCATAGCCTGCAGGATCTGCCCGGCCGCACCGTTATGACCGTTGTGGGCTCGGATCTGCATCTGGTGCTGTTGCTGATGCTGCGCGCGGAGTTTGGCCATGACGACACCAAGAAGCTCGGCATTACC
Source organism: Rhodospirillales bacterium (assembly GCA_025352665.1). Lineage (GTDB taxonomy): Bacteria > Pseudomonadota > Alphaproteobacteria > Acetobacterales > Acetobacteraceae > CAIQQQ01. The sequence goes on along the minus strand of JANXSM010000029.1, from coordinate 48,280 downwards.
GTGCGCAACGCCCAGGCGATCACCGAGGTTGGACGCCGACAAAGCGGCATCGATGCCATCGCCGGCAGCGAACCGTTCGGCTATGCGGCCGAGCGCACCGGCGAACTGGTGACATTGCTGCGCAACGACGGCACCACCGGGGCGGCCTGGCAGGGGCCGGAGGGCAAAGGTGCGGGGCTCAAGATCGCCAGTTTCAAGGGCGCCATGTTTGCACCGGAAGCCTATTATCCGCATCGCATCTGGTGGTCGGTCCGGCAGGACTTCCTCGAACAGCAGTCCGACGCGGTCGCGGCTTTCCTGGTCGCCAACGCGCGCGCGGTTGAGACGATGACGCAGTCGACCGTTGATCAGGTGATCGACATCGGCGGCGCGAAATGGTCCGGCGACCGGGCCGATCATCGCCGCTTCGTCGAGCACAATCTGCCGCGCCGTCGCGGCTGGGCGTGGGCGACCGAAGGCGACGTGCGTTCGCTGATACAGCTTTCCGTGGTCAAGACCATCTACGAGACGGAACTGAAGGCCGCCGACGTGAAGCGTCTCGTCAAGATCGCGGCCCCGGCAGCCCGCAAGGCGTGGGAGATCGTCGGCCAGAAGCCGGCATTGCCCGCCTTCATCGACACGAATGCCGGCGACATCCGCGGATTGCCGCTGTGGGAAGTCGATCGCTGGTCGCTTTGACAACACGAAAGGAACCGAGCATGAAAAAGATCATCTTCACCGGTGGCAGCGGCAAGGCCGGCCAGCACGGGGTGCAGCATTTTCTCGACCACGGGTATCAGGTGCTCAACCTGGATCTGCGGCCGCTGCACAATCCTGGCGTGGCCAACCTGATCACCGACATCACCGACAGCGGTCAGGTGTTCAACGCGCTGAGCGACTATACGGTCGAAAATCAGAACCCGAATTGGTCGCCAGGCCCGATCACCGGCGTCGTGCATTTCGCAGCCGTCCCACGGATCGGCATCGTGCCGGACAACGAGGTGTATCGGATCAACACGATCGGCACCTACAACATCCTTGAGGCAGCGACCAAGCTCGGCATCGGCCGCATCGTCGTGGCTTCCAGCGAAACGGTCTATGGCGTTTGCTTTGCGCAGACGCCGCGCGACCCGGAGTATTTCCCGCTCGACGAAACCTATCCGGTCGACCCGATGGACAGCTATGCCATTTCCAAGGTCTGCAACGAGCGCACGGCGCAAGGTTTTCACCGCAGATCCGGCGCCAGCATCGTCGCTTTGCGGATCGGCAATGTGATCGCGCCCGAGCAATACGCGGAATTCCCCGACTGGTTCAAAACGCCGGACCGTCGCAAGCGCATCGCCTGGAGCTATATCGATGCCCGCGATCTCGGCCAGATCGCTCGGCTGGCGATCGAGACCGATGGCCTGGGTTTTCAGGTCATCAACGCCGCGGCCGACGATACGTCGTCGGACCTGCCAACCCGGACCCTGGTGGAGCGCTACTACCCCAAGGTTGCGGTGCGCGGAGAGCTCGGCGAATTCGAAACGTTGCTGAGCAACCGGCGTGCGAGGGATCTGCTCGGGTTCCGGCAGCAGCATCATTGGCGCGACTATGTAAAAATCTGAAGCCGTCGAAAAAGCCACTAGAGCCTGATCGCTTTCAGCAGGCGAAGCGCTCAGGCTCTATCCCTTTGTTTCATCGCGTGAGTCAGACCTTTCGGTGATTCCACCTTCGGTCATCACGCTCTATTATCGGGATGCGCCCGTTCCGACCTGCCGGAGCAGGTGCATGACCGAGAAGGAATTCTGCCTGGTGCCGATGCGATGACCCTGCTGTCCGATATCTCCGAAAGAATGCGCATCGACATCGCGTCGGGCCGGCTGGCGCTGGGCGAACGTGTGACGATTGACGATCTTGCCGTGCGTTATGGTGCCAGCCATATGCCCGTCCGCGAGGCGCTCCGCCGTCTGACCGGCGAAGGGTTGATTGCGATGGAACCGGGCCGTGGAGCGCGCATTCGGCACGTTGACCGGGATTTCATGGCCAATTTGTTCGACACGCGCGTCGCGCTCGAAGGCACGTTGTCCCGCGCGGCGGCCCGGCTTTGCACGGATGCGGAGATCGCCGAACTCACCACGATCGAGGAAGAACGCAAGCGTCTGGTCGAGAAACGCGACTTTGCTGGAGCGCTGCTCCTCAATCGCCAGTTTCATGCGCTGATCCATCGGATGGGCCATAATCCGCAGGCCGCCGAACTGATCGAACGGACCTGGGTGTTGATCGTGGCGCTCTGGCACCATTACGGCTACGGGCAGGACCGCTTCGCCGGCGTCGCCAGCGATCATCTGAACCTTGTCCGTGCGCTCAAGGCACATGACAGCGACGCCGCGGCTATTCTGACGAGCGCTCACGTCACCAAGACCAAATTCGACCTGCTGGAGCAGATGGAGGCTGAGACGCCGCGTGTGGTCAAACCGGCCCGGTCTCGCGCCTGACACCCGCCAGGACAGCAGCGCCGAGGGCATCGAGACGCCGCCGTTCACCTCGATCACCCAGAGTCTGATCGCTTCTGGTAAGCGAAGCGATCAGGCTCTGGCCTTTTGTTTTAACGAGCAATTTTATCGCACGGTTGGTTCAACCTCAGGCGATATTGCGCCAGCTCCATCACGGGCCGCTCCCGCACGGGCCCGGTCATGCGATCGTGACAAGCATGGTAGGCAGTTCGCTCATCACAGTGGAGTCCAGTGCCACACCCAGACCGGAGCCGCCGGGAACGGCGACCGTGCCTGCTTGTGGGGCCTCAAGGACGCCGCCGACCAGCCGATCGAAATACGGCGTCTCGTCGTATTGCAGTTCCAGCAGCCCCGTGGTTTCCAACGCGCCACAGATCGCGAGGCTTGCGGCATGGCAGATCGGACCGGTCGGGTTGTGCGGCGAAATCGTGACACCGTGGCGGCGCAGCACCTCTCCAGTGCGCATCATCGCCTGGAGACCGCCGATGTATTTGATGTCGGGCATCATGACGTCGTAGGCGCCGCCACGGGCGAAGGTTTCGAAAATATCGCTGCCGACGCCCTTCTCCAGCCCCACCAGAACCATTCCTGCCGCGTTCGCCTTGTGGTGCAAGACGCGCAGGGCGGGGATGTTGTCCGCCTCATCGACCAGCGGGCACTCGTACCACGCCACTTGGCACTCACGCAGCGGGGCGACCAGTTCAGCAGCCACCGGTGGCGTGAACCGCCAATGGCAGTCGATATAGAGCGCCACGTGGTCTGGCAGCATGGCCCTGACGGCGGCAATGCGCGCAAGGCCCGGGGCCGCGGTTTGCAGACTGGCGTTGTCCGGCGTCACCTCATCGAAAGGGGCCATCTTGATCGCATGGAAGCCTGCATCAAGGGCGATCCGGGCACTCTCGGTGAACCCTTCCGGCGAACGGTTCCAGGTCCGCCGATTGATGTTGGCGTAGAGCCCGACGCGATCGCGCCTCTGGCCAATCATGGCACACAGACTGATCCCGGCGTGCTGCGCACACAGATCGGACAGCGCCTGATCGAGTGCCGAAATAATCGCGGCACGCGGCAGGTTCTGCGGATCGAGCAAACGGCTCAGCCGTGCGGGATCGGTCGGCTGCCCCAGCAGCGTGGGCCCGATGACACGCAGTTCGGCGGCCAGCGCCGCTTCCTGCAGGGTCAGTGTGGCCTCGCCGGTGCCAATGGCTCCCGAGGTGGTCTCGACCTCGATGAAGGCCCATTTCGTCTTGCCGGTGACAGTGGGGATGCGCAGGAGGATCCGGCGGATAGTTTCGGTGCCTGGCATTGCTCAGACCGCAGCGACGACGTTTGCGAGCGCGGGCGTGCCGCCGCCGCCTGGGCCTTTGGCGAGTGTCGCCGCGCGGTCACCGTTCCGCTCCACGATCATCGCCTGATCGGCCTTGGCGCGGCGATCGACGCCCTCGGGGTCGCGGTCCTGCGGGGTCTCGGTGGCGCGGCTGGGTGGCGTTCGGCTGAAAGGCCTCGGCGATGGTGCAGATCGTGACCGCACCGATGGCGTTGTTGATGAGCTTGGCCGCAGCCGCGGTGCCGGACGATCCGATATGGACCTGGCCACGCCCGAGCAGGTGTCCCCGAAGACGACGAACAACAGATTGCCGGCCACCGCCTCGCGGTTCTGCCCGATCACCGAGGCCTCGACAGCGCAGGCCCCACTGCCGATCGTGGCCGCGGTGACGCGCCGTGCAACGTCCGCCGAAATGTCGAACCCGGCAACGGGGTGATCAAGACCGGTCAGTCTTGCGGCCATTCCGCAGGCGATCCGCCCAAGGCCGATAACGCCGATCAGCGAAGGGTTACGCATTGCTTTCTCCGCAGGCCCGATGGAACAGATCAGTGGTGCGCGCCCGCACGCGCGAAGCAGCGATGGGGTCGTGGCGTTCGGGAAAGCGCCACCCGTGCCGCGCGTCGAATTTTTCATGAACGTGGGGGCATCCTTGTCCGATCGAGCTCCGGCCGGATCATGTCCTGGTGAGAGTCGCGGCAGGCGTCATCGTCGGTGGCCAAGGCGATGGTGGCTGGCCCTTGCAGTTTTGAAATCAGGAGGTGTGGCGAGTCTTCACCTGACGTGACCAGACGCCCGCCGTGAATCGATGCGGCGGCCTTGATACGTCGCGGCTTTGCAGCGAGCGTGTTTACCGTGTGGCGTCCACCCATGCAGTAGCCTCTCCAGGGAAAGCTTCTGATGTCACAGGCATGTTCCAGGATCGCTCGGAGACCGGCTGCCGTCATACGGCGATTCCTCAGATAGGGCCATATGACGAAAAGCACCGAGCCTACCGCGATCACAGCCGAGATTGGCCGCGTGACGAAGGGCAGTATCGTGATTTTGGCGAGGCTGAAGACCCAGCCAAGCGCCCCGAATGTCAGGATCAGCGAGACGCGGAAGGTCGCAATGATGCCGTAGAAGACGTCGGGATGTTCGATCATCTGCATCGGGCTGGGATGGACGTTGCGGAACACCAAGGCTGCCGTCGGGATGGCATCGGCGGGCGAGCCGGGAATGCCGATCCGCAGGACGACGAGGTGGTTGTGCGCGGTCAGGAACACACCTGCCCGATCGACATGCGGATTGGCCTTCATGTGGGTCAGAAATTCAGGAAAGGTTTAGAATGGGGCCGTGGCATCGGCGATATAGAACGGATGTTGCCCGCCCACGATATTGCGAATCACGATCTTCTGCGGCGTCAGCTTGGACAAATGCTTGACGACGATGCGCGCCATGATGTCCAGCTGCCCGCCGGCCTCGTTGGGGACGACGACGGTGATGGTGCGTTCAGGGTACTCTGCGAGTGCGGGGGATGGCGCCAGGAGCAGCGCGGCCCCCAGGGCCATGACTGCCAGGCCCAAATTCCACGTGCCACGCAGGCCAGCTCTCGCTGCTGCCAACCCCATCGCGCAATCCCTCATCCTGTTTTGATCATAATTTAGAGATAATTTTGTCCTGTCAAATATTAACTCGGCTTATTTGATCAAGTTTTGCCGTAGCCGCGCCGTAACGACATGGTCCAGCGCATGGTCGCGATGATAAAGACGTGGATACATAAACCGAGCGACACGCAGCCCCCCCGTTGACCGAAGCGTTTGGTCGACATCGCGGATCGGTTCGCGCGGATAAATAAACCCGAGAGGAAACCTTGGTTCAGAGACTTTCGGGGGCATCTGGCGCGCAGACACGAATAACGGCAGTGGCATTGCACCTTTCTGGCGTTGGCAGCGCTCACACTCGCGGCGATCCCGCTGTGGCTCGCGTTGTATCCCCAGCGCAAGGTCGTTCCAGCGAAGACCGATCGGGAGACTGCGAAGAATTTCGCCCGCGATGTTCAGCGCTTCGGGCGCTGTCCACGGTTCTGGGCCATGCTGATCGGCATGATGGCAAAAGTTTCTATGGATGAGATCCATGCGCCACTTCGACGCCACACCAACTCTTCCCTGTCAGAATGCGCTTGGCGAGTCGCCCCGCTGGCATATCGGTGAGCAGGCGCTCTATTGGGTCGACATCCGCGCCACCTCGGTCAACCGGCTGCATCCGGCGAGCGGTGCCACGCGGAGCTGGCCGTTGCCGGATCTTTGCGGCAGGCTGGTGATCGCCCGTGATGGTCTGGTGCTCGCGATGCGACGTGAACTTGCCGGTTTCGATCCGCGCGAAGATGGCTCTAGAGTATGATCCGCGCTGATAGGCGCGCAGATCATGCTTTAGCCTTTTGTTTTAGCGCGCATCTTTATCCGAACGGTGATTCTGTTTGGTCGGATGATGCTCTAGGTGGCTGACTCGAGATGCGCCGCCTCGAGGCAGCTGACGACCACGTCGCGAAACGAGCTGGCGTAGTAATCGGCATCCACCGCAGCCCTTGCCCGCTCGTCATCCGGCAAAACCTCGAGCGGCGCGTCGTCCTCGGCTGGCCAGAACGCCATGGCGATCGGCAGGCCGGGTGCGCGCAGGCGCAGGCGGCGAATGAGGTAGCGCAGATGCGAGGGCGTGCCGCTGGGGCCGAGATAGACCAGGCAGATCATCGTGACGCCCGCCGTGTCCAATCCCGCCAGCCGGTCGCGCGCGACATCCTCCTGCTGGGCCACACGCACGCCGACGCCGTTCTTGGCCAGCAGCTGGGCCAGGATCGCGGTGGCGGCCTGGTCGAGTGGGCCGCGGCCGGCGATGCAGAGCACCGTGGCCTGGGTTGCGAACACCGGGCCGGGATCGCCGTGATCCGATTTGTCCAGCTTCACCTTGGGATCGCGATCCTCATGGGTGCCGAGATCGTCGATGACAGCCATGATCGCACGCTTCATGCGCTCCACCTGCCGCTCGGTCAGCACGCCGCGCGAGGCGTCGTAGGAGGCGAGCTGCAGCCCCTTCAAGGCGACCTCGTCGTAATATTCGGACAGCGAGCATTCCTTGAGCAGGATTTCCGCCTGTTCCTCCACCTCGTCGGAATCGCCGGCCAGCACACGTTGATAGAAGCCTTCCACCGAGGTCAGCGCCGGCCGGTCGCCGAGCATGACCTCGAGGAATTCCAGCCGCGCCACGTGGCGGCCGAGCACCACCAGGCACAAGGTCAGCGGAGTCGACAGGATCAGCCCGATCGGCCCCCACAGCCAGATCCAGAAGGTGGCGGCGATCACGACGGAGAACGGCGAAAGCCCGGTGCTGCGGCTGTACAGCATCGGCTCCACCGCCTGGGCCACGATCAGTTCCAGCACCACGTAGAGCCCGGCTGTCCAGGCCATCATCGACCAGCCGGGATCGACGGCTGCTGCCAGCGTCAACGGCAGCAGGGCTGCAAGCGGTGCGCCGATATAGGGCACGAACCGCAGCAGCGCCGCCATCACGCCCCACAGCAATGCGGAGGGAATGCCGATCAGAAACAATCCGCCCGCGACGACCACGCCGAAACCGGCATTGATCGCCATCTGCATCAGAAAATAACGGCTGAGCCGGCGCGCCGCATCGTTCATGGCGTTGGTGGTGCGGTGCAGGTCGCGCGAGCCGAACAGGCGGATCATGCGGTCGCGCAGATCCTCTCGCTGCAGCAGGATGAAGATCGCCACGATGAACACCACGCCAGTGGTGGCCAGCGGCCCCAGCACCGATGCCAGGATCCGCTCCGTCACTTCCATCGGCGATGGGGCCGGTTGATACACCTCGACCGGGAGCGGCTTGCTGTCTGCCATGGCGGGCGCCGCCGCTCCCTTCACCAATGCAGCCGGTGCTGCCGGTGCCACCGGTGCCAGTGCGGCACCGCTGTCCTTCAGCTGCCGGCCGAGATCGCCGAGATTGGCGGACAGCCGGTCCAGCGTCGCGCCGCGGACAGCGTCGACCTTGCGCTGGATGGTGTACTGGTATCGCGGCAGCTGATTGGCCAGTTCCGCCATCTGGATGCCGATCAGCCCACCCAGTGCCAGCAGCAACGCCAGCGCCAGCAGCACGGCGATCAGCGACGACACCACGCGGCCGAGACGCATGCGCCGCAGCAGGCTGACCAATGGTGCGAGCAGGAAACTCAGCAGCAACGCCAGCGTGATGGGAATGAGCACATCGCGCGCGAAATACAGGCCAGCCACCGCGACCACGCCGACCACGATCGTCAGCAGACTTTTGAGGCTGGGGGTTTCGGTTGCCGTGATTTCGACGGGCGGGCGCGTTCGCGCCGGCAACCCGTTGCCCAACGCGTTACGCAGCGCGTCAGGCAACGGGATGGCCGGGGCGCCAGTGTTGTGTCCATTCCGGGGACCGGTGCCGCATGCAGATGATCACGTATGGGCCCTCCTGCCCGTTCAATCGATGCAGCCACGATTGGTTCCTGGCCGCGACTGGACAACGCCCGCCTGGCCGCCAATCTATCGCTCGTGCCGGCGTGCCCTGCCGGCACCCGGAGTTCGCCGATGCACCCGCTGCTTGTTGCCTTCATCGTCGCCAGCCTCGTCTGGGAGGGTTTTACCCTGTGGTTGAACCACCGCCAAGCAGACTTCGTCCGCGCGCACAGAGACAACGTGCCGGCGGATTTCGCAGCGCAGGTAAGCCTGGCCGATCATCGCCGGGCGGCCGATTACACGCGCGCCCGGATCGCGCTCGCCTCGGCGCGCGGCATCGCGGGCGTGGTGGTCAGCCTGGCACTCGTCGTCTGGGGGCTGGATATCCTGGCCGGGTTCACAGGGTCCGTGGCCGCGCCCTGGGGTGACGTGCTGCTGGTGGTGGCCGCCAGCATCCCGGGCCCGGTGGTCGGCCTGCCGTTCAGCGTGTACGCCGATTTCGTCATCGAGAAACGATTCGGCTTCAACAAGAAGACGCCGATGATCTTCGCCACCGACCTGCTCAAGGGTCTGGTGCTTCAGGCGGTGATCGGCCTGCCGTTGCTGCTCGCCCTGTTCTGGGCGATGGACCACCTCAGCAGGTTCTGGTGGCTGTATGCATGGATTGGCGTGGTCTGCCTGATGCTGGCTGCCCCGTTCGTCTATCTGCGTTTCATCGCCCCGCTGTTCAACAGGTTCTCACCGCTGGCCGATGACGCGCTGCGCAGCCGCATCGAGGCGTTGATGCAGCGCTGCGGCTTTCAATCCTCCGGCCTGTTCACCATGGATGCTTCGAAACGCTCGTCGCATGGCAACGCATTTTTCATCGGCTTCGGTCGCGCCAAGCGCATCGTGCTGTTCGACACGTTGTTGGCATCGCAGACCCAGGACGAGGTGGAGGCGGTGCTCGCCCACGAGCTTGGCCATTTCAAATACCGGCATACTCTGTACGGCATGATCCGCGGTGCCGCGACGGCGTTCCTGATGCTTGCAGCCTATGGCTGGATGTGTCGCCAGCCCTGGCTGCTCGACGGTTTTGGCTTCCACCATGGCGGCAACGCCCTGGGCCTGATCGCAGCAAGCCTCGTGCTGGGAATCGCAACACCGGCCCTGACCCCGATTTCGAACTGGATCTCCCGCCGCCACGAGTTCCAGGCCGACGACTTCGCCAGGCGCATGGTGGGCGCGGACCCGATGGTGTCGGCGCTGACCAAACTGTCGCGCGACAACGCCGGCACGCTGACGCCAGACCCGCTGTATGCCCTTGTCACCTACAGCCATCCGCCGGTGCCGGCCCGCGTCGCGCAGCTTCGGGCGGCTGCGGCCTGAGCAGATGCGACGGTGCCACGCAATGCGGGAACCCGGTCAGTGCCGGCCCGGCTGCGCGCGTGTGCTCCGCGCGAGAAAGTCGAAGTTGGTCTGAAACTGGTCAGGCCGCAGCAGGTTCTCGCGCAGGGCTGCCACCTGCTCGGGCGGGAAATCAGGCACATCGGCGCCCACGGCATCGGCCAGCAGCTGGATGCGCGCAGCTTCCTCCAGTGACAGGCAGAGTATCACGGCTGCTTCCACCGATGGCGCTGCCATGGTCAGGCCGTGGCTCAGCATCAGCACCGCATTCTCCTGGCCCAGCGCCTGCGCCACGCCGCGGCCTTGCTCGGGCGTGCGGATGAGGTCGATCGTTCCGGCGTAGACCGGCAGACGGCCCGCGAACACCGCACCACCCTGGCTGAGGGCGCGCATCGGGCGGCCGGTGGCAGCAAACGCCGTGGTGTGGGTGGGGTGCGTGTGGATCACCGAATGCACATCTGGCCGGGCGCGGAAAATCTCGGTGTGGATGAACACCTCGCTGTGCCGTTTGGCCGTGCCGGCCACCACGTTGCCGTCGAGGTCGATGGTGAGGATGTTCTCCATGGTGATTTCGCCAAACCCCACGCTGTGCGGTTTCATCAGGAAGTGATCCGGCCGGTCTGGCAGGCGGACGGAGACGTGGCCGCGCGTCATGTCGCCATGGCCTGCGTGTTCGAGGATACGCCCGGCATCGATCAACCGGCGTTTGAGAGCGTGCGGCGACGATTCGGGCATGATGCTGTTCCTAATTGCGGTCGCTGATCTCGGCCTGCCACGGTGCCACCTTGTGCTCCGCCCAGCCAATCAGCGCGTTCAGCCCCAGTGCCAGCACCATCAGCAGGATGATGGGGACGAACATGGTGGCGGTCTCGAAGTTATTGGCGGCCGTGATGACGATGGCGCCGAGGCCCGAGATGCTGGTGAAGAACTCGGCGATGATCATGGCGACCACGGCGCGGCCGACGGCCAGGCGAATGCCCGCCATGATGTAGGGCACCGTCGCGGGCAGCACGATGCGGCGCAGGATGGTGGTGTTGGAGGCGACGAAGGTGCGGCCGACCTCGATCAACGTCTTGGGCACCGCGGCCACGCCGAGCCAGGTGTTGATGGCGATGGGAAACACCGACATCAGCAGCACGATGGCCACCTTCACCTTGAAGCCAAGGCCGAGCCACAGGATCAGCAGCGGCACCAGCGCCACCAGCGGCATGGCGTTTCCGGCCGTGACGTAGAGGCCGAGCGCTGCCTCCACCACCCAGAACCGGCCGATCACCAGGCCCAGCGGCACGCCGATGACGATCGACAGGCCGAACCCCAGCACGAAGGCCTGCAGGCTCTGCAAGGCCGCCTGGCCCAGCTCGCCGGAGACGGTGATCTCCCATGCCGCCTGGGCGATCGCGGTGGGGTAGGAGCCGAAGATCGGGTTGATGTTGCGGCCGAAGAATTCCCATAACAGCAGCAACACGACGACCGAGCCCAATGTGATCACCCAGGGCGGCACGGCGTGGCCGGTACTTCGAACCGGCTCGGCCGCTTCGGAAGCCTTGATGCGCTCGCTGACTTCCGCCATGTGCGCTCCTTCAGTGAACGGCAGATGCGTGGGGCACGGGCACCGTGCCATGCAGCGCGCGCCACACGTCATGACGGGCGGCGGCGAACGCCTCCGTGCCACGCAACTGGCCGAGGTCGCCGCGCGCGCGGGGCAAGGGCACCGCCAGTATCGTCTCCACCACGCCCGCGCGCAGCACCACCACGCGATCGGCGAGCAGGATGGCTTCGTCGAGATCGTGGGTGACGAACAGGATGGTCTTGCCGGTGCGGGCGTGGATGTCGAGCAGCTCGGCCTGCAGCACCTCGCGCGTCTGCGCATCCAGGGCGCCGAACGGCTCGTCCATCAGCAGCACCTTTGGGTCGATCGCCAAGGCGCGGGCGATGCCGACGCGCTGCTGCATGCCGCCCGAAAGCTGGTGCGGCCTGCGATCGGCCGACGCCGTGAGGCCGACCAGGGCGAGATAGCGCATGGCCGTGTCCATCAGCTCGCGGCCGCGCATGCCCTTCATCTCCAGGCCGAACATCACGTTCTGCCGTGCGGTCAGCCAGGGCAGCAGTTGGGCATGCTGGAACACCAGCCCACGATCATGACCGCAGCCGGTGACCGCCACGCCGTCCACCTGCACCTGACCGGAGGTTGCCAGCTCCAGCCCCATCACGATCCGCAGCGCCGTGGTCTTGCCGCAGCCGCTGGGGCCGATCAGGGCGACGATCTCGCCTTCTGCGACCGAGAAGGACACGCGGTCGAGCGCCTGCACGGTCTGCACCTCCTGGCCGACGCGCATGCGAAAGCGCTTCGAGACATCCTGCAGCCTGACCTCCCCCACGTGCGCTACTGCCCCGCCAGCCGCTTCAGTGCGTCTGCCCGGATCGAGGGATCGACGATCTTGCTGACATCGGTGGGCAGTTTGAGCGTGCCGGTGCGCACCAGCAGGTCTTGCAGCCAGGCGAGCTTGTCGATCGGCAGGGGCATCTCGGCGTCCACGTCGTGATGTTTGGTGGCTTCATCGAACAGGAAGGCGGCCCGCGGATCGTCGGCCCTGGCGTGGGTGATGCGCTGGGTGGCGGCGACCTCGTCGGCCTTGTTGGCGACGGCGAAGCGCAGGCCCGAGATTTCGGCGGCCATGAAACGCACCGCATCGTCGCGTCGTTTGGTGAGCGTTGCCTGGGTGGTCATGGCGCAGCCGCGCAGGAACTGCGGCATCAGGTCGCGCGCCGCCGCCAGCAGCTTGATGGACGCAGGGGCGATCGGCAGATATTCGGTGGAGATCACCGCGCCGTCGACCACGCCGGCGGACAGCGCCTTGAACCGTTCGGTGTCGCCGCCAAGGCTGGCGGGGTTGATATCCTGCGGCGTCAGCCCCGCATCCTTCAACGCGGCGCGGATGACGAAGTCGGGCATGGAACCGGGTGAGGAGATGCCGAAGTTGCGGCCCTTCAGATCCTTGAGGTCCTTCACGTCGCTGCGCACGAAGATGCCGTGCACGAGCTGTGGCCAGGCGCAGCCGAGGATCTTGACATCCGCCCCGTGCGCTGCCGCCACGATGCCGCTGCCGGGCGCACCCTCGTAGCTGTCGAGATCGCCGCCCAGCAGGCCCTTGAGGCCGACCTGGTCGCTTTGGATCGGCGTGACCTCGACGCGAATGCCCTGGGGTGCGGTGAAGCGCTCCTCGGTCGGCAGTATCACGAAGCCGGCGTCGCTTTTTGGCTCGATGACGCCGTGGCGCCAGATTTTCAACGGCGCCTGCGCATCGGCGGAACCCGCTGCGAGCGAGCCCGCCAGCACGCCCATCACGACGCGAAAGCTCATCAATCCATGTGTCCTGCGCTTCATGTTCGCCCCCCACGGCCTGTTTTGCAGTGCTTTGTGGCGAGCCTATCATGCGCGCCCTGCAGCGCAACCGCAGGCACCCTCGCCTGCTCCGCCTCGAACGCAGTCCCCCGCCATGGAGGCGGAACGCGACGAGACCTTGCGCCAGATCAAGGTCGATGAAGATGGGCCGGCTGGTGCCGGGTCGCTTCGCCCATCGGAAGCGACCCGGCACCAGCGCTACTGGTCCGCGGGGACGGGGCCGAAGAACGGAACCAGATGCAAGGCGGAGCCGGTGTATGGATGTGCCAGAGCAACCGCCTCGTTGAGCTCCACGCCAAGGCCAGGCGCTGTGGGCGGAATGACATAGCCGTCTTCCCAGCGGATCGGCGTGTGCAGCAGCTGGGCGAAAAACCCGTCGAACCGTTCGATGCTTTCGAGGATCAGGAAGTTCGGGCTGCAGGTGGCGAGCTGGATGTTCGCCGCCGCCACGATCGGGCCGCAGTACAGATGCGGTGCGATCTGGCAGTAATGCGCCTCCGCCATGCCGGCAATCTTTTTGGCTTCGAGCAAGCCGCCGACGCGGCCAAGGTTCATCTGCAAGATCGAGGCAGCCTTGGTTTCGATCAGCCGGGCGAATTCATATTTGGTGGCAAGCCGTTCGCCGGCGGCGATGGGAATGCTGGTGGCGCGGGCGACCAGCGCCATCTCCTCCGGCATTTCCGGTGGCACCGGCTCCTCGAACCACAGCGGGTCATAGGCCTCCAGCCGCCGCGCCAGGCGGATGGCGCCGGAGGCGGTGAACTGCCCGTGGGTGCCGAACAGCAGGTCGCAGCGCGGCCCGACCGCTTCACGGATGCGGCGGCAGAAACGCTCCGACAGGTCCAGCCGCTCCAGGCTCGGCTGGCGGGGATCATGGGTGGAGAAGGCGCCGGCGGGATCGAACTTCACCGCGGTGAAACCCATCTCCACGTATTCGAGGGCACGCTCGGCGGCGGCATCGGGATCGTCGTAAACCTTGGAGGGCGAATAGGCGTGCTCGCCGCGCTCCGGGCGGGGATAGAGATAGGTGTAGCTGCGCAGCCGCTCGTGCACACGGCCGCCCATCAGCTGATAGACGGGTTTGTCGACCGCCTTGCCGATGATGTCCCACAAAGCCATTTCGATACCGGACAGGACCGCCATCAGCGACAGGTCTGGCCGGCCGGAATAGCCGCGGCCGTAGACGTTGCGCCACAGCCGCTCGATCGCGAAGGGGTCGGCCCCTTCCACGTGATGGGCGAACACGTCTTCGATCATGGCGACGACGGTGTTGGGGCCGAAGGTTGCGGTATAGACCTCGCCGACGCCTTCGATGCCGGTGTCGGTGACCAGCTTGAGGAACAGGAAATAGCGGCCACCGAAGGTGGGGGGCGGATTGCCGACGACGAAGGTCTTGAGCGACTGGATCTTCATGGGCGGTCATCCGTCTCGTTGTGGCGCGCCGGGAAGGCTGAACCGGCGGCCGGTTTCAGGCAAGAGCCGCCAACTCGGCGGCTGTGGGCAGGGCTGCGAAACATCCAGCACGGGTCACGCTGAGAGCCGCAGCGCGTTGGGCCCACGCGACGGCTTCAAGCAGCGAGATGCCTTGCGCCCGCGCGGCGGCGAGCACGCCACAGAATGTGTCGCCGGCGCCAGTGGTGTCGACCACGCGCACGCTGGGCGCGGGCAGGCTTGCGATACCGTCCGCGGTGGCCACGATGCAGCCGACGCCACCGCATGTGACGATCCCCGTGGCCCCTCCAAGGGCTGACGCAGCGGCTGCGAGATCATCGAGGCCGGTGAGCTCGGTGGCTTCGCCTGCGTTGGCCACCACGATGGTGCAGCTCTGGCACAAGGCCCGCGCCCGCCAGCGAATGGGTGCGGTGTTGAAGATAACATGCGGCGCGCGAGACACCGCGGCGCGCGTTGCGGCCTCGCCGAGATTGCCTTGCACCAGCAACCAGTCCTGCGGTCCCATGTCTGCTGCGAAAGCCGCGGCGATGGCTGGGGTGATCGCCGGCGCACAATCGCCGGTGCTGACGATGCAGTTATCGCCGCCGGCGGCGACGATCAGCGTGGAGAGATCGCTGGGCAGGTCGGTGTCGATCCAACGCGTGTCGAGCCCCGGTTCATCTGCCAGCAGAGTGCGGATGAAATGGGCTTCGGCCTCACGCCCGAGCGGCGCGCAGAAGCGTACCGGCGTGCCTGCGCGTGCTGCGACCACGGCCTGGTTGAGCCCCTTGCCGCCCGGCGCACGAACGATGCCATGCGCCATCAGCGTCTCTCCCGGGCGGGGAAGCTGCGGCACGTTCAGTGTGACGTCGATGGAAGCATTGCCGAGGACAAAAAGCATGACGCGGCATCGTAGCGCGCCATCCGCGACGCGTCTGCACGATCGTATCCGCTACGTTCTGGGATATTTGTAAGCGTTATGCCGCGTATTGTATCGCACTGATATCGCGATGTTACGCCACGCGGCTGGTTTCCACATGATGAGCGTTGCCCGACAAGAACGTTCCCCTGATGATGAATTCTCGAATTTGAAAGAATGCCGGTGAGAACGAAGGATCACCCGTCACGCGGGAGCGGCACGCCGGCTCGGCGTGGTGTGGAATGGCCCACCTTGCTGCTGGTGGTAGGCGTGCATGCGGCGTGGTTCGGGCTCACCTGGTGGCAGCAGGAGCTTCCCTGGTGGGTGCTGACACCCTCGCTGGCCTGGGTCATCGCCTGGCACGGCTCCCTGCAGCACGAAATGGTGCATGGCCATCCGACACGGTGGGGCTGGTTCAACCGCGGGCTGGCTTCGTTGCCGGTGGCGCTGTGGCTGCCCTATGACAGTTATCGCAGCACCCATCTCGTGCACCACGCCGACGAGCATCTGACGGACCCGCTCGACGATCCGGAATCGCGATATCTTGCAGTCTCCGACTGGGTGAATTGCGGCCGTTGCACGCACCTGCTGCTGCGGGCGCAGAAGACTTTTGCTGGGCGGTTGCTGATCGGCCCCGCCTGGACCGTGCCGCTGTTTCTGCGGGCGCAGGTGCGGCTGATGCGGGCGGGCGATGCCATGGTGCTGCGCGCCTGGGCATGGCACCTGGCTTTCGTGGCACTCGTGCTGGTCTGGCTCGTGGCCGTCTGCCACATGAGCCTGCTGTACTACGTTCTGGGCGTGCTCTATCCGGCGGTTTCGCTGTCGCTGATCCGGTCGTTTGCCGAACACAAGGCGGCCGATGGCGTGGCCGAGCGTACCGCTGTGGTCGAGAACGCCTGGGTGCTCGGTCCGTTGTTCCTGTTCAACAACCTGCACGCCGCCCATCACGCGCGCCCCAGCCTCGCCTGGTACAAACTTCCAGGCTGGTACAGGCAAAATCGCCAGTCGCTGCTGTGCGGAAACGGCCAGCTCGTCTATGACGGCTACCTCGATGTCGCGCGTCGCTACCTGTTCACCGCCCATGACGCGGTGGCGCATCCGATTATCCGAGTTTTGCCAGTAGACCCTGCAATGTCGAGGTGACCTGGTTGGGATGCACCACCGCCTGGCGGATCAACTCGTCGAACCGGCGGTGGAACAGCCGCACGTGATCGGCGCCGTTCAGCACCAAATAATGCGTTCCGAGAAACAACACCACGCGCTTCGGGCCGAACAGGGTGAACGGGTTGGCGTAGGTGTCGGTCAATGTGTAAAGATACAGCCGCAGACTGGGATAAAGTTCTTCGATCTGCTGAATGATATGCCGGATCTGCCGCCGTCGCGCAGCCAGGCTCAAGCCGTTCCATTTGCCCTCGGCCTGCGCCAGGGCGGAGAACGCCTGCACCGACGAGCACACTTCGAGATCGCCATCCGTGCGTCGCATGGTCGCCAGCCGCGCCTCGACGGCTTCCAATCCGCTGTCCGATTGCGACAGGTTCACGTGGTATTCGAAACGGATCACCTCCTCGGTCTTGAGAAAGTCGGGAATGCCCTCGGGCACCGTGCGAATACGGTAGCCTTCCGCCTCGCGCAGCCAGCCGACGAAGCGTTCGTCGATCGGCACGCGGGCATGGCTTTCGACTTGCAGCATCGCCTCGACGATTTCGGAGCCGATCTCCTCGCGTTGGGTCAGTCCGAGCAGCCAGTCCGCCGAGACGTGGCAGGCGCTGGCCACCGCCACCAGCGTGTCTGCGCGCGGCAGGCGAGGCCCATCGGCTTGCAACAACTGCGACAAGGTCGACCGATCCACCTGTGTCAGTCGGGCGAAGGCCGCCTGGTTGAGCCCCGAGCGATCGAGCACGGCTTGCAGGCGCTGGCGAAAGATGCCCGCAGTCGTCGGCCGCGATTGAACCGGCTGCTGTGTTTTGTCACCAGCCTTTGCCATCGCCATCTGGGCGTTGCCTTTCACCACACTGTGGGAACCCTATGGGGTTCGGTTGACGAGAACAACCAATACCCGGTTTGATCCGGTTCCATGTAGTTTCTGCAGGAGATTTGGCATGACTCGCCTCGACAATATGCGCCATGTGCGAGCGCCTCGTGGCAGCGAGATCACGGCGCGCTCGTGGCTGACCGAGGCGCCGATGCGCATGTTGATGAACAACCTTGACGCCGAAGTGGCAGAGCGGCCTGAGGAACTCGTGGTGTACGGCGGCATCGGCCGGGCGGCGCGAGACTGGGAAAGTTTCGACCGGATCGTGCACGCGCTGCGGAGGCTGGAGGAGGACCAGACTCTGCTGGTGCAGTCGGGCAAGCCAGTCGGCGTGTTCCGCACCCATGCCGATGCGCCGCGGGTGCTGATCGCCAATTCCAACCTGGTGCCGCATTGGGCGACCTGGGAGCATTTCCACGAGCTGGATCGCAAGGGGCTGATGATGTACGGCCAGATGACGGCCGGCTCGTGGATCTATATCGGCAGCCAGGGCATCGTGCAGGGCACCTACGAGACCTTCGTGGAGGTTGGCCGCCAGCATTACGGGGGAACGCTCGCCGGTCGCTGGATTCTGACCGGCGGGCTCGGCGGCATGGGTGGCGCGCAGCCACTGGCCGCGACCATGGCGGGAGCCAGCTTGCTTGCGGTGGAATGCCAGGCAAGCCGCATCGAAATGCGGTTGCGTACTGGCTATCTGGACCGTCAGGCGGCCAGCCTCGATGAAGCGATGGCGATGTTGGACGAGGCAAAACGAAACGGCAAGCCGGTGTCGATCGGTTTGCTTGGCAACACCGCCGATGTGTTTCCGGAGATATTCCGCCGCGGCATCCGACCAGATGTGGTGACCGACCAGACCTCCGCGCATGATCCGCTGAACGGATATTTGCCGCGCGGGTGGACGCTGGACCAGTGGGAAGCCCGCAAGCAGAGCGATCCGAAAGCCGTCACCGCCGAGGCCCGCGCGTCGATGGCGATCCATGTGCGGGCGATGCTGGATTTTCATCGCGCCGGGGTGCCCACGCTCGACTACGGCAACAACATCCGCCAGGTGGCGCTGGAAGAAGGTGTGGCCGATGCCTTCGACTTTCCGGGCTTCGTTCCGGCCTATATCCGCCCGCTGTTCTGCCGTGGCGTGGGGCCGTTCCGGTGGGCGGCACTTTCCGGCGACCCCGAGGATATCTACCGCACCGACCAGAAGGTGAAGGAGCTGATGCCAAATGGTGCGCATCTGCACAACTGGCTCGACATGGCCCGCGCGCGCATCCGGTTTCAGGGACTGCCGGCGCGGATCTGCTGGGTGGGGCTTGGCGATCGCCACCGGCTGGGGCTGGCGTTCAACGAGATGGTGGCGCGCGGCGAGCTTTCGGCGCCCATCGTGATCGGACGCGATCATCTCGACAGTGGTTCGGTGGCGTCCCCCAACCGCGAGACCGAGGCGATGCGCGATGGCTCGGACGCTGTTTCGGACTGGCCCTTGCTCAACGCTTTGCTCAACACCGCATCCGGTGCCACCTGGGTTTCGCTGCATCATGGCGGCGGCGTCGGCCTGGGGTTTTCGCAGCACGCCGGCATGGTGATCGTGGCAGACGGCACCGAGGCCGCGGCGCGACGACTGGCTCGCGTGTTGTGGAACGATCCGGCCAGCGGCGTGATGCGCCATGCCGACGCCGGCTATGAAACGGCGCTGGACAGCGCGCGCGCCCACGGCCTCGACCTTCCGGGGATTTTGTGACGAGCAAGATCGCCATGCCACCGATCTACATCACCTATCTGAATCGGCTCGATATCAGCGATGATTAAATCCTCGAAGTGATCGAAGGTAGCCTGGCCATTCAGGGGCGTGGCGAACGGTGGTCGAGGCGTCGCGCCTCGATGCGCCGGGGTCGATGCTGCACACTGCGTGGATCAAGCCCGGCGCGTTCGTGGTGCCCTACGGCACGATGAGCGCCGTGGCGTTGTCGCTGACCGACATCGCGTTGGGACACGCCATGCTGCCGAAAAGCGAGCGGCTTGGCATTGGCCTACGCCTTCGGTTTGCCTGAGTTTCAAAACGGCTTGCGGCCCGGCGCGGGGTAGGGTTGTTCGAGGCCGTCGACGGGGATGTTGCGGCCGTTGATCCAGTGGGCGCGAGGGGAGCAGAGGAAGACGATGACGTCGGCGACTTCTTCGGCGGTGCCGAGGCGGCCCATCGGGAAACCGTGGGTGACGTAGTCGGCGTAGCCTTGCGGTTCGGCCTCGCGGTAGCGGTCCCAGCCGTTGCCGGGGACCAGGATGGAGCCGGGCGAGACGGTGTTGAGGCGGATTCCCTGGGACCAGAGGTCGAGCGCCCAGAGTTCGCCGTTGAAGATCAACGCGGCCTTGGCGGCGCCGTACTGACCGCTGCCGGCGAGTTGGGGGGTCCAGCCGGAAATGGAGGCGATGTTGACCACGGCTGGGGCTTTGCGGCCGGCCATGTGGGGGGTTGCGAGGCGCATCATGCGCACCGTTTGCAGCAGGTTCACTTCGAGGATGCGGCGCCAGTCGTCGTCGGTGCTGTCGAGGATGCGTTTGCCGCCGCCGGAGCCGCCGACGTTGTTGATCAGCACGTCGATGCCGCCATGGGCTGCGACCGCGGTGTCGACCAGGCGTTGCGAGTCTTCCGGGATTGTCACGTCGGCGAGGACGGCGGTGACGGATGCCGCTTTGGCATGCAAGGCTTGGGCGGCGCTGTCGAGATCGGCCTGGGTGCGCGCCGAAATGACCAGATGGCAGCCTTCGGCGGCAAATTCCATGGCGGTTGCGAGGCCGATGCCCCGGCTGGCGCCGGTGACGAGCACGACGGCATCCTTGAGACGAAGATCCACGGGGCGTACCTTCCTTGTGAGCCGGCAGGGTGGACGGTTGTGCGCGATGTTGTCCAGGTCGTGACGGGGGCGAACCCGGATGACCATTCTAGGCGTTGTTTCGAGCGGATTGATCGTCGCTATGCTGTCCGCAATTGTAATCGACGTGATCTTGATGTGGCGCCGCAGTATCGAGGTTACCAACAACAGTCCTGGTGACGCGATAGCGACATTCCACGTCCCAAATGGTTCAAGCGATAACCCAGTTGGATCTATAATTATTGGTCTCAGTCACTGCCACATTGGCGGTGTTGACGGTGGCCACTCGGATCGTCGCGGCAGCCACGGGTAGAGCGGGATGACGCGCGGGCTCGGCGGGTTGCGCTTTCACCATCTCAGGGTCCCGTATGGTCTGGCTGCGAGCCTCTACGTAATGTTACGTATTGCGTCGGTGACGCATTGATGTTTTTGTTGTGTTCATGCTCTCTCTGTCCCCCCTTTCCGTAACCGACCGCTTCTCGCTGTCCATTGATGGGCTGTTGCGGGCGGTGGCGGCGCGGATTGCCGGGGGGCGGATGGAAGCGGCGATGATTCTGGTGATCTGGACCCGGATCAAGCGCATCGAGACGCGGGTTTTGGCGCTGGTGGCGGCGATCCGGGCTGGGCGAGATCGGGGCGGTTGGGTGCTTGAGCCTCGGGTGGCTGGCACTCGGGCCGAAGCCGAGAATGCGCCGTCTTCACAGCGCCTACCGGTTTGGCCGCGGCTGCCGCGCGGGTTTGCTTGGCTGCTGGGGCTGGTGCCTTACGAGGCGGCTGGGTTTGCCAGCCAGTTGCGCCATTTGCTGGGCGATCCTGAGATGGTGGCGCTGTTGGCGGGGACGCCTCGGCTGGGCAAGATCATGCGGCCGTTGTGCCGGATGCTGGGGATTGAGGCGGAGTTGCTTTCGCCCGTGGTGGCGATGGCGGACCCGGTTGCGGTTGTGGATGAGGGCGTTGCGGAGGTTGCTGCTGCGGAGGCGAAGGCTGGGGGTTTGGGATTTGCGGTGGGGGTTGCGGCTCCGGCGGTGGTGCCTGGAGGCGGCCCGGATGCGGGGGCGTGGTTTTTAAGATGGGGTTGAGAGGCCCCGCCTTCGCACGATCATTTTGTTACGATTTCGTAATATTATTCGATAAACTATTGAATTTGCGTGGGAATCGGTGCGGTGCCAAAGCGTACTGCGCCCTACGGCGATGCGGTTGGGATGTTCCTTTGTTTGATTGGAGTGCCTGTTCCTCCGCCCCGACCTGTATTTCGCAGGCTGGCGCGCGGAGCGGCGGTCAGGGATGGCGATGGCCACCGCGGAGCGGCGCCGCAGGCGTCCTTGACCGGTGCGAGCACGACGGCACTCTCTCGCAGAGTCGGGCTACGGGGCTTTGACCGCGACCGTGGTGGTTTCGCGCCAGCCGCCGCCGAGGGCTTTGTAGAGGGTGATCAGGTTGATTTGTTCGGCGGATTTGAGGTTCACCAAGGTCTGTTGGGCGGCGTAGAGGGTGCGCTGGGAATCAAGGGCGTTGAGAAAGCTGTCGACACCTGCGCGGAAGCGCAGGTCGGACAGGCGGTAGCTGTCGGCGGCGGCGTCGACCAGGGATTGTTGCGCGCGGATCTGGTCGCGGTAGGTGGCACGCGCGGCGAGAGCGTCGGAGACTTCGCGGAAGGCGGTTTGGATCGCCTTTTCGTAGTTGGCGACGTCGATCTGCTGTTGGAGTTTGGCCTGTTCGAGGTTTCCCTCGTTGCGGCCGAAGGTGAAGATGGGAATGTTGATGGTGGGGGCGAAGGCCCATGTGGTGGCGCCACCGGTGAACAGGCGGCCGAGCTGGTTGCTGGCCACGCCATCGGAGGCGGTCAGCGAGATTGAGGGAAAGAACGCGGCGCGGGCGGCGCCGATATTGGCATTGGCGCCGATCAGCGTGTGTTCGGCTGCGAGAATGTCGGGCCGGCGCTGCACGAGTTCGGAGGGCAGGCCTGCGGGCAGGTCGGCGAGCAGGCGCTGGTCGTCGAGGCTGAGTCCGGTTGGTAGGTCGGCGGGGATCGGCTGGCCCAGCAGGAGGGTGAGGGCGTTTTCGTCCTGCGCGACCTGACGGGTGTATTGGGCGATATTGGCGCGCGCGGTTTCCACGCTGGTCTGCACCTGGCGCAGGCTCAGTTCGGTGGTGGTGCCGGCGGACAGCATCGCCTGCGTCAGATCGTAGGAGTGGCTTTGACTGTCGAGCGTTTCGCGGCTGATGCGCAGCAGTTCCTGGTCGGCGAGAGAGGTGAGGTAGGCGCTGCCGACCTGGGCGACCAGGCTGATCTGGGCAGAGCGTTGGGTTTCGGCGTCCTTCAGATACTGCTCGAACGCGGCACGGGACAGGCTTTGGACGCGGCCGAAGACGTCGAGCTCGTAGGAGGTGAAACCGAGGCTGGCGGTGAAGAAGCGATACGTGCCGCCTGTCGATGGGGTGCGGGAGAACGCGCTGGCACCGGTGGCGCTTGTGCCGCCC
The DNA here is from genome assembly GCA_025352665.1 of Rhodospirillales bacterium. Classification (GTDB taxonomy): domain Bacteria; phylum Pseudomonadota; class Alphaproteobacteria; order Acetobacterales; family Acetobacteraceae; genus CAIQQQ01. Next base: position 25,506 of record JANXSM010000029.1, on the reverse strand, counting down.
GAACTGCTTTGCGGAATGACCGTGCTGTTCGGCAGGCCCTGATACTGGGCGTTTCCGTTGAGGCCGATGGTGGGGAACAGGTCGGAGCGCTGCACCCGGTATTGCGCCTGCGCGTTGGCCACGTTCAAGGCGGCCACACGCAGGTCGCGATTGTTGGCCAGTGCGATTTCCACGAGACCGGCAAGTTTCTTGTCGGTGAAGAAGTCGCGCCAGCCGATGCTGTCGGCGGAGAGTTGCGGCTGGGTGCCGGTGCTGGCGAGCCGATAGGCCGGGCCGTTCGGATAGGTTGCGGCGACGGGGGCGGCGGGCCTGCTGTAGGACGGGTCGAGACTGCAGCCGGCGAGCATCGTGCTGGCCAGCAGTGTTGCAAGAGTTGCAGTTCTGATCATGTCGTTCACTCCGCCGATGCCGTCTTGCCCGGTTCGATCCGACCCGGGGCGGGGCTCGGCTGCTCCTCAGGTTTGGCGCGCACCCGGAACAGTTTCAATACCACCACGAAGAACACCGGCACGAAGAAGATCGCAAGCACGGTGGCGGACAGCATGCCGCCGACCACGCCGGTGCCGATGGCATTCTGGCCGCCCGAGCCAGCACCGCTCGCCAAGGCCAGCGGCAACACGCCGAGCACGAAAGCCAGGGATGTCATCAGGATCGGTCGCAGGCGCTGGCGCGCCGCGTGGCTGGCGGCATCGGTCAGGCTCATCCCGGCCTCATAGTTTTCCTTGGCGAATTCCACGATCAGGATGGCGTTCTTGGAAGCGAGGCCGACGGTGGTGAGCAATCCGACCTGGAAGTAGACATCGTTGGCCAGGCCACGAAACAGCGTGGCGGCGACGGCGCCGGCGATACCGAGCGGCACCACCATCAGCACCGCCACGGGGATCGACCAGCTTTCGTAAAGTGCCGACAGGCAAAGGAACACCACGATCAGCGACAGCGCGTAGAGATAGCCGGTCTGGCCGCCCGATTTCAGTTCCTCGTACGATAAACCGGTCCACTCGTAGCCGATGCCGGCGGGCAGCTTGGCGGCCATCTCCTCCATCGCCGTTATCGCGGCACCGGTGCTTTGGCCCGGCGCGGGCACGCCCAGAAGTTCCACGGAGGGCGAGCCGTTGTAGCGCTCGAGCTTGGGTGAGCCGTAGATCCAGGATCCCGTGGCGAAGGCGGAGAAAGGCACCATCTGATTTTGCGCGTTGCGCACATACCAGTTGGTCAGATCGTCTGGCTCCATGCGCGAGGCGATGTCGCCCTGGGCGAAGACGCGTTTCACACGGCCGCGGTCGATGAAATCATTGACGTAGGAGGAGCCCCAGGCCGTGGACAAGGTCGCGTTGATGCTGGCGATGGTGAGGCCGAGGGCGCTGGCCTTTTCGCGGTCGATGTCGATTTTGTATTGCGGCTCGTCCTCCATGCCGTTGGGGCGCACGCCGGCGATGACATGGTTCTGCGAGGCCATGCCGAGTAACTGGTTGCGGGCGGCGATCAGCGCCGTGTGGCCGACGCCGCCGACGTCCTTGAGCATGAAATCGAAGCCGGTGGCATTGCCGAGCTCCAGCACGGCGGGCGGCGCGAAGGCGAACACCAGGGCGCCCTTGATCTGGCTGAACGCACCCATCGCGCGGCCGGCGATCGCCTGCACGCGGTTGGCAGCACCCGGACGCTCGGACCAATCCTTCAGCTTGACGAAGATGATGCCCGAGTTCTGTCCGCGACCACCGAAGCTGAAGCCACTGACCTCCAGCACACCCTCGACGTTGCCGGCCTCCTTGTCATGGAAGTAGGCTGCGGCTTGGCTGAGGGCGGCGTCGGTCTGGCCGCTGGTGGCGCCGGGCGGGGCGACCACCTGGACGAACAGCACGCCCTGGTCCTCGTCGGGCAGGAAGCCGCCGGGAATGCGCACGTAGATCACCACCATCACGGCGATGACGGCTGCAAAGACCAACAGGGTACGGAGAGGGCGGCCGATCATGCCGGACACGCCGCGACTGTAGCCGTTGTTGGCGCGGTCGAAATTGCGATTGAACCAGCCGAAGAAGCCGCGCTTCGGCGCATGGCCGTTCGTGCTGGGCTTGAGCAGGGTGGCACACAGGGCGGGCGTGAAGACCAGCGCCACGATCACCGACAGCACCATCGAGGAGACGATGGTGATGGAGAACTGGCGGTAAATCACGCCGGTCGAACCGGCGAAGAAAGCCATCGGCAGGAACACGGCCGACAGCACCAGAGCGATGCCGACCAGGGCGCCGGTGATCTGCTCCATGGATCGCCGGGTGGCTTCCTTGGGCGACAGGTGATCCTCCTCCATCATGCGCTCGACGTTTTCCACCACCACGATGGCGTCGTCGACCAGCAGGCCAATGGCCAGGACCATGCCGAACATGGTCAGGCTGTTGATGGAGTAGCCGGCTGCGGACAGGATGGCGCAGGTGCCGAGCAGCACCACGGGGACCGCGATCGTCGGGATCAGGGTTGCGCGGAAGTTCTGCAGGAACAGGAACATCACCAGGAATACCAGAACGATGGCCTCGCCCAGGGTTTGCAGCACGTCGCGGATCGAAAGGCGGACGAAGGGCGAGGTGTCGTAGGGATACACCACGTCGATCGCCTGGGGCAGGTTGGGGCGCAGGTTGGAAATGGTTTTCTGCACAGCCGTCACCGTTTCCAGCGCGTTGGCGCCACTGGCGAGCTTGATGGCGATCGCCGCGGCGGGCTTGCCGTTGAACTTGGTGGTGATGCCGAAGGTTTCGCCGGCGAGTTCGACCCGGGCGACATCGCGCAGGCGGATCTGGGCGCCGGTCGACTGCACCCGCAGCAGAATGTTGCCGAATTGCTCGGGTGTCTGCAGATAAGACGGGCCGATGATGGTGGCGTTGAGCTGCTGGCCCGGCCGCGCCGGCAGGCCGCCGAGTTCGCCCGCCGCCACCTGCACGTTCTGCACCTGGATGGCGGTGGTGACGTCGGCCGGGGTCATCGCATAGTTGTTGAGTTTGTTGGGATCGAGCCAGATGCGCATGGCGTATTGCGCGCCGAACAGCTGGTAGTCGCCCACACCCGCGGTGCGGCTGATCGGGTCTTGCACCTGGGAGGCGATCATGTCGGCCAGGTCGTTGCTGGAGAGCTTGCCGTCGGTGGAGACGAAGGCGGCCACCATCAGGAAGTTCTTGGTCGCCTTGGCAACCCGCAACCCCTGCTGCTGCACGACCTGTGGCAGCTGAGACTGCGCCAGCGTCACCTTGTTCTGCACCTGCACCTGGGCGGTGTCGGCGTTGGTGCCCTGCTCGAAGCTCAGGGTGATGGTGACGCTGCCGTCCTTGTCCGACTCGGAGGAGAAATACAGCAGATGGTCGATGCCGCTGAGCTGCTGTTCGATCACCTGAACCACAGTGCTTTGCACGGTTTCGGCGGAGGCGCCGGGATAGATGCCGGTGATGGAGATGGCAGGCGGGGCGATCGGCGGATATTGCGCGATCGGCAGGTTGAGGATGGAGATGCCGCCGGCCAACATGAGCACGATGGCCATAACCCAGGCAAAGATCGGGCGGTCGATGAAGAAACGTGACACCTGCGGCGCCTATTTCGCAGCGATGGGGGCGGGGGTGCCGCTGGCGGGAGCCGCATCCGCCGCCTGACTTGCGGGTGGCGGCGGGGCTTCGACGACTGCAACCTGCGCACCCGGGCGGATTTTTTGCAGTCCCTCCACGATGACCCGGTCGCCGGCGGCGAGCCCGCCCGTGACCAGCCAATTCTCGCCCACCGCACGATCGGCGGTGACGGTGCGCAGCTCGACCTTGTCGTCCTTGCCGACGACCAGGGCCGTCGCCTCACCCTTCTGGTTGCGGGTGATGCCCTTCTGGGGCACGAGCAGCGCGTTCTCACGAACGCCCTCCTCCACCAGCTCGCGCACGAACATCCCCGGCAGCAGCAGGCCCTGGGGATTGGGGAAGATGGCGCGCAGCGTGATCGAACCGGTGCCCTGGTCCACCGTCACTTCGGAGAACTGCAGCCGGCCCGGCTGTTCGTAGACGGTGCCGTCCTCCAGCACGAGCTTGACCATCGCCTGGTTGTCGCCGGCCGCCGTCAGCTTACCCGCGGACAGTTCCTTCTTCAGCCGCAGGAACGTGCCGCTAGGTTGCGTGACATCGACATAGATCGGGTCGAGCTGGGTCACGGTGACCAGGGAAGTGGTCTGGTTCGCGGTGACCAGCGCGCCTTCCGTGACCGATGAACGGCCGGTACGACCTGAAATGGGCGAGGAAAGCCTGGTATAGGCAAGGTTGATCGCCGCCGTGTTGACGCTGGCACGGCCGGATGCCACGTCCGCCTCCGCCTGGCGCAGGGTGGCGACGGCGTTGTCGAGGTCCTGGCCGCTGATGGCGTTGGCGCGCGCGAGCGGCCGGTAGCGGTTCACCGTGGCCTGGGCGGAGGTGACCGTTGCTTCCGCCTTGGCCACCGCCGCCTGGGCAGAGGCAAGGCTCGCCTGGTACGGCGCTGGGTCAATCTGATACAACGGCTGATCGGCGCGGACCTCCTGGCCCTCGTTGAACATGCGCTTGAGTACCACGCCGTTCACCTGGGGGCGCACCTCCGCCACGCGGAACGCCGCGGTTCGGCCGGGTAACTCCGTGGTAATCGAGACGTTCTGACCCTTCAGCGTCACCACCGTGACCTGTGCCTTGGGCGGCGGCCCGGCGGGTGCTGCCGCCTGTTTGTTGTCCTTGCACGCGGCCAGGGCGGTGCAGGCGAGCAGAACGGCAACGAGGCCTGGGCAAAGATGGCGAAGCGTTCGGGTCATGGATCACCACCGGAAAGTTGCGAAGGCGCGGTCCGTACAATCCCAGCGCCTGGCTTGGGCCAGGAACGGCGACGGGAAGGGGCTGGGGGGAGAAACTCTACGGTTTCTGCTAAACTGGAAACTAAAGGGGTTCGCTTATTTCCGTCAATATATTCATCTGCCAACCCCTATGCAACACAGCGGCGGCAAAGCAGTTGCAGTGGTGGAAAGAGTTCTATTTCAATTGGTTTCCTTAAAAAAGGATAACATGCCTGCAATGGAGAGAGCTGCGATCACCATCGCCTCGACCCGACCGACCGCGCACCGTGTCGGCGCAGCAACGCCGCGCCCTGCTGGTGGATGCGGCGGAGCAGGTGTTCCTTGACCGAGGCTACCACAATGCGACCATGGATGACGTGGCCCAGCAGGCCAGCATGTCGAAGAAGACGCTCTACCAGGTGTTTCCGGCCAAGGCCGCGCTGTTCGACGCCCTGCTGATCGATCGTCTGGCGGTGTTGACGATGCCATACGAGGACGACGGTCTGCCGTTGGTGGAAAGCCTGGTCGCGCTGTTGATGCGCATGGCGGATTTTGCCCTCTCGCCGCGCCAGATCGCCTTGGTGCGGCTGATGATCGCCGAAGGACCGCGCTCGCCCGAGATCGTCGAGGCGCTCAAGCGCCTTGAGATCGGCCGAGGTCGCGGGCCCTTGGAACGCTGGTTCGCGCGAAAGACGGAACAGGGCGCCATCGACCTCGGCGATCCGCAGGAGAATGCCAGCATCCTGTTCGGCATGGTACTGGCCGAACCGTGGTGCGGCATGTTGTTAACCAACGATCCCTGCCCGCCGCGCGATGTCCTGCACGGTCGGGCCGTGCGTTGCGCGTCGTTGCTGTTGGGGGCAGCCCCCTGCGCGACGCTGTCCGACCGGTGTTGCTGAGCGGGAGGTGTGCGACAGATCAATGTCGCCGGGGCCGCGTGATCGCGACGTGACCATCAGGCTGAGATGAAGCGGTCGATCGGGCCGCCATCGTCCACCCGCCGCAGCGTGCCCTCGACCACCATATGGTTGATATGGGCCAGCACTTCGCCAAAGGCGAAGCCGGTTTGGTGTGCGTCGAGCTCACGACGGAACACGGTGGGGATCAGTTCCGCCGCCGAGCGCGGTGCCGCAGTGCACGCTTGCGCGATCTCGGCGCAGCGCGCGGCGTGGTGTTCGATCAGCGCCAGCGCCCGCTGGTGCAGACCGCGAAACGGCAGGCCGTGGCCGGGTAGAACCAACACGGTGTTGGGAACGGTTTCAATGAGACTTGCGAGCGCGGCGAGGTATGCGCCGAGCGCATTGTCCTGCGGCTCGATGGGTTGAACGCTGATGTTGGGCGAAATCTGCGCGATCACCTGATCGGCGGAGAAAAACAGCCCCGCCGCCGGATCGTGCAGCATGGCCTGCTCGATGGAATGGCCGCCGCCGGTCAGGACACGATACTCGTTCCGGCCGATCGTCAGCGTCTGGCCGTGCTGCAGGCGATGGTAGGACGATGGCAGACCAGTGGTGCGGTGCAGGTATTCGTGGCCGTTGGTGAGCACGCGCGCGACGATCTCCTCCGCCAGGCCGTGACGCTCGTAGAATTGGCGGAACATCGCGGCCCCGCGGTCGGCTTGCCCGTATTGCAGGACCAGGCTCAGCAGATATTCGTTGCGCGGCATGTGTAAGGGCAGGCCGTAGGTTTCGCACAGCCAGCCTGCGCTGCCGACATGGTCAGGGTGGAAATGGGTGACGATCATTCGCGTCAGCCGGCGGCCTGCGAGCGGCCCCTGCAGCACCGCCTGCCACACTTCGCGCGTGGCGTCGTCGCCCAGCCCCGCGTCGAGCACCGCGAAGCCGTCCGCCTCCTCGAGCAGGTAAATGTTCACATGGTCGAGACGATAGGGCAGCGCCAGGCGCAGCCACAGCACACCGGGGGCGATGTTTCTGATAGCGCCGGGCGCCGGCGCTTCCGGCCACGGAAAATCCAGCGCCCCTTGTGCTACGTTCAGGCTGCGCGCTCCTGCGATGCTTCCGGAAAGAAGCGGTTTTCCGGTCGCTGCAGGCCGAGATGGTCGCGCAGCGTGGTGCCCTCGTACTCGCGGCGGAACAGGCCGCGCGCCTGCAGCTCGGGGATGACCAGATCGACGAAATCGTCGAGCCCGGCCGGCACGGTGGGAAACATGATGTTGAACCCGTCGCAGGCGTCCTGCTCCAGCCACGCCTGCATGGTGTCGGCGATCTCGGCGGCGGTTCCGACCATCTGCAGGCCGCCGTAACCACCGACCATCTGCGCGAGTTGGCGGACGGTGAGATTGTCGCGCCGTGCCAGTGCGACCAATGCGTCTCGCCCGCTCTGGCTCTGATTGGTCGGCGGGATCTCCGGCAGCGGTGCGTCGAGCTCGAACCTCGAGGCATCCACGCCCAGGCGCATGGACAGGTTGGGCAGGCTGCTGTCGGGGTGGACCAGGCTGTCGAGCTGCTGCTTACGGGCCTGGGCTTCCTCGGTGGTTCGCCCGACGATCACCAGCGCGCCGGGCAGGATCTTGAGCGTGCCAGGCGCGCGGCCGAGTGCGAGCATGCGGGATTTCATATCGGCGTAGAATTTCTGGCCGTCCGCGATGGTTCGGCTGCTGGCGAAGATGACCTCGGCGGTTTCGGCGGCAAGCTTGCGACCGGCTTCGGAGGCGCCAGCCTGGACGATCACGGGCCAGCCCTGCGGGGGACGGGCGATGTTGAGCGGGCCGCGGACAGACAGATGCTCGCCCTTGTGATCCAGCACGTGCAGACGCTCGGGGTCGAAGAACAGACCGCTCTCCTGGTCGCGCAGCCAGGCGTCATCCGCCCAGCTGTCCCACAGGCCGGTGACGACGTCGTAGAATTCCCGCGCCCGACGATAGCGCTCATCGTGCTCCACATGCTCGTCGAGGCCGAAGTTCAGGGCCGCGTCCGGGTTCGAGGTGGTGACGATGTTCCACCCCGCGCGACCGCCGCTGATGTGGTCGAGCGAGGCGAAGCGGCGGGCGATGTGGTAGGGCGCGTCGAAGGTGGTGGACGCCGTGGCGACCAGGCCGATCCGCTCGGTGACCATGGCGAGTGCCGACAGCAGGGTGAACGGCTCGAACGAGGTGACGGTGCCGCTGCGGCGTAGGGCGGACATCGGCATGTTCAGCACGGCCAAATGGTCGGCCATGAAGAAGGCGTCGAACTTGCCGCGTTCCAGCGTTTGGATGAAGCGAACCAAATGCTGGAGATTGAAGTTCGCATCGGGGTAGGCGCCGGGCACCCGCCACCAGGCGGTGTGAATGCCGACGGGGCGCATGAAGGCGCCGAGATGCAGTTGCTTTGCCATCGGTGGAGCTCCGGATTTGTATCGATAAGGGGGTTGCGTAAGCTTGGCGCAAGCCCAGCCCGGTCAGACGGCGAGGTCGAATGTCACCCCAGTTCGGCCAGTCGGCGCTCCTGCCGGCGCACCAGCCAGGCGATGTCTGCCAGGTCCGCTGCGGTAAGTTTTGCGGCCGGGCGGCGTTGCGCGGGGCTGGCGATGGCGCCGCGGCTGTGCAGGATGTGCTTGCGAACCGCCAGACCCGGACCCGGCTGCAGTTCGTAGCGGGCAAGCGGTAGGTAGGCGTCAAACAGATCGGCGGCGCGCTCCCGCTCGCCACGGGCATGCGCGGCGGCAACGTCGATCATCATTTCGGGATAGGCAAAGCCGGTCATGGCGCCATCCGCCCCGCGGCGCAGCTCCTCGGGCAGGAAGATGCCGCCGTTGCCGACGAGAATGCTGATCCGCCGGCCCTCCGCCGCCCGGATGGCGGAGATCTTGTTGAGGCCGGGCCAGTCTTCGTGCTTGAGCATGACGCAGCTGGGGATTTCGCGGACGATGCGCAGGATGACCGAGGGGGCGATCTGCACGCCAGTCGCCTGGGGGAAATCCTGCAGGACAAAAGGCGTATCGCCGAGGGCGTTGGCGACCTCGTGGAAGTAGGCCAGTATCGCATCGTCGGTGCGCAGACCGGGCGTGGGGGCCACCATGACGCCGCCCGCCCCTGCGTCCATCACCTGCGCGGCAAGCTCCGCCATCGCGGCGAGGCCGGGACCGGAGACGCCGACGACGATGGGGGTTTTGCCTGCGGATTGGATCATGGCTTTTGTGAGCTGGAGCGATTCAGCGGCGGTGAGCTTGGGCGCTTCACCCATCATGCCGAGAATGGTGAGACCAGCGGCGCCGCGAGAGAGGTAGAAATCGGTGAGACGGACGGCGCTGGGGAGGTCGAGTGCGCCGTTGTCGTGGAAGGGGGTTACGGAGATGACGTAGACTCCAGCGGCGGTTTCATCGATGCGGGTCATGCGCGCTAGGGGTCCGTGGCGGTTGCTGGGGGACGATATGGCCCCGGCCAGCAGGACGCCAGCGGCATAAGGCGATGGTCGTTTTGGCTGGAGTGTATGAAACGTGACAGTTTTAAGGGCGATGCCGTGTTGCGCCGCAACGTGACATACTCGATATCAAGACCGGGTTGGGACAGGGCGATCGGATGAACCAGGTGTCGGCCGAAACATTGCGCGATGTCGCGACAGCAGCTTCCAACGCGCGCGACTGGTCGCGGGCCGTGGAACTATGGCGTCAGGTGCTGGCGGGCAATGCCGATGAGCGGCCAGCCTATTTGCGGTTGTCAGAAGCGCTGTGGGAGACGGGCGACCTGCGTGGAGCCGATGCCGTGCTGGCCGAAGGGCTCCACCATGTCGGACCCGATGCAGACCTTCTGTTCCATCGGGCCCACCAGGCGATGCGCCGGCGCGAGTTGGAGCGCTCCGAGGCATTGTGGACGCAGCTGCGGGAAAGCTTTGCCCAGCAGGCGGCAGGCTACGTGTTCGGCGCCGTGGTGCTGCGGGAGCAGCGTAAGTTCGATGATGCCGATGCGTTGTTGCAGCAGGCTCAGGATAAATTCCCCAAAGACCTCGGCGCCTTTGTGGAATATGCCGTGGTCGCACAGGCCCGGCCCGATTGGGACGCGGCGGCAACGCGGTGGCGGACGGTGTGCGAGCGTTTCCCAACCCATGTTGCCGGCTATCGAGGGGCGGCCGCGGCCTTTCGTTCGGCCGGACGCGAGCGGGACGCGGAAGCGATGCTGCTGGACGCAACGCGCCGCTTTGTAGACGAGCCAGCGCTTGCGGTGGAATGGGCGATGTTGGCGCATAACCGACGGGACTGGGCAGACGCAGATGAACGTTGGGCACGTGTGCGCTCCCGCTTTCCGGAGCAGGGCGAGGGCTATATGTTCGGTGCCCTTTCGCTGCGCGAACTGCGCCGCTTTGATGCGGCGGACGCCTTGCTGTCAGAGCGTCTGCGACGGGTACCCGAGGATCAGGCCGCGATGGCGGAGTACGCCTGGGTTGCGCATATCGATCGCAACTGGCCCGAGGCGCTTTCGCGCTGGGACGCGCTGCGGGCGAAATGGCCTGGGCTTGAAGTTGGCTGGCGACGCGGGGCGGAGGCTCTGCGGTCATTGCAACGGCTGGGCGAGGCGGACGCCCTGTTGACCTCGGCCATGGCGCGGTTTCCCCACGAGCCAGGCGTTTGGATCGATCTGGCCATCGCCGCCGGAGAAGCGAAGGACTGGGAGGCGGCAAAGGCCCGCTGGATCATTGTTCAGGAGCGGTTTCCACAGGAGTGGATCGGGGTGACCGGCAAGGCGCAGGCCTATCGCGAACTCGGAGATCTCGATACCGCCGAGGTAGTTCTGACCGAGGGTGTCGCGCGGCTGCCCGGCTCGTCGCAGATCTTGCACGAATTCGCGCGCGTGGCTGAGCGCAGCAACGATTGGCGGAGCGCGGAACACCGTTGGCGCATGGCTTCGGACAGATTTCCCAACGACGAGTTGGGCATCATCGGGGTTTCGCGGGCGTTGCGCCGACAGGGGCAAAGTGCTGTTGCGGACACTTTGCTGGAAGGCGCCCTGCAAACGCGCGCTGATTCAGTCAGTCTGGCGGAAGAATTCGCGTTGAACGCCATGGCTCGGGAAGACTGGCACGTAGCACTCGCCCGCCTGAATGACGCACAACGTCGCTTCCCCAATGCGGACACGTTCCGGCAGCGCGTGTTTGAGGTCCAGCTTCGGCTCGCGGAGACGGAGCCTGACGCGGTCGGTGATGTGGATCACGCGCCGCCGATCGACGAGGCAGCACGACGCCGGGCGCTCGTGATGCAGTTCGAGAGCCTGGGTGGCGGCGGCCATGGCTGCGAGTTTGGCATTTTTCAGCGCGCGATGGGGGCAGAGCCGCTTGGGCTGCTGCGCTGGACGGATATATTTCAGGACGAGTTATCGACGATACTGGAAACGGAGTTCGAGGGGGTCGGCGATCCGGAATTCACGGAGATTTTTGTTCCCGCCACGAGCGGCAGACCGGAGTACTGGACCCGCGACACGCGCTACCATATGGCCATGCGCAGTTTCGTGCATGTTGATGAGGTGCCGTTGGATCGGTTTAAACGGCAGGTCGGCGCTCGTTTCAAGTATTTAAAGGCAAAGTTGATTGACGATCTGCGGGCTGGTGAAAAAACATTCGTCTATAAAAATATGAAACGGATTCTAACAAATACCGAGATTGAAAGGTTACATAAAGCCGTTAATCGATACGGTAACAATTTTCTAGTGTATATTCGCTTAGAGAACAAAGATAATCGTCCTGGTTCAGTAGAGATCAAGACCGAAGGACTTATGATTGGTTATGTTGATCACTTCTCACATTCTGCCGAGGAAGATGCCTACCTGGGAGAAGCGAACGACGCGTTTCTGATGATCTGCCGAGAGGCGGCGGGGATGCGGCAGGATCAACTCACGGCTTCCGCGATGGCCTGATCGAGGGTGGCTCCTTCCAGCAAGGCCACGTCATCGGGCTGACTGCTCCGTAGAGCAAAGTCCTGCTGCAGCGCTGCGACAATCTTGGCCGGTTCCACGTGCGCGGCGCTTAACAAACTTTCAGGCCCGATTTTCGCAAATCTGCGCACGCCTATCCCGTCCTGGAAAGTCGTACAGCTAAGGTTGGTGTGACCGAAGTGTTCAACGGGAAACCCATAGCAGGCTGATCGACCTGCTTTTTCAGTTAACTCGAAAGTTCGGGAGTAGGATTCCATAACCTCGCGAGTCCCAGCGGCGAACTGATCGCCAATCCACAACGGGGGCGCCAGATGACGAGGCTTATCTGCAAAAATGATCCTGTGGCCGTGAGACTCCACCAGAAGTTGCTGCCAATCGATCGGCTCTGCTTTTGTAAAAGCCTTGTCTGGACGCAGGCGGATAACGAGATCCGCATCTGGACAGGCGGCGACGGCAGCCTGATGTGCCTGGGCAATCTTGTAGTGCATCTTCCAAAAATTATTCATGCCTTTGAAGGGCTCGGCAAATTCATCATCGACCTGAACGCTGGCCGCAGAATAGAAATCGTAAAGGGTGGCTGGCTCGATACTCTGACCGGATAAAATCTCCCCAACAAGGTTTGGGTAGGCGGCCTGCATGAAAACCCATCCTTTTGCCAGAATAACCGATTTGTAGGCGGAAAGGAATTCCCCGGTGAATGACCGGGCGGCGTTAATCGGATTGTCAGGAATATTACGGCCAATATTCTTCCACGTGTGCACAACCAAGGTCAGGTCGTGATCCCATAGCCCAAGTCGCTGCCAGCTCGGAAAGGCGGCAAGGTATCCGCGCAATTGGCCAGATACGCAGATGCAGATTCGCAAACGACGGCGCAGATTGCTGATTGAAGCAGGTGGCAAGGCAACCGACCGCGGCATCGACTTCTCGACGATACGCGCCAGGACGGAGGTAACGTCGCGCTCGCCCGGCGCAACGGCGCTCAAGCGGCCAGAATTCTTAATGGCAAGGATCAGCCGATCAAAATTATTCTCTGAGAGCGCATCTGCCAACAACAGAAGAATATACAACGCAACATCACTCGATTGAGCCAGCGCACGCCGATCGGTGCAAATCGTCGCAAATATGTCCTTCAGAACCGCCGTCAGAGCCGGCGTTTGATAATATGGAGAATATATTACGATCAGTGCGTCTTTTAGCCAGTTCCCAGGCTTTGCCAGGTTAAGCAACTCGGCAACTGTACTGCGGATTATGGATATGTCTTGCGAAGTTTCAATAAGCGCGGAGAGCAAGTGGCGCACGAGTGGATCTGCGATAACAATTTTGCGTTCTTTGAACGCATCGCAAAAAATGCCCCAACTTACGCTGCCATAGGGATGCGAGCGCAACGCGATCGCGACATGAAGAAATGGCGGCATGTCTGCAGCGTCCAAATCAATTGGCAGCTCCATTATCGGGCCAATCAATTTGCTGCAGTTCTGGTCTCCCGAGAAAGCCAGCAGAAGGCTCACACAGTCGTTGGAGAGATTGCGGGCGTCGTACCTTCCAGAAATCACGAGCCGGTCCCATAATCTCAGCAGCGGGGTCAGATCGTTTTTGGATCGGGTCAGCGACGTCGCGATAGACAGCAAGCGGTAGGACTTGATTTGAGATACCAGCATGGATTCGACTTCGGCAAAGGCCTTTTGATAGACTCCGCCAGCGCCATAGGTTTCGATCAATGCGATCCGCGCATCGATATCAGCGGGGAATGCACAGCAGAATAATTCCATCCGCGCCAATTGTGCATTATGGTCGCCGCGCGCTTTCGCAATTGTAACGGCTTCTGCCAGCACCGCCCGATTTTGGGGCAATAGGGAAATCGCCTCGTTTATCCATCTCTCGGCATCATGCGGATCACCCATGCGACGGACCACCCTGGCCACCGCCGCCCACGCCTCTCCGTTCGTAGGTTGGCGACGGGTGAGATCTTCCCAGAATTGGGCCGCGACTTGCCACTCGCACAGATCCTCGGCAAGTTTCGCCCGTTCGCCTAGAAATGCGTGTTCGTTTGGCAACCTTGCATGGCCCACAGCAAGAGCTGAGGATGCGGCCTCCAGCATGCCCTGTTCCCGGAGCGCCTTCGCGAGAGATGTGTATGCCCACCAGTGACGGTCGTCGCTTCGTAGAAAGCGCTGCCAGCATTGTTCCGCCAAACTCCAATCACCCGATCTTTCGGCCAGCCGGCCAAGATCATGCAATGGGTCGCTCTCGCCGGGAAATCGTTCCACCGCCTCAATCAGAGTTTCATAGGCGGCTTGGAGATTGTCCTGTTTTTGAAGGACACCGGCGTGGCCCAAGTGCCCGGCAGAAGAATGGGGGAAGCGGAGTTTGATCATCTCCCATCGTTGCAAGGCGTCCGGCAAATGGCTGCGTGCTTCAGCAATCCGGGCATGGTCTGCAAACAGAGTGACCTCATTGGGAAAAAGGCCCTGGCCATCAACTAAGACCGCTTCGGCCTCATCCCATCGACGCTGCTGCGCAATCGCACCGGCAAGGGCGCTATGAGCCCAAAAATTCGTGGCGCCCGACGCTAGAAATCCCCGCCAGCTCCGTTCAGCTTCCGGCCATTTCGCGGCCCGTTCACAAAGTCGTGCCAGATCATGCCAACATTCCCACAATTCTGGAAACGCTGATGTCGCGTGTGCCAGAACGGAAGCTGCGTCGTCGAGGCGATTTTGTTGTTGCAGAGTGTGCGCGAGCTGGGGATACGCTTGTCGCAGCTCAGGCTCGAGCTGCAGGACCTCTCGCCATAGTTGTTCTGCTAGCGTCCAGTCCAGCATTTCGGCCGCCTGGCGCGCTCGTTCCTGTTGTTCGCTTGTGGCCACGTGGAACTCCTGAATTCAGGCCGGCTCGACGGTCCTTACTCGGCCGCCGATTGAAATAGGGTAACGGAGAACCCGTCCGAAAACCACCTCCCGACAACGGCACTTGATCCCGAGCGCCTGACTCGGAATTAACGTGCGACGACTTCAGTGCACCTAATTATCAGATTAGATTTATTATGAATTTGTAATATTATATATTTCAGCATATTTTGGTGTAGCTCAGTCAATGGTGGAATCTATACCATTTTGTTTGCACTGACGACTAGGTCGGAGCTTCTATTCATGGAATAAGAGCGAAACCTCAAATTTTATAACGATTTCAAGTCATTTCAATTTGTGTAACTTGATACAACTGCGCTAATCCGCAATGAGTTGGCTGGTGTTGGTGTAAGGCGCCCATTGGTGGCGCTCGATCCTCGCGGTAGGTATTTGGAACCGCCCGCTCACTTGCCAATCGCGCACAGTGCTGGCTCGCATGGAGGTTCGGAAGGGCGAGCTAGGGGGTTTTCCTTAATAGTGTTTTGTGCCGAAGTCGTTCAATTTGTGTTCATGGAGCTTCTCGCCCTCACCCTGCTTTCCCTGACCGAGCGCTTCTCGCTTTCCATCGAGAGGCTGTGCCAGGCGGTGGCTGAGCGGAGTGTTGGGGGGTGGTTGGAGACGTCTGTGATCATTTTGATCCGGGCTCGGATCCGGCGCATCGAGCGGCGGTTTCTGGTGATGGTGGCAGCGATTCGGGCGGGGCGGTTGCGGGGCGGGTGGGTGATTGCGGGGCGGGTGGCTGGTGCCAGGGGCGCGGCGCGGACGGCGTCGCCTTCGGTACGGCTGCCGCGGCGTTTCGCTTGGTTGGTGGTGTTGGTGCCTTATGAGGCGGCCGGGTATGCCAGCCAGTTGCGCCATCTGCTGGGCGAGCCTGAGATGGTGGCATTGCTTGCGGCAACGCCTCGGTTGGGCAAGGTGCTGCGGCCGTTGTGCCGGATGCTGGGCATTGAGGGGGCGCTGCTTTCGCCCAAGCTCGCAGTCGCGATGTCGGGACTGACTGCTGATGAGGGCGTGTCGCCGGTTTCGGCGGCGAAGGTGGCGCCTCGGGCCTCGGCGGTAGTGCCAACGGATGTGGCTGCTGTGTCGGTGCTGGGAGAAATTCATCCACAAGGCTGGCTTTTTGGAGCGGTTTGAGGGACACATTTTGGCATGTCCTAAATGTTACGTTATCGTAACTTTTTGCCAGAAACTTCTGGTTTCCCGCGGGAACGATAGTGTAACCAAGCCACGCTACAGATGCGGTGGGTCGTGTTCCTTTGTTTGATCAGAGCACCTGTTCCTCCGCCCCGACCTGCCATATCGCAGGCTGGCGCGCGGAGCGGCGGTCATGGATGGCCGCTGGCCACCACCAGAGGCGGCGCCGCAGGCGTCCTTGACCGATGCGAGCACGACGGCATCATCGCGCAGAGAGGGGAGAGACGAAAGATGTGCGGCAGTCAGCTGGGGGGGGTTGCCACCAAGGCCGCCCACAGCGCGCCCAGTTCCGCCTCGCCTGCATTGTTCGTCGCGTTTGGTCTTGCGGCGGTATGCACCAGCACTGTTTTGGTGGCGGGGTCGACCAGCATGGTCTGACCGTAGATTCCGCGCAGCGAGAAGCCGCGTCGGTCACCGGGCTGGAGCCAGAGTTGGTAGCCGTATCCCAGTTTTCGTCCGTTAACGCCCGCTCCGAGGTAGGCGGCCTGGGCGACTGTTGCGTCCCTGATCCAGGACCTTGGCACCAGTTGCTTGCCGTTCCACGCGCCGTCGTTGGCCAGCAGCACGCCGAGCCGGCCCCAGTCTCGCAGGGTTGCGTTGAAGCAGCAGTAGGCGATTTCCTGGCCGCGGGAGTCGATGGTCCAGGAGGCGGGGGCTTCGGCGCCGACGGGGGTCCAGATCTTTTGCGAGAGGTATTCGGCGAGCGGCATGCCGACGGCGCGGGCGACGGTGATGCCGAGCAGTTCGGTGTTGAGGCCGGCGTAGTGGAACAGCGTGCCGGGTGGATGGTCGCGCGTGTTGAACTGGGTGACGATCTCGGCGGCTCCCGGGCTGTCCGGGCGCATCAGGGCGCGGCTGAGGCGACTGATGTCGTCGCGGCCGTCGTAGACTTCGCGAAAGTGCAGGCCGCTGGACATGGTGAGCAACGCGCGCAGTGGGGTTGATCCGGCTTCGGAGCCGGCGAGCTCGGGGATGTAGATCGAGACGCTGTCATCCACCGAGCGGATGCGGCCGTCGGCGATGGCGACGCCGACCAGCATGGCCACGATGGTTTTGGCCATCGACTGCGAGGTGAAGCGCATCGTGTCGGTTCGGGCGTAGCGGTAGTGCTCGTAGAGGATCGTGTGGTCGCGCAGGATGAGGAGGCCAGTGGCGGGGTTGCGGTCCAGGTAGCTGTCCAGCGTCTGGGTTTCACCCTGAAAGCTGTAGCTGAGTTTGAGCTCCTCGGGCGCGCGGCCGAGTTTGCTGGGGGTGGGGGCGGCCGGCAGGGTACGGGCGGGGTGGAGTTCGTCGTAGTGGCTGTAGGTGCCGACCAGGGTGCGTTGGGTGATCGTCACGCCGGGGCCACCCATCGGATAGCCCTCGGCGGCGCCGTAGTCGGCAGCGTCAGGGCCGGTATCGGAGAACACTGGCAGCGCCTGGGACCAGGCGGGTGAGATTGCGGTCAGTCCCAAGGCAAGCCATGCAAGGAAGCGCATCATTGGCGGTCCATCCTCGGCAGGAGAACATTATACCAACCCCATCTTTGATGTTGACACACGAAGGATGTGTCAACGACGGTCTGGCATCAGTCACATTTGGCGCGCCGCCGCCGGCCAACCCGGCGCGCGATACCAGCCCGCCGTGATGCCGGTGAACGCGGCATCAAGGCCGGTCGGTATCAAAGCACCAGGGCAGTCAGCAGTGAATCGAGTCGCTTGCGCCCCTCCCCCGTGGCGCGCAAGCGCGTGTTGTCCCAGGTAATATATCCGGCATCGATCGCTCGAGCGAGGGTCTGATGGTCAATCGCATCGATTAGTGACTTTTTTGTGCGCGTCGCGAACCGGGCGGCATCGATTCCTTCCGCGAGACGCAGGCCCATGAGCAACATTTCGCGGCCGCGTTCCTCGGGCGCCACGATTTCCTCGGCGGTGCTGCCATGGCCCTGGGTTTCGACGCGCTGCGCCCAGGGCTCGGGGGCGCGGTGGCGGCGGGTGGCGATCAGCGTGTCGCCGAGCGAGACGCGGCCGTGGGCGCCGGGGCCGATGCCCGCGTAGTCGTGATAGCGCCAGTAGGCGAGGTTGTGGCGGCTTTCGCTGCCGGGTTGGGCGTAGTTGGAGATTTCATAGGGCTGCAGACCGAAGTTTGCGGCTTCCTCGGCGGTCGCGTCGTAGAGGGCGGCGGCGGTGTCGTCGTCGGGCAGGATGATCTGGCCCTGGCGGTGCAACGCTTCATAGGCGGTACCGGGTTCGATGGTGAGTTGGTAGAGCGAAAGATGATCGGCGGCCAGCGCCAGCGCCTGGCGAAGTTCGCAGCGCCAAGCGGACAAAGTTTGGCCGGGGCGGGCGTAGATCAGGTCGAACGACAGGCGGGGGAAGCGGGCTCGGGCGAGCTCCAATGCCGCGATGGCCTCGGTGGGCGTGTGCTGGCGGCCGAGACGGGCGAGGTCGATCGGGTTCAGGCTTTGCACGCCAATCGAGATACGGTTGACGCCGGCCTCGGCGAAATCGCGCAGGCGGGCGGCTTCCACGCTCGTGGGGTTGGCTTCGAGGGTGATTTCGAGGTTGGGAAGCGGGTCGAACAGTGTTGTGGCGTCGGCGATCAGGGCGGCGACCGTGGCTGGGTCCATGAGGCTGGGGGTGCCGCCGCCGAAGAAGATGGAGGCGAGCGGGCGGCGGCCGAGGCGCGCCGCTTCCCATGCCAGTTCGGTCCGCAGCGCGCGGAAGAAGCGGGCCTGGTCGATGCGCTCGCGCACGTGGCTGTTGAAGTCGCAATACGGGCATTTGGCCAGGCAAAAAGGCCAGTGGATGTAAAGGGCGAGGGGTTCCATGCCGCTCATATAGGCGCGTTTGCTGGGAACCGCCCGCGCATCAGCGACGGCTGGTTGCCACCGGCGTTCCGGGCTGGAGCAGGAAGCGCAGCGCCTCCGGCACGGTGCGGCGCCAAAGAATGAAGTCGTGCGCGCCGTTTTCGAGGTGAATCTGCGCCGGCCAGCCGCGGTTGCGCCAGGTGGCAGCGAGGATGCGGGCGGCGACGTTGGTCTGCAAATGGTCCTGCGCCCCGGCGCTGATGAACAGGCGCATGGGCTCGTGGGCGGCGTCGAACGCGTCGAGCAAGGCAGGGTAGTTGGCCGACTGCCAGAGTTTGGGATCGAACTTGCCGGCGGTGCGAAAGACCTGCGCCTGCCAGGCGTTGGAGACGCTGGGGGGCACTGGCACATAGATCGCAGGGCTCAGCAGCGCCACAGCGGCGAACAGGTCCGGATTGTGCAACGCCAGACGGAGTGCTCCGAAACCGCCCATGGAAACACCCGCGATCATGCGGGTGGAGCGGCCAGGTTCGGTGCGCAGATGGCTGTCGACCCAGGGCACGAGGTCGTGGATGAAGCCGGTTTCGATCTTTTCCGGCCCGTCGAGATACCAGCTGTTGCCGACCGACGGCATGACAATCAGGCACGGCGGGATCTGATGGGTGGCGATCAGGTGATCGACCATGCCGCCAATGCGGGCCTGTTTCACCCATCCGGAGGCATCGTTGTTGGCGCCGTGCAGCAGGAACACCACGGGGTAGCGGTCGTGGTTCTCGCCGTAGCCGTCTGGCAGATAGACGAGGCTGGGCCAGGAGCGGCCGAGGGTGGGCGAGTCGAACGCGAGCGGCGCCACCTGGCCGGCCTGGGCAGGCAGACTCAAGACGAGCAACAGGAGAAGTAACCTGATCATTTAACCGCGGCGGCAATGCCCTCAGCAAGCCCGGCCGCGAGGCAGTCGAACAGGCGGCGGATGGTGGGCAACCGGTCGCGTGGGGGTGTGGCGTCGAGGTTGAACACGCCGCTGTCGTTCCATCGACGCATCAGTTCGCTGCGGTGAAGCAGTGGCACCCCTTCGCTGTCGGCAACCCCTGCGATGGCGTTGTTGTAAAGGCCGAGATCGACCACGCGGGCGATGCTGGGCGCATATTGCAGGTCGATCATGATGAGATCGGCCCGCGCGGCGCGGATGCGCGCAACACCTTCACGCAGGCTGTTCGCGAAATTGTCGGCATCCTCGGACAGCCCGGCCTCGGTGGAACCTGGGGCCCAGATCACCAGGCTGGGTTTGGTGTCGGCAATGTCCTGCGCCAGCCGGTCGACCCGCGCGCGGGTGGAACCGCCTGCAAGGCCACGGTTGACAACGGTGATGGCGGCCCCCGGCAGCAGCGCCTGCAAATGCTCGGACAGGCGATAAGGATAGGTGTGGATTGCGCCGCGGGCGGCGATGCCGTTGGTGGATGAGCCGCCGATGGTAAGGATCGTGACTGGCTGGTGAGCGCCAATGGCGGCCTTGGTGCTTGGCAGGTCCATGCCCGTCAAGGCGAGATCGTCCGGAAATTGGCAGGACGGCGGATCGGCCAGGGCCGGCTGGGCCGTTAGTAGCAGTGCGATCAACAGGATGGTGAGGCACTTCATGCAGAGACTTCCATCTTCGGTGGACGCGGGATCTGTCCATTGCCGCCGAACCAGGCGAGCAGCAGGCCGAAACCCAGCAGCGCCAGACATCCAATTGCGTTCACGCAGGTTTGCACCAGGAAAGATTCACCCCCAACCGTGTAGACAACATTGCCCATGACCGACAGCAGGATCGAGAGGCAAAAAACCTCGAGCGAGCTTTGGCCGCATAATACGATCACCCAGCTCAACCGGCGGCGCAGGAACTGGCTGTCCCGCGGCATCCAGCGGGCGACGAGATAGGCAAGCGACAGCGTGTTGACCAGGCGCAGCAATGGCAGCGAGGATTTGTTGACCGGCCAGAACGTTCGATAAAGCAGGCCAGGGATATGATTGTTCAACTCGTGCAGCACCCAGGTGCCGCGAATTGTAAGGCCGATCAGCGAGGCCGCGACCGCCAGCCACAGCAGCCAGCGACGTGGTGGCAGCAGATTGGTGCCGCAGGCGTTGGCGTGGCCGAAGGCGGCACCGATGGTAAACAGCAGTTGCCAGGCGAGGGGATTGAACGTCCAGGCCCGATCGTCGGGATAGCCAGGCGGGCTGAGGCCCCAGATACGGGCAGCGGCGTACAGCGCGAGCGATGGGATTAAAGCCACCAGCAAGCCGCGCCGCAGCGCCAGGAGGATCAGCGGAAAGACCAGCAGCAGCACGATGTAGAGTGGCAGGATGTCGAGGAAGGTCGGCTGGAACTGCAGTGTGAGCACACGCAGGATGGTGGTGGTGGGCTCGTCGAGGAAGGCGCCGACCTGCAGTTCGTCGGCGAACAGCGGGTTGTTGAAGTGCAGCATCGTGTATGAAACTTCGGCGTTGTAGATGACGAACAGGCAGAGATGGGCCACGTACAGCTGCCAGGCGCGGCGCCAAATGCGGGCGGAGCCGATGATCATGCCGAATTTCTTGACAGAGCGAGAATATACCAGGGCTGCGGTGTAGCCAGAGATGAAAATGAACACCTCTGCCGAATCGTTCATTGCGAAGCTTTGCAGCGTGAATGCGGCGTAGATGTTGTCGGGGATGTGGTCGATGAAGATGAATAACAGTGCCATGCCGCGGAAGAAATCCAGCCGATAGTCGCGCCCTGCCCCGATTGCCGCGGCAGCGGTCGCACCGCTCTCTGCGGACCTTGTTCCTCGGTTCATGCAGGCATCATTGCGGCGAGAAACGCCTCGAACGCGCGGGCGCGATGGCTGGTGGTGGTTTTTTCGATCGACGTCATCTCGCCGTAGGTCCGCATGGCGCCCGCGGGCTGGAACAGTGGGTCGTAGCCAAAGCCTGCGTGGCCGCGCGGCGGCCAGACCGTATGGCCCTCGACTCGGCCGAGGAAACTCGCTGTCTCGCCACCTGGATTTGCCAAACATAGCACGCTGGTGAACCACGCGCGCCGGTCCGTGGCATCGCCCATCGCGTGGTTCACGCGGGCCATGGCGGCGGTGAAATCCTTGGCCGGCCCCGCCCAGCGTGCGGAGTGCACGCCGGGAACGCCGGCCAGGGCCGCAACGCAGAAGCCGCTATCGTCGGCCAAGGCGGGAAGGCCCGCGGCCGCGGCTGCGGCGAGGGCCTTGATGCGGGCGTTACCGAGAAAGTCCGGGGCGGTTTCGTCGGGCTCGGGCAGGCCGAGGTCGCCGGCGGAGACGACCTCGATCCCGTGGGGCGCCAGCAGCATCACGATTTCGCGCAGCTTACCCGTGTTGTGGGTTGCCAGCACGAGGCGCTCGCCTCGCTGCAGGCGCACCAGACTCATTTGCCAACAGCTATCAGCTGGGCTGCGTGCAGCTGGGCGGTGCC
Organism: Rhodospirillales bacterium; assembly: GCA_025352665.1. Lineage (GTDB taxonomy): Bacteria > Pseudomonadota > Alphaproteobacteria > Acetobacterales > Acetobacteraceae > CAIQQQ01. The sequence goes on along the minus strand of JANXSM010000029.1, from coordinate 3,490 downwards.
GATGCCGGCGAGTTCCATCAATGCTTCGAACTGCGCGGGCAAGAATGCGGTCTTTTCGGCAGTCGCCTGGATTTCCACGATTCCGCCCTCGGCGGTCAGCACGAAATTGGCGTCGGCCTCGGCGTTGCTATCTTCGGCGTAATCGAGATCGAGCACGGCACTGCCTTCATAGAGCCCACAGGATACCGCGGCGACCTGGCCGATCAGCGGGATCTCCTTCATGACGTTCATCTTGATGAGGTGACGGAAGGCGAGGTTGAGCGCCACCCAGGCGCCGGTGATGGAGGCGCAGCGGGTGCCGCCATCAGCGTTCAGCACGTCGCAATCGAGGGTGATGGACATTTCGCCCATCGCCTTAAGGTCGGTCACCGCACGCAGGCTGCGGCCGATCAGGCGCTGGATCTCCTGGGTGCGGCCGGATTGCTTGCCGCGCGCCGCCTCACGGTCGCCGCGGGTGTGGGTGGCGCGGGGCAGCATACCGTATTCGGCGGTGACCCATCCGCTGCCCTTGCCCTTGAGGAAAGGCGGCACGCGGCTTTCGACGGAGGCTGTGCACAGCACCTCGGTGCCTCCCATACGGATGATCACGCTGCCTTCGGCGTGATGGGAGAAGCCCGGCTCGATGGACAATTTACGCAATTCGATTGGCGTGCGGCCGGAAGGGCGCATGATGGATGGTTCCTTGACTTGGCGATCCCGGCCTATGGCGGTCCGACGGATCTTGCGCAAGTCTGGGATGATCTGGAGGGACTTATGATCAATCTGGGCATCATCGGCGCCGGCATCATGGGCGAGCGTCTGGCGCGGGCCGCGCTTGAACACGCGCGAGACAGTGTGCGCGTGTCGGGCATCTGGGATCCCAATGCGGCGGCCCTGGCGCGGATCGCGACCGATTTGCCTGAGATTGCCCAGGCAGGCTCGGCGGAGGCGCTGATCGCTGCGGCGGATTGCGTCTATGTTGCCTCTCCGCCGGCCAGCCATCTCGGCCATGCCGGCCAGGCGCTGGCGGCGGGCCGATCGGTGTTCTGCGAAAAGCCACTCGCCGTCGACCTGTCGGCGGCCCGCGCATTCGTGGCTGGAGCGGTGGGCGCGCGCGCTGCGGTGAACTTTCCGTTCGCTTCCTCGTTTGCCGTCGCCCAGCTGGTGGAATGGCTGCCCGAGATCGGCACGCCGCGAACCTTGACTATCGACGTCGCTTTTCGCGTGTGGCCGCGGCCGTGGCAGGCGGATGCAGCAGGCTGGCTCGACCGGCGCGCCGAAGGCGGGTTCACGCGAGAGGTAGTGTCGCACTTCCTGTTCCTCTCGCGCCGTCTGCTTGGCCCATTGGCAATGCAGGAGCGACTGGTGCAGTTCCCGCCAGGGAATTTCAGCACCGGTGGCAGCGAGTTCGATATACGCGCAAGGCTTACGGCCGGCTCAATTCCGGTCAACCTGACAGGAAATGTCGGTAACACGCCGAAGGACGACCACAACGCGTGGACCCTGCGCTGCGATCATGGCGCGATCCGGCTGCGTGACTGGGCGTTTGCGGAACGCCAGGGCGACGACGGCAAATTTCATGGCGATCCGAACGCCTTGCCGAACGAGCGGATGCGGCCACTTGTGCTGAAGCGACAGCTGGAGGCGGTGGCTGCGATGCATGCCGGGCGACCGCACCCGCTCGCCACGCTGCACGAGGCGCTGGATGTCCAGGAAATCGTGGAAGCAATTCTGCACGATTGACGGGTCATCAACATTTCCCAACTCGGATGAGAACTGCAACACTACCCATCATGGATCATCCGGTGCCCCCCTCCGCCGGCCGCCCGCCTCCCGGATTTGACGCTCGTCTCCTGGATGCGCGAACGCTTGATGTTCGTGCCGCGGCCGTGCTGCGCGAAATCGTCGAACAGTATGTCGCAACCGGTGAGCCGATGGGCAGCCGCACGTTGTCCCGCCGGCTGCCAATCTCGCTCAGTCCGGCGACGATCCGCAACGTCATGGCCGATCTCACCGACGCCGGCCTGCTGTTCTCCCCCCACATCTCGGCGGGGCGGCTGCCGACCGAACTGGGGCTGCGGCTGTTCGTGGACGGTCTGCTGCAGTTCGGCGAGCTCGGCGACGAGGACCGCGAGGCGATCAGTACCGCGGTTCATGCCGCCGGGCGTTCGCTGGAGGACACGCTGGCTGAGGCGTCGGTGATGCTGTCCGGCCTGTCGGCCGCGGCCGGGCTGGTACTCGCGCCGAAATCGGACGGCGCCTTGCGGCATATCGAATTCGTTCCGCTCGGCTCCGGCCGGGCCCTGGTGGTGCTGGTGGCCGGCGACGGGCATGTCGAAAACCGCGTCATCGAAATCCCGCCCGGCGTGCCGCCCTCGGCGCTGCAGCAGGCGGGCAACTACCTCAACGCCCGGCTGGCCGGGCGTCCGCTCGCGGAGCTGCGCCGCATCGTTGCCGATGAGATGGCCGCCAACCGCACCCAGCTCGACGCACTGTCCTCCCAGGTGGTGGAAGCGGGGCTGGCCACCTGGACCGGAGAGGGGCGCGGCGGCTCGCTGATCGTGCGGGGCCAAGCGCGGCTTCTGTCCGATGTGACCGAGATCGACAAGCTGGCCGCCATCCAGACCTTGTTCGAGCGGCTAGAAACTCAGGAGACCATGATCCGACTTCTCGATCTGGCCGAGCGTTCCGACGGCGTTCGGATCTTTATCGGCGCGGAAAGCGAGTTTTTCGGCACGACCGGAGTTTCCATGGTGGTGGCACCCGCTCGCAACGACGCTGGCCGGATCGTGGGGGCAATCGGGGTGATCGGGCCGACGCGGATCAACTATGGCCGCATCATTCCCGTGGTGGATTATACAGCTCGCGTGCTGGGGCGGCTGCTCGGGTGACCACCGCGCGACAGTGCGACGAGTGATCTTTTCAAACCCAGTTTGATGCCCTCTATCGTCAAATAACCAACGACCTCAAAATACCTAATTCCGACGATCGCCGAGCTGTTTCATTCGGGCGATGGCCTCACCCGCGAACCGACAGAAGCCATAGCGGCTGGCGCCAGCGCCGCGACCATCCTCATGTCCATTGTCGCGGACGGCCAGATCATCAAGGCCGACTGGGCCGAACTGGCCGCAGCGGCGGCCATGGTCTTTCGGTTGCTTACCTCTGCGGGCTGCGCATCCTGACAGTTCAAACGCGTGGTCAACACCAGCTCGAAGCCGTGGGCTCCACCAGTTCGGTGAGCATCACCGGCGACAGAGGCAACACCATCCAATTCAAGGTCGCGCTGGCCATACAGCACGGCATGATCTGGATCGGCATTGGCTCGCTGCCGTCCAACACCAAAGCGCCCAACCGCAGCGACCTCATCTACCTCACCGGACCCGCCGTTGCTTCGACGCTTCACTGCAATACGCTGCTGGTGTGGGCCAATCGTGGCAGCATGACCCTGCCAGCGAATGCGCAATACCGTGCGGCAGACCTGGCCCGGGGGGGTGGTTTTGGGCGGGCCGGG
>JANXSM010000020.1 GCA_025352665.1 Rhodospirillales bacterium | reverse complement strand
CCGCAACCCCGGTGGCCGCGACTGGGAAAGCTTCACCGCCGACCCCGAGATGCAGGCGATCTGCGAGCAGGTGCTGCGCCTGGTGCGCGAGGAGCGCGGGGCCGCCGCGATCGCCGCCTGATGAGCGCCTCCGTCACGGTCTCCGGGCGTCCCCGGGCGGCGGTTTCCGGGATCAAGGCGTGGCTGAAGCCGCTTTCCGGCCTGCGCATCCTGCTTCCCTTCGCCGTCGTGGTTGCGATCTGGTGGGCGATCAAAGTGGGCCTTGAACTCGACGACCGCGTGCTCGCCTCGCCCATCCAGGTGGCGATCGCCGCGTTCCAACTCGCCAATCGCGGCATTCTCGCCGACTACGCCGCCACCTCGTTGAAAATGATGGGCATCGCGGCGGTGATCTCGGCGCTGATCGGCGTGCCGCTGGGCTTCGCCATCGGCTCCAACCGCATCGTGGCGCGCGCGCTTGAAGCCACGCTGCGCTTTTTGCAGGGTATTTCCGGCGTTGCCTGGCTGCCGCTGGCGATCATCTGGTTCGGCTTCTCCGACACCACGAAGCTTACGGTGGTGATCTACACGCTGGTGGTGCCGATCATCGTCAACACGATCCTCGGCGTGCGGGCGATCCCCGAGAACTACGTGTTGGCGCTGCAATCCCTGGGCGCCTCGCGGCTGCGCATCATGTGGGATGTCTACCTGCCGGGCGCGCTTCCCAGCATCGTGGTCGGGCTGCGGCTCGGCATGGGCTATGGCTGGCGCGCTCTCATCGCCGCCGAGATGCTGGTGCGCCGCGGCGGGCTGGGCGACCTCATCTTCGGCGCCCGCACCTTCAGCCAGATCGACCGCATCATGGTCGGCATGATCCTGATCGGGCTTCTCTACGTCATCGTCGATCGCCTTCTGGTCCAGCCAATCGAGAGCATGACGCTGGCACGCTGGGGGGTTCTGCGGAAATGAACGTGAAATCCGCCTCCCGGCGCCGGCTCGATCGCATCGTCTGGCGCTTGCTGCCGGCTGCGCCAATCCTGTTGATCGCGCTGGCCTGGTCGATCTACTGGAACATCGCGCACCCGCCGCTTTCGGTGCTGCCATCGATCTCCGGCGTGCTGGAATCGGTGGTGGAACTCGCGCAGTCGGGCAGGCTGCTCACCGACATCCTTGCCAGCCTCTGGCGCCTGCTGCTGGGCGCCGCCTTGGGAATTGTCATGGGCGTGGCCGCCGGATTTGTGACCGGGCTGAACAAGAAGGTGGCCGAATTCCTCAACCCCCTGCTGGTCTTCTTCAACGCCATTTCCGGCATCGTCTGGCTGCCGCTGATGATCGGCTGGGTGGGCATCGGCACCGGGCTTGCCGTATTCCTGATCTGGAATTCGGTGTTCTTCATCGTGTTCCAGAACACCGTGCTCGGCGTGCAGCTGGTGCCAGAGGTGCTGGAGCAATCGGTGCGGACCCTGGGCGCCGGGCGGTGGGAGACCATCCGCAGCGTGACCTTCCCCGGGGCACTTCCCTATATCCTCAACGGCATGCGCTCCGGCCTCGGCTTCGGCTGGCGTGCGCTGATCGCAGCCGAACTGGTGGGCGCCACCACGGGCCTGGGCCAGATGATATTTCGTGCCGCCGATTTCAGCCGCACCGACATCATCGTCGGCGGCTGCCTGATGATCGGCGTGATCGCCATGGCCATGGACCGCTGGCTCCTGCTGCCGATCGAGCGCCGCACAGTCCAGCGCTGGGGACTGGTGGCGCGCAGCGAAGGTGGGCGGCCATGATCAGCGCGCCGGTGACCAGGCTTGTGGCCGGGATGGTCCTGATCGGGATCATCCTGTTCGGCCAGACCCTCTACGGCGCCGCCACGTCGTCAAGCCGGATCGACGCCGCGTTGCGCCACCCGTCCGGTCCCTCCGCCGTCGTCGTCGTCCTGGATTTCACGCCCGAGCGTTTTCACAACGAGCGACTCGCCAGCTACGGCGTGTTTGCCGGCCGCGACGGCGCGGTGGGCCGCATCCGTCTGCGCAATGTCAGCCCGGATAATCTTGCCGCGCTGTCCAGGCTCGCATGGGTTTCGAGAATCGAGCCGATCCGCCCGCCTTCCTAGAGCCGTTTCACCTGGATTGTATTCAATCCAGATGAAAAAACGGCACATCGAACAAAGGTGAGAGTGGGCCATCGTCCGCCGCTCTGCGGACGAATGAGGTGAACCCACTCTAAGTGTTTAGTCCCGGCATTTGATGGATCGGATTGAGCATGAATCGCTCTGGCTGTTTTGTCCATGCTTTGCAGATGGCTTCGTAGGGCGTGAGCCCCTTGAGGGTCTTCAGTCTGCGGGCAAAATTATAGGCGCTGACGAAGTTGGTGAGGTGGGTGCGCAGCTGATCGTGCATCGCGTAGTGGAAGCGCTTGACGGTGGCTTCCTTGATGGTGCGGTTCATGCGCTCGACCTGCCCGTTGGTCCAAGGATGTCGAGGCTTGGTGAGGCGATGGTCGATGCCGTTCTGGGCGCAGGCATACTCGAACGCGTGTGCCCAGACAGGCTCGCCGCGGTCGAGCGCAAGCCTGATGTCGTCTGCCGCCGAGCAGGTGTTTCCAGGCGTGGTAAAGTGAGTGCCGTTGCCGGTCAGGACGATGTGGATGCGATAAGGCACAGCCTTGATCAGCGCCCGCAGGAAGTCTCCGGCGACCCGGCGCGTGGCCTTCTCGTGCAGCTCAACGAAGGCAAACTTTGTGGTGCGGTCGATGGCAACCAGGAGGTAGAGCTTACCCTGTTCGGTTCGGACCTCAGCGATATCGATGTGGAAGTAGCCGAGTGGGTAGGCTTTGAAGGCGCGTTTTTCGGTCTTGCCTTCAGAGATTTCGGGCAGACGCGAGATACCGTGGCGTTGCAGGCAGCGGTGCAGCGACGACCGGGTAAGATGCGGCAGCGTCGGTTGCAGGGCATACAAGCAGTCATCAAGCGGTAGCAGAGTGTGTCGCCGAAACGCCACGACGACCGCCTCGTCCTCGATCGACAGAACGGTCGACTTTGCCTCTTTGGGGCCGGTGGGACGGTCGGCGACGGAGCTGCGCTGCTTCCATTTAGCGACGGTCTTTTGGTTGATACCGTAACGTTTGGCGAGCGTCCTCAAGCTCTCTTGACTATGGTGTATCGCTCGACGGATTGCCGCTGTCGTTGTGGCGCAGCCGTGCAGAACCTGGCCCATAATGCGTCCTTCCATTCCGTGGAAAAGATTGCACCATCAAAGCCTGGGATCAAACATCT
>JANXSM010000161.1 GCA_025352665.1 Rhodospirillales bacterium | reverse complement strand
CGTCCACGATTGCGCCGTGGCGACCAGCCCATCCACCTGCTGGTGGACAGCACCGGCCTCAAGCTCCAAGGCGCGGGCGAGTGGCTGGTCGAGAAGCACGGCGCCAAGACGCGCCGGTCCTGGAGGAAGCTGCACCTCGGCCTGGATGCCGGCACCGGCCAGCTTGTCGCGGCGGCGCTGACCACGAAGGAGGTCGATGACGGCTTGCAGGTCGGTCCCTTGCTCGACCAGGTGGCGGCATCGGTGGCGTCGTTCACCGCCGACGGAGCCTATGACCAGGAGGGCGTTTGCGCCGCAGTTGCCGAGCGACATCCGGAGGCGGCGATCATCGTGCCGCCGCGTGCGACGGCGGTGCCGAGCGAGACGGCCGGAACCGCGCCCACACAGCGGGACCGCCACCTTCAGTTCATCGCCGAGCACGGACGAGCGGCCTGGCAGAAAGCCTCCGGGTACACCTCCCGGGCTCGTGTCGAGGCACCCATCGGCAGGTTCAAGCAGGTGATCGGTGACGGGTTGCGCTCGCGCACGGACCGGCGTCGTGCAACCGAGGTGGACGTCGCCGTCCATGTCCTCAACCGTATGCTGGACCTTGGACGCCCGATCTCCGTCCGCACCGCCTGAACCCCAGATTGGGATAGGGTTGCTGCGCTCGTCCCGGTGATCCCTGCAACACGACCACGCGCGCCCAAAACGCACGACACTTCCCGCGGCAACCGCCAGATCGGCGGCTTTCAAGGGTTTTGAGCCAGCTTATCCCGACTTTTTTCAACTCAACTCAAAACTCAGCCCGTCCGTCAGCTTGTTCAGGCCTTCCTTGCCGATGCTTGCGGCGGAGCGACCATGTGGTGTTCACTGGCCTCACAGCTGAAACGCAGCAGGTGAAGTGGGCCACCCCAAAAGTGGATGACCCGGCCGGGCGATTAGGTCACGCCATGGCTTTCCAGGCCCGGCTTGTACTTGCCTTTCAGGAAATCACCGATCCCCTCGGTCTTCCAGGCGTCACCCTGCCGGACGACCAGCTCCTGTTCCTTGGCGAAGGAGTAGGCCATGGCAGCCTCCCAGCTCATGTCGAGCGAGGCGTAATAGGCCTGCTTGGTCGCGGCCATCGCATGAGGGTCTTTGGCCGCCAACTCGCGGGCGACCTGCAACGTCTCCTCGCGCAGCGTGGCCCGAGGCACCGCCATGTTCACCAGCCCGATGCGCTCGGCGGTCTTGCCGTCGAATGGGCGGCCGGTCATGCCAAACCACAGGGCGTCGCGCGGCCGCAGCAGATTAGCCAAACTCTTGCTGACCGATCCGCCGGGAAACAGCTTGAAATTGATCTCCGACAACCCGAATGTCGCTTCCTCCGCAGCCATCGCGAGGTCGCAGCCCTCCACGATCGAAAAGGCCCCGCCGAAGCAGTATCCGTTGATCATGGCAATCGTCGGCTTGGGATAGTGCCGCAAGGTCTGGCCGCGCCATTCCACCGCCATGCGCCAGACACGCTCATACTCGCGGGGCGTGTTCTTGAGTGCGATGAAGAATTCCTTGAGATCCATTCCGGCGCAAAAGACGTCGCTGGCACCGGTGATGACGAGGCATCGCGCGCGGTCGTCGTAGCGCAGCTGTTCAAGCGCGTTCGTCATGTCCTGATGCACCTGCGGGCTCATGGCGTTGCGCTTGGCTGGCCGGTTCAGCGTGATGACCGCGACGCCGTCGGCAACCTCGACCAGCAACGTCTCGAAAAGATATTCGGGTTTCGCGTCATTGAACATGGTTGTTTCCTTTGCTTGGTCTCGCGCCACTAATTCGTGTCCGCGACTTCGCGTTACGCTAGGCAGGCCCATCGCCTATAGGCAAATCCCCCTGGGCAATACTAAGTATTCGGTAGATTGATGGGCAACGTGGACGTGGGTATGCAACCAGGGCTGTTCAACGCTTACGTATAGCGGTGAGTGAGAGCAGGTTTTTGATGCCTGCCAGGGCGGCGCGGTAGCGGTCCTGACTGAGCGTGTCGGTCCGGTTTGCCGTGAGGATGTTGAAGGCGAAGCTGCGCAGGCGGGCGAACACGCCGGGGTTGGTGCGGATGCGCGAGCGGTCCTCCCCCAAGGTGACGTCGCGGCTGTAGTGGGAGGTGTTCTCGATCGTCCAGTGCGCGCGGATGACCTCGGCGGCGCGGGTGGCGGTGACCGGCGTGTTTGAAACGTAGAAGGCCGTCTCGGCGGAATGATGCAGCAACCCGGTCTTGGCGTTGCGGGTGTAAACGTGGCGTTCAACCCGGATAATGGTCGCTACGTACGGATGCCATTCGGTATCGGCCAGTTTGT
>JANXSM010000028.1 GCA_025352665.1 Rhodospirillales bacterium | reverse complement strand
TGGCCAGAACTAACGAAACGGCCTTCCTGTACGCATAAGCGTACAAAGCGCGAACTCATGCGGCTCTGAGGTAGGTGTCTGGGGCGGCGCGGAGCGGTTTCAATCCGTTGATGTTTTCCGACATGTGGTTCTTGGTGGCCCAGATGTAGTCACCGGTGAGGTTCACGTGTTCCCAGCCGAGTGGGGAGAGGTGGGCGAGGAGGTGGTCCGGCAGGTTCTCGGTCTGCTGAAGCGTGGCCACGGCGCGCTCGAGATATCGGGTGTTCCACAGGATGATGGCGGTCACGACCAGGTTGAGGCCGGAGGCGCGGTGCTGCTGGTTCTCGTAGGTGCGGTCGCGGATTTCGCCGAGACGATGGATGAACACGGCGCGCGCCAAGCTGTTGCGCGTCTCGCCCTTGTTCAGCTCGAGCCCAGCCGAGCGGCGCAGCTCGGGATCCTCGATCCAGTCGAGCGTGAACAGGGTGCGCTCCATCCGGCCCAGTTCGCGCAAAGCAGCCGCAATGCCGTTCTGCCGCGGGTGTGAGGCGAGTTGGCGCATGATCACCGACGCGGTGACGGTGCCGGCACGCAGCGAGGCGACGATGCGCAGGATGTCGGGCCAGTATGCGCGGATCAGCGCCGCGTTGATCTGGCCACCGATCAACGGTGCCAGCGTCGGATGGTCGGATGGTTTGCCGAAGCTGTAGAGCCGCCGATGCTTGAGGTCCGGGATACGCGGTGCGAACTGGAACCCCAGCAGCGAGCAGAGTGCAAAAACGTGCTCGGAGTCGCCTCCGCCATCGGTGTGATGCCGCCGGGTCGTCACCTCGCTCTGGTGGTAGAGCAGGGCGTCGAGGACATGCAGCGCCTCGCTCGCGGTCGCCGCGATGACCTTGCTGAAGAACGGTCCGTAACGGTCCGACAGGTGGGTGTAGATCTTGAAGCCGGGCTTGGCGCCGTAATGGGCGTTGAGGCGGCTGGCATCGCGGCCGAAGCCGGCGGCCGGAAAGAACTGCCCGTCCGACGACGAGGCGGTGCCGCTGCCGAAGATGGCGGCGAAGGGTTCTCGTTGTTGCTGGTTGACCAAGCGGCGGAGTGCCAGCGCATAAGTTTCCTCGCGGATGTGCCAATCCGACGTCCAGGCGAGTTGGCCGAGGCTGGCGGCGCTGCAGGCCTCGGCCATCCGCGTCAGGCCAAGGTTGAGTCCATCGGCCAGCAGTCCGGCCAGCAGCGTGCGCGTGTCGGCCGCAACCTCCCCGGTCCGCAAATGGGTGAAGCAGTCGGGGAACAGCGTCCAACTCGCCACTTCGGCCATCAGATCGGTAATGCGGATGCGCGGCAGCATGGCGTAGAGCCGGGCAGCCAGGGCTTCGGCTTCCGGTGGCGTTGATTTCTCGATCGATGCGACCTTCAGTATGCCGCGGTCGAGTGTCACGTCCGGCAGAAGGCCGCCCCTGGCGCGGGCATCGACCGCAGCCAGGCGTTTATCCAGCAAGGTGCGGCGCGCCTCGATGAAGCGATCGAAGTCAGGGTCGACCGCCACGGGCAGCGTTCCGGCCTGTTGCATGGCAAGCAGGGCGTCTTTGGAGATCAGCCGCTCCTCGAAGGAGCGGTATTGCCGGCTGCCGCCGACCCAAACCTCGCCTGCGGCCAGCCGGATGCGCAGCTCCGACAGGACGCAGAGTTCATAGTGGCGCCGATCGATTTCGCCGCCGGGCAGCACGTATCCCGCCCAACGCTGCCGCACGAAGGCTGTCGGGGTAGATGGGGGCAGGCGCGACGATCCTTTGCGGTTTGCTTCGCGCAACACGGCGATGGCGCGCAGGAGCGAGGCCACAGCGGGCACGCCCTCGAAGGTGAAGGCGTCCAGGAAGGCGGGCGACCAGCGGCGTGCGGCGGCATAATGCTCACCAATCTTCTCGTAGGCGTCGAACTCCTCCGGCCGCGCGAGCGCTTCGGCTTCGGCGACGCTGGCGCAGAAGCGCTCCCACGAGATCACCGTCGTGATTGCCGCGAAGGCGTCCTGCTTGCCGGTGCGGGCGGCGATCACCGCTCCGCCCACTCGGGCGTAGAGGCGGACCTTGTCGTTGATGGCGCGGGCGTCGGCTTGGAAGGCGCGGGCCTGCCGGCCCTCCGCTCGGCGGAACATGCCGCCCACAAGCCCGTCGAAAAGACTGATGGCTTGGTCCGTTAGGCTGGCTTGGAGATCCAGTGTGATGGCGACCAGCGTCGCGTGACGGCGCTGCCGCTCGTAGTCTGCGACATGCTGAACGGTCACCCGTGCGGCCTCGCGCGTGATCTGCGCCAGACGCGCTTGGTGGACCAGATGGCCGCGGCTGGCATCGATGCCGGCTGCTCGGAGATACCGTAGCCGGGCGATCAGGCCGAGCATGGCAGCAGGCTTTGTGGCTTGCGGCATCTGCCGCAGCCAAGTGAGCCAGTTCTGGCCCGTGTTCTCCCGGCGCTCGGCAAGTCCATCGAGGCATTTGCGTTGCTCGGCCGACAAGCCGTGAGAAAGGCGGCGATGCACCTCGCGCCGGGCCTGGTAGCGGAGGTCCGCACAGAGCCGCTCCAGTGCCGAGGGCGACGGCAGCACGATGCGGCGCTCCCGGCAGATTTGCAGAACCAACTCGGCCAAGGTGGCGAGTCGATCGTTCTCGATGGCCGCGGCAAGCAGAACACCCATCAGCTCCGCGGCAGCGCGTTTGCCAAATGGGCGCATCCCCAGCCGGTCCTGGCACTCGATGGAATGGCGCTGACGGCTCCGCTCAGCGCCGGCGTCGTCGGCTGTGTCGGGAGAGACATCGAGCTGCTCGGCCACGAAATCCATCATGGCCGAGGGCGGGCGCTCGCCGGCACGCAGCGCACGGCCGGGGTGGCGCAAGTAGCAAATCATCAGCGCGTAACCGAGGCGGTTGTGATCGCCACGGCAGCGTCGGATGGCGGCGAGGTCAGCATCAGAGAGGATGTAGTGGCGCACCAGCTCTCGCTGCTCGGTGGGCGGATCGAACAACTCGGTGATCTGCGCGTCGCTCAGTTGCTGCCGTCGCACCACTCATCGCTCCTGCTCGTTGGAGCCGGCAGACCATCCGATCCGGGCGAGGGAGTCGATCAGCGTGGTGCGCTTGATCCCGAATGTGCGGCACACGGCGGCCTTGGTGGCGCCGTTGTCCAGGGCGGCCGTCACCGCGCCGAGCTTCTCGGTGTCGATCGTCACGGGACGGCCGCCCCGGCGGCCACGGCGTGCTGCCGCCGCGAGCCCGGCCTGCACGCGCTCCTGGATCAGCGATCGTTCGAACTGGGCGAGTGCGCCGAAGATGTGGAACACCAGCTCCCCTTGCGCGGTCGTGGTGTCCATCTGCTCGGTCAAGCTACGGAACCCCACGCCGCGCGCCTTGAGGTCGGTCACCGTGGTCAACAGATGCGGCAGCGAACGCCCGAGCCGGTCGAGTTTCCAGACGATCAAGCAGTCACCTGCCCGGAGAAATCCCAAGGCTTTCGCCAATCCGGCACGATCGCCACGGCTGCCGCTGGCCCGATCCTCGTACAAGTGCCGTTCATCGACGCCGGCCGCGAGAAGTGCATCGCGTTGCAGATCCATGATCTGCCGGTCGCCAGCGGTGGAAATGCGCATGTAGCCGACCAGCATGTGCGGAAAACCTCATTCAAACAGTTTCCGCACACTGCGTCATTCCGACATGGTTTGTCGCACATATTTTTGGCTGAAATGGGCCTTCTCAGGCTGCGGCCTGCAGGCTCACGGGAATCACCTGTTTGACGTCATTCCGGCCTTGCACCAGGGCTCTCGCAAAACAGCCGAAATGCCCGGCACGCTTGAGCTTCGGTCAGCCCTGTTCCAGCTTTGTCCGCTTATGCGTACCAGAAGGCCAGTTCGTTAGTTCTGGCCTAGATACGAAACATGCGAGGGCCTGAACGTTTGGAAGAAACGAAAGCCGTGCATTCGGCCTTCTTGGCGTTCCTACGCCAAACCGTTCGTGCGTTC
>JANXSM010000149.1 GCA_025352665.1 Rhodospirillales bacterium | reverse complement strand
CGGAAAAAAAGAAGAGGATCTGGGCCGATCTCGCGGCGGTTTAACGACCAAGATCGGCGCGTGCGTCGACGCCGTGAGCCAGAAAATTCTCAACGTCACACTCGCACCAGGCCAGCGCAATGACTGCGTCATCGCGCTGGCGATGCTTGGCGATATCGAAGGAGTCACGGTCATCGGCGACCGGGCGTTTGACACAGACAAATTCCGATCTGAAATGGCACGGCGTGGATGTACAACCATCGTTCCGCCGAAGACAAATCGGCGGAAACCCGCCAATTTGAACCGTGAAAAGTATCGATGGCGCCATGTCATCGAGAACGTTTTTTCAAGGCTGAAGGACTTTGTCCGGGTCACGCTGCGCAAGGACAAGACCAACGTTTCTTACCTCGGATTCGTTCATCTGGCGGCCGCAATTCTCAATTATAGGCAAAATTGTCGACTATGCTGGTAGACCCTAGCGTGAAAACTCAGCCCCAGGCAGCGCGTCCCGGCATTTCGCGACAGTGCGCATCGGCGGCGCGTCGTCGTCCATAGATGCCGGAATGAAGACAGCAGTCCGTCTAATGTGAGGCAGCGCCTGGACCGGGAGACACTAAATTTTCTAGATCACCCTCGCAGAACGGATTACCTGGATGGTCGGAGTGACAAAAGGAATCTCAGTCAGCTTTTTGTCTAGCGCGTCGTACATCGACTTATACTTTAATGTATTTGTGTTCTTCAAATGCGTGATGTTTTGAAGCTTCCATTTTATGGAGGGAAGTTCGGCGAGTCCTGGGAACGGCAGAAGGGACCAGTCGGGTTCTGCAATCTTGAGGCTTCGTAGATATTGGCGCTCACCCGGCGTGATGCTTGATGGCAAGGTCTCAAACAGCCAGTCTCGAGCTTCAAGCAGGGCTTCGAGCGAGACGGGTTCCGTGGTCATGCCGACGAACTCGTTGGTATAAGCTTTCGAGATGTCGAGCTTATTTGGCGTCAGGATTTCGTTGATCGGCCTGTTATGACCTGACACATAAGCTAAAAAAACTTGGCGCATCAGATCACTGATTCCGCCGTACGCCTCACGTAGTTTGAGCACGTCGAACAGGTCTCTCGGATGTTGCCTGTCCATGGCAGCCACCAGCTTGCTAGCGTATATTTCCTCCATGGCGAGGGTGGGCGCCTTGAGCGTACGCTTGAACAAATCACTTGCCGCGTCCCTGAGCGGCATGATGACGGGCTGCAGAACAGTGCCGCGGAACACTGTGTTGACCTCTACCTTCACCGTTTGGCGTTCGCGCGAGACCGTAAGTTTAAATTCTTCTTTTGTCGAGCGAGGGGGCGTAACGGTGAAGCCTCGTTTACTGAGAATATCACGAGCTTTTTCTAGATGTTGCTTGATGTCGATCAGTGCGTTGTCGCGCGGCATGCCTCCATCGCGGTAGACAAGGTCGATGTCAACCGAAAGACGCGGCATGTCTTGAACGAAAAGGTTGATCGCAGTGCCACCTTTCATCACGAACGCCCCAGAGGCGAAGATGGTCGGAGTGATGTCGAGCAGCAACTGCACTGCATCTTTGTATTGCTGCTTCATAGTTTCAATGTGCCCTCTGGCGTCTGAATCACGTAGCTGGTGTCAGCACCCTGCCGAACGTGACTAAAATCGATGTCATCCAGCACCGGAAGAGCGGATTTTTGAGCCAGCATCCGAAACAAACGAACCGTTTTGATATTGATGCAGTCCTCTAGCAAAGACTGCATGATTTTCGGACGCAGCCCACTTAGCATTTCGACCAAGTTCTCAGCTTCCTCAATTTCCTGATGACCAGGCACGTCACTCAACAGCTCCAAGACCGCACGCTCAGGCTCAGATACAGGGACGCCATCTGCATTGGTCGCTACCGCCTGAGAATCACCTCTGCCGAACAGCGTTTTGTTGCGCATCTCTAGGGAGAATTGCTCGACGCACCACCGAGCGACCCGGACCTTGCTGTGTGAGTAAAGGACAGTGCGTTCCTGGAGGTAGAGGTTGTGCCGAATTCCAGCCCATGCGAGCGCTGTCTTTCCTCCGATGTGGCCTTCGGTCATCGCGACACTCAACGATTTCTCCAAGGTTGGAGAAGTGCCCTTCTGGATGAAAAAGCTGTGGCCCAACCGTTCCAACCACCCATTGGCTACGTAGTGGTGGGTCAGTTGTGGCGAGACCCCGCGCTGAGCTAGCCAGCGTGTCGTGATCGGGCGCCCCGGCACGCTCTCGAGCAAAACTTGTTTAAGATGAGGCGTCCGTTCTACAGTCATATTTTATAAGTTGCATATGTTTCTAAACTTTGCAAGGCATGGGCACATTGGTGAGATACCTCTGCCCCCATTTCTGACCTTCAGCATGACGTTTAAAAAGTTCGTCAAAGATAAAGCCAGATTAAACATTTTATCAATATATTCAAATTTGACCTCGGTAAGCGCCGCGAAGCGATTCGCGTTAACACGGCGGCGATCTGGCTCGTTCTATGGTGCGCGCCGAGCGCGGTACCGTCCTGGTGGAGACGGACGACGGGGACAGCGAGGCAGAACCCGCTTCGCTGTTGCTTAGGCTTGCAACCGCCCGTGTTCCGCTGACGGTAGAGCGGTTCCAGGCGAACGGGCGGACAATCGGCGAGAAGCGCTCGGCGGGAGACTTCCACTCCCATCGCATTCGCGAGTGCGTGAAGCGTTCCGACATTGCCTCGTCCGGCTTCCACGGCGACCACGGCATTACGGTGCACATCGGCCATCAACGCCAACTCGGTCTGGTTCAGCTTGGCGTCCCGGCGCAGCTTTTTCAGAACCACGCCCAAGTTTTGTTTTTGCACGCGATTGTTTTTCATTCTGAGTTCGCAATAGGCATTTTTGCACGCGATTCCTGGTCGTGTAGAAATGGGTAAAGTCCGGCCCGGAAATGTGTCCACGCGACCAAAGCTTGAACGCCCGGGCTTAACTGCCACGAGCGCTTCGGTCGCTGGCAGCGAGTCCTGGCGTATCTTGGAAGTGCGGGTTTGCGGCGCATCTTCACTTATGTAGGCTTCAGATTACGTTCTGATTCGGTTGATGTCATCGGCGACTGCGTCAGCCTGCAATCCGTCGTCTCTGCCCCCGGCAGATAGCGCTTGAGAACCGGCGCCATTGTCTTATCTTGTGACTATGCGGTTCGGTCCCATCCGGCGTCTGTTCATGATTTTGATACTCGGCGCATTCCTGTGCGCGGGCTTTGGGCAGCCTGTGTCAATTGCTGACACCGCCACGATGGGTGCTGCGACCGGGATGTCCATGGCGATGGACACGGGTGACAGCAGCGGCATGCCGATGCCGTGCAAGAGCAATATTCCGAACTGCTTCTCGAGCATTGGGTGCGTCTTTATGGTGGCGCTCCCACCCGCCTACACGCCAACTGAAACCCAACTGACGTGGTCGCGCATCGTTTACTCGAGCGTCGCGTCGTCGCAGAAGGGCATGTCCCTGGAGCCTGACATCGGACCACCCATCCACGTCTGACATGACTGTCGGCTGAACTCTGCAGCGCGTGCCGCGGATCACCGACATCGCTCCCGGAACAGTGGCACAAGCCGCTCCGGTCAGATCATGTCATGCCGCCAGCCTAGTGTGCGCGGGCGGCCGTTCGAGACGGGATGAAAGAATGCTGTTCAAACTTATGCGCAACGCCACTTTCGGCG
The DNA here is from genome assembly GCA_025352665.1 of Rhodospirillales bacterium. Lineage (GTDB taxonomy): Bacteria > Pseudomonadota > Alphaproteobacteria > Acetobacterales > Acetobacteraceae > CAIQQQ01. The sequence goes on along the minus strand of JANXSM010000149.1, from coordinate 7,482 downwards.
CGGCCCTCGCCTTCGTGTCCGCCACCGCTCCGGCATTCGCCGCAGCGACCGACTACAAGTTCCAGGTCGTGGCTGTCCAGGCAGCCGGACCACAGAAAACCGACGTCACGGTTCGCCTGGTCCATGCCGCCGACAGCAAGCCCGTGGCCGATGCCATCTTCTTTGAGACACATGCCGACATGGGACCCGAGGGTATGCCGACTATGCCCGGCGACGTGACTGTCGGTGCACCGCAGTCCGGCGGTAACTATCGCTTCCAGGTGGCCACGGCGATGGCGGGGACCTGGGCGCTTACGCTGTCGGCCAAGGTTCAGGGCGAGACCCAGACCGTCAAAGGCACCGTCACCTTCAAAGCCGTGAAGTGACGTGGCCGACCGCATCGAGAGGGTCGCACCCTCCAGGCTGATCGGGCGGAAGCCTGGTCTGGCCACAGCCTGCCTGGCGCTGTCCCTGTTTGCGGGCAGCGTGCAGGCACAGGCGCGAGAACCTTTGGGCGTCAACGTCCAAGGGCTAATCGCCGCCGGACGCGAGCTGAGTCCCGCATTGCGGGCGGCGGCCCTGGAAAGCGAGGCCGCTGCCGCACGTGCCAGCGGAGCCGGTGCGCTCGACGACCCGGTGATCTCGGACAGCTACCAGTACTACAAGGACCCCGGCGTATTCAGCGCGCACACCATCATGGTCAGTCAGGCGTTCCCTCTCTGGGGCAAACGCAACCTGCGCCGCGAGGCTGCCCAGGCGGAGGTCGACGCTGCCCGCGGGCGCGAGCAGGCGGCACGCGACGAGCTCGACGAGAAGATAAAAGTCGCGTTCGCGCAGTATTCGGTTCTGAATCGGTCGGTCGCGGTCAACCGCGAGGTGCAGGAGATCGCGCGGCGGCTGCGGACAGCCACGGAGACGCGCTACGCCCAGGGAGGCGGAGACCAAGCGGGCGCGATCCGATCCCAGGGCGAGGAAACCTCTGCGAAGCTCGAGCTGACCAGGTTGGAAGGCGAACGCAATGCAACCCGTGCACGCCTGAACACCCTTATCGGTCGCCGGGCCGACGCTCCACTTGCGGACCCGCAGGACCTCGGGAGACCAGTTACCATGGTTCCCGCTATCAGCGTCCTTGTCGACCGTGCCAGGGCTGCAAACCCGACGCTGTCTTCGCAGAGTGCCGCGGTCTCGGCGGCTAGAACGCGCAGCACGTTGGCCGACAAAGCCTGGTATCCCGACATCACGGTGGCCGCTGGGCCGCTTATCCAGACAAACAACCGTCCCGTCGGCTTCGCCGCCACCATCGGGCTGAACATTCCGGTGCCGTGGGGCCGAGAGGCGTCCGGTCAGCGCGAGGCGGTCGCGAATGTCGGCGCAAGCCAGCATCGCTACAACGCAGTTCTGCTCGACATCGAGGGATCACTGGGCGAGGCCAAGGCTCGTCTGGATGCAGCACGGCAGACCGCCGCGCTGCTGCGTCGGGAAAGTCTGCCGCAGGCGCGGGCGACCCTGCGTGCGGTGCTGGCAGCTTACGGCCAGGGCCGCGGCGATCTCGCAGGCGCGATCGAAGCCGAGCACCGCATCCATGATGTCGAGTTAGCCGCGCTGCGGGCCGACCTGGACGAGCGCGTCTCACTCGCCGCTATCGAGCGGTTGATAGGCGGTGACCTATGAGGCGCGTCGGACTGGCTCTTTTCCTCGCCGTCGCATGTGTTTTCCCGGCAGTTTCCGCCGATCTGAGCCAGCCCCTCTACTACCAGGAACCAACCGGGAAGCCTCTCTGGTCGGCGACACCTCGGAAGGATGCGCAGGGCCACGACTGGACGGCCGTTTACCAGGATGGAGCAGAGACACACACTCCGCCGCCGTCGGACCGTGGCAAGCCAATCTATTACCGGAATCCCATGGGCTTACCGGACACCTCGCCCGTGCCGAAGAAGGATTCGATGGGCATGGACTACACGCCGGTCTACGCGGGCGATGTGGCCGGTCCGGTGGGGAGCGTGACTATCAGCCCCGAGCGCGTGCAGATGCTCGGCGTGCGGACCGACGTCGCCGAGATGCGGACGATAACCCGGGCGGTCCGTGCGGTCGGAACCGTCGCCGTCGACGAACGTCGGATCGCGGTCGTGGCACCCCGCTTCGAGGGCTGGATCGAGAAGCTGCTCGTCAGTGCCAGCGGAGATCCGGTAAGGGTCGGTCAACCGTTGTTTGAGTTCTACAGCCCAGATCTCGCGTTGGCGGAACAGGATTACCTCCTTGCCCGGCAAGTCTCTGGCAGTCTCTCCCAGGGCGCGCTGAGCCGCCTCGTGAACCTGAACGTCCCTGTCGAAGAGATCGCGCGCCTGAGACAGACGGGCCGTGCCAGTCGCACGGCGTCGGTGGTGTCTCCGATGAACGGCGTTGTGATGGAAAAGGCCGCCGTCCAGGGCATGCGGTTCGCATCCGGCGACACACTCTACCGGATCGCTGACCTGTCGAGCGTCTGGATTCTGGCCGATGTCTTTGAGCAGGATCTCGCTTTGGTGCACGCGGACCAGGATGCCGCCGTCGCGATCACTGCATACCCGGACACGGCCTTTCGCGGGAAGGTCACCTTCGTCTATCCGACGGTCAATCCGACCACGCGGACGGTGAAAGTTCGCGTAGAGGTAGCCAATACCGACATGCTGTTGAAGCCCGATATGTATGCAACGGTCACCATCTCCGCCGCCGTCGCGGCCGCCCCGGTCCTCGCCGTCCCTGAGTCGGCGGTGCTCGACACGGGGAAGGCGCAGGTCGTTCTGGTCGAGCGGACTGCTGGGCATTTCGAGCCGCACGCTGTGACAGTCGGACGGCGGTCGGACGGCTTCGCGGAAATACGAGGCGGCATTGAAAGCGGCGACAGGGTCGTGGTCGGGGCGAACTTTCTGATCGACGCGGAAAGCAACCTGCGTGCTGCCCTCCAGTCCTTCGCGCCGCCCTTTCCCGCCTCGGGGGCGAAACAATGATCGCCCGCATTATCCGCTGGTCGACGGCGAATGTTTTCCTTGTCCTGCTCGGCACGCTGTTCCTCGTGGGCGCCGGGGTGTGGGCGGTCCGCAACACGCCGCTGGATGCCATCCCGGACCTCTCAGACACGCAGGTCATCGTCTACACCGACTATCCCGGACAGGCCCCGCAGGTCGTCGAGGACCAGGTGACCTATCCCTTGACGACGGCCCTGCTAACGGTGCCGCATTCCAAGACCGTGCGCGGCTTCTCGTTCTTCGGCGTGTCCTTCGTCTATGTCGTCTTCGAAGACGGGACAGACCTCTATTGGGCCCGGTCGCGGGTATTGGAATACTTGAGCACCGCGGCGAAGCGATTGCCAAACGGCGTGACGCCGACGCTGGGGCCGGATGCCACGGGTGTCGGCTGGGTCTACCAATATGTCGTCACAGGGGCCGGGAAAACGCTGGCGGAACTGCGGGGCATCCAGGACTGGTTTGTCCGCTACCAGCTCGCGCGCGCCGACGGCGTGGCTGAGGTCGCCAGCGTCGGCGGCTTCGTCCAGCAATATCAGGTCGTCGTGGACCCGCAGCGTCTCCAGGCATACGGCATCCCGCTATCGGCGTTGACGGCGGCGATCCGCGACAGCAACGCCGATGTGGGCGGCCGCTCCATCGAGATGTCGGAGACAGAATACGTCGTGCGTGGCCGCGGCTATCTGCGCGGCATCACGGACATCGAGACGATCGTGCTTGCGGTTCAGCGCGGCACTCCCGTCCTGCTGCGGGATGTCGCTCGCGTCGAGCTTGGGCCGGAAGAGCGCCGGGGCATCGCCGAACTGAATGGTGAAGGCGAGGTCGTCAGCGGCATCGTCCTTCAGCGCGACGGGATGAACGCGCTCACGGTCATCGACAGCGTGAAGAAGCGGATAGCGGACATCGCGGCCAGCCTGCCGTCCGGGGTTTCCATTTCTGCCGTCTATGACCGCTCCGGCCTGATCGGCCGCGCCATCGAGACGCTGGAGCGCACGCTGCTCGAAGAAAGCGCAATCGTCGCCCTCGTGTGCGTTGTGTTCCTGCTCCATGTTCGTAGCGCGCTCGTCGCCATCGTCATGCTGCCAGTCGGCGTGCTGTTCGCGATGATGCTGCTGCATCTGCTGAGTCTGAGTTCGAACATCATGTCCCTGGGCGGCATCGCCATCGCTCTCGGTGCGATGGTCGACGCGGCGATAGTCATGATCGAGAACGCGCACAAGCATCTCGAACGCGCACCGCCGGGTGCCTCGCGTCTGAAGGTGATGACCGAAGCGGCCGTCGAGGTCGGCCCCGCGCTGTTCTTTAGCCTGGCCGTCATCACCGTGTCCTTCCTGCCCGTGTTCACGTTGGAGGACCAGGAAGGGCGCATGTTCCGGCCGCTGGCCTTCACCAAGACGTTCGCCATGGCGGGCGGCGCGCTGCTGTCGGTGACGCTGGTACCCGTGCTGATGATGCTGTTCATCCGTGGCCGCATCGTCCCGGAGCACCGCAACCCAGTGAACCGCGTGCTCATCTGGCTCTACCGTCCGCTGATCGCGGGCGTGCTGCGGGCAAAGGCGTTCGTCATCGCCCTGGCACTTGTCATCCTGGCGGTCACGGCATGGCCCGCGATGCAGCTTGGCAGCGAGTTCATGCCGACGCTGAACGAGGGCACACTGATGTATATGCCCGTCACGCTGCCTGGCCTATCTGTGACCAAGGCCGCCGAGCTGCTCCAGACCCAAGACCGCATCATCAAAAGCTTCCCGGAGGTCGAAAGTGTTTTCGGCAAATCCGGTCGGGCGGCGACCGCTACGGACCCGGCGCCGACCGAGATGTTCGAGACCATCATCAACTTGAAGCCGGAGACGGAGTGGCCCGTCGGGATGACGGTGGACACGCTGATCGCCGATATGGACCGAGCACTTCAATTGCCCGGCGTCAGCAACGCCTGGACGATGCCGATTAAGGCGAGGACCGATATGCTCTCGACTGGCATCCGCACGCCCGTCGGCGTGAAGGTCTACGGGACTGACCTCGAAGGCATCGACCGTTTGTCACGCGAGGTCGAGGCGGCCGTTCGCACCGTGCCGGGCACCACGAGCGCGTTCGCTGAGCGCGTGGGCGGCGGCTACTATATGGAGATCGACCCGGACCGAGAGGCGCTCGCGCGCTACGGGCTGACCATCGGCAGGCTCCAGGAGACGATTGCGACGGCCCTGGGCGGCGAGCCCGTCACCACCACGGTGGAAGGCCGGGCGCGCTACACGGTCAACGTGCGCTACCCGCGCGGCCTGCGCGACGACCCGCGGGCGGTCGCCTCGCAGGTCCTGGTCCAGGGTCCGGCAGGTGCAGCGGTCCCCTTGGGTCAGCTTGCCAGCGTGAGGCTGACGCGTGGCCCGACCACGATCCGGACGGAGAATGCCCAGCTCGTGAACTACGTCTACGTTGACCTGCACGGCCGCGATCTCGGCCGCTACGTCGCCGACGCGCAGCGCGCCGTAGCGGCCGCCGTGAAGATGCCGCCGGGCTACCACGTCGAGTGGAGCGGCCAGTTCGAATACCTCCAGCGCGCACAGGCAAAGCTGAACGTCGTGGTCCCGGTGACGTTGCTGCTGATCTTCGTGTTGCTCTACCTCAACTTTGGGCGGCTGACGGAGACGCTCATCGTGATGGCGTCGGTGCCGTTCGCTCTCGTCGGCGGCGTCTGGCTGATGTTCCTGATGGGATTCAACATGTCGGTCGCCGTCGCGGTCGGGTTCATCGCGCTGGCGGGCGTGTCGGCCGAGACCGGGGTCATTATGTTGATTTATCTCGACCACGCCCTGGCCGAGGCACGGGCGGCCTGCGCGAAATCAGGACGCATTTTCACCCGGGAAGATTTGCGGGCGGCGATCATGACCGGCGCCGTCGAGCGTGTGCGACCGAAGATGATGACTGTCACCGCCATCATGGCGGGACTGCTGCCAATCCTTTGGAGTACCGGGACCGGCTCCGAGTTGATGCGCAGGATTGCGGTGCCGATGGTGGGCGGCATGGCGTCGTCGGCGGTGCTGACGCTGCTGGTGATTCCGGCGATCTACGCAGGCGTGAAAGGGTTCGGCTTGCCGCGGACAGCGACGTCCGCCGTACCCATGCCGTCCGCGGCGGAATGAGGAACCGCTACAGTCGTGATAGTGCAGATTGTTCAGCCGCCATGGGCGGCTTCCATCGGAGCAGTCGCAGCGCGTTCAGGGTGACCAGGACGGTTGCTCCGGTGTCCGCCAGGATCGCGGGCCATAGACCTGTGAGCCCGACTAGCGTCGTGACAAGGAATATTGCCTTCAGGCCAACAGCCACGCCGATATTTTGCCGGATGTTTGAAAGCGTCGACCGTGACAGGCCGACAAGTTCAGCCACTCCGGTCACCCTTTCCCGCAGCAGAGCGGCATCCGCGGTCTCAAGTGCGACATCGGTTCCGCCACCCATCGCAACGCCCACCGAGGCCGCCGCCAATGCAGGTGCATCGTTGATTCCGTCCCCGACCATCACCACTGGTCCGTTCTCGCGGAGGCAGGCGATCTCACGCAGCTTGTCTTCCGGCAGCAGCTGAGCGCGGACATCGATTCCAAGCGCGTCGCCAATCGCACGCCCCGTTCTCTCATTGTCTCCCGTCAGCATGACAGCGGAAATGCCCATCGCCTTGAGCACCGCGATGCCTGCGACAGCATCGCCGCGGGGTTCGTCACGGAGCGCGATCAGCCCCTGGACCGTCCCGTCGGCGATGACAGCCACGACGGTTTTTCCCTCGGCTTCCAATGCCGCCGCCTGCGTGCCGATGTCTGCTCCGACCTCCGTCGCATGACGTGGACTGCCGACTTCGATTCGGCGACCGTCTAGCTTGGCTTCAACGGCACGGCCGGGGATAGCCCGCGCCTCGGTGACCAACGGAACTTCGATGTTCAAAGCAGCAGCCCGCTCGAGGATCGCGCGGCCGAGAGGATGCGATGATCCTTGCTCGACGGCGGCCGCCAGACGGAGCAGCGACCGCTCATCCGTGTCGGCGGCCAGCACAAGAATGTCGGTCACCTTGGGCCGTCCCTCGGTCAAGGTGCCGGTTTTGTCGAAGGCCACTGTTTTAGCCAAGCCAATCGTCTCGAGTGCGGCTCCGCCCTTCACGAGCAGGCCGCGGCGGGTTCCAGCGGACAGCGCTGACGCCACGGCTGCAGGGACCGAGATCACGAGCGCGCACGGGCAAGCGATCAGCAGAAGCGCCAGGCCGCGATAGGTCCATGTCCACCAGTCGCCGCCTAACAGCAGCGGCGGCACGAGAATGACAAGGATGGCTGCCACCATCGCTGTGGGCGTCCACCATTCCGCGAAGCGCTCGACGAACCTTTGAGTAGGCGCCCGTGATGCAGTCGCTTCCTCGACCAGTCGCACGATACGCGCGACGGTGTTGTCGGCAGCTGCACGCGTCGTGCGCACACGCAGCAGCCCGACATCGGCGTTGACAGACCCCGCCAGGACTTGCTCCCCGGGT
>JANXSM010000125.1 GCA_025352665.1 Rhodospirillales bacterium | reverse complement strand
CTTCCGGCGTTCCCGGCGGGCAGCCATCTCGACGGCGTGGGCGGCTTGAACCGCGTGGCAATCCACCAACTTGGGGCGGAAGGCCCATCCACGTAAAAGTGCACGGTAAGAAACGTGAACACCGACGAGATCCGCTCGATTTTGGCTGCGGAGGCCTAGGTTTGGTCCGGTTCTGATACGGAGTGGCTGTTTATTGCGTGCAATAATGGCGTGCAATCTACATTGGGTGGTATGGTGCTGCCTTGTATGGCATATTGCACGCAATAAACAGTAGGGCTAACGCCGGGGATGACTTTGCGTGCAATACAAGCAGCCGGTGTGGACGCCGGTATCGAGCCGGACTGGATGGCGGCCTTTCTCACCAGCCTTGCGCACGACGACCTGTCACCGGCCACCCTGCGCGGCTACCGCTACGATCTGCGTCATTTCCTGGCCTGGCATCGCACGGTCCAGGACGCCGGCTTTGCCATCGGGGATCTCGCCGACTTCGAACTGATTGCCTACCGCCAGCACATGGTCGCCGCCGGCCGCCGGCCCGCCACGGTCAACCGCCGGCTGGATGCTCTACGCCGGCTGTGCAGATGGGCACGCGGAACGGGAGCCTTGGCCGTCGACGTGGCGCGCGATGTCCGGCCAATGCGCACGGCACGCGGCCACCAGCCGGTCGCCCTGACCGATGGCGAAGTCCACGCCGTGCTACGGGCGGCCGGTGCCTCGTCGCACGGCTTGGCCGCCCGCAACTATGCCCTGGTGCAACTCATGCTGCAGGCCGGGCTGCGGGTTGGGGAGGTCGCGGCCCTGCAAGCGTCTGACATCACCATGAACGACCGGTCCGGCAGCGTGCGCATTCGCCACGGCAAGGGCCTCAAGGCCCGCGACGTACCGTTGAACGCGACAGCGCGGCGCGCGCTGAGGCAGCATCTCGACCGTGCCCGCGCGCTTACCAAGGATGCGCCGCTGTTCAGCAGCCGGGAGACAGCGATGCCGGTGCGCACGATCCAGGCAGTCATCACGAGCCTCGGGCGCCGCGCTCGCTTGAAGCGGATTGCCATGTCGGCGCACACGCTGCGCCACACCTTCGCGCTGGGCTATCTGCGCGACAACCCGGGCAAGCTGGTCGAACTCGCCAGCCTGCTCGGCCATGATTCGCTCGACACGACCGCCATCTACACCCGACCCTCGCGCGACGACCTCGCGGCCGACCTGGAGCGTTCGCACCTCAATGTCGACGGATGATCCCCCAGACGCGGAAACGCCAGCCCGGCGCCGGCCTGCGCCGATCGATCCGGACGAGGATGAGCTGGCACGGCGCTGGAGCCTGACGCCCGCCGACCTGGCCGTGGCTGCCGAGTGCCGGGGCGATGACCACCGGCGCCGCTTTGCCGTCCAGCTCTGCTGGCTGCGTGCGCACGGCCGCTCCCTCGACGACTACCGCCACGCCCCGGTCAAAATCGTCAACCACCTGTCGCGCCAGCTCGATCTGCCGCCGGTTCTGTTCCTCGACCGTCCAGGCCGGGCGCAAACGGAACGGGCGCAAGCCTTGCGCATCCGTCGCTATCTTGGCCTGCGCCCGTTCGACAGCGGAGTTGGTGCGGACCTGCGGCACTGGCTGGGCCAAGGCGCCATCGAGGGTCGCACGGTGGCCGAACTCCTGGTCCGTGCGGAGGATAAGCTGCGCGGTTGGCATGTCATGCTGCCAGCCACCAGCACGCTGGAGCGGCTGGTCACGGCCGAGGTGACGCACGCCACCACCCAACTCTACGAAACGGTGTCGCTCCGTTTACCACTGCCTTTGCGCCAAGCTATCGACCTGCTGGTCGAAGTGCCGGAGGGCGACGCCCGATCCAGCCTGTTCCGCCTCAAGGATTTCCCCAAATCGGCCAGCGCTGCTGCCATCAAGGGCGACATCGTACGCCTGCATTTGGTCGAGCAACTGGTCGAGGCCGGCGCCGGCCTCGACGACATCGATCCCCGGGTCGTGCGCCAGCTTGGCCAACTCGGGCGCCGCTACGACGCTGGCGACCTCCGGCGCTTTGCCAAGCCGAAACGCGACGCGCTTGTCGCGTGCTATCTGGTCGAGGCGCGCAAGACATTGCTCGATCAGATCATCGAGATGAACGACTTGTTCCTGACCGGCACCAACCGGCGGGCGCGCAACTCGGTTGAAAAGCAGCGCAAGACCCTGCGCCGCCGAGCGCGCGACGGGTTGCACCGCGTGCTCGGCGCCATCGACGCGCTGGTCGCGGCTGATGGGGCGCAAACCGTCGAAGCGTTCCGCAATGGGCAAAATCCATCCGCCTTGGCCGAGGCCGCCATTGCCTGCCGGGCTTACGAACGGCTGGAAGCACGCGGCCACCTCGACGCAATGCTCGCCCGTTACGGCACGTTGCGCCAATACCTGCCCGCCTTCTTCGGGCTGCATTTCGAAGCCGCTAGCGGTAGCGAGGCCCTGCTGCAGGCGGTCGAGGTCTTGCGCGCACTCGACGCCGGCATCCGCGGCCCGCTTACCACGGACGACCCGCACAGCTTCGTGCCGGCGGAGTGGCGCCCCCACCTGGTCACAGCCAGCAAGGCAGGCGACAAGCTCGACCGTGCCATCTGGGAGATCTCCCTGGCCTTCGCCGTCCGCGGCGCGCTGCGCGCCGGCGGCCTGTTTCTGGCCCAAAGCCGCGACCACGTCTCGTTCTGGAACCTGGTCTATGACGACCGGAGCTGGAAAGAAACACGCGAACAGGCCTATGGGCGCCTCGACCTGCCGGCGGATGGCCAGGTCTTCCTCAACCGCCTCATTGCCGAGTTCGATCGTGCCGCGCGGGCGGCCCAACGCGGCCTGCCGGGCAATCGCTTTGCTGCCATCCGGCATGGCCGGCTCACGCTCAAGCAGCGCGACGCCATGCCGGTCCCCCGCGCCCTGCGCGAACTGCGCGCCACCATCGGCGCCAGCCTTGGGCGCGTGCGCATCGAAGACCTGCTCCAAGACGTCGACGAGTGGTGCGGCTTCACGCGCGCCTTTCAACCGCTCGGCGGCTACCAGCCCCGCAGCGGCGATCCGCACCGTCCGCTACTCGCCACCCTCATCGCCCACGGCACCAATCTCGGCCTCGCCGCCATGAGCCAGAGCGTCGACACGCTCACCGCCGACGCCCTCCAGGACACCAGCCGCTGGTTCCTGCGCCCCGCCACCATCAAGGCGGCGAACACCGTCATGGTCGACCACCATCACGGCCTGCCGCTCAGCGTCCTGTGGGGAAACGGCCGCCGTTCCTCCTCCGATGGCCAGCGCTTCGCCGTCGAACGCGACAGTCTGCTCGGCAGTCCCTATCCGCGGTATTTCGGCTACTACGATCGCGCGCTGCAGCTCTATACGCACACCGCCGACCAGCACAGCGTCTACGCCACCCAGGCCATCTCCTGCGCTCCGCGGGAAGCTGGCTACGTGCTCGGCGGCATCCTCGACAACGACACTGCCCTCGAAATCCGCGAACACACCTCGGACACGCACGGCTTCACCGAGCACCTGTTCGGACTTTGCCCGCTGCTCGGCATCGCCTTCATGCCGCGGCTGAAAGACTTGCCCGACCAGGTACTCAGCCGCATCGACCGCACCAACGATTACGGCGCCCTGCAGCCATTGCTACGCGGCCGTATCAACGTCGAGCTCATCCTCGAGCAGTGGGATCAGCTCGTGCGGCTCGCCGCCTCGCTGAAGGACCGCCTCACCCCGGCCCACATCGTCATGCAGCGCCTGGCCAACGCGAACGCCGCGGACCGCCTTGCCGGGGCGCTGACCCAGCTCGGTCGCCTGATGAAGACTATCCACATCCTGCGCTATATCCAGGAAGCGCCGCTGCGCGACGCCATCCAACTCCAACTCAACCGGGGCGAGTTCCGCCACATCCTTGCCAAGTCGCTGTTCTTTGCCAACTGGGGCAGCTTCCGCTCCGGCGACTACGAGGAGGTCATGAACAAGGCCAGCTGCCTCAGCCTGCTGTCCAACGCGGTCCTGGTCTGGAACACCGTCCACATCGCCCGCATCGTCGGCCAACTTCGCGCCGCCGGCCACGAAGTGCGAGACGAGGACCTCGCCCGCGTCTCACCCCTCATGCACGCCCACGTCATCCCGAACGGAAGCTACTTCCAGTCACCCCGGCAACGCGCAGCAGCACCCGAACCAGCCATGGCATGAGGTCCGAAACACCCAGCCAAACCGCCCCAGGACATTGCGTGCAATACGCTACCGTGCAGTTTTACGCCGATGGGCCTTCCGCCCCAGGGTGACGGTTGGTTCCTTGGCGCTGACCTGGCGGACATGCTGATCGCCGCCGAAGGCACTGCGGCGGCCTCCCACTGGACCGACACGCCCGCGAGCTGCTGCGCGGCCTACTGGTCTATGTCGGCACGTGCCCGCCGATCGCCGCACAATCTCACGGCGACCCCTGGAGGCGACAACCGGGCCACGTTCTCCGGGCACACGTTGAAGCCCTTGGCGCGGAGCCGACGACGGCGGCTCCCGAGGTCACCGTCAACGTGCGGTGTCCATGCGGTATTCTG
>JANXSM010000072.1 GCA_025352665.1 Rhodospirillales bacterium | reverse complement strand
GGGCATTGGCGACCCGCGGGTATGACCCCTCCTCACGCAGAGACCCGCTTCAATAAGCGGGGTCCAGGGGCGATCGCCCCTGGTAGGTGCAGGACGAAGTCCTGCCCGCGCTGAGCGCATCCGGCGCTGTCACGGAACCTTCACAAAACTGCAATCTAGCCGTCTCACACCCTGCGTAGTTTGCGCCCAGCAACCCAGTGCGGCCGCGGAGTCACACCGCCCGCCGTGTGCCCGATCCTCGGGCGTCAGACCGAGACCCCAGGAGAACTCATGAAGCTCGCATCCACCACGTTGGCCGTAGCACTGGCCGCATTTGCACTCTCGGCTGCCGCTCAGGCCCAGCAGATCACCGGTGCCGGCTCCAGCTTTGCCGCCCCCATCTATGGTAAGTGGGCTGAAGCCGCTGCCACCCCGACCGGCCTGAAGCTGAACTACCAGTCGATCGGCTCGGGCGCCGGCATCAACCAGATCAACAACCGCACCGTCGACTTTGGCGCGTCCGACATGCCTGTCGCCGCGGCCGACCTCGCCGCCCACAAGCTCATGCAGTTCCCCACCGCCATCGGTGGTGTCGTCATGGTCGTGAACATCCCCGGCGTCGCCGTCAACCAGGTGAAGCTGACCGGCGAGCTGGTGTCCGAGATCTACCTCGGCAAGATCACCAAATGGAACGACCCACGCCTGGTCGAGATGAACCGGGGCGTGACCATGCCGAACCTGGCGATCGCGCCGGTCTACCGCGCCGATGGCTCGGGTACGACCTTCGTGTTCACCGATTATTTGTCGATGGTCGATCCGAACTGGAAGTCCACCGTTGGTTCGTCCACCAGCGTGAAGTGGCCCGCCGGCAATGGTGCGAAGGGCAGCGAAGGCGTGTCCTCCGTGGTCCGTCAGGTCAAAGGCGGCATCGGTTATGTCGAGAGCGCCTACGCCGCGCAGAACCATCTGACCACGACGCAGATGCGCAACAAGGCCGGCAGCTTCGTCTCGCCGGATATGGAGAGCTTCGCCGCCGCCGCCGCCTCGGCGGACTGGTCCAAGGTGCAGAACTTCGCCGTCGACCTGAATGACGAGCCCGGCGAGAAGAGCTGGCCGATTGAGTCGGCAACCTTCGTGCTGCTGCCAATCGATGCCAAGGACGCCGCCCAGACCGCCGGCGTGATCAAGCTGTTCGACTGGTCCTTCGCCAACGGCAACAAGATCGCCACCGACCTGCTCTACATCCCGCTGCCGGGTGCGGTGCAGGATACGATCCGTGCCGCCTGGAAGGCCCAGTTCAAAGGCTGACGCTCAAAAGCAGACCGGGATGCGCCGCGCGGCGCATCCCGGTCTGCTTTCTGATATCACGCCACCAAACTCGCCTCAGTCCCAGATTTGGTGAAACGGAAGACCGCCAGTGTCCCAGACCGCCGTCGTGCATCCCCAACGCAGGCCCAGCTTTTCCCCAGGCGATGCGATCTTTGCCGGCGCCGTGCGTATTGCCGGCATCCTTGTACTGGTTATCCTGAGCGCCATCATCATCTCGCTGTTCGTCGGCGGCTTGCCGGCGTTTCGCGCGTTTGGCGCGGGGTTCCTGACCGACACGGACTGGGATCCGGTAAAGCAGATCTTCGGCGCCGCGGTGCCGATCTATGGCACGCTGATCACCGCCGTGCTTGCCATCGTGCTTGCCGTGCCGCTCGCCTTCGGCACCGCGTTCTATCTCACCGAGCTGGCGCCCAACTGGTTTCGTCGCCCGATCGGCACCGCGGTCGAACTGCTGGCCGCTGTGCCGTCCATCATTTACGGCATGTGGGGCTTCTTCGTCATCGTGCCGATCATGGGCAACTACGTGCAGCCCTTCTTCATCGACACGCTCGGCGATATTCCCGTCATAGGCGCGCTGTTCCAGGGCCCGCCGTTCGGCACCGGCATCCTGACCTCGGCGCTGATCCTGGCGATCATGATCCTGCCCTTCATCGCAGCCACGATGCGCGACGTGTTCCTGACCGTGCCGCCGGTGTTCAAGGAGGCCGCCTACGGCGTCGGTTGCACCACCTGGGAGGTGATGCGCTCGATCGTGCTGCCGTACACCCGGGTTTCGGTGGTCGGCGGCATCATGCTGGGGCTGGGACGCGCGCTGGGTGAAACCATGGCGGTCACCTTCGTCATCGGCAACACGAACCGTATTTCCACCAGCCTGTTCGGGCCGGGCAACACGATCGCCTCGATCGTCGCGTTGGAATTCCCGGAAAGCCCGGCCGGCAGCCTCAAGCTGTCCTCGCTGCTGGCGCTGGGATTTCTGTTGTTCGTCATTTCGTTCATCGTGCTCGCCATCTCGCGCCTGCTGCTCCGCACGAAGGTGAAATCATGAGCGCCTTTCTCGCCGCCGGCCGGATGCCCGGCGGCGCGCGTGACAGCCGAGTGGCCGGGCAGCTTTCGCGCCGCCGCGGCCGTTACAACCTGATCGCCAAGATCCTGTGCATCCTGGCGACCCTGGTCGGGCTGATCTTCCTGGCGGCCATCCTGGGCACCTTGTTCTGGCTTGGCTTCGGCGGGTTGCACCTGTCGGTGTTCTCCCAGGTCACCAAGCCGCCTGGCTCCGGCGGTGGGCTGCTCAACGCCATCATCGGCAGCCTGATACAGACCGTGATCGGCACCGCCATCGGCACGCCGATCGGCCTCATGGTGGGCACGTACCTGGCCGAATATGCCCACGGCTCGATGCTGGGCAACGCCGTGCGCTTCGTGTCGGACGTGCTGCTCTCCGCCCCCTCGATCCTGATCGGTCTGTTCGTCTACCAGATCTTTGTCGCCCCCTTTGGCGGCTTCTCCGGCTGGGCCGGCTGCATCGCACTTGCCGTCATCGTCATCCCGATCGTGGTCCGCACCACCGAGGACATGCTGCAGTTGATTCCGACGGCGTTGCGCGAGGCGGCGGTTGCTTTGGGGGCGCCGAAGTGGAAGTCGATCGTTTTCATCTGCTACCGCGCGGCGCTGAACGGCATCGCCACCGGCGTGCTGCTTGCCATCGCCCGGGTCGCCGGCGAGACGGCGCCGCTGCTGTTCACCTCGCTCGGCAACCTGAACTGGTCGGTCGACATGTCGCAGCCGATGTCCAGCCTGCCGGTCACCATCTACCAATACGCTGGCTCGCCGTTCGATGACTGGGTGCAACTCGCCTGGGTCGGTGCTCTGCTCATCACCTTCGGGGTGCTGGCGCTCAATATCCTGGCCCGTCTCGTCCTGCGCACGCGCAACTGAGGACCACAGAGATGACATTGCAGAACACGACGCAGGCGAAGGCCAATGTGGGCCAGATGGAGGCTCGCTCCGTCTCCGCGCTCAACCAGCCGCGCATTGCCATCAAGGGCTTGGATTTCTTCTACGGCAGCAACAGGGCGCTCAAAGGCATCACGCTGAATTTGCCGGAGAAGCAGGTCACCGGGATGATCGGGCCGTCCGGCTGCGGCAAATCCACCCTGCTGCGCGTGCTCAACCGCATGTACGACCTCTACCCCGGCCAGCGCGCCGAGGGTGAAGTGATGATGGACGGCGAGAACGTCATAGCACCCGGCGTGGACCTCAATCAGCTGCGCAGCCGCATCGGCATGGTGTTCCAGAAACCCACGCCGTTTCCGATGTCGATCTACGAAAACATCGCCTTCGGCGTGAAACTGCACGAAAAACTCAGCAAGTCGCAGATGGACGAGCGCGTGGAATGGTCGCTGAGCCGCGCCGCCCTTTGGGGTGAGGTGAAGGACCGGCTGAATTCCTCCGCCATGGGCCTGTCCGGCGGCCAGCAGCAGCGCCTGTGCATCGCGCGCACCATCGCCACCCGCCCGGAGGTCATTCTGCTCGACGAGCCGACCTCGGCGCTCGATCCGATCAGCACGCTCAAGATCGAGGAACTGATCGACGAGCTCAAGCATGAGTTCACCATCGCCATCGTCACGCACAACATGCAGCAGGCCGCCCGTTGCGCCGACCAGGTGGCGTTCTTCTACATCGGCGAGCTCATCGAAGTTGGCACCGCCACGCAGATGTTCACGGCGCCGCGCGAAAAGCGCACACAGGAATACATCACCGGCCGGTTCGGGTAAGGAACAATAATCATGGCATCCGATGCCGAACACATCGTTAAAAGCTACGAGCAGGAACTCAACCGGCTGAAGGCCCTGGTGGCTGACATGGGCGGGCTGGTCGAGCACCAGGTGGCAGACGCCTGTGCCGCCGTGATCGACCGTGACACCATGGCTGCGAGCCAGGCCGTTGAGCAGGACCCCAAGGTCGACGCCGCCGAGCAGGAGATCCAGCAGTTCGTCATTCGCCTGCTGGCATTGCGCCAGCCCATGGCCGGCGACCTGCGCCAGATCGTCGCCACCCTCAAGATCATCGGCGACCTTGAACGCATCGGTGACTATGCGGCCAATGTCGCCAAGCGCAGCATCGTGCTGCAGCAGTTTGCGCTGCCATATACGCTCACCGGCCTCGCCCATATGTCGCGCATGGTGCAGGAAAACCTGAAGCTGGTGATCGATGCGGTCGGCGAGAACGACACGCAAAAAGCCATCCAGGTCTGGCGCTCCGATGAGGTGATCGACGACATCTACAACGCGCTGTTCCGCGAACTGATCACCTATATGATGGAAGATCCGCGCAACATCACGCCATGCACGCATCTTCTGTTCATCGCGAAGAACCTTGAACGCATCGGCGACCACGCCACCAACGTGGCGGAAACGGTGTATTACGCCGTTACCGGCGACTCGATGGTCGGCACCCGCCCCAAAGGCGATACCTCGGCCTACGCCGTGGTCCGCCCGTCCGTGGGTGAATGATCATGTTGGACGGGAATTCCACCCTCGCCAAACCGCTGGTCCTGGTTGTGGAGGATGAGGCAGCGCTTGCCACGATGCTGCGCTACAACCTTGAAAAGCAGGGTTTCCGCGTTGAGGAAGCGGCCGACGGCCAGGAGGCGCTTACCCGCATCGCCGAAACCCAGCCCGACCTTGTGCTGCTCGACTGGATGCTGCCGGTGATGTCGGGGATCGAGGTGTGTCGCCAGATCCGCAGGCGCAGCGCCACCCGTGACCTGCCGGTGATCATGGTGACCGCGCGGACCGAGGACCAGGACGCGGTGCGCGGCCTCAATACCGGCGCTGACGACTACATCACCAAGCCGTTCAACATGGAGGCGCTGCTGGCCCGGATGCGCGCCCTGCTGCGACGCTCCAATACGGTGCCCGCCAAGGTGCGTCTCAACTTTCACGACATCACCATGGACCTTGCCTCGCACCGGGTGCAGCGCAACGGCCGGCCGATCCATTTGGGCCCGACCGAGTTCCGTCTGCTCGAGTTCTTTCTGCAGCATCCACGCCGGGTGTTCTCACGCGAAGAGTTGCTCGATGCCGTCTGGGGCCCGGATATTCACGTGGAGCCGCGCACCGTCGACGTGCATATCCGCCGGCTGCGCAAGTCGATCAACGGCGATGCCGAACTCGATCTCGTTCGTACCGTGCGCGCCGCCGGTTATGCGCTGGATACCGAACCGGTCTGAACCGCGCGGCGGATCGCGGGCGTCACCGGGTCAATATGTACTGAATGGTCAGGTTGATGTCGGCCATATTTTCCGGCGTGTTGACGGGGAACGGCGGTAGGTTTCGGCCACGGAAGGTCGCCAACGCGCCGGTGTCGAGCAGCTTGGATCCGGAGGTGGAGACGACTTCCACCGACAGAACCTTGCCGGTTCGATCGACCTGCAGATGGAGCTGCACCGTGCCAGACTCCCCACGCTCACCGGCGCCAGGTGGGTAAATCCTGTGCGCGTACCACCACTCCTGCAAGTCGTGGATCCAGTCTGAACCAACCTGTGCGCCGCTGACCTGGATGTCGGAGTTCCGGTCGCGTGGGTTGTACCGAGGTGCATCCATGGTGTATCGCTGCGCCGGCCCGATCGACTGGTCGATCGCGCGACCGCGCGACGTTGGCGGGATGAAGTAATCGCCGTTGCCGCGGTCAGCCGATCGCGGCGGCTGGGGGCGCGGGTTCGGTGGCGCCGACAGCATCGGCAGCCCGGCGAAGGGCGACCGCCGTTGCGGCGATGGCTGAGGCGGACGCGGGGCCGGAGGGGTTGGCGGCGTTTCCGGTGCGGGGGGCTCTGGTTCCGGCATCACGAAATCGGATGGCGGCAGAGGTGGTCGTTCCAAACGGACTGGCGGCGGCTCCGGGGGTGGGGTCGGCGGTGGGGGAGGCGGTGCGAGCGTCGGCGGTGGCGGTGCTGGCGCAGGTGGTGCGGGCGGTGTCGGCGCGGGCGGCTCGGGAGCCGGGGGTGGCGGTGGCTGTGGCTGCGGCGGCTGGGGCGGCTGGGGCGGCGAGGGCGGGGCAGCGGGTGCTGACTGCGGCTGTTCCGGCGGCAATGCCGTCTCCGGTGCCTGCACGATCTCGAACGACATGGGGGGCGATTCGGCCCGCGTCTGGTCGAGATCCGGCGGTGGCTCGGCGGGGCTGAGCCACGTCACCAGCAGGGCTGCGACGTGGACCAGCAGCGACACCAGCACGAAGGGCACGATCCACGACCGCCGCGGCCGGAACCGCCGCCGCGGCGGCGGGGGCACATCGGCGGGCCGGGCCGCCGGAGGGGCGGGCGTGACATCTGTGGGGCGGCGCGCGCGCATCGGTGAGAAATGAGCCTATCGGTAAGGGTCGCCGCCAAGTCACGTATCTGCGCCGGAACCTACTCGCCGTTCAAGCGCCGGGATGACGCGGTGCGGCATAGCGCTTCCTGATGGCCTATGTTTAATGGTGGGGATGCCTCATCTCGACACCGCCATCGACCGCGCCTGGCCCCTGATCCAACGGGCGATCGACGACCATCGTATCCCCGGCGCCGTGCTCGGCCTGGCTGAGGCCGGCGGCGGCCATGTGCTGCGACACGGTGGCATGGCCCAGATCCGGCCGGAAGCTTCGGTGATGCAGGAGGACACGCTGTTCGACCTCGCGTCCCTCACCAAGCCGGTGTTCACCACCACCGCCCTGCTGCGACAGGTGGAACAGGGGCGGGTTGGGCTGGACGATCCCTTGGCGTCGGTGATCCCGGATTTGCGCCAGTATGATGTGGCCCAGGCCCCGGAACGGCGGCTGACCTTGCGGCAGTGCCTGGCGCACCAGACCCACCTGCCGGCGGTGGAGCCGCTTTACACACGGGTGCACGACCCCGCGACGATGCGCGCCTATGTGCTGCAGAACGCGTGGCGCGCGGGGCCTGCGGTTTATTCCGACATCAATTTCCTGCTCGCCGGCATCGCGCTCGAGCGGTTGACCGGGCATACGCTTGCCGATCACAAGCTGGCGCCAGGCTTCAGCTTTCATCCAAATCCGCTGGACTGCGCTGCCACCGAGTTCTGCACCTGGCGTGGCCGGGTGATGCGCGGTGTGGTGCACGATGAGAACGCGTTTGCCATGGGCGGTGCTTCCGGCCATGCCGGGCTGTTCGGCAGCGCGCGCGCACTGCTGGACTATGCGATGGGTTTGCTGCTGGGCACCGGCCTTGGGCCGGAAAGCCTGGCTGCCATCCGCACGGTGGTGCACGCCGATCGCACCGTGGGCTGGCAGGTGCCGACGCCTGGCTGGCACGGCGGCGACAGGGCGAGCCCCGAAACCATCGGCCACACCGGGTTCACCGGCACCGGGCTTTGGATCGACTTTCATCGGGGCGTGACCTGGACGCTGCTGACCAACCGAGTACACCCGTCGCGCCACACCGACAGCGGTATCGCCGAATTGCGCCGGGGCGTCGGTCAAGCGGTGCTTGCCGGTTAGACGTTGCTTTCCGCAGCACGGGCCTGCCACGATCGGGGCATGGCCCTGCCGCTGTTCCTCCGGATGCTGTTCGCCCTGCTGCTGGCAGCGGCGCCGGTTCGTGCAGCCGACGTGGACCTGCAGCTCGTCCTCGCGGTCGATGCGTCCGGCAGTGTCAACACGTTCCGCTTCGAATTGCAGAAACAAGGGTATGTGGCCGCCTTCCGCGACCCCCGGGTGCAGAAAGCGATCGCTGGGGGCGCCAACCAGGCGATATCGGTCACCATGCTGCAATGGACCGGTCCCTACCAGCAGATCCAGGTGGTTCCCTGGGCGACCATCCATGACGCGGCTAGCGCCGAGGCCTTCGCCGGCCAGATCGAGGCGGCCTCGCGCCGGCTGTTCGGCGGCGGCACGTCGATCAGCGGTGTGATCGACCGGTCGGTCAAGCTGTTCCCGCCCGACCCGGCGCCCGGCCAGCGCCGTGTCATCGACATATCCGGCGACGGCGCGAACAACAGTGGTCGCCCGGCCTCCGACGCGCGAGACGACGCGGTTGCGGCCGGCGTGGTCATCAACGGCCTGCCGATCCTGAACATCGAGCCTGATCTGGATGTGGCCTATCGCGACCATGTGATTGGTGGACCCGGATCATTCATGATCGTCATCAGCACCTACGACCAGTTTGCCGAGGCGATCATTCGTAAGCTGGTGACGGAAATTGCCTCCACCTCCCCATTTGGGGATCGAATCCAGTCGGTATCCGCGCCGGGCTGCACAAAATGTGGCGATAATAGGCCCAATTCGGGCCTAACCACCCGCATGGACCTAGCAGACGGCGCAAAAACCGCCTACAGTCTTCGGGTAGCCGAATCTGGAACAAAACCGCTCCGCAGTCAGTTGTTCTATGCTAAACGTTTGCACCCGATTTCCCCGTAAAGCCAGCCACTAAGGACGAGTTTCTCTTGAGCATGACCAACCATGGCCGCAGCCGCAAAACCCGCGGTCGCGGCTTCGACGACGATTTTGGCGGCTCCGACCGCTCGCCCTTCAACGACCGCCCGAGCTTCGGTGATCGCGGGTCTTCCGACCGCGCCCCTGCGGCCGAGACGCCGCGCTTCGGCGGGCCGCCAGCCGGTTTCGGCCCCGAGCTCGGCGCCGCGGTGAAGTGGTTCAACCCGGAGAAGGGGTTCGGCTTCGTCGAACTCTCGGACGGGTCGGGCGACGTATTCCTTCACATAAATGCCCTCTCCACCACCGGTGTTCAGACGGTTTCGCCAGGCGCCACGCTGCGTGTGCGCGTTGGCCAGGGCCAGAAGGGCCGCCAGGTCACCGAGGTTCTGTCGGTCGATGAAAGCACCGCCGCCGCCGGTGGCGCCGCACGCGGACCGGCCGCCCCCCGCCCCGGCGGGGCCCCGGCACCGCGCCGTGGCGCCTCGCCCGGCACCGGCGTCGAGATGCGTGGCACGGTCAAGATGTACAACGCCGCCAAGGGCTTCGGCTTCGTCGCTGTGCCGGACGCCGAGAAGGACGTGTTCGTTCACGCCTCCGTTCTGCAGCGCAACGGGCTTACCACCCTGATGGAAGGCCAGTCCGTCATGGTTGAGGTCGTACAGGGCGCCAAGGGGCCGGAAGCGGTTTCTGTCCGCCTTGGCTGATACCGGCTAAGCCATTGACTGTATGAGAAAGGCCAGGGTGCCAACCCTGGCCTTTCGCATGTCTGGAGGTTGACCATGACCCAGTGGGTTCGGATTGCCCACGCGGGCGCCCCAGCTTTTGCCCGGCAGACCGACGACGGATTTGCCCTCGTTGCCGGTGCGCCATGGGGCGACCACCGCGCGACGGACACGGTCCTGCCGCTGGACACGCCGTTGCTCGCACCGGTGGCACCGAACAGCTTCATCGGGCTGTGGAACAACTTCCACACCGCAGCCGCCCGGCAGGGCAACACGATCCCCGGCGAGCCGCTGTTCTTCCTCAAGGCCGTCACCAGCATTCTGGCGCCGGAGGGTGAAATTCGCCCACCCGCCCATTTCACCGGCCGCACCATCTACGAGGGCGAGCTCGGCATCGTCATCGGCCGGACCTGCCGCAACCTCGACGCTGCGGCGGCGGAGGCGGCCATCTTCGGCTACACCTGCGTCAACGACGTGACCGCGCTGGATTGGCTGACCGAAAATCCCGCGTTCCCGCAATGGGCTCGCGCCAAGGGCTGCGACACGTTCGGCCCGGTCGGCCCTGTCATCGCCACCGGCCTGGATTGGCGCGATCTGAACATCCGCACCCTGCTGAACGGCCGCGAGCGGCAGAACTATCCCGCTTCCGACATGATCTTGCCGCCGGCCCGCATCATAAGCCTGCTGTCGCGCGAGATGACCCTGCAGCCCGGCGACCTCATCGCCTGCGGCACCTCGCTCGGCGCCCTGCCGATGCGCGCGGGCATGGTGGTCGAAATCGCCATTGATGGAATCGGCGTGTTACGCAACCGGATGGCGGAACCGGGTTCGACATGATATCTCGGCGATAAGGGTGACACCGGGATTGCAGTGCCAGCCGAACAAAAACGCGCGGCCACGCGCCAGGGAAAGGACGCAACCATGAGTCTGCAACGTCGTATGCTGGGGGCTTTCGCCGCCACCCTGTTGTCCACCACCATGCTCGCCAGCTCCGCGATTGCGGCCGACCCGATCAAGATCGGCCTGACCGGCCCATTCACCGGCGGCTCCGCCTCGATGGGCGTTTCCATGCGTGACGGCGTGAAGCTGGCCGTGGCCGAGATCAACAAGGCCGGTGGCGTGCTCGGCCGCCCCATCCTGCTGGTGGAGCGTGACGACGAGGCCAAGAACGAGGTGGGGGTGCAGATCGCCCAGGAGTTGATCAACAAGGAGCAGGTGGTGGCCACCATGGGCTTCATCAACACCGGCGTCGCCCTGGCCTCGCAGCGCTTCTATGAAGAGAACGAAATTCCCGTCATCAACAACGTCGCCACCGGCACGCTGATCACCCAGCAGTTCCTGCCGCCGGTGTCCGAGAAGAACTACATCTTCCGCATGTCCGCCAACGATATCATCCAGTCGGGCATGATCGTCGAGGAAGCCACCACTCGCCGCGGTTTCAAGGCGCCGGCCATCCTGGCCGACAGCACCAATTACGGACAGCTCGGGCAGGCCGACCTGCTGAAGGCGCTGGCAGCCAAGGGCGTCAAGGCGGTCACGACCGAGAAGTTCAACATCGGCGACACCGACATGACCTCGCAGCTGCTGCGGGCCAAGTCCGCCAATGCCGACGTCATCCTCACCTATGGTATCGGTCCGGAACTGGCGCAGATCGCCAACGGCATGGCCAAGCTGGGCTGGAAAGTGCCGATCATCGGGTCCTGGACGCTCTCGATGTCCACCTTCATCGACAACGCCGGCGCGAATGGCGACGGTGCCGTGATGCCGCAGACCTTCATCCAGTCGCCCAGCACGCCCAAGCGCAAGGCTTTCATCGACGCCTACCAGGCCGCCTACAAGGTAGACCGTATTCCGAGCCCGATTTCGGCGGCTCAGGGTTATGACGGCGTCTACGTGCTTGCCGCCGCCATCACCCAGGCCAAGTCGACCGAGGGCCCCAAGATCCAGGCCGCGTTGGAAAACCTCTCCGGCAAGGTCGAAGGTGTGGTCACGACCTACGACCACCCGTTCACGGCCAGCGATCATGAGAGCATCACATCCAACATCCCGGTGTTCGGGCTGGTCAAGAACGGACGTGTGGTGGCGGCGCGCGACGAGGATATTTCCGGGGCCAACGCGGTTCGTCTCAAGACCAAAAACTGACCGCCTGACCAGCAGCAGGGCCCGCCCCGCTCGGGTGGGCGCTGTTGCCATTTCAAGAGAGCGCACCGGATGGATTTTCTGATCCTCGCCCAGCTCGTCGTCAGTGGCATCGCCGTGGGCATGATCTATGGCGTTATCGCCTTCGGCTACCAGCTGACCTTTGCCACGTCGAAGACACTCAATTTCGGTCAGGGCGAGGCCTTGATGCTGAGTTCGCTGGTGGGGCTGACCGTGGTGCAGTTCACCGGCTACTGGATCATGCTGCCGATCGTGCTCGCTTTCGGCATGGTGCAAGGCGCCGTGGTCGAGCGTCTGGGCGTGCGCCAGGCGATCAAGACCAAGTCAGAGTCCGGCTGGATCATGGCGACGATCGCGCTCGGCATCATCTTCAAGAATTTGGCCGAGAACATCTGGGGGCGCGATGCGCTGAAATTCCCGTCGCCCTTGCCGGAGGCGCCGATCGGGTTGATGGGAGTCAACATCCTGCCGATGGAGATTGTCATCGTGCTGGGCGCGCTTGCCATGATGCTGGCCGTGGAGACGTTCAACCGTCGCTCCATCTTCGGCAAGGCGGTGGTGGCCACCGCCAACGACCGTGAGGCGGCGGGGCTGATGGGCATCAACACCTCGCTGGTGATCACCTTCTCCTATGCGCTGTCGTCGATGACGGCGGCTTTCGCGGGCGTGCTGATCGCGCCGGTGACGTTGACCGGTGCCTCGATGGGCGGAGCACTCGGCCTGAAGGCCTTTGCGGTCGCCATCATCGGCGGCCTGTCCAGCGGCATGGGCGTGATCGTCGGCGGGCTGATATTGGGGATCACCGAGACCCTGACCGGCTTTTATCTGTCGACCGGCTACAAGGACGTGCCGGGGCTGGTCCTGTTGCTGCTGGTGCTGTCGTTCAAGCCATCGGGCCTGTTCGGCCGTTCCGCCATCAAGAAGGTCTAGTCCATGACCGGTCATTTTCTGAAGGGGCTCGGCCTGGCGTTGCTGCTGGTGTTCCCGTTCGTGGTCACCAGCCCGTACTACGTTCATCTTGTTGTTGTCATTGCGATCTTTTCGATCCTGGCACTCGGTCTGGACGTGGTGTTCGGCTACACCGGCGAAGTGTCGTTGGGCCATTCCGCCTTGTTTGGAGTGGGCGCCTATACGGCGGGGGTGCTGGCCTTCCAGCTGGGCATCGGCTTCTTCTGGTCCATTCCCTGCGGCATTGTGGTGGCCGCAGGCTTCGGCGCCTTGCTGGCGCTGCCGGCACTGCGCGTGACCGGGCCGTATCTGGCCATGGTCACGCTGGCCTTCGGCACGATCATCGAAATCCTTATCAACGAAATGACCTTCCTGACCAACGGGCCGCTCGGGATCTCGCTGACCAAGAAGGTGGTCTATGACTGGCGGCCACTTGGCGACACGCTGCCGTTCCTGAAGATGGCGCTGCCGCGGATGCGCGAGATGCAGTTCTATTACGTGACCGCCATCGCGCTGGTGCTGACCCTTCTGGTGATCTCGCGCCTGCTGGCGTCTCGTTACGGCCGCGCGTTCGAGGCGCTGCGCGACAGCCCGATCGCATCGGACTGCATGGGTGTCAGCGTCTACAAGCACAAGGTGCTCGCCTTTGTTGTCAGCGCGGGGTTTGCGGGGTTGGCGGGTGTGCTGTTCGCCTATTCGGAGCAGTATATCGCGCCCAACAACTTCAGCTTCGAGCAATCGATCACCTTCCTGCTGGCGGTGACGATGGGTGGCCGCAAGTCCCGTGTCGGGCCCATTTTGGGGTCGGCGATCGTGGTGTATCTGCCCAACCTGCTGTCCGATATCGACCAGTTCCGCGTGGTCGCGGCCGTGATCGCGGTGATCGCCCTTATGGTCGGCGGCATTCGCATGTGGCGCGAGCCTGACAGCCGGGCGCGCACCGCCATTCCCGTGGTGCTGTGCCTGGGCTTCTTTGTGTTCTCGTTGTTTCTGCAGAAGATCACCGACTACAAGCTGACCGTCTACGGCATGATGATCCTGTTCGTGGTGTACTACCTGCCAGATGGGATTTTCGGTTTCTTGCGCGCAACAATCGGCCGGATCCGTCCTGCCTGGGTGCGCCAGACGGTCGATATCAGTGGCCAAGGTGATGCGAGCTCCGCCTGGGCCGCGACCGCGCCGCGCGTGGAGACGGGCCGGCCGCTGTTGGAGATCCGTGATGTCGTCATGCAGTTTGGCGGATTACGGGCGCTGGACACGGTCAGCATTGCGGTGATGCCGCGCAGCGTGCACGGGCTGATCGGCCCCAACGGGTCCGGCAAGAGCACCACCATGAACGTGCTCACGGGCATCTATACGCCGACGTCGGGCCAGGTGCTGTTCGAAGGTGTCAGCATCGCCGGGCACACATCGGCGGAAATCGCCGGCGCCGGCATCGCCCGCACGTTTCAGAATGTGCAGCTGTTCGGCGAGTTGACCTGCCTTGAGAACATCATGGTCGGGCTACATCACACCTATGCCGGCACCATGGCCGATGTGGCGGTGGCGACACCGCGGGCGCGGCGCGAGGAGGCACATGCGACGCAGCGTGCCGCGAGCCTGCTGCGGTTCGTTGGGCTCGAGGCCATGGCGAACGAGGAGGCCCGCAACCTGCCGTACGGCCGCCAACGCCTGCTGGAGATCGCCCGTGCCCTGGCGCTCGACCCGAAGCTGCTGCTGCTGGACGAGCCGGCGGCGGGGCTGACCGCGCCCGATATCGTCGAGCTCATGGCGATCATTCGCAAAGTTCGCGACCAGGGCATCACCATGGTGCTGATCGAGCATCACATGGATGTGGTCATGGGCGTGTGCGACACCGTCACGGTGCTCGACTTTGGCCAGAAGATCGCGGAGGGCAAACCCGCCGAGGTGCAGGCGGACGAACGGGTGATCGCAGCCTACCTGGGCACCGCCCACGCCGACGCGGCCTGAGGAGACAGCCATGCTGCAAGTCGAGAATCTCGTTGCGGGCTACGGCAAGGTAAAGGTGCTGCACGCGATTTCGCTGCATGTGCCCGAGGGCAGCCTGGTCACGTTGATCGGCTCCAACGGCGCGGGCAAGACTACGACCCTGCGCGCGCTGTCCGGCATGATCCGGCCAGACGCGGGCACCATTCGCATCGCCGGTGTGGACATCACCGGGCTGCCATCGCACGAGATCACCCGCCACGGTCTGGCGCATTCGCCGGAGGGACGGCGGGTGTTTCCGGTGCTGTCGGTCGAGGACAACCTGCTGATGGGGGCGTTCACGCGGCTGACCGGCTCGCGCCCGCGCGGCGACGTGGCCGGCGATCTCGCCCGCATGTTCGAGCTGTTTCCGCGCCTGGCCGAACGCCGGGCCCAACAGGCGGGCACACTTTCGGGCGGCGAGCAGCAGATGCTGGCGATGGCCCGCGCGCTGATGCTGTCGCCCAAGGTGCTGTTGCTGGACGAGCCTTCGATGGGGCTGGCCCCCAAACTGGTCGAGGAGGTGTTTGCCACGATCGCGCGTCTCAAGGCGTTGCGTGTCACCATGCTGTTGGTGGAGCAGTTCGCGGCGGCGGCACTGGAAGTGGCGGATTTTGCCTATGTGCTGGAGAACGGCAGGCTCGCGGCCTCAGGTCCGGCCGAGACGCTGAAGCATGATCCGGCGGTGCGCGCCGCCTATCTCGGGGCTGCGCATTGATCGCCCGATTGGCTTCGCCCTGCATCTAGACTAAGGGCGAAGACCATGCTGCCCATCGGCCATGCGCTGCAAGTCGGTCGGCGTGCTCTTCGTGTCCGGCACTGGCTACGGCGAGAGGGTCTCGACGATCAGACTCGCGCGTGGACCTGCCTGTCATCACTGAGCCGTATCATCGCGCGGCGATCTTGACGGCTGACCGGACCGGTATTGCGCCCGGGCCGGTCAGCCGTCACGATCGCCGCCCCAGTCCTGTCAGGAGTGCGCCCAATGCGTCGTGTATTCGCCGTCCTGCTTGCCCTTGGCCTGAGCGGCCCCGCGATCGCAGCGACCAAGGACAGCCTGGTCATCGATCTGCCGGCCGACGTTGCGACGATGGATCCACAGATACAGTGGGATACCGACAGCTACAGCGTGTATCGCAACATATTCGACAATCTGCTGACCCGCGACACGTCGGGCAAGATCGTTCCGCAGGTGGCGACGGCGTGGCGCTACACCGACGACACCACGATCGTGTTCGATCTGCGCTCCGACATCGTGTTTCATGACGGAACGAAGCTGACGCCGGCCGATGTCGTGTTCAGCGTGCAACGCATCACCAACCCGGCGTTCCGCAGCCCGCAGCTTTCGCAGTTCGACCAGATCACCAGCGCCGAGGTGTCGGGGCCGAACCAGGTGACGCTGCACACCAAAACGCCGTACCCGGCGCTGCTCGCCCAGCTGGTGAAACTTTCGATCGTCCCCAAGGCCTATGTCGAGAAGGTTGGTGACATCGGCTTCAACCAACAGGTGATTGGCAGCGGTCCGTTCAAACTTCGCAGCTGGCAGCGCGGTGTGCAGACGGTGCTGGATGCCAACGAGGGTTACTGGCGCGGCAAGCCGCCGTTTCGCAGCGTGACCTTCCGCGCGGTGCCGGATACCGCCACCCGGATCGCCGATCTGCGCACCGGGCGCGCTGATCTGACCCGCGGACTGACGCCGGACGATGCGGTTGCCATGAAGGGCGAGGCCGGTCTGACGGTTGCCAACATCGCCACCGAGCGAGTGGCCTATCTGTTCATCAACGCATTGATCGGGCCGACCAACGACAAGCGGGTGCGTCAGGCGATTGCCATGGCGGTTGATCGCGACACGCTGATCAGTGCCCTGCAGCTGGGGTTCGCCAAGCCGGTGGATGTTGTGCTGACGCCTGCGAATTTTGGCTACGTGAGCGACGTGAAGGCGTGGCCGTTCGATCCCGAAAAGGCGAGGGCGCTGCTGAAGCAGGCAGGCGCCGAGGGTATCAGCGTGAACTTTCTGACCTCGCCAGTGTATGACCGTCGCCTGAACGAGGCGATCCAGCAGATGCTTGGCGATGTCGGCATCAAGATGAGCATCACCGTGGTCGACCAGCCGACCTATCTCAAGCGCCGGCTGGGCACGCCTGAGGAGTCGAGCAACATGTCGCAGGGGCGCTGGTCCTGCGCTTGCCAGGATGCCGATGGGGTGATCTTTCCGCTGTTTCGCAGCGGCAGCGCCTGGTCCAAATTCTCCAACCCGGCGTTCGACGCCGAGGTCGATGCCGCGCGTGCCACCCTCGATGACGGCAAACGCATGGGCCACTATCACCGCGCCTTCGAGATTTTGCATGACGAGGTGCCGGGCGTCGGCCTGTTCCAGGATGAGGCGCTGTATCTCATGAAAAGCGAACTCAAGTGGCAGCCCACCGCCAACGAGGCGTTTTTCGTCTACGACATGAAATGGGTGCCATAACGCTGACCCGTTATCTGGCCAGCCGCATCGGACAGGCGTTGCTGGCGAGCTTCGGCGTGCTGACCATTGTGTTCTTCATCATGCGGCTGTCCGGCGACCCGACGCTTTTGTTGGTGCCGGAGGGTGCCAGCCTGGAGCAGATCGCCCAGCTTCGCCATGAACTGGGGTTCGACCGTCCGCTCGGGATGCAGTTCCTGTCCTATCTCGGCGACCTCGCCCGGTTTGATTTCGGGGAGTCGCTGGTGCAGCGGGCGCCGGTGCTCGGCATCGTCGCCGAGCGCGTGCCGTATACCGTGGCGCTGGCGGTCGGCGCGCTGGTGGTGGCCCTGGGTCTGGGGATTCCCGCAGGCATTGCCATGGCGGTGTGGCGCGGTGGCATTGTCGAGCGCGCGCTGTCCGGCTTCGTGCTGGCTGGCCAGAGCCTGCCGACGTTCTGGTCGGGCATTCTGCTCATCCTGCTGTTCGGGGTTTCCCTGCGCTGGCTGCCGACCTCGGGCTCCGATGGATTTGCGTCGCTGGTGATGCCCTCTCTGGCCCTTGGCATCGTGGCGATGTCGACGTTTGCGCGGATGACCCGCATTTCAGTGCTGGATGAACTGTCGCGCGACTATGTCACCGCGGCCCGCGCGCGTGGGCTGTCGCGCGGTGGGGCGGTGCTGCGCCACGTGCTGCGTAACGCAGCCATTCCGGTGGTGACCATTGCAGCGCTTGAAATCGGCAACCTGTTGGCCGGTGCCGTGATCGTGGAGACGGTGTTCGCCTGGCCAGGCATCGGCCAGCTCGCCATTCAGTCCATCCAGTCGCGCGATTTTCTGGTGGTGCAGGCAATCGTGCTGTTCGTTTCGCTGGTCTATGTGTTCAGCAGCTTTCTGGCCGACCTCGCCTATGTCGTAATCGACCCGCGGATCCGGATGGGCCGATGAAGCCGCGCATGACCATCGGCATGGCGATCGTGCTCGCGCTGTTGGCGGCTTTTGCTATTGCTGCCATCGCAGCGCCGCTGCTGGCGCCGTTCGACCCGTTGCGCCAATCGCTGCTGCTGCGCCTCAAGCCGCCTGGCAGTTTGCTCGGCGGGCGCAGCTTCCTGCTCGGCACCGACGATCTCGGGCGTGACCTGCTGTCTCGCGTGCTGTTCGGTGCCCGCGCCAGCCTGCTGGTTGCAGTCGTCGCAGTGGTGCTGTCGCTGGTGGTTGGCACCACGCTTGGCCTGCTCGCGGGCTGGCTGCGCGGCTGGGTGGCCACCGTGGTGATGCGCCTGGTCGACACGATGCTGTCGATCCCGGCGATTCTGCTCGCCGTGCTGACGGTGGCGGTGCTGGGGCCGGGGCTGCTCAACCTGGTTGTGGTGCTCGGCCTGACGCGCTGGCCGCGCTACACCCGCGTGGCCTATGCGCAGACCTTGCAGGTGGCGGAGCTGCCGTATATCCGCGCCGCCGAGATGGCCGGCTGCGGCACGGCGCGGGTGATGTGGCGGCACATCCTGCCCAATATCGCAGGACCGCTCATGGTGGTCGCCACCAGCGAGTTCGGGCTGATGATCCTGTTCGAGGCGGGGCTGTCCTTCCTCGGCCTTGGGATACAGCCGCCTTATCCCAGCTGGGGGTCGATCATGGCAGGGGGCCGCCAGTATATCGAGCGCGCCTGGTGGCTGACCGTGTTCCCCGGCGCCTGCCTGTTCGCAGTGGTATTCTGCATCAATGTCGCCGGAGACTGGTTGCGCGACCAGGTCGATCCGCGCGCCGCATCAAGATAGGAACGCTCATGTCCCAGGAATTCGCCGGCAAGAAAGTCGTGGTGACCGGAGCTGCCGGCATTTTCGGCGGTTGGATCGCGACAGCCTTCGCCCGCGCCGGCGCCGCGCTGTGCCTGTCCGATCTGCGGGCCGATCTGTTGCCGCCGATGGTGGCAAAGCTGGGGCTCGATCCTGACGCGACCTTGCTGCATGGCACCGATTTAACCCAGTCGGGCTCGATCGCCGATCTCGCCCGTGAGGTCGAGCGAGCCTGGGGCGCGCCTGACATCGTCATCAACAACGCCGGCGTATACCCGCGCACCGGCGTGCTGATCGACCTGGCCGAAGCCGAGTTCGATCGCATCATGAGCATCAACGTGCGGGCGCCGTTTCTGGTCACCCAGGCCATGGCGCGGCTGATGGTGGCCCGCGGCGTGCAGGGCGCCTTCGTCAACATCGGTTCCGGTGCGGCGCGGCAGATGCCGACGGGGTCGGTGACCTATTGCATGTCCAAGACGGCGCTCGACCGGCTGTCCAAGGGACAGGCGTTGGAGCTGGCGCCGCACCGCATCCGCGTGAACGTGGTGGAGCCCGGCTTCGCTCCGGGCAGCGATGTTTCCATTCTGCCAGCCGACTATGTGAGCCGCATGACGGCGCGCATTCCGCTTGGCCGCAACTCGCAGGCAGACGACACGCCGGCCGCCGTGCTGTTCCTTTGCTCGGCCGCCGCCGGGTATATCACCGGCGCCACGCTCAGCGTCGATGGCGGCAATTCCATCGGCACCTTCCAGCCGGCCAACATCAGCGCGTGAGCCAGGTTCTCGCAATCGAGAACCTGTCGCTGTCCATCGCCGGTGCGAGGGTGGTTGATGGTGTCAGCCTGTCGGTGGCGGCGGGCGAGGTGATGGCCATCGTGGGGGAATCGGGCTGCGGCAAGTCGCTCACCGCGGCCGCCGTCATGCGACTGCTGCCGCCGGCGGTGCGCCAGGAGGCAGGCAGCATTCGTCTCGCCGGCGTCGACATCGCCCGGCTGCGGGAAAGTGAGGTTCGCGGCCTGCGCGGACGGCGTATGTCCATGATCTTCCAGGAACCGCAGGCGGCACTTGATCCGCTGTCGACCGTCGGCACCCATATCGCGCAGTCGCTGCGCCAGCCGCTGCATCGGGTGCGGGCGGAGGTGCTGCGCATGCTCGACGAGGTTGGCATCTCCGACCCCGCGCGGCGCATCGACCAGCATCCGTTCGAGCTGTCGGGCGGCATGTGCCAGCGGGTGATGATCGCCTCGGCCCTGATCGGCCGGCCCGAACTGCTGCTGGCCGACGAGCCCACCACGGCGCTGGATGTGACCATTCAGGCGCAGATCCTGGACCTGCTGCGAAAGCTTGCCCGCGAGCGCGGCACCGCGATCGTGCTGATCACCCATGACATGGGGGTGGTGGCCGATATCGCCGATCGCGTCGCGGTGATGTATGCTGGCCGTATTGCCGAGACCGGGCCGGTGGATGCGCTGTTCGCTGCACCGCGGCACCCCTATACCGCGTTGCTGCTGGCCTCCATCCCGCGGCTGACGGATGTTCCGAAGTCGGTGCTCGCCGTGATTCCCGGACGCGTGCCAGGTGCTGCCGAGTTCGGCCCCGGGTGCCGCTTCGCCGGGCGCTGCCCGCTGACCGAGCCGCGCTGCGAAGCGGAACCCCCGCCGTTGGCCCCGATCGGCGATGGGCGTGCCACCGCCTGCTGGCGCTGGGAGCAGATGGTATGAATGTGCTGAGCCTGCGCGACCTGCGGGTTCATTTTCCCGGCGCCGGCAACCCGGTCCGTGCCGTCGACGGTGTCAGCTTCGATATCGTGGCGGGCGAGACCCTGGGCCTGGTGGGCGAAAGCGGCTGCGGCAAATCCACCCTGGCCAATGCCGTGGTCGGGTTGGTGGCACCCACCGGGGGCAGCGTGCTGGTGCGAGGCGAGGAGATCGTGGGGGCCGACCGGACCCAGCTGCGGGCGATGCGCGCCCATGTGCAGATGGTGTTCCAGGATCCGGTCACGTCGCTCAATCCGCGTATGCGGGTGGGCGATGCGGTGGGCGAGCCGTTGCTGGTGCGTGGCATCGCCCGTGGCCAGGACTTGCGCCGGCGCGTGGGTGAACTGCTCGAGGAAGTCGGCCTGCGGCCTGAGCATGCAATGCGGTTTCCCCATCAGTTCTCCGGCGGACAGCGCCAGCGGGTGGTGATCGCCCGCGCCTTGGCGCTGCGGCCGGAATTGCTGGTGTGCGACGAGCCGGTGTCGGCGCTTGATGTGTCGGTGCGGGCGCAGATTCTCAATCTGCTGGTTGCCCTGCAGGCCCGGCTTGGCATGGCGAGCCTGTTCGTCTCTCACGACCTGGCCGTGGTGCGCCATGTGTGCGATCGCGTTGCGGTGATGTATCTCGGCCAGCTCGCAGAACTCGCGCCGAGCCATGCGCTCTACAGCACGCCGCGGCATCCCTATACGCAGGCGCTGCTTTCGGCGGTGCCGGAGCCGGACCCGGTGGCCCAGCGCAGCCGCGCGCG
Organism: Rhodospirillales bacterium; assembly: GCA_025352665.1. Taxonomy (GTDB): domain Bacteria; phylum Pseudomonadota; class Alphaproteobacteria; order Acetobacterales; family Acetobacteraceae; genus CAIQQQ01. The sequence continues at coordinate 5,838 of JANXSM010000072.1, read as the reverse complement.
GGTGATGCTCACAGGCGAGATTCCGAGCCCGGCCAATCCGCCGCCAGGCTGCCGCTTTCACACGCGTTGCCCCATTGCGCAGGCGATCTGTCGCTCTGACATCCCCGTCTGGCGTGAGGTTGGAGAGTCACAGGTCGCCTGTCATTTCGCTTAGGGCAATATCGCCTTAGGTTGAACCTACCGTGCGATAAAATTGCTCGCTCAAACACAAGGCTCTAGGAGCCCGCCATGGCCGAGTTGCCGCAGGATTTTTGGGAAACCCGCTTCCAGCAACAGCGGACGCCGTGGGAGCGCAGCGGCATCAACCCGGGTTTCTTGGCCTGGCGGGACAGCGGTGCCTTGTCGCCGTGCCGGATCCTGGTGCCTGGCGCGGGTCGCAGCCCGGAGCCGCTGGCGCTGTTGCAGGCGGGTTTCGATGTGGTGGCGCTCGACCTTGCGGACACCGCGGTCGCCGAGCAGGCCGGCCGACTTGGCGCCGACCGCGCGGTGAAGGCGGATGTAATGGCCTGGCAACCGGACAGATTGTTCGCCGCGGTTTACGACCAGACGTGTCTTTGCGCGCTGCCGCCGGCGTTATGGGCGGGCTATGAACGGAGCCTGCGCCGTTGGCTGCCCACAGGCGGGCAGTTGTTCATCCTGTTTATGCAGACGGGGCGTGAGGGCGGGCCGCCGTTCGACTGCCCGCTTCCCGCCATGCGTGCGCTGTTCGCGGAATGGACCTGGCCGGAAACCTTGGCTCCCGCAATTCCGCATGGCATGGGCACCCAAGAGCAGCCGGTTGTTCTGACCCGCGCCTGATCAGGCTGTCGCGCGGCCGGCGATCCAGGTTTCGGCCACGTCGAGCCGCGTGTCCAGCGCCACCAGGTCGGCCCGATGGCCGGCGCGGATCATGCCCAATTCGGCCTCCAGCCCGAGGAAACGGGCAGGGGTGAGCGATGCCATCTGCAGCGCCTCGACCAGCGTTGCCCCCATGGCGGACATCGACCGGCGCACGGCTTCGATCATGGTGAGATGCGCCCCGGCCAGGGTGCCGGCTTCATCGACCAGGCGGCCGTCGCGCAGGACGATCTCCCGCCCCTGCAATCGAAAGGAGGCCGCGTCGCTGCCCACCGACGGCATGGCGTCGGTGATCAACATCAATCGGGCGGCGCCTTTCAGCCGGAATGCCAGGCGCAGATTGAGCGGATCGACATGCAGTTCGTCGCAGATGATGCCGGCGAACAGGCGCTCGTCGGCAAGCGTGGCGCCGACCAGGCCGGGCGCGCGCGGGGCGATCTGCGACATGGCGTTGAACAGATGGGTGACGCCTGTCAGCCCCTGGAGCACCGCCGCCCGCACCGTCGCGGGTTGTGCATCGCTGTGGCCGGCGGCCACGACAACGCCGGCATGGGCCAGCTCCGCCACGAAATTCAGCCCGGTGCATTCCGGCGCCAGCGTGACCAGAGAGCGGCCGATGGCGCCGAATTGTTGCAGTACCGTGCGGTCATGTGCGTCGGGCAGGCGGATATGTTCGGGCGGGTGAATGCCCTTGCGGGCGAGGTTGAGATGCGGGCCTTCGAGATGGAACCCGAGCACGCCCGGAACCGCCAGCGCTTCGCGCGCGACCGCGTGCAGCTGGTCGAGCCTTGCGACGCTGTCGGTGATCAGTGTCGGCAGCAGGCCGGTGGTGCCGAACCTGCGATGGGCTTCGGCAATGCGACGGATGGTGGCGACGGAAGGATCGTCGTTGAGCAGCGCGCCGCCGCCGCCGTTTACCTGCACATCAATAAATCCCGGCGCGAGCAGCGAGCCTGCGGCAAGGCGGATCACCTGGTCGGTCGGCAGGGTCTGCGCGGCGCAAAGCACCGCGACGATGCGCCCTTCGGAGATCTCCACCCGTCGTGGGCCGAGCAGGTGCTCGCCGTCGAACAGCGCCGGTGTTTCGATGGCGAAGGGGGAATGCGGGGCAGGGGGCATGCGGCTCACAACGCTTGAGATTGCCTCGCCAAGCACTAATTGGTATTACTGAAGCGGTCAAAGGCATTTGACTGGTATCTAGAAAGATCTCGATCGATGGCCACAGAAGACGTCGACCCGCGTTTCACCGATCTCGACGCCTGGCCTGTCGGCAGCGCGCTGGCGGCCATGTGGGAGGGCCAGATGGCCGCGGTCGCAGCCTTGCGCGAGGCGCTGCCGCAGATGGAGGCGGCGATTGGGGCGGCCAGTGCTGCGCTGGGCGAGCACGGTCGCCTGGTCTACGCCGGGGCCGGCACGTCGGGCCGAGTGGCGGTGCAAGATGGCGCGGAGCTTCCGCCGACCTTCGGCTGGCCCCACGCGCGCATCGTGTTTGCGCTGGCTGGCGGCACTGCGGCATTGACCGCGAGCATCGAAGGAGCCGAGGACGATGCAAGGGATGGCGCGGCGCAGATGGACGCGGCGGCGATCAATTCCGCTGACGTGGTGATCGGCGTTGCCGCCAGCGGCACCACACCATTCACTATCGCTGCGATCGAGCGCGCGCGAAAGCTGGGTGCTGTGACCATCGGGATCGCCAACAATCCCGGGGCACCGCTGCTCGACGCCTGCGCATTCCCTGTGCTGGTGGAAACCGGCAGCGAAATCGTCGCCGGATCTACGCGCATGAAGGCGGGCACTGCGCAAAAAGCGGTGCTGAACCTGATCTCCACCGGCATCATGCTTCAATTGGGGCGGGTTTATCGCGGCCTCATGGTCAATATGCAGGCGGCGAACGTGAAGCTGGAACGCCGCGCCGAACGCATGGTGGCAAGCCTTGCGGGCTGCTCGGTCGCTGCCGCCGCCGTGGCGCTGGCGCAGGGCGGCGGCGACATCAAGACCGCCGTGCTGCTGGCCGACGGCCTCAGCCTGGACGATGCGGCCGGAAGGCTCGCCGCGGCCGGCGGCAATCTGCGCATCGCCCGCGGCTGATGCTGACGATCGCGCGGAGGATGCTCGACGAGGCCAGCCCGACGCCGCTGTATCTGCAGCTGGCCGAGATCATTCGGGCGCAGATCCGCGAGGGCGCCATCGCCACCGGCGATGCGCTGCCCTCGGAGCGGGAACTCAGCGAGTCCGTCGGCATTTCGCGGGTGACGGTGCGCAAGGGGATCGAGACGTTGCTGCGCGAGGGGCTGCTGTCGCGCAAGCATGGCTCCGGCACCTATATCGCGCCGCGCATCGAGCAGCCGGGAGCACTTTTGGCCGGTTTTACCACCGACATGGTCAATCGCGGCCAGAAGCCGGGTTCGATATGGATCGAGAAAACCACCTCCCTGCCGACGCCGGAGGAGGCGTTGGCGCTGGCGCTTTCGCTGGACCAGCTGGTGCATCGTTTCGCCCGCGTCCGTACCGCCGATGACGAGCCCTTGGCGATCGAGCGCGCCAGCGTTCCCGCCCATCTGCTGATGTCAGCCTCCGAGGTGACCGGCTCGCTTTATGCAGCACTCAATCTGCGGGGCGTACGCCCTGTCCGCGGGTTGCAGCGCCTGCAGGCCTCGCTCGCGACGGCGGCCGAGGCCAGGCTGCTGTCCATTCCGGTCGGCGCCGCCATTCTGCGCATCGAGCGCCGGGCGTTTCTGGCCGACGGCACGCCAGTGGAATTCACCCGGTCCGCCTATCGGGGCGACCGCTATGACTTCGTGACCGAAGTGCGCGAACCGCGTGCGGAGGCCGGCAAATGACGCAGCCCTCCGCCATGGCCCGCGAAACGGCCGAAAGCCCGGCGGTGGTCGCCGCCCTCGTGGCCGACCGCTCCGCGACCCAGGCTTTGGCGGCCTCGCTCGACATCGCGGTGGTTCCTTTTGTGGTCATCTGCGGTCGTGGCAGTTCCGGCCACGCCGGCGTGTTCCTGCGCTATCTCGTTGAGACGCGGCTGGGGCTGCCGGTCAGCATGATGGCGCCCTCCGTGGTCACGGCGCTGGGCGGCAGCCTTCGCCTCAAAGGTGCTTTGTTCGTCACCATCTCGCAGTCGGGCGGCAGTCCCGACCTCGTGGCAGCCACGCGCTCGGCGAGACGGTCTGGCGCCCGGACGTTGGCGCTGCTCAATGTCGCGGACTCCCCGGTGGGCCGCGAAGCCGAGTTTATCCTGCCGCTGAAGGCAGGACTGGAGCGCTCGGTCGCCGCCACCAAATCCGTCATCGCATCGATGGTCGCCGCAGCCGAGCTGGTTGCCTGCCTCGCCGCTGACGAGGCACTGGCCGGCGCGTTGCGCCGTTTGCCATCGCGGCTTGCGACCGCGGCCGAGCTCGACTGGTCGCAGGTGACGCCCGCTCTCGCCAGCGCCCACGCGGTTTTTGTCACTGGGCGCGGCTACGGGCTCGCCACCGCCCGCGAGATCGCTCTCAAGCTGTCCGAAACCCTGCGACTGCCGGCACTCGCCTACAGCGCCGCCGAACTCATGCACGGGCCCCGCGCGGCCATCTCGCCGGCAACACCCGTGTTGGCCTTCCGCCAGGCCGATCCCACCGCCGAGGCGGTCGACACGCTGGTCGCGGCGCTGCGGCTTTCGGGGGTCGGCGTGCACGATTGCGGCGGCGCCCGAGGCAGCCTTGCCTGGAGCGGCGACGACCACCCCGTCACCGATGCCATCACCCTATTGATGCCGGCCTATCGCCTGATCGAGGCAACCGCCCAGTCGATGGGTTTCGATCCGGATAACCCGCCGTTCCTGCAGAAGGTGACAGCAACCCTGTGAGACCGAACAGCGGCGCGTTGGTATTTAGAGCCTGATCGTTTCTGGTAGGCGATTCCACCTTCGGTCATCACGCTCTAGGAGCGGGCCGTTCAGCCGAGCCGGTAGCCGGCGCTGTCCAGCATCGTCCAGCGCGGTGAGGAATTGAGATGCTCGATCCCGCGGCTGGTGACCGCCATCAGCATGCCGCCGTCATACAGTGGCACCAGATCCTCGATGCAGCCGATCTGCTCGAGGTGATGCAGGGCCGCGGTGATGCACTGGCCGCTGGCTTCCAGCCCGGATCGCCGCATAGCTGCCGACAGGTCGGCCTGGCGGCGCTTGCTGCTGCTGGCCATCGTTGCCAGGGCGCTCAATAATTGTCCCGCGAATACGATGTGATCATCGGCATCTTGTTCCTCGCACGGGTCGATCTCCAGGTCGATTTCCTGGATCGACGTATCGCCGATGGTCAGGCTCATGGCCATCGGTTGGTTGTGGCCGGTAAGGGCCTCATTCTCCAGAACATCAGTGAGCATCTCTGCGATCCCTCTTCAGCGTCTTGCGACGGTGAACGATTGAACCAATTACGGTGCAGAAAATAGTCCGCAATGTTACTTAATAGTTAAAGTCTGGACTAACCCAACGCTCGCGCCTGATCGCTTCTGACAGGCTAGGCAATCAGGCTCTAGGCGACTGTTTTAACAGGAAATTTTATCGCGCGATTGGTTCAACTTCAGGCGATATTGCTCAAGGGTCTTTGCGTCGTTGCCCGGTCATTCGTACGAATGCCTAGGTGTTGTGGACAAACCGTATCCACAATCTGATCGTTGCAAGCTGAACGAAGCCAAGAAAGCTATTTCCAAGCTTGTCATATCGGGTGGCGCAGCGTCGTGAATGTTTGAGCTTGCTGAAGAACCGCTCGATGCGATTTCGCATCGCATAGGTGTTCTGGCAGATTACACGCTGTATTTTGCGGTTCGCCTTGGTCGGGATCACCGGATCGACGCCACGACGTTCGAGGTCACTGCGAATGGCATCACTGTCGTATCCTTTGTCGGCCAGCATTGCCCCGGGGTCCTGCAGGTCATCATCCATCAAATCGGGGTAGCTCGTCATGTCTGATGCCTGCCCTGGCGTCAGGCAGAAGCCGATTGCAAGCCCTTGCGCAT
>JANXSM010000091.1 GCA_025352665.1 Rhodospirillales bacterium | reverse complement strand
TTTTGGAGTTGCGTAACCGATGGAGCCCCAGAAGGAATTGAAGATCCAGAGCCAAATAGCAATACAGTGTTTGAGGGGTCTATATGCCGAACAAGAGTAGCCATATCTACCGGCATTCGATTCGGCCCTCTTCTTAAAATTATCTATGAAATCGGTATCACATTTCCGCAATGAATGCTAGTGATTGTGCTGTCCATTTATTACCTTGCCAGCTAATTCCCAGAGACCAGAGCCGTCACATCTTCCAATCAATCATGGAACACGGTGCGACAGGGTCAGGATATAGATTCAAAGCCATGACGCGCTGCACCAAGCGTACGCCGCCATCTGCGGCATCAAGTCACAAACCGAGAGTTTTGTGCCCCGTTCATGATGCACGCGTAAGCGGAACGCATGTGTTGACTGGTGGTGCCGAAGGGAGGGAAGCAATCAACGTCCGCTCTTCTCTCTCTTGCTGTTCGATAGCCGCTAGTCCGGTTTCGGCCAACCCCGGCCACTAACTCATGTCCTAACAACGGCCGCTGCGGGTCGGAACCGGTCATTGCATTCCCATTTGCGCGATCGACGTTATGGAAGGAGATGCCCCACCAGCAGGACATTTAAGTCATCGCGCTTCGATGCTCGGACCGTGTGCGGCGTGATCGACCATGGTGACCGACGCGACGGCACAGGCGCGGGGGGCCAAGCGCCGATGTCTGGTTTCTGGCGATCCCTCGACGATTATCATTGCGGCCACCCCCCTTGTTGTGGTGAACACTGGTGGGTGGATCAGACCCCTTCCCTTTTTCAGGCTTTTGCGACCGCGCTGCGCACTGCGTTGTTTGGGTGGGCGCCGCGTGGGGTTTTGACCGCTGTTCTGATGGTGTTGGTGCATCGGCGGCTTGGGGTGGTGTTTGGTCGGCTGGAGCGGTTGATGGTGCGGTTTCAGGCGGGGAAGCTGGTTCGGCGGGTTTCGTTGCCGGTGGTGGTGGTGGCTCGGGAGCGGGTTTTGGGGTTTGTGCCGCCGGTGAATTTCTGGCCCTCGCGGACTGGTTGGTTGTTGGGGACGATGGGGGATCGGCGGCATCAGGCGGCTTGGTTCTCTGGCGCCTTGGAAGGGATTTTGCGGGAGCCGGCCTGGGTTGCTTTGTTGGCGGCGGCGCCGGAGGCGCGGCGGTTGTTGCGGCCGGTTTGTCGGATGTTGGCGGTGGATCTGGATGTTCTGTGTCCGGCGGCGGCTGTTCCGGGGAAGACGGTTCGGGCGCGGGTTCGGGTTAAGGCGGCACCGGTGGATTTTGGGCGGATAGCGTTGCCGCGCGGGGTTTTGGCGTGGGCTCGGCGGGAGCGGCGGCGGGGTGGTTTTGATGCGGGGTGACTGGGTCTGACCGTTTCTGCGCGCTTATCGTTCCGAGTTCGTAATGATGCAGCGTTGCCCTGGGTTGCCACGCCGTCGAGAGGCGGCTCGCAATGACGGGGGGGTGTGGTGTAACCAATCTCTCGCACTCCCGTCCTGTGTTGAAGGTGTGCAATGGGTCAATTTCGGGCAAGCGCACGCCCCCGGATCAAATCGGCCGCCTTTTCGCCGATCATGATGCAGGCCGCGTTGGTGTTGCCTGAAACCAGGGTCGGCATCACCGACGCATCCGCCACGCGCAGACCCGTCACCCCGTGCACACGCAACTGGGCGTCCACCACTGCCATCGCATCGCGCCCCATCTTCGCGGTGCCGCAAGGGTGGTAGATTGTGCCGCCATATTCTCGCGCATAGGCCAAAAGCGCGTCGTCGCTGTGGACCGCATCGCCCGGCAGATACTCACTTTCGATATATTGCCGAATGGACGGCTGGGCCGCCAGCGCACGCGACATTTTCAATCCGTCGATCATCACGCGCTGGTCGATCTCGGCTGCCAGGTAATTCGGCCACAATGCCGGATGCACGGAAGGATCTGGTGATTTCAGCCTAATCTCGCCGCGGCTTTCGGGGCGCAACTGGCAGACATTCTGGGTAAAGCCGGAGAATTTGTGAAGCCCCGCCGCAGGCCTGTCGGCACTGAAAGGGATGAAGTGGAACTGAATGTCGGGCTCCGGCAGGTCCGCACGCGTTTTTGCAAAGATGGCGACCTGTCCGGCACTGATCGAAAGCGGCCCCTTACGGGCGAGCAGATATTGTAGCCCGGCTTGCACCATCCGCAGCCGGCTGGTCATCACATCGTTGACGGTGAAGGGCTTCGTGCAGCGATAGGAGAAGCGCGTCTGGTAATGGTCCTGCAAATTCTGCCCCACGCCGGGCAGATCATGCCGTGTCTCAATCCCCATTTCCGCCAGATCCGCCCCCGGCCCCACGCCCGACAGCATCAGAAGCTGCGGCGAGTTGATGGCGCCGCCGCACAGGATCACCTCGCGCTTCGCCCGCACCGTCTGGAGCTGCCCGCCTTGCATAAACGTCACGCCCGTGGCCTGGCGGTTGGCGAACAGCACGCGCTGGGCCAGGGCATGGGTGATCACCCGCAAATTGGGCCGCGACATTGCCGGCTTCAAAAAGGCCTTGGCCGCCGATACCCGCACGCCGTTCTTCGTGGTGGTCTGAAAATATCCCACGCCTTCCTGCGTGGCACCGTTCATGTCGGGGTTGAAGGGCAGGCCGATGCCTTTTGCTGCCTCGACATAGGCTTCGCACAACGGATGCCGCTCGGTGATATCGCTTACCGTCAGCGGGCCGCCACGACCGTGAAACACCGCGTCACCCACGCCGATCTTGCCCTCGGACCGCAGGAAATACGGCAGCACGTCGGCCCACGCCCAACCGTCGTTGCCGAGCTGACGCCAATGGTCGTAATCGGCGTGCTGACCCCGCACATAGGCCAGCCCGTTAATGGACGACGACCCACCCAGCACCTTGCCGCGCGGCCACAGCATGCGCCGATTGTTGGTGCCTGGCTCCGGCTCGGTTTCGTAGCACCAGTTGACCGAGGGGTCGGCGATGGTCTTGCCATAGCCCAGCGGAATATGAATCCAGATATTGCGGTCCGCCCCCCCGGCTTCCAGAAGCACGACGCGTGTGGCAGGGTCCTCGCTCAGCCGCGCCGCGACCACACAGCCGGCCGACCCGGCGCCAACCACAATGTAATCTGCCTCGATCGTGTCCATCACGTCCCCGCCTGCCCAAGAAGGATGAGAAAATGTCCCGCATCTGCATCGTTGTCGAGTTCACGCCGAAAACGGGCTGTTTCGACGCCTTCCACGCCCATATCTCCGCCCATGCAAAGGCCACTTTGGCCGAAGAGCCTGGCTGCGAGCGATTCGACGTGATGCGCGTGCTGGATGACAAAGGCACGCCAGATGGTGCCAAAATCATGCTCGTCGAAATCTATAAGAACATGGACGCCGTCACCGCACACCGCGCCAACCCGCGCATGCCGATCGTGGGCGAGGGCTCCAAAGCGCTTCTCGACGGCCGCCAACTCACCATCTGCGCCATCGACTGAACCGCTACGGCAACGAGGGTGGAAGGCACTTTGGCACCCCGGCAATTTCGCCCGGTCTAGCCACCCAACGCCGCGACCGCCGCAGGATCGACCGTGACCGCGTGGTTCAGGGGGCCGTGGCCCTGACCCAACCTGGGAGCGTGTTCGATAGCCAAGCGGACATAGGCACGGGCTCGCTGCACCGAATCGGGCAATGACCAGTTCTGGGCGAGGCCGGTGGCAATCGCGCTGGCCAGCGTGCAGCCGGTGCCGTGCGTATGGCGACCCAGAAGTCTCGGCGCGCTGTAGCGGTGGGTTTCGGTCTCGGTCACCAGCACGTCGGTCACGTTGGGCCCGCTGAGATGGCCACCTTTCAGAAGAACGGCCGGAGCCCCCAGGCTCAGCAGGGTCTTGGCTGCGCGGTGCATGCCGGCTTCATCCGCAATGACGAGCCCTGTCAGGGCCTCGGCTTCGGGAATGTTGGGCGTCAGTACCGCTGCCAGCGGAATGAGAAGCTGCTTGAGCATGGCAACGGCCTGCAGAGCCAGCAGGCTGGCGCCACCCTTTGCCGTCATGACGGGGTCGAGCACCAGCGGCGCCTTGATGCGCTGCGCCCGCAGTTCAAAGGCAATCGCCTCGATGGTGGCGGCATCGGAGAGCATGCCGGTTTTGATGACATCAACGCCGATATCCGCAAACGCCAGGCGCATCTGTTGGCGAATGAAGTCGGTGGGAACGGCATGCAGGGCGTGAACGCCAAGCGTATCCTGCGCGGTCAGCGCCGTGATGGCGGTCATGGCAAAGCCACCCAACGCCGTGATGGTTTTGATATCGGCCTGAATACCGGCCCCACCACCGCTGTCGGACCCTGCGATGACAAGGATCCGACCCCGCATCTGCATCGCGGTCAGGCGGCCGCGCCGATGAGCTTACCGCTGCCGGCGGCCTCGGCAACGCGGTGGCACAGCGTATCCACCACGCGGCCTACCATTTCGGCGTCTTCGCCTTCGGCCATCACGCGGATGACCGGCTCGGTGCCGCTTTTACGGATGAGCAGACGCCCGGTGGCGGCAAGTTCGCTTTGCGCGCTGGCGATGGCCTGCTGAACCCGGTCGTCGAGCAGCGGCGACTGGCCGGTAAAGCGCACGCTTTTCAGAATCTGCGGCAGCTTGTCGAACAGATGACATGCGGTGCTGGCAGGGCACTGGGTTTCCACCAGCACGGCCAGAACCTGCAAGGCGGCCAGCAAGCCGTCGCCGGTGGTGGCGTAGTCGGACAGCACCATATGGCCGGATTGCTCGCCACCCACGTTGAACCCGCCGGCGCGCATGTGTTCGACCACGTAGCGGTCGCCGACCTGGGTACGGTGGAGCGCAAGGCCGCGAGCGCCCAGGAATCGCTCCAGGCCGAGATTGGACATGACGGTGGCAACGACGCCGCCGCCGGTCAGGCGCCTGCGCGCGTCCCAACTGCTGGCGATCAACGCCAGCAGTTGGTCGCCGTCAACGATGGCGCCGGTCTCATCGGCCAGGATCAGCCGGTCGGCATCGCCATCCAGCGCCAGGCCCAGATGCGCGCCGGTGCGGCGAACCTCGCCCGACAGGAATTCCGGCACCGTCGAACCACAGCCACGATTGATGTTGAAACCGTCCGGCTTGACGCCGACCTCGACGACATCCGCACCAAGCTCCCACAGCACGGCGGGCGCCACCTTGTAGGCGGCGCCATTGGCGCAATCGACGACGATCTTGAGACCATCCAGCCTTAGGCCACGCGGAAAGGTCGCCTTGGCGACCTCGATATACCGACCTGCGGCATCGTTCAAACGCGAGGCCCGGCCAAGTTTGGCGGGTGCGGCAAGCTGGCTGCCGAGATCCGCCATCATCATTGCTTCGATCTCAAGCTCGGTTTCATCCGACAGTTTGAAACCGTCTGGTCCAAATAGCTTGATGCCGTTGTCTTCAAACAGATTATGCGAGGCGGAGATCATCACGCCGAGATCGGCGCGCAGGCTGCGCGTGAGCATTGCCACGGCGGGCGTCGGCAGCGGGCCGGCCAGCACCACGTCCATCCCCGCTCCCACGAAGCCTGCCACCAGCGCGGGCTCAATCATATAGCCGGACAGCCTTGTGTCCTTGCCGATCACCACGCGATGACGATGAGCGCCGCGGGTGAACAACAGGCCCGCCGCCTGGCCGAGCCGCAGAGCGATCTCTGCTGTCATCGGCGACGTGTTGGCCGTGCCGCGGATGCCGTCTGTTCCAAAGAAACGCCGTGCTGTCGGCATGAAGCCGTTGTCCTCAAAAATCACAGGTGTTGTTTCACACAACACTATGGCAGAAAGCTGTCGACAAAGTTAACGCGGCCGATGTTCGTCTGCCGCGTCTGGCCAATCAGGCAGGAGCCCTGCCGGGAGGCATTGTCTAGCCGATTGCCCCCAATCCGCGCCAGACCCGTACCGCCTGGACCGTTGCGCCGACATCATGCACCCGCAACACGGAAGCCCCCTTGCTCACGGCCCACAAGGCCGCGGCAATGGAACCTGCGGCCCGATCGGCGGCGTTCTTCTGGCCGGACAGCGCGCCGATGAAACCTTTTCGTGAAACCCCCACAAGCATCGGCAGGCCGAGCGCCATCAGCGTCTCGAGTCGCTGTAGCAGCGCCACGCTGGCGGCTGGCGCCTTCGCGAAGCCGATACCGGGATCAATGGCGATCTGCGCGCGACCGATGCCGCAGGCGATGGCATGTTCCACGCGCGCCTCCAGTTCGCGGGCGACATCCTTCGCCACGTCGTTGTACAGGCCAAGCCGCGTCATACAGATGGGGTCTCCGCGCGTGTGCATCAGCACCACGGGGCAGCCGGCGCAGGCCACCACCGCTCCAGATTTTGGATCATGTGCAAGTGCCGAGACGTCATTGACGATCCGCGCACCAGATTCGAGTGCCGCGTGCATGGTGGAGGCGTTGCGCGTGTCTATGGAGAGTGGCACGCCCCGGCGCGCCAGTGCGGCAATGACCGGCAGCACCCGCGCCATCTCGGTCGCAACAGATATCGCATCGGCCCCCGGACGCGTGCTTTCGCCTCCGATATCGATGAGATCGGCGCCCTCCTCCATCATCGCAATAGCGGCCGCCACCGGATCAAGGTGACGGCCGCCATCGCTGAAGCTGTCCGGGGTGACGTTGAGGATCCCCATCACCAGGGGATACGGACCCTCAAAGCCGGCCCAACGCCGAAGATGCAGCGGAACTAGCCCGGCTGCGGCGCGGCATCCAAGCCGCCAGGCGGCGGCACCGGACGCGTGGTGGTCGGCACCGACGCACGACGGCTGTCGGCGGCGGGCTCGTCGTTCACGCGCTTGACAACCTTTTCGCCGCGGAGAAGTTGGCGGATCTCGTCGCCCGACAGCGTCTCGTGCTCCAGCAGGCCATGCGCCAACGCGTTCAACTCATTGATGTTGTCGGTGAGAATTTTCTTCGCGCTCTGATAGGCATGATCGATCACCACCTTGATCTCGTTGTCGATCTCACGCGCGGTGGCTTCGGACACGTTCTTGTTCTGCGTGACCGAGTGGCCCAGGAACACTTCCTGGCTGTTATCGGCGTAGGCGATCATTCCCAGCTTGTCGCTCATGCCCCATTCGGTGACCATCATGCGGGTCTGGTTGGTGGCCATCTTGATGTCGCCCGACGCACCGTTGGAGACCTTGTCGGCGCCGAAGGTGATCTCCTCGGCCGCACGGCCACCCATCGCCATGCAAAGCTCGGCCAGGCACTTCGCCTTGGACTTTGAATAGCGATCGCCTTCCGGCAGCGACATCACCATGCCGAGTGCACGGCCGCGGGGAATGATCGTGGCCTTGTGAACCGGATCACATTCCGGGTTATGCATGGCGCAGATCGCATGGCCGGCTTCGTGAAACGCGGTCATGCGCTTCTCGTCCTCGGACATCACCAGCGAACGACGCTCGGTGCCCATCATCACCTTGTCCTTGGCGTGTTCGAACTCGAACATCGCCACCACGCGCTTGCCCATGCGGGCTGCCAACAGAGCCGCCTCGTTGACGAGGTTGGCCAAGTCCGCGCCGGAGAAGCCAGGCGTGCCGCGGGCAATCACCTTCGGATCGACATCGGACGCCAGCGGCACCTTGCGCATGTGAACGCGAAGGATCTTCTCGCGACCGTTCACGTCCGGGTTCGGCACCACAACCTGGCGATCGAACCGGCCGGGACGCAGCAGCGCGGGGTCGAGCACGTCGGGGCGGTTGGTGGCGGCGATGAGGATGACGCCGTCGTTGGCTTCGAAGCCGTCCATTTCGACGAGGAGCTGGTTGAGGGTCTGTTCGCGCTCATCGTGTCCGCCGCCGAGGCCTGCGCCGCGATGACGGCCGACCGCGTCAATTTCGTCGATGAAGATGATGCAAGGCGCGTTCTTCTTGCCCTGCTCGAACAGGTCGCGAACGCGGCTTGCGCCAACGCCGACAAACATTTCAACGAAGTCAGATCCGGAGATCGAAAAGAACGGGACATTTGCCTCCCCGGCAACGGCGCGGGCGAGAAGGGTCTTACCGGTTCCCGGAGGCCCGACCAGCAGCACTCCCTTGGGAATGCGTCCGCCCAGTTTCTGGAATTTCTGCGGTTCGCGCAGATATTCGATGATTTCCTTCAGCTCTTCCTTAGCCTCGTCTACACCTGCCACATCTTTGAATGTGACTTTCTTCTGCTGCATCGAGAGCAGGCGAGCACGGCTCTTTCCAAACGACATTGCCTTGTTGCCGCCAGATTGCATTTGCCGCAGCATGAAGAACCAGATTGCCCCCAACAAAACGAAGGGGCCAACATTGAACAGGATCGGCAGCAGAAGGTTATTCTGGGGCTCCTTCATCGCAAAGTTAACCTTCGCGGCGTGAAGTTTCTGGATCAGCGCGTCGGTGCTGGCCGTTATGGTGGTATGGAATTGGTCCTTGGGCGTGGCCTTCATATGGCCATGCAACTCGGTCCCCTGGATCGCTACATCCTGAACCTGTTGCGCATCAATCTTGTCGAGCAGATCGGAGTAGCCAACTTCCGTATCTTTACCCATGCTCGTGCCACGCTGCACCACACCCCAGAGCAGCATCAGACAGATGAGAATAAAGACCCAGAACATGATCGTCTTGACGGTCGAATTCACCAGGATTCCTCTTTCCCGGCGGGGGAGAAGTCACCGAAAGGACGCTCCGACACCGCCTACACCATCCTTAGACGCTTAGACCGTCTGTGAAGTCACAGAAAGTACAAAAACCGTGGGTGAAGACAGCGATAGCTGCCCGCCCGGGATGAGCAGTAAGAACGATTGTACTCCCAAGCAATGGAAATTTCTAAGGACGGTGTAGCACTAGGACAACGTAATTCGTACCGTTACCACAGGGCGAAATCGAAGTGCGTGAAGCCCCCGCCTTTGCCGCTCCTCTAGTCTCTCCCTTCACTCTAAGTATCGATAAAAACTGCCTCGATCTGAATTCCGAGCTCTGGCTCCAGATCAACGCCACGCATCCAGAGTATGCGGCCATTTAGCTCGAGCACAGGCCACGCCGCTCTGCCGCTGCCCGTAACCTTGAATCGCGCAAGCACCTCTTTTACCTTCTTAAACCCGCTGGAGTAACGCAGTCGAACCCGGTCCCCGGGCTCCCAGGAGCGCAGAACGGCTCGTGTGTTCTCAAGTTTGAGGTCATCTTGAAGCGAGGGGCCTGCAGGACCATCTACCCTCAGGACTTTGAGACGCAACCCAAACGCCGGAGCTTCAACCTCGCCAGGGATCGTGAATTCATATTCCGCAATCTCTTTGCCTGCTTTTGTTTCCTTCGATGCGGGCCCGACCGTCAGCCGCAATTCGCGATGGGTGCGTTCTGCGCGCAGACCTTGTGCCAGTTCGCACTTTTGGCCGGCGCGGCCCATTAAACCGAGGTGACGCAACGCCTCGGTGGCGGCGAAATCGGGCGACGCATCCAATTGGCCGGCAGCGTAGCGCAAAAACCTTCTTTGTACGGCGATTGGCTGAGCAGCCAGTTTTGTCAAGTCGATTGCGATACCTTCGGCGGCGGCGCGACCTCCTCCGCGCACCGGACGCCCCGGCAAAATCAACTGCGGCGTCAGCCGGTCAATTTCAGCCTCCCAACAGGCTTCCTCGTCGAGGGCCAACTCTGCCATCTGCGATAGGTGTTGACGCAGCCGCGGATTCCACCCCTCGAGCAAGGGCAGCAACTCGTGCCGGATGCGGTTACGTGTAAATGTGAGGTGGCTATTTGAAGAATCTTCGCGCC
>JANXSM010000065.1 GCA_025352665.1 Rhodospirillales bacterium | reverse complement strand
TATCGACCGCGCCATCGAGCTGATCAACCGCACCAACCAGCTGAACTTCATCAAGCAGCGCCTGCCGGAAACCACGCCCGAGGCCCGCGCCGCCCTGCGCGAACAGCTCGGCGTCTACTGGTGTCAGGCCGCTCTCGTCCGGGTCGAGGATCGTTACGGAGACTATGGATTCTGCGGCTTCTTCTTCCGCATCAACGGCCAGGGCGAAGGCTCCGGCCAGCTCCGCCATTTCTGCTTCTCCTGCCGCACGCTCGGCATGGGGGTGGAGGAATTCGTCTACGACTATCTCGGCCGGCCGCAGCTCCACGTCATCGGCGACGTGCTCACCGACCTGTCGCAGGCGCGCCACATCGACTGGATCAATGCCGCGAGCGCTGCCACCGACCGGCCGGCCAGTCATCGCGTGTCGATCCCCGAGGTGCGGCTGCGCGGCGGCTGCGAGGTGGACGCGCTGGTGCATTACTTCGCAGGCGTGACCGCCCACCGCCAGCAGGAAGGCAACGCCACCCGCCGCCCGTTCTTCGCCCGCAGGGACTGCTCCCATCACCTTTGGACCCCGGGCCAGCCCCCGCCTGGAGCCGACTACCTCGCCCTGGCCCAGGCCTGCGGCTTCGTTGCGAGCGATTTTACCGGCCCGTTCCTGTCCCCCTGCGCCCCCGGCACATTGCTGATCTTCTCGCTCTGGGGCGATCTCGTGAACAGCTACCGCCACCGCCAGTCACAGCGCCTGCTCACCCCCGCCATCGGTTTCCTGCAGCACGACGTGCTCACCATTCCCACCGAGGACATCGAGGCGCATCTCGGCCATTTCGGGTTCGACGCCGCGGAGCGGGCCGAATTCTGGCGCGCGGTCGAACACCTCCGCCAACACGCGGATTTCGTTGGAATTCCGCCGGAAGACGAGCTGCGTGCCAACCTGCACCGCATCTTTCAGGCCCTGCCCGAGGGCTGCGTCGCAGCAGCCCTCGCCATCGACGCGTTCGATGCCTACGGCGGCCATACGATCCCGAACCCCAGCGCCCAGGCCTACAACCAATGCCTGCGCGAGGTCGCCGCGGCGCACGGCGTGGAGGTCTTCGACATCGGCGACCACGTGCTGACCCCCGAGGAGCGCACCGAGACCGCGCATTTCAACCGCATCGTCTATTTCCGCCTCGCCTCCGCCATCATCGATTGGGCCGCAGCCCGGCCGATCACCCCGCCAGCGCCACCAGCGCCTGCGCCAGCACCCGCGTGCCCTGTGCCAGCTGCGCTGCCGACGTGAATTCCGCCGGATTGTGGCTGATCCCACTCCTGCTGGGCACAAAGATCATCCCGGTCGGCGCGATCGGCGCCACGAACTGCGCATCATGAAACGCGCCCGACGGCATCTGGCTGGAACTGATGCCGAGTGCCGTGGCCGCGGCTTGCACGGTTGCGATGATACCGGCATCGAACTGCGCGGGCATGGCATGGAAATTCTCGACCACGCTGACCTGGCAGGTTTTCACCGCATCTCGCAAAATCGCCTCCATCGCATCGCCGCGCTCAAGCAGCACGTCGCGATCCGGGTGGCGCAGGTCGATTGTGAACACCACGCGCTCGGCCACCGAGTTGGAACTGTTGGGCGAAACATTGATCCGTCCCACTGTGAAACGCAGCACATCCTGTGGATCGGCGGTCAGGGCGTTGAGCGCCGAGATGGCGCGCACCATGTCCTGCACCGCATCTTGGCGCAGCCGCAGCGGCGCCGTGCCGGCATGGGCAGACTGGCCCTGCAGCGTCACGGTGAACCAGCGGCTGCCTTGAATGCCCGTCACCACGCCGATATCGCGCCCCTCGGCCTCGAGCAGCGGCCCCTGCTCGATATGCGCCTCGATACAGGCGAACGGACGCGACCCCAGTGCCCGCCGCGGCAGATCGGCTTCGGCCGCCAGCTGCTCGGCGAGTGCCGCGCCATAGCTCACGCCGTCCTGGTCGCGCACATCGTTCCAGCTATCCGCCGGCCGAAACCCGGCCCAGCTCATCGAACCCGTGCAGCCCGGCGCGAAACGGCTGCCTTCCTCGTTGGTCCAGGCAACCACCTCGATCGCCCGCCGCGTCACCACGCCCGCATCGTGCAGCGCCGTCAGCACCTCCAACCCCGCCATCACGCCATAGGCACCGTCGAACCGCCCTCCGGCGGGCTGCGTGTCCATGTGGCTGCCGGTCAGCACCGGGGCTGCGGCGGGGTCGCTGCCCTCGCGCCGCAGCCACAGATTGGCGGCCGCGTCGATCGAAACGCTGGCGCCGATCTCGCCGGCCCAGGCGATCAGCATGCGCCGTGCCTGGCGGTCGAGAGCTGACAGGGCCGGCCGGTTCACCCCGTCGCCGGGAATGGCGCCCAGTTCCGCCCATTGCATCAGGCGCCGCCACTGCCGCGTCTCGTTCACAGCATTTGCCACATCGCCCATATGCTTCTCCTTCGCCCCACCTATCGACATGGCGTAGCACCCCGTCAACGCCCTCTGTATATTCCGCAGGTGAACGGAGACCCACGTGTCTGGCCAAGACCTGCTGCATTTCGAAAGCCTGGGCGACGATTGCGAGTTCGGACTGGTCCAGCGCTTCGCAGGCCAGGATCCGCTCGGCCTGCTGCGCTTCGCGTTCACGCCCATGCGCGGCCTGCTCGACCTGCTCGACCGCGGCCTCGACCGTCTCGGCGAGCCCGAGCACATCTTCCTGGTGCGCGACGAGCGCGACGAGGTGGTGGTCCATCTGCCCAGCTTCGGCATCCGCTACCACACCGACATTTACGGCCGCCGTGACGAGGACCGCGCCCTGCTCGACGACCAGCTTCGCCGCCTGGTCTTCCTGCGCCGCAAGTTCACCGAGGACCTGCAGGACGGCCACAAGATCTTCGTCCGCAAGGGCGAGGGCTCGGCCGACCTCCCCGCCATGCAGCATCTGCTCGCCGCTCTGCTGCGGCACGGCAAGGCCACCCTGCTCTGGGTCACGCTGTCGGACGGCACCCAGCCAGTCGGCACCGTCGAAGTCGTCGAGCCCGGCCTGCTGCGCGCCCATATCGACCGGTTCGCCACCTATTTTGGCCGCGCCGACCTCAATCTGGACGCCTGGTTGGAAATCTGCCGCGGCGCCCGCCTGCTGCGCCTGATCCACGCCGCCCCCGGCACCGTCCGCCCGCCGCCCAAGCCGGTCAACGCCGGCAACCTGCTGCGCCAGACTTTTCGCTTCGAAGGCGACTGGTGGCGCCACGAACAGACCGCCCTGAGCCATCCCACCCAAGCTGTCGCCCCGCCCTGGTCTGACGCCGTGGTGATGAGCCACCGCCTGGCGACCGCGACGGACTGGCCGAACGCCTGTATTTTCGGCCGCTACATACCCTCCGGCCTGATCGCCGGCAGCCCTTACGTCGCCTCTGCCTATGCCTGGGTCCCGGAGGATTTCGACGGCCAACTGGTCGGCATGGTGTTCGACGGCTTCGCCTCCACCCGCACCGTCAACGCCGACCTCGCCCAACGTGGCCAATGGCAACGCATCTGGGTGCAGGCCCGCATCCCCGACGGCATGGAAGTCGGCAACCCCAGTCTGTGCCTCATCGCAACCTCCGGCAGCACGGTCCACACCGCCTGCTGGAAGCTGGAGCAAGGCGTGGTGCCGACCGACTACCCGGTCGAGCAGGACCAGATGGAAGCGCCGCCGCCCTCGGTTGCGTTCGCCCGCGCCGCGTCGGGCTAGAGCAGGATCCCCGTCAAACCCGCCGCAACAGCCCGCCCACTGCCGAGGCCTGCTCGCTGTCCGGAAACACCCGACCCAAAGCCGCCACATCCAGCCCAAACAGCGGCCCCAGCAGGCCCTTCGTTACCGCCCGCAGATCGGCCGTCGGCTGCAGATCGCGATTCTCGAACAGATTGCCAGTGGAAAGCCCCGGCCAGTTGGCCTGCACCCGACCGCCCGCAACATCCCCACCGAGCACGAACGCCACCGTCCCCGTGCCATGGTCCGTACCGCCGGTGCCGTTCACGCGCACGGTGCGGCCAAACTCGGTCATCACCAGCACCACCGTGTCCTTCCACGCCTCGCCCATGCCGGATTTCAGGCTGGCCATCCCCTCGTCGAGCTGGCGCAACGGCTGCACCAGCCGGGTCTTCTGCTGGGTGTGCGTGTCCCAACCGCCGATCTCAAGCGCTGCCAGCCGCGGACCGTCGGCGGCCGCAAGCAACCGTCCGGTCGCGGCGCACAGGGCCGGAAACGCGTAGCGATTGCCGCCCGCGTCGGCATCGCCGGCAAGCGTCAGATCGGTGAACCCGCGCTCCTTCAGCCCGATCGCAACCGCAGGCCCGGTCACCGGATCGGCCTTGTTCAACGCGGCAATCCGCGCGTACAGATCGGGCTCGGGATGCAGCGCCGTCTTGGGCAGCCAGCTTCCCACCGGAGCCGGCCCCCGCATGACCAACGGCACGATGCTGCCGACCGCGAGCGCCGTCTCCGTCATGCCACGCTGGGCCGGGATCTGCTGCGCCAGCCGGTTCATCCAACCGCTGCTCATGGCGTGGTCGGACCCGTACTCGAGATAGTCCTGCGCCTCGAAATGGCTGCGGATCCGGTACGGCCCAGCCACCGCATGCACAGGCAGCAGCTCATTGGCTTGATACATCGTGTGAAACGCGGAAAGCGCCGGGTTCAACCCATAAAAACCACCAAGATCGAGCAACCCGCCCTCGCTGCCGGGCTGGCCGGGCAAAAGGCTCTCGCGCCAGGTGGCCAGGCTCTTGTCACCATACGGCACCACCGCCGACAGCCCGTCGAGCGCCCCGCGCAGGATCACCACAACGAATCGCTTCTGGGTCGGCGCCGCAGCCAACGCCAGGGAGTACCGCCCGGCGGTGAACGCTGCCGTCAGGCCCAGCAACGCCGAGCGTCGCGACAGACGCATGGAGGGATGGGGCATGGATTATCTCCGCTGGAATTCAGGCGAAGCGAACAGCAAGGTCAGTCCGTCACGGCGCGATCCGGCGCGCTGGATCTGTGTCAGCGTCGCCGCGTGCAGCAATGGGCCCAGCGCAGCCTGCGCCACACCCGCCGGATCGAGGTCCGCCCCACGACCGGCCACGGTAAACGCCCAGTCCACCCGGCGCAGGATCGCCTCCGATCCGGCCCAGTCGGCGGCCGTGTCCGGCCATCCGTTCGGCAAGGGCGCGGCCAAACGCGGCTGGCCCAGCCCGGCCATGACAGGACCCAGATCAGGCGGCCGCTTGTCGGCTGGCAGATCCATCGCCCGCAACACCGAGATCACGAAGTCGCTGGGGCTGCGCAGCTTGGACAGCGGCGTCCACGCCTCGGGCAGCCGCACCAGTTCGAGCGCAGCCGCCTTGAGGTCCCCACTGGTCGACCGCAGCACAGCCTCCACCCGCGCCACGCTAGCAGGCGGCGGATCATCCGCCACGAAATGCCGCACCAGCTTGGTGGCCAGGTGCCGAAAGGTCGCGGGGTGGCTTCCCAGAAACGCCAACGCCTCCAGCCCACCTCCGCGGCCATGCGCAAAGCTGCGGCCCAGCATGTGCTTCTTGCCCGGTTCATGGGCGTTCAGGCGGAACACATAGCCGGGCGGGTTGAGATTGGTGTCGATGCTCCACCCGGTCAGAATCTTCGCAAATTCCGTGACATCCACCTGCGTGTAGCCGGCGGCGGGGCTGACCGTGTGCAGCTCCAGGCATTCCCGCGCCAGATTCTCGTTCAACCCGCGATGGCTGCGCTGCCCGGCCGGGCTGTCCGGGCCGATCGAGCCGACATTGTCCAGATACATCAGCATGGCCGGATGGTTCATCACCGCCAACAGCATGTCGGAGAACCGGCCGGTCACATGCGGGCGGATGGCCTCGCGAATGAAGCTCGTCACCACGGCCGCACACTCGCCGCGGCGCACGCTGACGGTGAAATGGTTGGCCCAGAACCACACCAGACGCTCACGAAACCCGGTCTCGGTGGTGAGCAGATTGTTGGAAAGCACGATGCTCTCCGCCTTCAACAGGTTGCGCACCCGCATCGGCGGGGCCGGCGTGCCATCGGCCGCCTTGTTGCGCCGCTGATCGCGATCATCGCGCAGCGCCACCAGCCCGTCGGCGGAACTCGCGCCCGGCAGGGCAAGAGCGGGGTCTGGCCCGTCCAACTGCCCCGTAAGCCAGGCCACGGGATCGGACGGCAGGGCCTCGTCGCCGCGGCGACCGAGCCCGAAACGGATCAGGGCATGCGCTGTTCTGGTTTCCATGACAACGATTGTAGGCCGACGGTTCTTGTCGGAATGTGACGAAGCGTGAGCAATCTGGCCACATCCAACCCACGCGCGGGGCCGCCACAGTGAAACCGCGCTTGCATAATGCCGCAGGCGAGGGCATTTCCACACTCCAAGGTCTCGCCCCCAAGGCTCGGCCCCACCAGGATCGTGGCAGGTGCGCGGGCCAATAACCCGCAGCACCCGCTTGTCATACGCCCAAGGCCTTTCACACAGGCCGCACCAGTGCCCTGTCTTCGCTCAAATCGTTCGCCCGCGTCAGATCGCGCGGGACTTATGGAGGCTTAAGTGTCCACACCCGCCCTCGACAAGATCCGCAACATCGGGATCACCGCCCACATCGACGCGGGCAAGACCACGACGACCGAGCGGATTCTCTATTACACCGGCGTGTCCCACAAGATCGGCGAAGTGCACGACGGCAACACCACCACCGACTACATGGCCCAGGAGCGTGAGCGCGGCATCACGATCACCTCGGCGGCCGTGACATGCGAGTGGAAAGAGCACCGCATCAACATCATCGACACGCCCGGGCACATCGACTTCAACATCGAAGTGAACCGCTCGCTGCGCGTGCTCGACGGCGCCGTGTTCATCATCGAGGGCGTCGCCGGCGTGCAGCCGCAGTCTGAGACCAACTGGCGCCTGGCCGATCGCTACAACGTCCCGCGCATCATCTTCATCAACAAGCTCGATCGCACCGGCGCCGATTTCTATCGCGCGTTCGACACGCTGAAGGAAAAGCTCGACATCATCGCGCTGCCGCTGCAGCTGCCGATCGGCGTCGAAGACGGCTTCCTCGGCGTGGTTGACCTGGTCGAGATGAAGGCGATCATCTGGGAAGGTGGCGAGCTCGGCGCGAAATTCCACCATGAGGAAATTCCGGCCGACCTGCTCGAAAAAGCCAAGGAAGCCCGCCAGCTTCTGCTCGACACCGCGTTGTCGGTCGACGATGCCGGCATGGAGGAATATTTCGACAAGGGCGATGTCGAAATCGCCACCCTGAAGCGCGCCATCAAAACCGGCACGATCTCGGGCGCGTTCCGCCCCGTGCTGTGCGGCACCGCCTTCAAGAACAAGGGCGTGCAGCCGCTGCTCGACGCCGTGCTCGACTACCTGCCGTCTCCCATCGACGTTCCCGGCATCTCGATTGCCGCCGAGGAAGGCGAGGAAGACGGCGAGCACAGCAACCGTCGCCGCATCAAGGCCAATCCCGATGCGCCGTTCGCTGGCCTCGCGTTCAAGATCATCAACGACAAATACGGCACGCTCACGTTCATCCGCGTCTACGCCGGCACGCTGCGCACCGGCGACACCGTGATGAACACCACGAAAGACCACAAAGAGCGGATCAGCCGCATGTTCCAGATGCACGCCGACAAGCGCGCGGAAATCAAGGAAGTGCACGCCGGCGACATCGCAGCCTTCGTGGGCCTCAAGGACACCGGCACCGGCGACACCCTGGCCTCCTCCGACGACCCCGTCGTGCTCGAGCGCATGTCCTTCCCGGTCCCCGTCATCGACATTTCAGTCGAGCCGAAGACGAAGGATTCGGTCGAGAAGATGTCGATCGGCCTGCAGAAGCTGGCCGGTGAAGATCCGTCGCTGCGTCTCAAGACCGACCAGGAGAGCGGCCAGACCATCCTTTCAGGCATGGGCGAACTGCATCTGGAAATCATCATCGACCGTCTGCGCCGGGAATACGGCGTCGATTGCAACATCGGCGCGCCGCAGGTGGCTTATCGCGAGACGATCTCCAAGGCACACACCGAGACCTACACCCACAAGAAGCAGTCCGGCGGTTCGGGCCAGTATGCCGAAGTGAAGGTGATGTTCGAGCCGGCCGAGC
>JANXSM010000024.1 GCA_025352665.1 Rhodospirillales bacterium | reverse complement strand
CGGGCGGCCACGGCAGGGCGGAGTAGCTGCCATCAGGATATTCTACACCTGGGTTGAGCCAGAACGCCGGCCATACGCCCAAGCCCCGGGGCAGGCGCGCTCGCATTTCAACGACCATACCTGGCGTTACCGGCAACAGGGCGCGCAGCATACCGCTTTCGATGCCACCGGTATGCAGGCCTCCGCCCGGCGGGATGCGGGCCTTCAGCACCACTGCCTCCTGCGTGAATACGTGGAGGCTGCGCGGGTCGCCTTCGGCATAGTCGCGGTGGCGCGACCAGTAGGTCGGCAGCCCGTCTAACCTGCCATTGTCATAGATGTAGCGGGTGCGGAAGTCGGCTGAAAGCTCAGCCATCGAACGCACCGTGGCGTCCCGTCTGGAGCTGCCGAATGTCCAGTTCTTGACGACATCAAAGCGGCCATCCATGCCCATCGGAACGACCGGAACGACCGGAACGACCGGGGCGGCCGCTCGCGCAGTTCGCACCACGGCAGCACCCGTCATTCCTAACAATAACCGTCTGTGCATTAGATTGAGCGCATCAGATGTTACCCAACGCCTGGCGCAGCTTGACCGTGACCTGGTGGCGGAAGGCGGCCGGCATGTGGGGAACATACTCGCGCGCCCGAAACCGGGCCAGGGTTCGCCGCAGCGGACTGTTGGGAACGAAATACGCTGACAGATCGAATTCGAATTTCAGCACGCTTTGGATATAGCGCGCACGGTCGAGCACAGGATGCAGGAAATCATGACCCTGCAGGCTGTCCAGATCGTCCTCCAGATGCGGCGGATGCCACTCGTACGCTGAGGCATCGCCGTAGTCCTCAAGGGAGGCCATCGTCATTCCCGCACGCTGGATTTCGGTGGCAACGAACACCTCGTTGCATGGCCAAAAGCCGAGCGTGCCCGCGTTGTAATCCAGCGTCATCTCGCGACGGCGTCGGAGCAGAAGCTCCATGGCACGTCTCGAGAAAACCGAAATACAGTTGAGTGAGCCGCGGATCTCCGCCCGCGCATAGGCTTTCTCGTGAAAGCTCGTCCAATACCACGAGTCGAGCGGCTGGCGGGTTGGCAGGGTGACCAGATCCACCCCCCGCGTTGCGGCCGCCTCCACCACGCTCTCAACCGGAACGGTCATGCAGGAATCGTATTCAACGAAGACATAGTAGTCATAGTCTGGCTGCTGCTGGTAGAGCAGGTAGTTGGGGTAGTCGGTGTTCCACCAGATCAGCCCGCCTTTGCCATAGGCGTTGGCCAGGCCGAGCGCCAGAAGATCGGTGTTGGTGGTTCGCAGAACACACGGCCCTGCCAGTTGAGGTGCCGCGTCCGGCAGCGGGCGGTTGGTTTCGTCGAGAATGACGTATACATCCGCCCGCCCGGCCTGTTGACGGTAGCGATCAAGCTGGCGCGAGATGAAGGGGTCCCACGCGTGGGTCTTGAAGCCTATCGCTGTTCGCATGGGCTAGAACCGACGTTCGTACACATTGATCACGTCGCCGGGGGCGACGAAGGATTTCGGCGTGACCTTGCCTTCGGTGGCAACGTCTCCGTTGGTGCGAACGACGGAGGCGTAGTCCTGCACGCCGCGATAGGTAAAGCCGCCCGCGACGGCAACGGTTGTGAGCATCGTCATGCCGGGCTGGTAAGGATATTGCCCGGGCTTCGCGACCTCGCCGAGCACAAACACTGGGCGATACGCTACCACCTCCACAGCCACGCTCGGGTCCTGCAGCAGTTTGCGCTGCTTGAGTTGCGCAGAGACAGCACTGCCGAGACTTTCGGGCGTCATGCCCGCGGCGCGCACGTTGCCAATCAGTGGAAGGGCGATGTTACCGCGATCATCGACGCGAAAGTCGCCGGTCAGCTGGTCTTCGCCGAAGGTGATGATGCGTACCTGGTCACCTCCACCGAGGCTATAGCCGGTGTTCTGATAGTCCGCGATGGGGGGAAGGTCGCCCCCTGGTGTGCAGGCCGCGAGCAAGGCCACGGCACCCATCCCGGCAAAAGATCGGGTTATTGTTTTCAGCGTCATAGAAGTCATCCTTCCGCCATTATTTGCAGTTGTTAGGTCAATTCAGCTCGGCCGGGCCGCGCTCACTGTCATGCCCGCCAAGTTCATTTTTGGCGGCATGCTGATCCTGCTGTCATCGAGTCCCTGGGGACGTTCCGGCAGATCGAGCTCCATCGCCCAAGCCATGTCGCCCGCGGCGCGTTCAAGGCCGGGCCGATCCTGGATCGTGATACGGCCACGATGAACGCTGACCAGGCCGGCATCTTGCAGGCCCGAGGCGACCACGGTGACGCCGGATCGGCGCACGCCGAGCATGCTCGATAGGGCTTCGTGGGTAATCGGCAGATCGTCACCGTCGACACGATCATGCGCCATCAGCAGCCAGCGCACGCAGCGCTCCGCCAGTGTGTTGCGCGCGTTGCAGGCTGCGGTCTGCATGGTCTGGCGGATCAGCGATTCGAGCGCTCCCATGCACAGCCGATGAAACACGGTGCATTGCTGTACCAGCCGGTAAAGGTCAGAGATTGCAAGCCTGTAGGCGGTACCGGGGATTTGCGCGAGGGCGGTGGCAAACGTGGCGGAGTCGTTGCCAAGCATCGCCTGGCACCCGACTACGCTTTCGCGGCCGATCATCGCCACCTGAATGGAAGGGCGATGCGACGCTGTTTCAGCAATCAGCGACACCATGCCGTCCTCCAAGAAGAAGACATGCTCGATGGGCTGGCCGCTCTCCACGAGAATCTGACCCGGAACGATACGTACCTTTCTCAGATACTGCGCCACGTGCTGAAGCTCGCCTTCGGGCAAGGCGGCAAGCACCTTGTTCCGGACCCCCGGATGATCTGCCAGCATTTGGTTCATCTTTCGTTCCTTTGGAGCTGTCACGAGTTATTCACAACCGGGAGGCTAAATGCTGCATTGCAGAGTTCGGTTCCCGGCACGACACAACTTGTTAGCGTTTGGTGGGAAAATGGCAGAACAGGGCCATCATTGGTGAACAATCGCTGATTCGCGTTTCCACTCTCTGAGGCAAATATCCTAGAATTCAGCAGTGAATGAGTTATCTATTGATGGGTAAACGTACAACGACGTGTGTCTTTAAACAAATGTAAGGGAAGTATATTTCCCATAGACTTTTGATTAACGCAATGACTTGGGTTTCGGAACGGTGCCTGTCCGCGGTGCAAATCCAACGTGCGCCGTGGTCGGCGACTGCTTCTTGGTCGTGATTCAGCGAAGTCTACTGTCGATAGCTATGACTAATGTTAGAAACTGTCGGTAAACTTTTTGTAATATGTTGTGTCTGGTTCTGAACAACACAAAACGCAGATCGTACAAACCACGGAGAATAGCGAGCAGATATTTCGGACAATACCGCACATACTGCAAGAAAATTGGAAAAATGGCTCACGATATCGCGAAAACTGCTTAGAAAGTGTTGCTAATGCTTCGCGCTGATCACTAGAACTTCCCTCCGGCACAGCGAAATTGAGTCCGGCAAGCGGGATATAGCCCGATCTCTGAAAATTCTGGGAGGCAACAACGGCGGGCCGGCGCGGTTGCCGGTTGGTATGGCATGATGGAGCACGGGATGGCAGCAGCAACAGGTTTCGCCCGCCAGTCGCACCCGGTCGCAAGGACCGGACTGGACGATACAGCGAGGATCGACGTGGCGGCAGGCCGGCATGCCGATGCAGGTTATGGAAGCGTGCTGCCCGGCCCGCGCCTGCGCCGGCGTAGTTATGGTTCCGCCCATGTGATGGCCTGCGCTGCCGCTATGCTGGTGGCCGATCTGGTGGCTCTCGTGCTGGCCTTCGCCGGCGCCGTATTGTTTGTCCGTATCCTGGTGGGCGATAGCTGGCCCTTGGCCGCAGCGTTTGGACAGCCAAGCGTGCTGCGCAGCCCGGCGACAGCCTTCGCCGTAACAGCCTGCGGTGTCATCGCCTACCTGGTGCGCCACAATCATTATAGCCGCCGGGTGCCATTCTGGACGGAACTGCAGCAGGTGCTCGTCGCCTGTCTTTATGCCCTTATGTTTGGCGGCTTTATTGGCTTCCTGCTCGAGCAGCGCGGCAGCCGCAGCCTCATGATCTCTGCCTGGCTGCTCTTTCCCGTGCTGTCCATATTGTTGCGACGGGTGGCCCGACAGGCAATGTCGCGTGCGGGTCAGTGGCAGATCCGTACCGTTGTGGTGGGCGATCCACGCACCGCCGCACAATCCATCCTGGCGCTACGGTCCGAACGCAGCCTGGGCTACGACGTGGTCGGCATCGCCAACCCCGGCGAGGTGCGCGGTGCCAATCCCGCACGGCGCTGGCGGGCGTTGATGGAGCATCACAAGGCGAGCCTGCTGGTGCTGTCATGCGATGCCGCCAACGCTCCAGGTCGGGCGACCATCGAGGCTCTGGTACGAGAGCGGGTGCCCTTCGCGATCATGCCGCCGCTCGATGGCCTTCCGGTACTCGGCTTCGATCAGACGCGTTTCTTCAGCCACGACACCGTCATGTTCTCCTACAGAAACAATCTGGCACAGCCGATGTCGCGCGCCACCAAAATCGCGTTCGATTGGCTGGCCGCCTCCGCAGGCCTGCTCCTGCTGACGCCGCTGCTGCTGATCGTGGCGGCGCTGGTAAAGCTCGATGGCGGCCCGGTGTTCTTCGCCCACACCCGTATCGGCGCCGGCGGCCGTAACTTTCGCTGCCTCAAGTTCCGCTCGATGGCGGTGGACAGCGAGAAGGTGCTGCGCCACCTGCTGGCGACCGACCCGGAGGCGGCGGCGGAATGGGCCGAAGCGCAGAAGCTGCGCCGAGACCCCCGCATCACCGCGGTCGGCCGGATCCTGCGTGCCACCAGCCTCGACGAACTGCCCCAGTTGTTCAACGTCATGAAGCTCGAAATGAGCCTGGTCGGCCCACGCCCGATCGTGCGAGCCGAAGTCGAGCGTTACGGGGACGACATTGCCTATTATTACGAGACCCGGCCTGGCCTGACCGGCTTGTGGCAGGTGAGCGGGCGTAACGATACGTCCTATGAGTATCGCGTCCAGCTCGATACCTGGTACGTAAAAAACTGGACGATCTGGCACGACCTGGCGATCATCGCCAAGACGGTTCCAGCGGTGCTGCAGCGCCGGGGGGCTTGCTGATGGGTTGGGTTCGCCGCATTCTCGGCCTGGACGCACCAACAGCCCCGGTGCGCAGGCCTTACGCCCACCGCGGCCCGTCGCCGGTAGTGTCCCAGCGGCTGCGCGATCCCGACCAGGTGCAGAACCGCCTTCGCGACGCCGATCGCGCGCGCGCGGCTGGCGAACGCCCCCGCGATCCGGCCATGGGCGGTGAACGATCGCGTGAGCCGCGCCTGACACCGGGGCAGGCGTTCACCCCAACCCAGCCCAAGCCCGGCAGCCGCCAGGTAACCGGCCGGCAGGCGGAACTGCAACGCATTCTGCAGGGATTGAACGAAGACCGCGCCCATGTCGTGCTGTATTCAGAGCGCGGCCGTGGCAAGACCTCGCTGTCCAATATGATTGTGGAGGCGCTGCGCCGCGCTGGGGTTATCGTCGCGCGTCACACCTGCGACGCCGGCAGCGACTTCGACAGCATCATCCGCGGGCTCATGCGCGACTTGCCGCATTCGCTGCAGGCGACGGCGGCGCCCGCGATGGGCGAGGGATGCGAGGCGATCCTCTCGGACCAGCCGATGCGGCCGAGCGACGTGCTCGCGATCCCGGGCAAGCTCACCTGTCGCAGTCTGGTCTGCCTGGTCGACGAATTCGACCGGGTGGAGAACAGTCGCACCCGTACCCAGCTGGCCGATGCCATCAAGCAGCTGTCGGATCGTGACGTGCCCTTGCTGTTCCTTGTGGTCGGGGTTTCCGAGAATCTGGACGAGATCATCGGCCAGCATCCCTCTATCCAGCGCAGCGTGCTCGGTGTGCATCTGCCATTGTTCACCGATCGCGATGTGGCGCAGCTGATCGCCAAGGGCGGCAAGGAAAGCGGTTTCAGCTTCCCGCAGGACGCTGTCGCGCGGATCACCGTGCTGTCGCGCGGCATGCCATACATGGCACAGCTGCTCGGGCTGCGGCTGACCCAGGCAGCATCCGACCGCGGCAGTGCGGAGGTGTCCGAGCAGGATTTCGACACCGCCGTGGCGCGAATGGTCGCCGATGCCAATCCACGCATCGTGGCGTTGCACGCCTCGCTCACCGTGCGCGGCCGCGACACAGAAATGATCCAGGCGCTGCGCCGCATCGCCACCGCGCCGCAGGATGCCTGGGGACGCATCGAGATCGGCGACCTCCCGAACGGCGGTGCGCTCGTCGCCGGCAGGCGGGT
>JANXSM010000056.1 GCA_025352665.1 Rhodospirillales bacterium | reverse complement strand
TGTCTCGACGACACGCTGGTATGCGCGCCCTCCTCACGCAGAGACATGCCTTGAACGAATGGTGTCCAGAGGCGCTGCCTCTGGCAGGTCCAGGGCAGCGCCCTGGTCGGGCCGAAGGCCATTCCGGCGCAGCCGGACGACTGGCTCATGGGTGCCCTAGCCGGCTGCCTGCGCCTGTTCCAGGGTGGGCGCGTGGTCCGTCAGTGTGACGCGGCGCATGTCGCGGGGGTGGGTTTTGTCTTCGAACGGGCGGCCGCGGTGCATGGTGGTGCGATTGTCCCATATGACGAGGTCGAACTGCTGCCAGCGGTGCGCGTAGACGGATGGGCGTTGGGTCGCGCTTTCGGTGAGGTCGCGGATCAATGCCAAGGCTTCCGGGTTGGGCCAGCCCTGGATGCGGCCGATATGGGCCGACAGATAGAGCGAATGGCGCTGCGAGCCGGGGTGCCATCGGACCAGGCGTTGCGGGACGGGTGCGAATTGCGCGCGCTCGGCTTCGGTGTAGTCGCCGAACCCGAGCTGGGCACGGGAGAACAGCAGCGAGTGCTCGGCGACGAGGGGCTGCAGTGTTTCGCGTGTGCGGTTCGGCAGCGCCTCCCAGGCCAAGCGCATGTCAGCGAACTCGGTGTCGCCGTTCTCGGGCGGTACCAGGCGGGCGTGCAGCATCGAATAGAGCGCGGGGACCAGCTTGAAGCTGCTGTCGGAATGCCACAGACGATTGCCGAGATTGAACATGCGGCGGCGGTCGTCGTCGGCCAATAGGTGACCATCGGTGTCGAGGTTGGAGATATCGGCCATCTGCCGATGCTTGAGCCGATGCTTGTGGGCATCGACGATGCCCAGCGTCTCCTCGAGCGGGCCGAGGGCCGCGCCGAAATCCATCTGCTGATCGTCATCGATTCGCTGATCACGGAACAGCAAGACGGCGTATCGGTCCATGGCGCGATGGATCGCGTTGCAGGTGTCGGGGTTGGGCGTGATCCGCAGGTCCAGTCCATGCACCTCGGCTGCGAACAGCGGGTGGAGCGGGGTGAGCTGCAAGGTCATGCATGTCTCCGACCGCCGGACGATCCGGTGCGGTCGGAGGGTTGCAGCCGGCGGCGTGCCGGTCAAGCCATGACTACGGCGTGAGTCTGGTCAGTTCCACGGCCTTGGTGGCGTGCGCGATGCACTCCGCCAGGTCGTTCTTGGTCTGCGCGTCCTTCGCGAGGGCAATTTCCTGGATGGCTGTAGCTTTCTTGCCGGCGTCCTTCACGGCGGTCAGTCCTTCGGTGGCCTTGTCCAGCTGATCGGGGCAGGTGGGGGTCTGGCCTTCCGACCGGCTGGTGCCGGCATTGCTCGGCTGCGCCATGGCCGGAACGGCGGCGAGCATCGTGGCTGTCAGCGCGAGTGCAAGAATTGAACGCATCGTGTCTGCCTCCTTTTGGATCCGGGTCAACCCGGTCGCCAGGGGGAACGAGTGTGCTGGGGTAGTGTTCCGTTTCGATACGCTCGATTGGCCGCATACGGATTTTCCGGATACGGTCAATTCTGAGGGAAGCAGAAATATGACCCTACAGACGGCCCCCACGTGGCCGCGCCTGCTGCCGCTCGACGAACTGCCCGCCATACCCGGTCACCTGGTGCGATGGGTGCAGCAGATATCGACCGCGTTGTTTGCCGAGGAATGCGGGAAATTTGATCTCACCTCGGTGCAGTACGCGGCCCAGGTGGTGATTGCGGCCGCGCCCGGCCCTGATGCCAGGCGGCTGTCTGCTCAGATCGCCGCCGATCGCTCGACGCTTGGCGATGTGCTGGAACGACTGGTGGGCAAGGGCTGGCTGCAACGCGCCGCGGGGAAGCTGGACCGGCGGGTGAAGCGGCTGACGCTTACGGCTGCGGGGCAGGCACTGCTGGAGCAGGTGCAGCCTTCCGTCGATCTGGTGCAGCGTCGCCTGCTGGCGCCCCTGGACGCTTCGGATCGGGCGGTCTTGCTTAGCCTGCTGGGGCAGTTGCGGGACGGACACGACGACTTCGCAGCGGCGACTGCGGACGGCAAGGGAACGCTGTCATGAGCGCGCCGTGCTGGAGGATCCTGAGATGGTGGCGCTGATCGCGGCCACGCCGCAGATGGGCAAGCTGCTGCGTCCGCTGTGCCGGATGCGGGGCCTGGCGACGGAGTTTCTGACGCCAGCCACGGCGGCGGCGCCAAACCTGGCCTCATACCGGCGGCTGTCGCCCCGTTTCATGGGTCAGCTCCGAAGGCCGTTGGTGCAAGCCCGGTCCAGCGTCGTGTCCGACAGGATGCGGCCCTTTTCCAGCACCACGACACGGTCGGCCAGCGCGTGGGCCTCCTCCTCGTCGTGGGAGACGAAGACGGTGGTCAGGCCGAGTGTGTCATGCAGGTGACGCAGCGCGTGGCGCAGTTCCTCGCGAACCTCGCGGTCGAGGGCGCCGAACGGCTCGTCCAGCAGCAGGATGCGCGGCTCGATGGCCAGCGCCCGGGCGAGGGCCACGCGTTGGCATTGGCCACCCGAAAGTTGATTCGGCAGGCGCGGGCCGAGCCCTTCCAGGCGGATCATGGCCAGCAGGCGCTCCACGGTGGCACGGATCTCCGCCTCGCGCAGGCGCTGTCGCCTGGGGCGAACGCGCAGGCCGAAGGCGATGTTCTCGAACACCGTCATATGGCCGAACAGCGCGTAGCTCTGGAACACGAACCCCACATGGCGGGCGCCTGGTGCAAGGTCGGTGGCCTCTGTGCCGTCGATTGCGATGCGGCCGGCATCGGCGGTTTCGAGCCCCGCAATCAGGCGCAGCAGCGTGGTCTTGCCGGAGCCCGAGCGTCCGAGCAGTGCCGTGAAGCTGCCCTGGGGCATGGTGAGGTCGATGGTGTTCAGCACCCCGGTGGCGCCGAAGCTTTTGGTCAGGCCGGCAAGTTCGATCATGCGTTCACCCAGATGGCCTGCTCGCCGCGGGTTATGGCGACCCGCGCGCGCCACTCGATCAGCATGCGCAACACGATGGTGGCGATGGCGAGCAACGCGAGCACAGCCGCCACGCTGAAGGCGGCCGCGATATTATACTCGTTGTAGAGGATCTCGATGTGCAGGGGCATCGTGTTGGTCAGCCCGCGGATGTGGCCGGAGACCACGGACACTGCGCCGAATTCCCCCATCGCACGGGCGTTGCACAGCAGCATGCCGGTGAGCAGCGGCCAGCGGATGCGGGGCAGGGTGACCCGGGTGAAGATCGCCCAGCCGGAGGCGCCGAGCGTGAGGGCTGCTTCCTCCTCGGCGGCACCCTGAGCCTGCATCACCGGCATCAGCTGCCGCACGACGAAGGGCAGGGTGACGAACACGGTGGCCAGTATGATGCCGGGCAGGGCGAAGATGATCTTGACCTGATGGGCGGCCAGGAACGGTCCCAGCCAGCCCTGCAGGCCAAACAGCAGCACGAACAGCAGGCCGGCGATGACGGGCGATACCGCAAAGGGCAGTTCGATGAGGGCCAGCACCAGCGCCCGGCCGGCAAAACGGAAATGCACCAGGCACCAGGCGGCGGCCAGGCCGAACACGGTGTTGAGGGGAACCACAACGGCGGCCACCGTCAGGGTAAGAAGAGTTGCCGCTTCAGCGTCCGGCTCGGTGAGCGCGTCGATGCTGGCCTGCCAGCCCTTCGCCAGCGCCTCGCTGAACACCACCGCAAGCGGCAGCACCAGCATGACGAAGATGACGAAAACACTGGCGACGACCAGGGCGGTGCGCACCCAGCCGGGCTCACCGATGTCGCGCAGCAAAACCCGTTCAGCCAAGCCGCATCGCCTTGGAAGCGGGCAGGCCGCGTTGCCAGGCGCCGAGGGCCAGCAGGATCAACAGCGACAGTAACAGCATGACACTGCCCAGCAGGGCGGCGCCGGGGATGTCAAATTGCTCCAGTTTGGCCACGATCAGCAACGGCACGATCTCCGAGACGGCCGGGCGGTTGCCGGCGATGAAAATAACCGACCCATATTCGCCGACACCCCGGGCGAAGGCCAGTGCCATGCCGGTGAGCGCTGCCGGCCACAGCGGCGGTAGAATGACGCGGCAAAAGATCTGTAGCGGGGAGGCTCCCAGGGTCAGCGCCGCCTCCTCCGACTCGCGTGAGAGTTCCGCCATCACCGGCTCCAGGCTGCGCACCAGGAAGGGCAGGCCGACGAAGGCCAGGGCGACGAAGATGCCGGCCGGGGTGAAGGCGATCCTGATGCCGAAACGGTCGAACACTCCGCCGATCCAGCCCTGGTCCGTGTAAAGCGTGGTGAGCGCGATGCCTGCCACCGCGGTTGGCAGCGCCAGCGGCAGGTCGATCAGCGCGTCCATCAGTCGGCGGCCGGGGAAGTGGATGCGCGTCAGGGTCCAGGCGAGCAGCAGGCCGATCGGCAGATTGACGATGGCGGCCAGGGCCGCGATGCCGAAGCTGACCCGAAAGGCTGCGATCGTGCGTGGGTTGGTGAGCACGGCCACGGCGGCGGACCAGGGGATGGTGGCAGCCTTTGCCGTGAGGCCGATCAAGGGGGCCACCACGACCGCCAACAGCATGAGCAAGGTGAAGCCCAGCGTGACCCGGAAGCCAGGCAACACCCCGTGGCGGCGCCGGGCCAAGCTCATTGGCCGGGCTTGTAGATCTGATCGAACACGCCGCCGTCGGCGAAGTGCAGCGCCTGCACTTTGCGCCAGCCGCCGAAGTCATCGATTGAGAAGGTGGGGACCTGCGGGAAGTCCTTCGCGTGACGGCTGGCCACGTCCTTGTCGGTCGGTCGGTAATAGTTCTCGGCCGCCAACTCCTGACCCTCGGGCGTGTACAGATACTTCAGGTAGGCTTCGGCCAACGCCCTGGTGCCGCGACGATCGACCACCTTGTCGACCACTGCGACGGTCGGTTCCGCCTTGATGGTGATGGACGGGACGACGATTTCGAGCTTGGTGCGGCCCATCTCCTTGACCGCAAGATTGGCGTCATCCTCCCACGCGATCAGAACGTCGCCCTGGCCGCGATTGGCGAAGGTGACGGTGGAACCGCGCGCGCCCAGGTCGAGCACGGCCACGTTGTGGTACAGCTTGGAGACGAAGTCCCGCGCCTTGGCATCGTCACCACCATTGGCCCGCAGCGCATAGCCGTAGGCGGCAAGATAGTTCCATCGCGCGCCGCCGGATGTCTTGGGATTGGGGGTGATAATGGAAACGCCTGGCCTGATCAGATCCGGCCAGTCCTTGATGCCCTTTGGATTGCCCTGGCGCACCACGAACAAGATGGTGGAGGTGTACGGCACGGAGTGGTTCGGCAGCCTGTTCTGCCAGTCGGCCACGACCAGGCCGGAACGTTCGGCGATCGCGTCGATGTCAGATTGCAGGGCGAGGGTGACGACATCGGCCTCCAACCCGTCGATCACCGCGCGCGCCTGGGCACCGGAGCCGCCGTGCGAGCTGCGCAGCGTGACGGTTTGGCCGGTCTGCTTCAACCATTGGGCGGCGAAGACCTTGTTGAGAGCGGCATACAGCTCGCGGGTCGGGTCGTAGGAAACGTTGAGCAGGCTGGTCTGGGCCCACGCCGAACCGGCGCTGGCCAGGAGCAATGTTGCAAGCAGCAGCACGATCCGCATGGGCGGCCTCCATCATCGGGACATTGTCTCGGGATGGATATGGGGCACCCGCGATCTGCTCGCCAAGCCAAATCGCCGCGATGCCGAGCCGGGGCTATTCGCCCGCGGGGGCCGCCCGTGCCGATCCGACCAGGCCGAAGGTGATGCCGGATCGCACCACCGAGGTGCAGATCCGGTTTCGTCCGCGACGTTTGGCCTCGTACATCGCCTGGTCGGCGGCTGCCACGATGCTGTCGAGATCGTCGGGGACGCTCAGGAAGGTGGTGACGCCGAGGGAGGCTGAGACCGGGTGGTCATACTGCGCGGTCAGCTCACGACAGGCGGCGAGAATGCGTTCGGAGATGATGCGCGCGGCAATCGGGCCGGTCTCGGGCAGGATCAGGGCGAATTCGTCACCGCCCAGGCGGCCCAACGTGTCGCTCGCGCGCAGGTTCTCGCGCATGCTTTTGGCGATGGCGCGCAGCAGGTTGTCGCCGGCGGCGTGGCCGAGCGTGTTGTTCACCATTTTGAACCCGTCGCAGTCGAAATACACAACGGTGAGGGGCGACTGGGTACGGCGGGCGCGGGCGGTTTCGCCAAGCAGTTGTTCGAAGAAGTAGGCACGGTTGCCGGTGCCGGTCAGGCTGTCCGTCATCGCCAGCTTCTTGATTTCGCGCACCGACATGTAGAGGTCGAGGCTGTTGGTGACCGTGGCTGCGAGGTCCTGCAGCGAGGCGGCCTGCGCGGGCGTCAGGCAGCGCGGCTTGTCTGCGATGACGCAGACGGTGCCCAGCCGCAGCCCGGGGCGGGTGACGATCGGGGCGCCGGCGTAGAAGCGGATGGTGGGATCGTTGCTGACCATCGGGTCGTCGATGAACCGCGGGTCGGTGCCCGCATCCTCCACCACCAGGAGGTCGTCACTCTGGATTGTGTAGGCGCAGAACGACATGCCGCGCGGGGTTTCGCGCAGCACGGTGCCGGCGCTGCCGCGAAACACCTGGCGATCCCCATAGACGAATGAGACGAGGCCGACCTGCGCTTCCGTGACCGCGCAGGCGAGGCGGGCGAAGCGGTCGAAGGTTGCGTCGAACTGAGCGTCGAGGAGTTCGTATTCCTGCAATGCGGCGAGACGCTCGTTCTCGTTCGCAGGCATCCTGGCGGGGGGCATGCTGCCTCCGGGCAAACGGGTGACGGTGCGAGGCTGGAATGCTTCTCGATCAGGCCTGAGTTTCTTGCCATGCAAGCTTGGCCAGCAGCAGCAGAGCTGCCGCGTAGTAGTCGCCGGCGGCCCGCATATCGGGGAAGCTGGGGGCCGCGCCGGGCTGGCGGGCTTGGGTTGCCAGCATCGCCACCGCAGCCTGTCCGGCATTGACCGCGTAGGTTGCGGTCTCGTTGGTGGTGAGATCGACCCAGGCCGGCGCTGTCGGACTGTGGCTGCTCCAGTAGTCGGCGAAGGCTGCATCGAGGTCGCCGGCTTCGAGATTGGCCCAGGTCATGTGCAGGGGTACGCGAATGGCATCGTAGGAAAAACGCGGCGGCCAACCGGGAGCCGGTGCCAGGCTGCCATCGCGCGCAGAGACGAACAGCCAGTCGGGCGGCAGTTTCCACCGGCCGAACCGCGCGTCCGCAATCAGCCGCAGCCCGTCGTGGCGCAGCTTGGCCCAGACGGGGGAAGGTACCAGCGCCTCCAGCTCGTTGAGTGCTGGGAACATGTAATAGGACAGGTTGACCACCACTCCGGCCGGCTTGTCGAAGCCGAAGGCGCCAGGCAACAGCACCGTCGTGGTGCCGACGTTGCGCACCAGCAGGCGCAGCACGTCGCGTCCGATGGCGGCGGCAGCCTGCAGATTGTCGAGCCGCCCCCACCGATGGCCGGCGCGGGCCAGCGCCAATGCGATCAGCAGGTCGCCGTCGGTGGCGTTGTTGCGATCGGGCACGTGGTTCGCGGCACGTGGCAGATAGCGCCAGCTGTGGAGGCTGTCGGTGGAGTGACCGAGGTTCTCGCCTGTCCAGGCCAGCAGCCGATCGAAGGTCGCCTGGTCGTCATGGGCGACGGCGAGCAGCATGCCGTAGCCTTGCCCTTCGGTGTGCGAGCAAAGGGCGTTGCCGGTGTCGACCACGCGGCCTTCTGGTGCCACAAAGCGGGCCTTGAATGTGGCCCAGTCGCGCGAGGCCGGCTGCGGGTTAAAACCATCGGCCCGTGCCGGTTTTGCGACGATACCGGGCAGGGCAATCGCCACGGCGCAACCACTGGCTGCAGCGAGAAGGGAGCGTCGTCCTGTCATGGAATGGTTCCCCAGATATACCTCTGGATGATTGGTTTCTTTAGGAAATCCCTGTCGAGACCCGCTGAAGAACTATCATCCGTTAACGAGATACATGACTAAGGCGTTAACAGTTGTTATGGTATTGGAGATAAATCTAATTTATGCAGGATGTATTGAGAATTATTGATAAGTTTGATTTTGATTATTGAATGTTATGAAAACTTATATTCAAGTTTCCAAATATCATTCATGTGTGCGCTATCATACAAAACCGCCATTGACACATGAAGGATGCGTCAATGGCGGTTTGGCCTCGATCATATTTTGCGGGCTGCCGCCGGCCAGCCCGGCGCGCGATACCAACGCCGTGGTCTGGGCGGGCTGTGCGTTGAGCGCCAGCCGTTGGGGGAGGGGGACGCCGGCTGGTGAAGTAGACCCTATCTGCCGGGATCTCAAGGCGCAGGGCGGAGGCGTGCCTGAATGTCGCCAGTCGGTGTTACCGCATTCAGTTGAAGCGGATATGCCCTGCCGTGATCGAACCGACCGGTGTCGCCAGGAAGGTAACGGTGCTGCCGAAGCCGAGACTGAGCACACTGTTGCCGGAGGTCGCCTGAAGAGCGTTCAGAACCTGGGTCGTGTTGGTAAAACCGCCGACTCCGTCGACGAGATCCAACGTCCACCCCGAATCGCCGTTCACGGAGGCGATCGTAAGGCTCGGCGACGTAACGCCGACCCGCACCGTCAAGGCCTGAGACTGGTCGACGACGCTGTTGGCAGATGTCCCGCCGGCAGAGACGACGGCACCTGCACCGCCGATGACGGTAAGGCTGGTGCCGGCGAGGCCAATCGTGTCGCCACCACTGCCAGCGTAGACCTTCTCCGCGCCGCCCTGGGCCTGGACCAGGTTTCCCCAGCCCGAGAGAGACACAGAGTTGAAGCCGCCGCCCACCGTGTTGCCGTCGCCGCCAGCGCCCGCGATGATCGTATTTTGTCCTGAGCCGAGGCTGATCGAATTGCCCCAACCCTGGAGACTGACGAGGTTGTTGCCGTCGCCGGCGAGGACCGTCGTCGTGCCGAGGCTGCCGGTGATCGTGTTGGAGCCGCCGCCGAGCGAGACGATATTGCCGAAGCCGCCCAGCTGGACGATGTCGTTGCCGTTACCGGCGGTGACTGTGGCGGTGCCGCTGCCGGCGAAGATCGTGTCGCTGCCTTTGCCGAGGGTGATCGAGTTGCCCCAACCTCCCATCTTGACATAGTCGTTGCCATCGCCGCCGCGCAGGGTTGAGCTGCCGGCGCTGTTGATTACGGTATCGCTGCCGCCACCGAGTGTGACCACGTCGCTCCAACCATCGAGCTGCACATAGTCGTTGCCGCCGCCGGCAAACACCGTGGCGCTGCCTGAGCCCGCTACCACCGTGTCGACGCCGTTGCCGAGCGTGATCAGATTGCTCCAGCCGGCCACAGTCACACCGTCATTGCCACCGCCGAGGTGGATGGTGGCATTGCCTTGCGAGCCGGACACGGTGACGCTGCCGTTGCCGCCGGCCAGGCTGTCGCCCCATCCGCCGAACTGAACGCTGGAATTGCCGTCGCCGAGCGAAACGGTCGCCTGGCCTTGCCCCGCGTTGATGCTGACGTTGTAGCCGGAACCATTGATGGTGTTGTTCCAGCCGAACGCTTGTAGCAACGAACCATTCTGTTCGGCGGTCAGTGCAACATTGCCGTAAGCTCCGCCAGTCACAGTGGCCATATGATAGAAAACCTTCACATTGGATCCTCAGAGCGTGCGCTGCTCTGCGGCTTCGACTTGCAACGACATTTAGGAAACTAACGTATTGAACCGACTTTGCAATAGTTAACTTTTATGAAATAAATCATACAAAATTTTTGATGAACCAGCGTTAAACTGCCATAAATCTATCATCAATTATGTGGCGCAAAACAGAAATTGACGCACGCAGCTGCGTAAAACGGCTCGGAAAGAGTGGGTTTCAGGTTTTTAGGCGTTTGACAATAGCTAGTCTTTTGCCGACCAACAGTTGGTCTTTAGCGGTTTTATGCTTGGTAGGCCCGCCAATCCACGAGGTGTTACCAAACAGTGGCAACATTAATGAATGTGGCGATCAGCTTTTGGGGGGGGGGGAGCCTGGGCGGCGGCCCGGAACCGGCTGGGGCGGCCTTCGACCAACAAAAGCTGACCGATGTAAACTTGGCTCTCTCAATTGCCGGCTCAGGCGGCTCTGGCAGGCGGGTTTTGTCAGGGCATGTCGAGATCACGCTTCTGCGATTTTGGCACCGTGGGACCTTGCGAGAGCGCTACTGCGGGATGGCCACGCAGTTCCTGCGGCCGGACAGGACACAGTCCTCCAACACCCGGTCGGTGTGCATGCGCCGTTCCAGCCAAAGCCCGCCGGCCAGCAGGGCCACGATGGCAAGCAACGCCAGCAAGGCGCGGCGGCGTGGTCCGGCGGGGTCGGGATCGTCGTCGGGCATCGGCCTCTCCTGGCGGCGGTTGACAGAAACGCCGGCGCGACGGCAGTTCAGGCCATGCGCCTGTTCGCCGCAATCCTTCTTGTGGTCACGACCCTTTGGCACCCAGCGCGGGCGGCGGAGCGCTTCTTCACGACCACCGATGGCGTGCGGCTGCACTATACGGACAACGGGCCGTTGCAGCAGGGCCAGGGCAGCGGGCCAGGTCTTGCTTTGGTGTTCGTGCCTGGCTGGACCATGCCAGGATGGATCTTCACGCCGCAGATCTCATATTTTTCCCGCTTCTATCGGGTGATCGTGCTCGATCCGCGCGGCCAGGGGCAAAGCGACGTGCCCGCCGGCGGCTATAACCAGGATCGCCGTGGGCAGGATATCGCCGAGCTCATTGAATTCCTCGGACGTCCCCGGACGGTCCTGGTGGGCTGGTCGCTCGGCGTGCTCGATTCTCTGGCCTTCGTTCACACCCACGGTGACCGCGAGATCGCGGGCCTGGTGCTGGTCGACAATTCGGTGGGAGAGAACCCGCCGCCGCCGGCCCCGCCGCGGGGGCCGCCACCCCGCAAGGCGCCGCGACTGAGCCATGCGGCCTATATGGCGCGGTTCGTTCGTAGTATGTTCCACCGCCCGCAGCCCGCCGATTATCTGGAGCGTTTGACCGAGGCGAGCCTGCGCACGCCTGAGTTCGCCGCCAGCGCCCTGCTGTCCTATCCGGTGCCGCGCACCTACTGGAAGGAGGCGGTCTACGCCACCGCGAAGCCGGTTCTGTACGTCGTGCGTCCCGGCTTTGCAGGCCAGGCCGGCAACCTCGCGGCCCATCATCCCGCGGCCGAGACGGTGGTGATCCCGACATTGGGCCATGCGCTGTTCGTCGACGATCCGCCGTTGTTCGACAACATTCTGCAAAGTTTCCTGCTGCGGCGGATCGGCCATTGAGGGCTGAAAAGCCTGCTGGAATTGCCGCCCTGCTGCCGCTGTTCCTGGTCTCGCTCGCAACCGTTGGATTCGAGATCGCGCTGACGCGGTATTTCGCCGTCGCGAAATGGTCCGAGTATGGCTACTGGGTCATCTCCATCGTATTGGCCGGTTTTGCCCTGTCGGGTGTGACGCTAGCCCTCGCGCGGCCGATGTTTGCCCGCAACGGACAGTGGCTGCTGGATGCGCTGCCGGCCGTGCTGGTGCTGGTGGCGGCACTCGGCTTTCACTTTGTCACCGTCAACCCGTTCAATCCGCTGCAATTGCAGAACGAGGCGACGTTCTGGCCGCAACTGGCCCTGATTGCTCTATATTACGCGGCCCTGTTGCCGTTCTTCTTTCTGGCCGGGATCTACGTCAGCCTGTGCTTCATCCTGCATGACCGCGAGATCGGCCGGGTCTACGGATTTGATCTGACCGGGGCTGGTGCCGGTTCGCTTGCGGCTTTGGGACTGATGACGCTGGTGCATCCGTTCTTTTTGTTGCCGTGCCTGCTGGTGCCGATGGCGCTGGCGCCGGCATTCTCGCGCCGGTGGCGCGTGGCATTGCCCGCGGCCCTGCTGGCGCTGCTCGCCTCGGAGGTTCTGCTGCTCGCGGACAACGAGGCCGACTTCAACGATTTCAAAGCGATCTACGCGCCGTTGCATGTGCCGGGTGCGAAAATCCTGAGCCAGACCCTTTCGCCGCGGGGGCTCTACATGGTCCTCGACGATTTTACCGAGCGAGTGGATACCGATCTTTCCAACGACGCCGGCATGCTCGGCCTGCCCGGGCCGCCCGCGACCTACGGGCTGTATCGCGACGGCAACCGCATCGCAGGCTTGCCGAAGCCTGGCCCGCTCGATGCACGTTACGCAGGCGCCACGCTGGCTGCCTTGCCTTATGTGTTGAAACCCGGCGCCAAGGTGTTGTTGCTGGGCAGTTCCGGCGGGTTTCGCAGCGCCGAGGCACACGCGCTGGGCGCCGGGCAGGTGACCACGCTGGAGACCGAGCCTCGCCTGCGCGCCATGTTGCGCGAGCCAGCACTGGGCATCAACCCGATCGCGGCGGTGTCTCGCGCGCGGGTGGATATTATCGACATCTCCGGCGATTTTATCGATACGCTGGAAGCCAACACCAGTGCATTCGCCGCTGAGGCGCTGGCGGCCGACCTGCGAGCCGTGGGGCCTGGCGGGCTTGTCTCCATCCCCGTCTCGATCCGCGAATTCCCAGCCTACGCCATAAGGGTTTTGGCAACCCTGCGCGCGGCCCTGCAAGCCACCGGCGTCACGGTCCCGGAACAGCATGTGCTGGTTTACCGCTCGGCCTGGAACGTCCGGATTCTCGCCTCTCCCACGCCGTTCACCCCCGAGGCGATCGCGATAGCCCAGGCGTTCTGCAGCGATCGCAGCTTCGATCTGTCGTATTTTCCGGGGGTTGAGCAGGCCAAGGCACGCGAGATCTTCAACGACCTGCCGGCAGTCTCGTTCAGCCAGGGGCAGGTGACGTCAGGTGACGGAGCGCATGATGCCATCGCCGACGAGGCGCTGCCCGTGCTGCGGGGCCAGGCTACCCCATCCGGCGAGGCGTTCGATCTGTCGCCGATCACCTACGACCGACCCTCGTTCTACGCGGTGCTGCGGCTGTCGCAGCTCGGCACGATTCTCACGCGGTTGGAACTGTTGCCGCAAGCCGAAATCGGTCCTCTGGTCAATCTCGCAGTCCTCGCCCAGGCCGTGGTCATCGCTTTGCTGGTGCTCGCCGTGCCCGCGTTGGGCGGTAGGCGCGTGCGGGCGGAGGGTGTCGGGATCATCCGGGCCGCGGTGTATTTTGCAGCTCTCGGGCTGGGGTTTCTGTTCATCGAAATGTATCTGATCGAGCGCGCCAGTTTCTATCTGAACGACCGCACCGCAGGCTTTGCCCTGGTGTTGACCGCCATGCTGATCTTCTCCGGTTTCGGCAGCATGCTCAGCGGGCGTTTTGCGCTGCACCCGCGGCGCGGCGTCACCCTTGCCATCGGCGTTGTTCTGGTCTGGAGCCTGTTGCTGCTGTTCTTCCAGCAATCCGCGGTGCTTGCGACGCTCGATTTACCCTATGCTCTGCGGGCAGCCTTCGTGGTGGCCGTCGTGGCGCCGGCTTCTGTGGCGCTCGGACTGCCGTTTCCGTTGGGGCTGAACCAAGCGGGCTCCGGCGGGTTCATGCCTTGGGCCTGGGGGCTCAATGGAGCATTTTCTGTGGTTTCCACGCCGCTTGCCAACCTCATGGCGTTGCAATTCGGCTACAGCGCCGTTCTGCAGTCCGCTGTATGCCTGTATGTCGTCGCAAGCCTTGCCTTTCCTCGAGTCTCGACACGAAAGTCCGCACCGTGACCGCACATCTCACTCGCCGTTCGCTGCTCGCCGTCACCGGGTCGGCCTTGCTGGCCCCTGCCGCCCACGCCGCCACCGGCTGGAATCGCAACGCGTATATGGCGGCGATGGCCAAATCCGGCCGTCCTGTGGATCTCACCGACGCACAGTTCAACGCCATTCAGGCGCGCAAGCCGGCCGCGATGAAACGGATCGAGCAATATCTGAAGGAGCGGCTGGGTTCGGCCGACCCGGCCGTGATGGCGGCGTTCCAGGAAGTGCCGCGCGAGTATTTCCACTACCAGTACGACGGTCATCGCGCGACGCCGGGCGATGCCTATGAGGAGAACCCGAAGCCCTGGGCGCTCGGCTATGGCTCGGCATTGTCTGACTATCTCGGCCAGGCCTATATGACCCAGGTCGCCAAACCGAAGGCGGGCGACATCACGCTCGAGATCGGCACCGGCAGCGGCTTTCAGAGCTCGCTGTTGAGCCGTATCGTCAAGAAATCCTATTCCATCGAGATCATCGAGCCGCTGGGCCGCGCGGTCGGCAAGATCTTCGCGCCGCTCGGCTACGACAACGTCGAAACGCGCGTGGGCGACGGGTATTTCGGCTGGCCC
This sequence comes from Rhodospirillales bacterium, assembly GCA_025352665.1. Taxonomy (GTDB): domain Bacteria; phylum Pseudomonadota; class Alphaproteobacteria; order Acetobacterales; family Acetobacteraceae; genus CAIQQQ01. Next base: position 9,960 of record JANXSM010000056.1, on the reverse strand, counting down.
GAGGTCGACGGCGGGTTCGACATCATCATCATCACCTGCGCTGCGCAATACGCTCCGCCGGAGCTGTTCAAGCAGCTCAAGCCCGGCGGCCGCGCGCTGATCCCGATCGGTCAGCCGTTCAAGAAGGGCCAGTTCCTTTACGTCTATACCAAGGATGAGGACGGCAAGATCCACTCCCGCAAGGACGTCGGCGTGTTCTTCATCCCGATGACCGGCACCATGATGAAGACCCCCGCGCCGGCGAAGCCGCCTGCATAAGCGCGCTTGCGTGCCGGCAGTACTGCGCTAGAACCGTCCCAAGCCGTGGCATGCAAACGTCACGATTTGGGAGGCAAGTCAGATGATCATTTCGCGCCGTCATGTGCTCGGTGGGGTTATGGCTGCACCGGCGATCCTTTCCGCGAGTGGGGCGCGTGCGGCCACGCGCACGCTCAAGATCAGCCATCAGTTTCCCGGCGGCACGCTCACCGAGGGTGATTTCCGCGATCGGCTGGTGCGCCAGTTCGCCCAGAATGTCGGCCGCGCCACCAACGGCGAGCTGGCCTTCGAGATCTATCCCGGGTCGTCCTTGATGAAGACGGTGGCGCAGTTTTCCTCGCTGCGCCGTGGCGCTCTCGATATGTCCCTGTATCCGCTGGCCTATGCGGGGGGCGAGGTGCCTGAGGTCAATATCGGTCTGATGCCTTGCCTGGTTTCGACCTACGCGCAGGGCATGGCGTGGAAGACCTCCAAGATCGGCGAGGAGCTGACCGCAACACTCGACAAACGTGGTGTCAAGATCATCACCTGGATCTGGCAGGCGGGCGGTCTTGCCAGCCGCGCAGCTGGCATCGTCAACCCCGAGGATACCAAGGGGCTCAAGATCCGCGGCGGCTCGCGCGAAATGGATCTGATGCTGAAGGCGGCCGGCGGGATCATCTCCTCGGTGCCGTCGGACGAGATCTATGCCGCCATGCAGACCGGGACGCTGGATGCCGCGGTGACCTCCTCGACCAGCCTGATCAGTTTTCGCCTGCAGGAAATCGCCAAGAATGTCACCACTGGCCGCCAGGGCAGCTTCTGGTTCATGCTGGAGCCGCTGCTGATGTCCAAGGCGATTTTCGACAGCCTGCCCGGCGACCAGCAAAAGGCGATTGTGCAAGTGGGCGCCGGCTTGGAAGACTTCGCCCTCAAGGCGGCGCAAGCCGATGACGAGTCGTTGGCCGTTATTTACGGCAAGGCCAATGTCAAAGTGGCCGATTTCGGTGCACCCGCCATCGCCAAATGGAAGGTGATCGCCCAGGCGACGGCGTGGGAAGATTTCGCCAAGCGCAACGCCGCCTGCGCTGAGCTGTTGAAGCTTGCCGAGGCGGTTGCGTGAGCGCACACGCCGAGCTCAATGTTTCGCTGACCGACACACCGCGCCGAGGTGTCCTCGGCGCGGTTCAGTCAGTGCTCAACGTCGTGAACGCGGTCATGGCTGTGGCCTCCGCCTTGGCGATCGCAGCGGCTGGGCTGGTGCTGACGTGGGAGGTGGTGGGCCGCTACTTCCTGGGCATTGCCAGCGACTGGCAAGACGAGCTGTCGACTTTCCTTCTGGTGGGCGCCACTTTCGCGTCTGCCGCCTGGACCCAGGCGCGGCGCGGCCATGTCGGGATCGACGCGCTGTCCTTGGTGCTGCCGGCGAGTCTGGACCGGGTTCGCCGCAGCCTGGCGGATCTCGTGGCTTGTGTGTTCTGCAGCTTCTTTGCCTGGAAATCCTGGGAGCTGCTGGTCGAAGCCTGGGTGGACGATCAGACGACGCCCTCGGCCTGGGGGCCGCCGCTGTGGATCCCGTATTCCTGCATGACCATCGGGATGGCGATGCTGGCCTTGCAGCAGGCGTTGCAGTTTCTGGCGGGGCCAAGCCGCCGATGAGTGCCCTTCAGTTGGGGCTGATGTATGGCGGTGCGACCATCGCCGCTCTGTTTTCCGGCATTCCCATCGCCTTCGCCCTCGGTGGCGTGGCGACCGTGTTTATGATGCTGTTCATGCCGGCGGCGTCGCTCGATACCATTGCGCAGAATGTCTACGAGGAACTTGCCAGCATTACGCTGCTGACGATTCCGCTGTTCATTCTCAAGGGCGCTGCGATCGGCAAGTCACGCGCCGGTAAAGACCTGTATGACGCGCTGCACACCTGGATGGGGCGCGTGCCCGGCGGACTGGGTGTTGCGGTGGTGCTGGCCTGTGGGTTGTTCGCGGCGATGGCGGGATCGAGCCCGGCGACGTGTTCTGCGATCGGCAGCTCGGGCATTCCCGAAATGCGGCGGCGAGGCTACTCGCCTGGCTTCGCGGCAGGCCTGGTTGCGGCAGGCGGCACGCTTGGTATTCTGTTGCCGCCGTCTATCGTGCTGATTCTATATGCCGTTGCCGCCGAGCAATCGTTGGGGCGGCTGTTTCTTGCAGGGCTTGGCCCAGGCCTTCTGCTGGTCATCCTGTTCGCGCTCTATGCCGTGTTCCAGTGGCGCCGCGAATACGGCAAGGCGGCGGCGGTGGCCGCGGCCGGCGGTGTGCGCAGCCCGATCCTGGCCGACGAGCATTTCACCCTGGCACAGCGGATGCAGGCGTTGCCGCGCGTGCTGCCGTTCCTGCTGCTGCTGACCGGCGTGATGGTGGCGCTGTATGGCGGCATCGCGACGCCTTCGGAAACCGCAGGCCTCGGCGCCGTCATGGCGCTGGCGCTGATCGCCATCATCTATCAGGCCTATCACCTGCGCGACCTGAAGCCGATCTTTGCCGGCACGCTGGGCGAAAGCGGCATGCTGCTCATGATCATCGGCATGAGCCTGTTATACAGTTACGTGATGAGCTACCTCCACATCAGCCAGGCCGCGGCGCAGGGGATCGTGGGGCTCGGTCTTTCCAAGTGGATGCTGTTGACGGCGATTCTGCTGATGGTGGTGGTGTTGGGCTTCTTCCTGCCGCCGGTCTCGATCATTCTGATGACGGCTCCCATCATCCTGCCGCCGCTGCGTGCCGCGGGATTCGACCTGATCTGGTTCGGGGTGGTGATGGCCGTGGTCATGGAAATGGGTCTGATCCACCCGCCGGTCGGCCTCAACATCTTTGTTATCAACCGCATCGCCCCGGATATCGGCCTGGTCCATATCATCTGGGGGACCTTGCACTTCGTGGTGCTGATGGCGATCGGGGTGGTGATTCTGTCCTTCATGCCTGGGATCGCCATGTGGCTGCCGAACCTGGTCTACGGTTGATCCCGGTCATCCCGCGCTTGCGAAATGAGCGCCGCCACGTGATGTTGCTCGCATGGAAACACACGAATTCGACGTTCTCGTCATCGGCGCCGGCATCGCTGGCGCCACCTGCGCCGCACATCTGGCCGTCGACCACAAGGTCGCTCTGATCGAAGCCGAGGAGTCGGCCGGCTATCACACGACCGGCCGCTCCGCCGCCATTTGGATCCAGAACTACGGCGCCCCTGACGTGCGGGCGCTGACCGGCGCCTCGCGCGACTTTCTGGTCAATCCGCCGGCCGGATTTTCCGATATTCCCCTGGTTTCGCCGCGCAAGATCGTTTTTCTCTCGCCCGCCGACCAGTTGCCGCAGTTCGAGGTGATGCTGGCGGAAGGGATCGGCCTGCATGAGATCTCCATGGCCAGCCTGCACGAAATGATCCCGGCACTCCGGCCGGGCTACGCGGTGCGCGGGGCAATCGAGGACGATTCGTTCGATCTCGATGTCGCCGCGATCCACCAGGGGTTCCTGCGGCAGCTGAAAACCCTGGGGGGCGCGCTTGCGTTGCGCAGCCGGTCCGGCCGGATCAGTCGTGAGAGCGGTCTCTGGCGGGTGGAGGTCACCGGAGGTGCGGTCTATCACGCAAAGACCATCGTCAACGCGGCCGGCGCCTGGGGCGACGAGGTCGCAACGCACGCCGGCGTGTCCCCGCTTGGTCTGATGCCGAAGCGGCGCACCGGGGTGATCATCGATCCGCAGCCATACCTGCCGGCGGACTGGCCGATGATCAACGACATCACGCATAGCTGGTACTGTCGCCCGGAAGCGCGCACCAAGCTGATGCTGAGCCCGGCCGACGAAACCGACGACACGCCGCATGATGTGCAGCCCGACGAGCTCGATGTCGCCATCGCCGTCGATCGCATGCAGCAGGCGCTCGATATCGAGGTGCGCCGGGTCGAGCACAGCTGGGCGGGCCTGCGGACATTCACGCCAGACCGCAGCCTGGCCTTCGGCTGGGACGCCCATGTGGAGAACTTCATGTGGTGCGTGGGGCAGGGCGGCTACGGCATTCAGACCTGCCCCGCAGCAGGGCGCCTGGTCGCAGACCTGGTCGCCGGTCGTGCCCCGGAGTTTTCCGAGGACATCATCGCGCGTGTCGATCCGCGGCGATTTGCAGCCTGAACGCCGACCTCGAAGCCTGACCCACCGCAAGGCGAAACAGAATGTCTCTCCACGTGGCCCTGACGCACCGCACGACCTATCGCTACGACCGCGCCGTGACGCTTGGACCACAGACCATCCGTCTGCGGCCGGCGCCGCATGCCCGCACGCCGATTCTTGCGTATTCGTTGAAGGTTTCGCCTGCACCGCATTTTCTGAACTGGCAGCAGGACCCGCAGGGCAATTTCCTCGCCCGCGTGGTGTTTCCCGAAAAGGTCACGCATTTCGACGTGGCAGTGGACCTGGTGGCTGACATGGCCACGATCAATCCGTTCGACTTCTTCCTCGAACCTGAGGCCGAGAGCTTTCCGTTCGCCTACGATCCAGTGCTGAAGGAAGAACTCGCGCCGTTTCGCAAATGCGCGCCCACGGGCCTGCGTTTGGCGGCACTGATCGCCGAGGTGCCGCGCGAGCCGGCGCGCACGGTCGACTTCCTGATCGGGCTGAACGCCATGGTGCAAGGCCGCACCGCCTATATCGTGCGCCTCGAACCGGGGGTGTGGACGCCGGAGGAGACGCTGGAGCAAGGCCGCGGATCGTGCCGCGATTCGGCCTGGCTGTTGGTGCAGCTGCTGCGCAATCTCGGCCTCGCGGCGAGGTTCGTCTCGGGCTACCTGATCCAGCTGGTCGCCGACGTGAAGCCGATCGATGGCGGTGCCGAGGGCCCGAGTGCCGACTTCACCGATCTGCACGCCTGGGCCGAGGTGTATCTGCCCGGTGCCGGCTGGATCGGCATGGACGCGACCTCCGGCCTGATGACCGGCGAGGGCCATATCCCGCTCGCCGCCTCGCCGGAGCCGCAGTCAGCGGCTGCGATCTCTGGCGGCGTTGATACGGCAGAGGTGGAGTTCGGTTTCGAGATGTCGGTGCGCCGGGTGCTTGAGACACCGCGCGTGACCAAGCCGTATACCGAGACGCAGTGGCAGGCGATCCTGGCCGCCGGTGCGCGCGTCGATCGGGCGTTGTTGGCGGGGGATGTACGGCTGACGCTGGGCGGCGAGCCGACCTTCGTTTCGGCCAGCGACGTCGAGGCGGCGGAATGGAACACCGACGCACTTGGCCCCACCAAACGCGGCTACGCCGGCCGCCTGATCCGCAGATTGCAGCCGCTATGGGCGCCAGGTGCTGCGCTGCATCACGGCATGGGCAAGCTGTATCCCGGCGAGCAGTTGCCGCGCTGGGCGCTGTCGGCGCATTGGCGGGCGGACGGCGAGAAGGTCTGGATCCGTCCGGAACTGCTGGCCGACCCCGACCATGATCGCGGCCACGCCACACCCGCCGATGCCGCTCGCTTCGCCGAGGCGCTGGCCGAACGGCTGCAGGTCGACCCGAGCGTGATCCTGCCGGGCTTCGAAGACGTGCATTACTACCTGTGGAAGGAGCATCGGCTTCCGGTCAACGTGCTGCTGGAAGACAACAAACTGCGCGATCCGCTGGAACGCGCCCGCCTGATACGCGTGTTCGGCCAGGGGCTTGCTTCACCCGTCGGCAGCGTGCTGCCGCTGTGCCGCGTGCTCGACGGGCCCGATCGGCGCTGGCAGACGGCCAAATGGTTCCTGCGCGGCGACACGCTGTTCCTGGTGCCCGGCGACAGCCCGATGGGTTTCCGTCTGCCGCTCGAGAGCCTGCCCTGGGCGGATCCTTCGGAGGTGGAGGCGAACTTCGAAGCCGATCCGTTCGCGGCCAGCGAGCCGTTGCCGAGCCAGCAGGTCCTGCGAAGCAGCCAAAGCGTGGCGCCGGTCGGCCAAGGTGACGAGAACGTCCAGCCGATGCCGCAGCCTTTGGCCGAAATTGGCCGCGGCGAGGCCGAGTTGGTGCGCACGGCGTTGTGCGTAGAGCCGCGCGATGGGATTCTGCACGTGTTCTTCCCGCCGTTGTTCGCGGCCGAGGACTGGCTCGATCTGGTGGCAGCCGTTGAGGCCACCGCTGCCGAAATGGGCTACCCGGTTGTTATCGAAGGCTATCTGCCGCCGCATGATCCGCGTCTGCTGAATTTCTCGGTGACCCCCGATCCGGGGGTGATCGAGGTCAACGTGCATCCGTCGACCAGTTGGGCCGACCATGTGCAGCGCACCGAGCAACTCTACGACGAGGCGCGGATGTGTGGGCTCACGTCAGAAAAGTTCATGCAGGATGGGCGCCATGTCGGCACCGGCGGCGGCAATCACGTGGTGATGGGCGCGGCCCGGGCAGAGGACAGCCCGTTTCTGCGCCGGCCGGATGTGCTGAAGTCGCTGCTGGGCTTCTGGCACAATCATCCGTCGCTGTCGTTCCTGTTTGCGGGCCTGTTCATCGGGCCGACCAGCCAGCACCCCCGCATCGATGAAGCCCGCGACGACGCGACGGCGGAGCTTGAGATCGCGTTCAACCAGATCACCCCGTTCCAGCACACGCCGCCGTGGCTCACCGATCGGATCTTTCGCAACATCCTCGTCGATATGTCCGGCAACACGCACCGGACGGAATTTTGCATCGACAAGATGTACGACCCCGCCGGGGGCTCTGGCCGGCGTGGCCTGGTGGAGTTCCGCGCCTTCGAGATGCCGCCGCATGCGCGCATGTCGGCCGCCCAGATGCTGCTGATGAGGGCTGCCCTGGCCGCGTTCTGGCAGCACCCCTATGAGCGCCGGCTGATCCGCTGGGGCACGCGGCTGCACGACGAGTTTCTGCTGCCGCACTACGCCACGCGGGACTTGCATGAGGCGCTGGACGAGATTTCGAACTTCGGGGTGCGCATCGAGCCTGAATGGTTCGCGCCGCATGAGGAATTCCGCTTTCCCCAGATCGGCCAGATCGACGTGGCCGGCATGAACGTTGAACTGCGGTCAGCGCTCGAGCCGTGGCATGTGCTGGGCGAGGACACCGCCCCGGGTGGCACGGTCCGCTACGTCGACAGCTCGGTCGAGCGGCTGCAGGCCAGGGTGACGGGCTGGGTGGACGAGCGCTACCTCCTCAGCTGCAACGGGGTGGCGTTGCCGCTGAACAAGACGGACCGTGTGGGCGAATACGTGGCCGGGGTTCGCTTCAAGGCCTGGCAGCCGCCAAACGCGCTGCACCCCACGATCAAGGCGCAGACGCCCTTGGTGTTCGACGTTTATGATCGTTGGAGCGGGCGCAGCATTGGCGGCATGACGCATCATGTCTCGCACCCGGGCGGTCGCAGCTATGACGACTTCCCCGTGAACGCGAATGCCGCCGAGGCCCGGCGCCGGTCTCGCTTCTTTCCGATCGGCCACACGCATGGGCCGATGGAGGAGCCGCGCCTCGTGGTTGATCGCGACCATCCACGCACGCTGGATCTGCGCCGCTTCGCGTGACGGATCTGCGCCGCTTCGCGTAATCCCGCGTGTGGCGCAAGGCTGAACGGGGCTTGGCGCATACAGTTTCCGGCGTTGCTGGGCGCGTCGCGCTTGCACGGGCGCCGCGGCCTCGCTAGCGTTCGGTGATGTTCCCGGTCCCACCCCGCGCATGCTGCCTCGTCCCCGGTTTTGCCGCTTGCAAAGCCGTCCACAGCGGTGTGCGCCTGGCTAAGAACATTCTGATCCTCGGGCTGCTCATTCGACTTACCCGCCCCTGGGCATGATGCCGCGCGGCTGATCGCGGCTTTGCTCAGGGGATCCCCTGAGTTTTCAAATTTGCACACGAGAAACCAGGCAAACCTCAAAGTTTGCACGACCAGGGCACCGCCCGAAGGCAGAACATGACCATCCAACATCCCAACTTCGGCGAGATCGCCGACGACCGCATCATCATCTTCGACACCACCTTGCGCGACGGCGAGCAGTCGCCGGGTTTCTCGATGAACCTCGAGGAGAAGCTGCGCATGGCCGAGGCGCTGGCCGAACTCGGGGTCGACGTGATTGAAGCTGGTTTCCCGATCGCCTCGCCCGGCGACTACGAGAGCGTTGAGAGCATCGCGCGGCTGATCCGTGGTCCCGTCATCGCGGGTCTGGCGCGGTCGGCGCCGGCCGACATCCTGCGCGCGGCGGATGCGGTGCGCGGTGCTGCGCGCAGCCGCATTCACACCTTCATTTCAACCAGCCCGCTGCACATGAAATACAAGCTCCGCATGGAGCCCGAGGCGGTGCTGCAGGCGGTGACCGACAGCGTGACCCTGGCGCGCCACCACACCGATGACGTGGAGTGGTCGGCCGAGGACGGCAGCCGCTCCGATTCCGATTTCCTGTGCCGTTGCGTGGAAGCGGCGATCCGAGCCGGCGCCACCACCGTCAACGTGCCCGATACCGTCGGCTACGCGCTGCCGGAGGACATGACGCGCATCTTCACCATGCTGCGCGAGCGGGTGCCGGGTGCCGATCGGGTGATCCTGTCGACGCATAACCACAACGACCTCGGCCTTGCCGTGGCCAACACTCTGGCCGCGGTGGCGGCTGGCGCGCGGCAGATCGAATGCACCATCAACGGCATCGGCGAGCGAGCCGGCAATGCAGCACTCGAGGAAGTCGCGATGGCGATCCGCACACGGCCTGATGCCGTGCCTGGTCGCGTTGGGATCGTGACCGAGCGGATTTTGATGACGTCCAAGCTGCTGTCGACCATCACGGGCTTTGACGTGCAGCCGAACAAGGCGATCGTCGGGCGCAACGCGTTCGCCCACGAGGCCGGCATCCACCAGGACGGCATGCTGAAGAACGCCGCCACCTACGAAATCATGACGCCGGAGTCGGTCGGCTGGGCCAAGACCAGCCTGGTGATGGGCAAGCATTCCGGGCGCGCGGCGTTTCGCGACAAGCTCAAGACGTTGGGATATGGCGAGCTTGGCGACAATGCGCTGAACGACGCGTTCCGCCGTTTCAAGGATCTCGCTGATCGGAAGAAGACCGTGTACGACGAGGATATCACTGCACTTGTCGATGACGAGGTGGTGCGTGGGAAGGACCGTATCCGCTTCGTGGCGCTCGACGTTCGCGCCGGTTCGCGCGGACCCGCCCACGCGGAGCTGGAGCTTGAGATCGATGGTGTGGCCCATGCCGCTTCCGCCACCGGCGACGGTCCGGTGGACGCGACCTTCAACGCCATTCACGCAATTTTTCCGCATCAGGCCAAGCTCACTCTGTTCAGTATCGGTGCCGTGACCGAAGGCACCGATGCCCAGGCGCGTACCACCGTGCGTCTGGAGGAAGCCGGCAAAATGGTAGACGGGCAGGGTGCCGATACCGATACGATCGTGGCGGCCACGCGCGCCTATCTGCATGCGCTCAACAAGTTGTTGGTAAAGCGAGAACGCACGGAACCGCAGGCGCTTTCGGCATAAGAGTGCACGTCGATTGATGCCGCAGGTGGCACCTGGACAATCATCCCGCGAACCACGCTGGTGCTAGAGCGGAATCCGATCAGTCTGGCTCATAGCCGGCGGCGGTGAAGTAGTTCGCGCAGTCCTGTGGCGTAAAGGTTGGTAAGGCTTCACGGATCACGTTCCACAGCTCGTCGATGGTTCGTGCGGCAGCTTTCCGCAGGAATGCCTTGAGCTTTGAGAAGGCGTTCTCGATCGGGTTGAAG